>JAZOLO010000001.1:0-1512 GCA_045653035.1 Eubacteriales bacterium
ATTCATCCAAAGATGGGCATACCTACAGTAGAGGTTGTATTTACCGTTCTTCATGCGGGCGGAAAATTCGGCGGTGACGGCTATAAGATATCAGGCGGTCTTCATGGTGTTGGTGCCTCGGTTGTTAATGCTCTGAGCGAGTGGACAGAAATCGAAAACTGTCACGGCGGAAGAAAACTTACCGAACGCTTTGAAAGAGGTGTTGTGGCTCGTCCCATAAAGGACGAAGGAGAAACAGACAAGCATGGTCTTTATGTTCGTTTCAAGCCTGACCCTGAAATATTTGACGAGCTTGTTTTTGACTACAAAACAGTTCTGACAAGACTTCGTGAACAGGCATTTCTTAATGCAGGTCTTACAATCGAACTTATAGATTTACGAGATATTGCCGATGATGAAGAACTGGAAATCACAGGAGATGAGGGTACCTTATCCGACCAGGCGGTTATGGACGAGGACGAGATGGAAGAGGATATTCTCACTCTTGAAAAGGGCATGGGTAATATCAAGGAAGAGCATAAGCGTCATGCTGAGCTTTGCTTTGAGGGCGGAATTAAGAGCTATGTTGAGTTTCTCAATAACAAAAAGCATGCTAAAATGCTCCATGATGACGTTATTTACGTTGCAGGCAAAAAGGGCGACGTTACAATAGAGGTTGCCCTTCAGTATAATGACACCTATAACGAAACTCTTGTTACTTTTGCCAACAACATCAATACCATTGAGGGCGGTATGCACGAAACAGGCTTTAAAAACGCTCTTACAAAGGTGCTTAATGAATATGGCAGAAAGTATGGTTTTCTCAAAGCCGATGACAAAAATCTGTCGGGCGAGGATGCAAGAGAGGGGATTTGTGCCATTGTCAGCGTAAAATTGCCTGAAGCTCAGTTTGAAGGTCAGACTAAGAGCAAGCTGGGTAATGCAGAAATAAGGGGACTTGTTGAAGCTCTTATGCTGGAAAAGCTTGGTGAATACCTTGAAGAAAATCCCAGTGTGGGAAGAACAATTATTGAAAAGGCAATTCAATCGGCAAGAGTAAGAGAGGCGGCAAGAAAAGCAAGAGAGCTAACCAGAAAGAAATCTGCACTTGAAGGCTCGGGACTTCCGGGTAAACTTGCTGACTGTCAGACAAAGAATGTTGAAGAATCAGAACTCTTTCTTGTAGAGGGAGACTCTGCGGGAGGTACTGCAAAGCAAGGCCGTGATAGCCGTTTTCAGGCTATTCTTGCCATGAGAGGTAAAATATTAAACGTTGAAAAGGCAAGACTTGACAGAATATTCTCCAGCGAACAGATAAAGCCTATTATTATAGCTGTGGGCTGTGGTGTTGGCGAGGAGTTTGATATGTCAAAGCTCAGATACGGAAAAATCATTCTTATGGCGGATGCCGATGTTGACGGTGCTCACATTAAAACACTGCTTCTTACTCTTTTCTATCGTCATATGAAGCCTCTTGTTGAACAGGGACATATATATTGTGCTATGCCTCCTCTTTACAAGGTTTACAAGGGT
>JAZOLO010000002.1:0-27898 GCA_045653035.1 Eubacteriales bacterium
CGACCGAATCTATAAGCCGGGTTTTGTCAGGAAGCAAAGCTTCTTGTACGGTCATCTATCTAGGGCAGAGGTCGCCCTCTGTCTCATGCCACCTTCGAGGTCTTATCAGGCGGATATGGAGCTTTCGCTCCGCCTCTTGCGGTGTTGCTCCGGATAGGGTTTACATGGCCGCGACGTCTCCGCCGCGCCGGTGAGCTCTTACCTCGCCTTTCCATCCTTACCGTTAAGCCTAGGCTTTAAAAACGGCGGTTTCTTTCTGTTGCACTTTCCCTGAACTCGCCTTCGGCAGGCGTTACCTGTTATCCTTGCCTTATGGAGCCCGGACTTTCCTCATGACACACCTTTAGGCTTATGCCACGCAACCGTCCGATTCGGTCATAAGTTATTATACTCCATAAATTTAATTTTGTCAAACATATTGCACAAATCCGATAATAACTGTATAATAATAGCGTATAATTTTTTATTTGTACAAACTTTGTCTATAATTTTTTGATACAATTTATCGGAAAAGATAAAAAGCAAGGAGAACAACATGATTGAAATAATCGGAGTTACCAAAAAATTTGGCAACAAGACGGCTGTTGACAATCTTACCTTCACCGTTGCAGACGGTGAGATAATGGGCTTTCTCGGGCCTAACGGTGCGGGAAAGAGTACCACTATGAATATTTTAACAGGCTACCTTTCGGCTACCTCGGGTAAGGCTATTATAAATGGTATCGACGTTTTTGAAGACCCAAAGGGAGCAAAGCAGAATATAGGCTTTCTTCCCGAACAGCCTCCTCTTTATCAGGACATGACGGTTATGGAGTACTTAAAGTTCGTCTACGAGCTTCGAGGTGCTGTGCTTCCCCGTAAAAAGCATCTTGACGAGATATGCGAGATGACGGGTATCGGGGGCGTTAAGACGAGAGTTATAAAGAATCTTTCAAAGGGCTACCGTCAGAGAGTAGGAATTGCAGAGGCTCTTGTGGGCGACCCTAAGGTGCTTATTTTCGACGAGCCCACCGTTGGTCTTGACCCCAACCAGATAGTAGAGATAAGAGCACTTATTAAAAACCTCGGTAAGAAGCACACCGTTATCCTTTCAACACATATTCTTTCAGAGGTACAGGCGGTTTGCGACAGAATACTTATTATAAACAAGGGAAAAATCGTTGCCGATTCAAGAGCGGCAGACCTTCTTTCAAATACGTCGGGCGTTATGAAGTACCGAGCGAAGCTTGCCACCCGTGACGGGAAGACCGCACTCCACCTTGTGGGGGCTGTTGACGGCGTTCTTAAGGTATGGCTTGAAAAGGGTGAGGAGGGTATCTCTACCGTTGTCTTTGAGTCAGACCCGTCAGTTGACGTGCGTCACGGACTTTTCAGACTTCTTGCCTCGAAGGACGTGCCCCTTTTGGGACTTGAAAACGTCAGCCTGACTCTTGAGGATATCTTCGCAAGACTTACTATGGCAGGGGAGGTAAAATAATGCTTGCAATTTATAAAAGAGAATTCACCTCTTACTTCACATCCACTCTCGGCTACATATTCATGGCAGTGTTTCTTGCACTGTCGGGAGCAATAGTGTGGTTTTCAAACTTCTTTTCGGCAACCACCTCATTTGCTAACTACTTTTTCATAATGATAATTTTCTTTATTATTCTTATACCCATTCTTACAATGAAGCTTCTCAGCGAGGAGAGAAGAACAAAGACAGAACAGCTCCTTCTCACCTCTCCCGTAACGCTTTTCAATATCGTCTTCGCAAAGTTCATGGCGGCACTCACCCTTTTTGAAATGACCTTTGCAATATCTCTTTTAAACCTTATTCCCGTATCCCGCTACGGCACGGTAAATACTGCCGAAGTTATCTCGAACTTTATTGGAGTTTCTTTCGTTGCAATGGCGCTTATCGCCATCGGGCTTTTCATATCCTCCCTTACCGAAAGCCAGTTCATTGCGGCAATCGGCTCAATTGCGGTAATTCTTGCAACACTTCTTGTCGGCTTATTTTCTTCGTCTATTCCTAATGACTTTATCCGTGTGTTCATCAAGTGGTTTTCAATTCTTGACCGCTTTGTAAACTTCCGTCACGGTATTTTTGACGCTTCTTCCATAGTTTATTACATTTCCCTTTCGGCAATTTTCATATTCCTTACAGTAAGAGTATACGAGAAACGCCGTTGGTCGTAAGGAGATAAAAATATGAAAAAGATAAATTTCGACAAAAAGACCCTCAAATACGGCTCGGCATCGGTAATTCTTGCAGTATTCTTTATTGCTTTGGTCTTTCTTCTCAACCTTGTCGTGACCTCACTCACCGAACGCTTTAACCTTTTCGTCGACCTCACCGAAGAACAGCTCTACGAGATTTCAGATGCATCTCATGCTCTCCTTGAGGATATGGGAGAGGGTGAAATTAAGTTCATTTTCTTCACACCTCTCGACGAGCTTGACGAAAACGAATACGCCAAGAGTGTAAAAACACTTGCCCTTGAATACGAGGCAAAGTATAAAAATATAAAGATAGAGTATATAGATATGCTCAAAAATCCCTCGGCTGTAGCGAAATACCGACGTGACTACGACCTTAAGGCAACCACTATTATCGTTGAAAGCGATAAGCGTCATACCGCCTTTGATATGTGGGAGTGCTTCGTTTACACCGAGGATCAGAACGGAGCATATCAGTACTACGCATTCAACGGCGAGTACCGCTTTACCTCCTCTCTTATCAAGGTAACACGTGAGGAAATGCCACGTGCACTCTTTGTTACAAACCACTCCGAAACAGTACCCGTACAGCTTAAGGCACTCCTTGTTGATGCGGGGTTTGTAGTAGAGAATATCGACCTGTCACAAAACGAGATACCCGAGGACACAAAGCTCGTGATTATAAACGACCCCAAGAAGGACTTTACGGGCATCGAGAGTGAGGAGCAGGGCACGAGTGAAATAACAAGACTCAGCCGTTACCTTGAGGGCGGCGGAAACGCAATGCTTTTTGTCGGCCCCGACACACCTGAGCTTTCCAACCTTGACGAGCTTTGTGAGAACTGGGGTGTTAGAATAAGACACGGCTATCAGATAATAGACGAAAAGAACTCGGTAGCCTCCATGAACAGCCTCGCCCTTATCACAAGATACGTAAGTGAGGCGGTAGAGGATGAAACCATGGACCTCACAAAGTTCCATCGTCGTCTTTCTGGTGCAGATAACCCCATCAAGACAGTATCCTTCTATACAGTACCCCTTGAAATTCTCCCTGTAACCGACGTTTCTCACTCGGTGGGTGCAATTCTTGCAACCTACTACACCGCAGCTATTCCCGAAACAGAGAATAAAAACGTGTCTGTTCCCGTACTCGTTGCGGCATCGAACAGAGAGTTTAACGAGGAGACCGCCGAGACCGACGTAAACTATCTCATTGTTGGAGGCTCTACCTACCTTGCGGGCGATATGTTCCTTGGCACTTATCGCAACACCTACGGAAACACCGAAATTATCAAGTCCATCGTCTCGGAGATAACCGACGAAACTATGATGCTTGACGTAAACTATAAGGTGTATAACGATACAACGCTTACAATAGACAATAAGACAAGTCAGAACTGGCTCATTGCACTTATAGTGGTGCTTCCCTCAGTCGTGCTTCTTGCAGCCTTCCTTGTATTCCTTAGGAGGAGGCATTTGTAATGACTAAATTTAAAAAGCAGATGATATTGTCGGGGCTTCTTCTTGTTCTTGCAGTAGCACTTTCCGTTATTTACTTTATGCTTGCCAGCGGTGACGAAGCAAAGAGCCCCGCCCCCTCACTTAACGCTACCCTTGAGGGGGATACCGTTAAGGTAACGGGACTTATGGCGGATAAAAGCTACGTCTATTCCACCGACGGCAAGAAGTGGAGCGACGTTGACGATAATAAAGGCTTCTCCTTTAAAAGCGGTAAGATGTGCTATATAAAGGAGAAGGGCGACAAGAGTGACGTGGCGGTTATCGGTGCTTTCGGCGAGTCTACAAAGAACGGCAGACCTTACATCGTTGAAAAGATAGAAAACGCCGACATGAACTCAATATTTGTTCATAATACTCACGGTGAGTACACTATGCTTCATAAAAAAAGCGGTGCCTATGCTATTGAGGGTCTTGAGGGCTACGACAAGAACGAGGAAATAATGGCACAGCTTAGAGTAAACACCCTCAACATGCTCGCTGTAAGATACGTGGAGGAAGCTAATTTAAACGCACTTCACGAGTACGGCATAGATCCTGAAAATCCCGAAAACTACTTCGTTGTTACCTATAACGACGAGAAGGACAGCTATAAAATAATCGTAGGTGACAAGACACCCGACGAGGACGGCTACTATGCATATCTTTCGGGCAGAGATGCCCTTTACGTTGTGGATACCGGCGTTGAAGTCTCGGTGCTTCTTCCCAAAAGCAGCTACGTTAAGCCCTCTGTTGTCCATACCGTAAAAGAAAACCGCAAGTTTGAGCTTTTAAGCTTCCATTTAAATAAGAAGGGTGAGCGGTTTATCTCCATTGAAAAAGCCACAGGAAGCCTTACCTACGGCAATAACTCCACCCACCGCATAACCTACCCAATGGGCAATAATGCAACAAGCCTTACAAGCTTTGAACAGCTTCTGAATATGCTTCTTGCACTTGAGGGTACGTCTACTATTCTATACGGAGAGGGTGTTACACCCGAGGCACTCCAAGAGTACGGCTTTTTCGATGCCGAGGGGCGTGACACGTCAGATTATTCCTTCAGCTATAAGTATCCTGCCTTTTCCGAGGAGCTTTATCTTGTAAAGGACGAGGAAAGAGGAGATTTTATCGCATACTCCGTGAATAATAACATTGTTGCAAGAGTTTCACCCGAGTCGCTTACGTTCCTTGACTGGGATATGCTTGTTTGGGTATCCTCCGAAATTTTCCTTTTAGATATAGAGGACATCGCAACAGTGAGATACGAGGAAAATGGTAAATCGGCAGAGTTTGCCATTTCAGGAACAGGCGAGGAGCTTTCGGTTACTGTTAACGGAAAGCCTGCAAGCATTGCCGATTTTAAAGAGCTTTACCGTTCAATCTTCTACGTGATAGTTACCTCCTATTCCAAGGACAGCAAATACGGGGGAGAAACACTCCGTATGCTTATTACCACCGAAAAGGGTGAGGAGCTTGACTACCGCTTCTATTCGCATTCGGCACAGTACAGCTACTATACCTTAAACGGCTTCGGCGAATTCTACGTTTCAGCCGATAAGGTCAATATTATGAAGGAGACCGCTTTCGGTTTTTTGGAATGATATGAAAATACACGGCTTTCAGAAGCTGACGCTTCTTGATTTTCCCGAAAAAACTGCCGCTACCGTCTTTACGGGCGGTTGTAACCTCCGTTGCCCCTTCTGCCATAACGGCGACCTTGTTCTTGCCCCGTCGACGGTTCACGAGATTTCGGAGGAGGAGGTACTCTCGGTTCTCGACAAGAGACGAGGCTTTCTTGACGGTGTATGCATTACGGGAGGGGAGCCACTCCTTAACGCTGATATCGGCGCTTTTATGAAAAAGATAAAGGAGAGGGGACTTCTCGTAAAGCTTGACACCAACGGAACACTCCCCCTAAGGCTTCAAGAGCTTCTTCTGTCGGGACTCATTGACTACGTTGCTATGGATATAAAGAATTCAAAACAGTCTTACGCAAAAACGGTAGGACTTGAGAACTTCGACGTATCAGGCGTTGAAAAAAGCGTCGGGCTTTTACGAGAGTCGGGGGTAGACCATGAATTTCGTACTACCCTCGTTCGTGAGCTTCACACAGTGGAGGATATGAGAAAAATCGGAGAGTGGCTTCGTGGCTCGGAAAAATATTTCCTCCAAGCCTTTAAGCTTTCGGACAACGTTCTTGACAAAAGCCTTACAGGCTTTGAAAAGTGTGAGCTTGAAGAAATGCTTGAAGCGGTAAAAGAGTATATCCCAAATGCAAAACTTCGAGGTATATAATACAAGAGAGGAGGATTTTTATAAAATCCCCCTCTCTTAAACTCTCCCCAAAACTATGACAAAGGACTTCATTGAAGCCCTTTGTTTTTTATATAAAAATTTTTGAAAGAGAGTATGAGAGAAAGCTTTTTATTACATAGGAAATTGCATCGCAACTCATTGTAAAAAACAAAGTCTACCTATAAAAATCGTGAGCGTTAGCGAACTTTACAATTAGTTGCCGAAGGCGACTTTTTTATAAAAAGTTTTCTCTCATAAAAACCAAAATCTCTAAGCTTTCACCCTATTCTGTTCTGAGGGCTACTACAGGGTCCTTCTTCGCCGCACTTCTCGATGGAATAATTCCCGAGAAGAGGGTGAGGATAACGCTGATAGAAATAAGAACGAGAGCTACGGGCATGGGCAGGTATGCACTCAGTGTTGTAATACCTGTCAGTGCGTGGATAAGTGCATTGATGGGTATGCAAAGAAGATACGTCACTACGACGCCAAGTATTCCCGAGGCAAGTCCTATGAGAATGGTCTCGGCATTGAACAAAAGCGAAACGTCCTTTTTGGAAGCACCGATAGCACGGAGAATACCGATTTCTTTTGTTCTCTCCTGTACCGAAATAAGAGTTATAACGCCTATCATTATAGATGAAACGATAAGGGAAATTGCAACAAAGGCTATAAGCACGTAGGTTATAGTGTTTATAATGGTTGTAATAGAGGACATCATGATACCGATATAGTCGATATACTTAATTTGTTCAAGCTCGTCATGCCCCTTGTTGTATTCCGCAATAATTTCCTCTATAATATCCTTGTTCTCAAAGCTTGATGCGTACAAGTTGATAGCCGAGGGACTGTCAAGGTCGAGTACGCCGAGACGTGTAAGATTGCTTTCAAGGGTCGCCGTGGAGAAATCCATAAGAGTATTAAAGTAGTTTGCAAAGTCCTCGTTCGTGGCAGAGGTGAGAACTGTGTCAAGCATCAGAGAAAGCTGACCTTCGGGAATGTCGATAAGCTGTTCCCTTACGGTGTCGGCATATTCTGCTTTGATTTCACCTGAAATTATCTCATACATTATGCGGTCAAGCTCAGAGTCGGGCATTCCTGCAAGGTATTCCACAACCTCGTCCTTTGAGATATTCATCTCTGACGTTACCGAGTCGAGCATGGCGTTTTCAATATCCTCTCTCGTCATAATGCCCAGTATTCCCTCAACCTTGGAGTTTATAAGAGCATCGTCGGGGATACTCATAATACTGATATAAAGCTCTGCTCTTTCCTTTTCGGAAAGCCTTGCTGTGTAGGAAAGGAATGCTTCCTTCTTCTTTTCATCAGACGATGTGTCGGCACTGTCACGGAAAAGCTTTCCTGTGAAGATGTCCTTGTCGGGACTCTCCTTCTGTGCCGTTACCGCAGGTGAGTTTTTGGTGTTCTCCAAAACGTACTCGGTGAGAAGCGACGTATATGCAATAGTGCCTGTCAGCATGTGTGATTCACTGGTTTCAGAGGGTCTTATGATACCCGTGACCTTAAGAGGAAGGGCGTTTGAATAAAGGAGTCTGAGTCCCGTATCGCTGTCACGAAGGTCGGTATAAAGACCTGTTTTTTCGTCAAGGGCGTAGCACTCAGAGGGAAGAACAATTCTGTATTCCTTGGAGCATATTTCACGGTACGTCCAGCGTGAGTTGTTTCTTTCGAGCTCGGTTTCCTTTGATGCGGCGGTGATAATGCTACCTACCTGCTCCTCGGTGGTAAGACCGAGAGCGTAAAGGGTTATATCGTCAAGCTCATGGTTTTTATCAACTACAAGAAGAATTTCATCGTAGCTTTTTGGCCATGCACCGTAAACAAGCTCATACTGCTCGTTAATGAGGGGATTTATAATCTCGCCGTTCTTGCCTGGGAGTATCTCCTGCCAAAGCTTGATACCCGCAGACATGGGAGAGAACATACTCATCATAGAGCCGCTTCTTTGCATCTCCTCGTTTGCCGAAATCATAGAGGAGAAGTCCACCTTCATGTATTTGAGTGCAAGCTCCTGTAAAAGACTTTGAGTATCCGAACATATCACCTTTCCGTCGGCACTTTCGGTATACACGGGAAGTGTGAGATTGTAGCTGTACTGTATTCCGCTGAGGGCGGGTGCGAGTCTTCCCTCGGGGTCACTCTTCTCTTTTTCTATAAACTCCTTGAAGGCACGAAGGTCGTTTTTTGAGGTCTCCACGCTGTTCATGGACTCAATTATGTTATAAAGGGCAGGCTTTACGTAGATAGCGTCAAGCTCATGCTCGACACCTTCTGCCGAAATTCCCATGAAGGTTTGCATGAGGGTGGAGAGGTCAACTACCTCCTCCTCAACGGTCAGGGGATATGACGAAAGGGCATCCTCCTGTACCTCGTCAATGTAGGTGGTAAATCCCTCGGAAAGGGCGTAAATAAGTGCAATTCCTATAATACCGATAGAGCCTGCAAAGGCTGTAAGGATTGTTCTCGCCTTTTTGGTGAAAAGGTTTTTAAGGGAAAGGGAGAAGGAGGTTTTGAGAGTCATGGTGGGCTTCTTCGAGTTCTCGTCAGCTCTCTTTTCTGTCGCCTCCTCGGTGCAGGGCATGGAATCTCCCGTAATCTTGCCGTCAAGCATATTTATTATTCTGGTTGAATAACGCTCGGCAAGGTCGGGATTGTGGGTAACCATGATAACGAGGCGGTCCTTTGATATCTCCTTGAGTATCTCCATAACCTGTACGCTTGTTTCGGTATCAAGTGCACCTGTGGGCTCGTCGGCAAGAATGATATCGGGATTATTTACAAGAGCACGGGCAATAGCAACTCTCTGCATCTGACCGCCCGACATCTCGGCAGGACGCTTGTATATCTGCTCGGAAAGACCTACTCTGTCAAGCACCTCAAGGGCACGGCGACGGCGTTCTGCCTTGGATACTCCCGACAGGGTGAGTGCAAGCTCAACGTTTTGTAAAACGCTCTGGTGAGGAATAAGGTTATAGCTCTGAAAAACGAAGCCGATGGAGTGATTTCGGTAGGTGTCCCAGTTGCGGTCGTCAAAGTTCTTGGTGGACTTTCCGTTGATGATGAGGTCGCCCTCTGAAAAACGGTCAAGACCTCCGATAATATTCAGCATGGTAGTCTTACCGCAGCCCGACGGGCCGAGAATGGACACGAATTCACTCTTTCTGAAAACAAGGTCAATGCCACGAAGCGCTTCCACCTTGCCCGTTCCTGCAGGGTAATCCTTTTTTATTCCTATAAGCTTAAGCATTTTATTTCCTCTTTCTCTTAGTTCTTTTACTGTATTATACTATATTTTACCTGTCAAAATATGAAAAATTTTTTAATTTTTAAAGAAAAAGGAGTTTATTTTTTTTGCTTTGCAAATATACCCATAACCCCTGCACTCACAAGGAGGACTCCGAAGATGACGGACAGAGCTTTTCCGTGAAGCACGCTCGCAAGACCTGCCCCGAGAAAGGTGCCTATTATACCCGTCAGCGAGAAAAGGAGCACCGCCGAAAAGGATATTCTTTTTTTGAGTGTATTCACTACCGCCGCCGCAAGGGAGGCGGCAATAAAGAATATGAGGTTAAGCCCCTGTGCCTCTCCCTGTGGCATATCCTTTAGGAGTGTGAGATAAAGAATGTAAAGTCCTCCCGAGCCGACTCCAAGTCCCGTGAGGACGGCTATAATAAAGCTCATCCGAAAATCCTCCCGACTCCGCCCACTATTACAAGGACGGCAAAAAGCTTTTTAAGAAAGCTTCCCTTGACCTTTGACAGAATAAGACTTCCCGCCGCACCGCCGAGAACTGCGGGGAGAAAGGCGGTTTTAAAAAAGCGGGGGAGAAGGTCGGGGGTGAGTGTGCCGTTTTTTAGATATAAGAAAAGGCTGACAAAAGAAAGTATCAGCACCGTCATGTTTGTGGTGGCAAAGGTTTTGTCGGCAGGAAATGCGAGGCGGGTGAGAAGAAACACAAGAAGGACACCGCCTCCCGTTCCCGCAAGTCCGTTTATAAAGCCTGCAAAAAAGCCCACACTAAGATAAAGCAAAAGTCTTTTCATAGACTTAGAGTTCCCGAAAAGCCCGTATTTTATTTGAGTAATTTTTTTACCTATTAAAAATTTATTTAGTTAGACTGAATATTTAGTATTACTTACTTGATCTTACTTGCTTGGTTTTTTTATTTAGTTTTATTTATTTAGTCTTACTAAATTAAGTTTTGTTTATTTAGTTTTATTAAACTTAGTTTTATTAAACTAAGTCTTGGTTAACTCAAATTCTTTAAATATATCTTACAAAAAACGTTACTAAAAATCAAGATGATAATTGTAAATTTTACGTAAATTCGTAAATACTGGTTTTTAGCACAAGAAGTTTATCAGCACAATCGTTCAGAGAAAGCGTTAAATAAAACTATCTGACTTTAATGAAAAAGTGCAAAAACATTGATTTAATATACAATATATGGTATAATGAATTTAATTGTAAAGCAATCAAATTCAGCGACGTAAATTCGTGACTGAATTTGCGATATGCCTTGCGGTGCGATATATTACTTCGTAATGCGATATACTCTCTAGAGCATAAATGCTCCAGAACATAAATGTCCCTTCGGGACGAGAATAAGGAGAGAAAAAAAGATGACGTATCTTGAAAAAGCCATAAAGGACGGATATGCATACTTAACGGGAGAAGACAGCAGAGCAAAAATAACGTATCTCACGTCAAATAATCACGTTGAAAGCTTTAATAACCCTGAAGAAAAGGTTAGGGCTGAATTATGGGCAGAGCTTATATACAGATACGAATATCCTGTGAACCGTATAAAAATTGCAGTTCCCGTACTTAATGACACAGCCGATATAGTGATATTTTCAGACGATGACTGCCGTCGTCCGTATGCAGTTGCAGAATGCAGATGCGACGGAATAACAGACGCTGAATTTTCACAGGCAGTTGAGCGAGGTGTGGAAAATGCAGTATGGTCGAAAATTCGAGCTGAATACGTAGTTATAGTTGCAGGTGCAACAAGGTGTGTTCTTGACGTGTCGGGAAAATTCGATAGTAAAGAACGTGAGCAGAACGCTGTCGCCGATTTGCCCAAGGCGTACGGAAACCCTCAGGAGTTTCGCTTCCACAAGGGCGGAGTAAACGAAAAGGGAGAAGCCGTATCGGATATATCCCCTGTAGCAAGGGAAGACTTGATAAGTGCTATTAAAAAATGCCACCAAACACTTTGGGGAGGAGGCCGTCTCTCTCCGCCGTCAGCCTTTGGAGAGCTTTGTAAGCTTATCTTTGTAAAAATAAGCGACGAACAAAAACCACGTCCTGACGGAGAACCGTATGAATTTCAAATAAAGACACACGAACCGTCAGCCACTCTTGCCGCACGTATAAACGCACTGTACGACGAGCAGAAGAAAAAAGACCCCGAGGTTTTTACGGAGTCTATAAAAATAGACAGCAGAGTACTCAGAACGGTAGTTTCTCACCTTGAAGCTATTAACCTCAACCAGACGGACTTGGACGTAAAGGGAGTAGCCTTTGAGCAATTTATGGACGGCTTCTTTAAGGGAGATTTCGGACAGTATTTCACACCCCGTCCTATCATTGAGTTTTGCGTTCGTATGATGAAGCCCGAAGAGGACTCCGACGTGCTTGACCCTGCATGCGGTTCAGGAGGCTTTCTGCTTCATTCACTCGACTATATGAGAAATAAAGCTGAAATATATTACAAAAAGGGTACGGTAGAGTATTTTAATTACTGGCACGATTTTGCAGAAAAACACCTTTTCGGAATTGAAATAAACGACGAAATTGCACGCGTAGCAAAAATGAATATGATAGTGCATGATGACGGACATACGAACGTTATCAGCCACGACGCACTGGACAGCATAGAAAAGATGCATGAGCGTAATGCGGGCTTTGACGAGAACCGTTTCGATTTGATACTTACAAACCCGCCCTTCGGCTCTAAGGTCAGCCTTGAGGAGAAGCCTTATCTTTCCTCCTATGAGCTTGGAAAGGTTACTGATGCAAAGGGCAAGGACAAGCCTCGTAAAAATCAAAGCTCAGAGGTTCTCTTTATTGAACGAATTTATCAGTTCTTAAAATCGGGAACAGGCAAAGCCGCCATTGTTTTACCCGACGGAATTTTGACTAACAGCTCTATGCAATACGTTCGTGATTTTATTCTTAAAAAATTCCAGCTTCTTGCAGTAGTGAGTCTTCCCCAATGTGCATTTGCACATTTCGGTGCAGGAGTAAAGGCATCAATTATATTTCTCCGTAAAAGGAACGCTGACGAAAAGCCCGACGAAAACGAAGCTATCTTTATGGCATCACCCGAGCTTATCGGCTATGACGCTACAGGCAGAAAAACGGACTCTCAGCTTGATGAAATTGTCTTGAAATACGAGGAATTTCAAAAGGACTCAAAGCCTTTTTTTGCATAACCCCCGACGTGCAAGACCTTTGCGTCTTTGCTGTCAATCGGGGGGCTATAAAGAAACGCTTTGACACAAACTACAATCTTCCAAAAAATACTTTTTTTGAAAATAAATTGCGTACAAGGTTTGGTGACAGTGTAAAATCACTTGGCGAAATTGCCGACGTAATATGCGGTCCTTTTGGCAGTGCGATAAAAAATACTGATTACCAAGAAACAGGTATTCCTTTGGTTCGTATAACAAACATATCAAAGGAAGGCTATATGAATTATGACGATTTGATTTATATATCAGAAGAACTTGGCAACAGCTTAAACAGAACTCAAGTATCGTCAGGAGATATTGTTATTTCCCAAAGAGGCTCTTTGGGACAATGTGCAATTATAGACGACACTTATGAAAAATTAAACATTTCTGCAAACATAATTGCTATAAAGAATATCAAAGAATGTTCAGCTACCTTTATCCGTGACTATCTTCATTCTAACCTTGCTAAAAAGCTCATTGAAAGAAACACAAGCGGGCAAGTTCAGCAAAAATTAACTACACAAGATATATCGGATATCCTCATTCCTGTCGGCTGTGATGAAAAGCTTTTAACCAATATTATGTCAAATGCTTATTACTCATATAAAGAGAAGTTGAAAGAAGCCATTACTTTGCTTGAGGGAATTACTAAGTTTGTTCTCGAACAAGTAGATTTATTTTTGCAAACATCAAAACAACCCTTAGCGTATGCTATACCTTTTACTGAAATAAAAGGACGCATAGATGCAGACTTTTATTCCCAAAAATTTGCTAACTTAAGAAAACAGATTGATAATTCTAAATATGATGTTGTTACAATAGGAGAAATCAGTGAAAAGATAGTTACAGGCTTTGCAGCAGGAAAACAAGATCAAGCAGATGATTTACCTGATAGATTAAGAGTTCCACATCTTCGTCCGTTTAACATTACTAAAGCAGGGGAATTATCATTTGAAACAAAAAAGTACGTTCCTAAAGACGCTTTAAGAAATACTGACTACTGCATTAAAAATGAACTCATTTTTAATAATACTAATTCTTCCGATTTGGTTGGTAAAACAACTGTATTCGAGGAGAACGTTTTATGTGCAACTTCTAATCATATGACACGTATTACAGTAAAACATGACATAAATCCACAGTATATTTCGGCATTTTTCAACGTATTACGCGAAATTGGTTATTGGAAATTATTATGTACCAATTTTAATAATCAAGCAGGAATAAATATTGATACCTTGAAAGAGGTAAGAATTCCGCTCCCTGAAAAATCGGTACAAGATAGAATTGCAAAAGAAATAATAAACCGAAGAGGTAAATCAAACTCTTTGCGTCAAGAAGCAGAACAGGAATGGCAGTCTGCAAAAGAGGAATTTGAAAAAGCTTTGCTTGGTGAATAAAGTAGTATAAAAAATTAGATTTTTATATTATTATTTTCACAAAACAGCTATCCGACAGAAAATAAAGCTGTAGGTCTTGAAAAATGCTCTTGACTTAAAGGCGTTTTCGCGGTAAAATAGTATATATTTTTATATAAAGGATGATGAAAATGAACAATACAGAAAAGACAATGGAGAAAATCGTATCCCTTTGTAAGAGCCGTGGCTTTATTTACTCGGGCTCCGAGATTTACGGCGGTCTTGCAAACACTTGGGATTACGGCCCTCTCGGCGTTGAGTTCAAGCACAACGTCAAAAAGGCTTGGTGGAAGAAATTCGTTCAGGAGTCAAAGTACAACGTAGGTCTTGATTCAGCAATTCTCATGAATCCCCAGACTTGGGTAGCATCAGGTCACGTTGGAGGCTTCTCTGACCCTCTTATGGACTGTAAGGACTGTAAGGCGCGCCACCGTGCAGACAAGCTCATCGAGGACTTCTCGGGCTCTCCTGCTGACGGCTGGTCAAATGAAGAAATGATGAACTACATCAAGGAAAACGGTATCGTATGTCCCGAATGCGGAGGTGACTACTTTACCGATATCCGTAAGTTCAACCTTATGTTCAAGACCTTTCAGGGTGTAACCGAGGACGCAAAGGCAGAGCTTTACCTCAGACCCGAAACCGCACAGGGCATTTTCGTAAACTTCGCAAACATTCAGCGTACCTCACGCAAAAAAGTGCCCTTCGGTGTTGCTCAGATTGGTAAGAGCTTCCGTAACGAAATCACCCCAGGTAACTTTACCTTCAGAACAAGAGAATTTGAACAGATGGAGCTTGAATTCTTCTGTAAGCCCGACACCGACCTTGAGTGGTTCGCTTTCTGGAAGGATTACTGTGCAAACTTCCTTTACAATCTCGGCATGAAGAAGGAGAACTTAAAGCTTCGCGACCATTCTCCCGAGGAGCTTTCCTTCTACTCAAAGGCTACTACCGACTTTGAATACCTGTTCCCATTCGGCTGGGGCGAGCTTTGGGGTATTGCAGACAGAACCGACTACGACCTGACACAGCATCAGAACCACAGCGGTCAGTCTCTTGAATACTTCGACCCCGAAACAAACGAGAAATATATTCCTTACGTTGTTGAGCCCTCTCTCGGTGCTGACCGTGTTGCTCTTGCATTCCTTGTAGAAGCTTACGACGAGGAAACTCTTGGTGAGGGCGATACACGTGTCGTTATGCGTTTCCACCCTGCCCTTGCTCCCTTCAAGGCGGCAGTGCTTCCTCTTTCCAAGAAGCTCTCCGAAAAGGCATCGGCACTCCATGAGGAGCTTTCACGTCACTTCATGGTCGATTACGATGAGGCAGGCTCTATCGGTAAGCGTTACCGCCGTGAGGACGAAATCGGTACTCCCTTCTGTATCACCTACGACTTCGACTCCGAAAACGACGGCTGCGTGACTGTTCGTGACAGAGACACCATGGAGCAGGTAAGACTTCCTATAAACGAAGTAGTAGACTACATCAACGAAAAGCTCGTATTTTAATATAACTTATTAAACAAAATACCTAAAAAGCGCAAACACTTTTTAGGTATTTTGTTGATTTACTTTATGCTTTGATTTTAGTATAATAAAAGTGTTAGAAATGGAGGAAAAACTAATGAAAAGAATTTTATCGCTTTTACTTGTAGTTGTAATGATTTTTACAACTCTTATTTTCACCCTTGTAGCTTGCGGTGAAGAAGAGAAGCCAAGTGGGTCTGTAGTAAACCCAGACGAGCTAAAAAGGCCCGTGGGTGACGGTGACATCTTCGCCGAGCGTGCGGCTATCTCTGATGATCTTCCCGAAAATGACTATGGCAAAAAGCCTTTCAGAATAGCTACTCACTTTTCAGGTGACTTTTTTGTTCAAGAAGAAAACAGGAATAAGGGTAACCTTATTGCAGACGCAAAATTCAACAGAAACAAGACTGTCGAAGACCGTTTCAACTTTGAGATAGTTATCGCATACGAGGGCTCTTATAAAGACGTATCCGCATGGGTTTCCAAGAACGTTCTTTCAGGTGTCGACGAGTTCGACCTCTTCAACTCACACACTGCGTCCGCAGGTGCTCTTGTCCTTAAGAACGTATTCCTTAACTGGTACGATATCCCGAACGTTGACTTCTCCAAGCCCTGGTGGTCAGCTTCCTGTGCAAACGAGCTTACCTATGACGGAAAGTGTATTCTTGCAGTATCTGACTTCAACTACACTGCAATTTCAGGTTCATACTGTCTTATTTTCAACAAGAACCTTGCAAACTCCTACGATATGGGTAACCTCTACGAGGTTGTAATGAACGGCGATTGGACATATGATTATTTCCATAGCCTTATCAAGGACGTATATATGGATAGCGACGGTGATGGAGATAAATCCGAGGGCGACTTCTACGGCTATGAGCAGGATCATCACTTTGGATGTGCTATCAGCTCATGGCTTTGGGCGTTTGACAACCCCATCTGTGCAAAAGACGCTGACGGAATACCCGTTATTGCAGTTAAGACCGACAAGGTAAACGGCATTGTAAACGCCATATACGATCTTTGCTATAACACACGCGGTTGCTACTATGTGGCTGACAACGAAAAATCGCCCAACACTCTTTTCTATGCAAAGAAGGCAATATTCACTATGGCTACCATAGGTACACCCACAACTGAAACACTTCGTAACTTTGAGGACGAATATGGTGTTCTTCCCCTTCCCAAGTGGGACGAAAATCAGACCGATTATCATACTATGTCTTCAGGCGACCACCTTTGTCTTGCGGTGCCCAAGACTGTTAAGGACACAGAATTTGTAGGAACGTGTATCGAAGCTCTTTCTGCTGAATCCTACAAGCAGGTTATTCCTACTCTTTATGAAATCGCTCTAAAAACAAGATATCTCCGCGACAGTGAGTCAAAACAGGTTCTCGACCTTCTTATTAACGGACGTGTATACGACTTCGGCTACATATACGGCGGATTTGAAACCTTCGGCTTCATGCTTTCCGATATGATGAGCAATGGTAACAGCAACTTCGAGTCCTATTACAATAAGAAGTACAGTGGCGCGAAATATCACATAAAGACTATTACCAGAATATTTGACAAGCTTGGATAATAATAAAAGCAAACAAAAAGCACCCGAGAGGGTGCTTTTTGTTTGCCTTTGTGTTTTGACAAGGACATAAGATTTTAATTTTACGTAATTTATCGTTTGTATAAATTTGACGAAAATCAGATAAAAAAATCTATTATTCTCACAATTGACACCTGAAAATGGGCACAATATCTAGTGTTTTTTCATGTTAATTCCTTTTAAAAAACACAAAATATTGTAAAAAATGGTTGACAAGACCTACAAGATGTGGTATTATAGGTACACTGACAAAATAACAAGGAGAAATAAAATGTATCAGGTTAAAAAGAGAAACGGTAAAATAACCGAATTCAACATTGCTAAAATCTCCAATGCTATCGAACATGCCTTCGAGGCAAAGGATGCACAATACAACAAGGACGTAATCGACTTCCTCGCACTTAAAGTAACCGCAGACTTCCAGCCCAAGATAAAGGACGACCTTATTGCGGTAGAGGACATTCAGGACAGCGTTGAAAACGTGCTCGTTCAGGCAGGCTACTCAGACGTTGCGAAGGCGTACATTCTGTACCGCCGTCAGCATGAGAAGATGCGTAACATGAAGAGCACAATTCTTGACTACAAGGACGTTGTGGACTCTTACGTTAAGGAGATTGACTGGCGAGTTAAGGAAAACTCCACCGTTACCTACTCGGTAGGCGGTCTTATCCTTTCAAACAGCGGTGCTATCACTGCAAACTACTGGCTTTCCGAAATCTACGATGATGAGATTTCAGACGCTCACAGAAACGCAGACATCCACCTCCACGACCTTTCCATGCACACAGGCTACTGTGCAGGTTGGTCACTCCGTCAGCTTATTAAAGAAGGTCTTGGCGGCGTACCCGGTAAGATAACCTCCGCCCCTGCAAGTCACCTTGCAACCCTCTGCAACCAGATGGTAAACTTCCTCGGTATCATGCAGAACGAGTGGGCAGGTGCTCAGGCATTCTCGTCTTTTGACACCTATCTTGCACCCTTCGTAAAGGTAGACAACCTTTCTTATGACCAGGTTAAAAAGTGCATTGAGTCCTTCATCTTCGGAGTAAATACTCCCAGCCGTTGGGGAACACAGGCACCCTTCTCCAACATTACTCTCGACTGGGTAGTACCTAATGACCTTAAGGACCAGAAGGCGATTGTCGGCGGTAAGGAAATGGACTTCACCTACGGCGACTGTAAGGCTGAAATGGATATGGTTAACAAGGCGTTTATCGAGATTATGATTGAGGGTGACGCTAACGGACGAGGCTTCCAGTATCCTATCCCCACCTATTCTATCACACGTGATTTTGACTGGTCGGAGACAGAGAACAACAAGCTTCTCTTTGAAATGACCTCTAAGTACGGAACACCCTACTTCTCCAACTACGTAAACAGCGATATGGAGCCCAGCGATGTTCGTTCAATGTGCTGCCGTCTCCGTCTCGACCTTCGTGAGCTTCGTAAGAAGTCGGGAGGCTTCTTCGGAAGCGGTGAGTCCACAGGTTCTATCGGCGTTGTTACTATCAATATGCCGAGAATAGCGTATCTTTCAAACAACCCCGAGGAATTCTACAAGAGACTGGATAAGATGATGGATATCTCAGCTCGAAGTCTGAAAATCAAGCGTAACGTTATCACAAAGCTTCTTGACGAGGGACTTTATCCCTATACAAAGAGATACCTCGGCACCTTCAATAACCACTTCTCCACTATCGGTCTTGTTGGTATGAACGAGGCTTGTCTCAATGCTTCATGGATAAGACGTGACTTAACGTGCGAAGAGGCACAGAGCTTCACAAAGGACGTTCTCAACCACATGAGAGAAAGACTTTCCGACTATCAGGAAATGTACGGCGACCTTTATAACCTTGAAGCAACACCTGCTGAGTCTACCTCTTACCGTCTTGCAAAGCACGACCTTAAGCGCTTCCCCGAAATCATCACTGCAAGTGAAAGAGGCGATACACCCTACTACACCAACTCCTCACACCTTCCCGTTGGCTACACCGACGACGTATTTGAAGCTCTTGAAATTCAGGACGAGCTCCAGACACTCTATACCTCGGGAACAGTATTCCACACCTTCCTTGGTGAAAAGCTTCCCGATTGGAAGGCAGCGGCGAACATCGTAAGAAAGATTGCTGAAAACTACAGACTTCCTTACTATACACTTTCTCCCACCTACTCTGTATGCCGTAATCACGGTTACATTCAGGGTGAGCATTACAAGTGCGACAAGTGCGGAGAGGACACCGAGGTATACAGCCGTATTACAGGCTACTACCGTCCTGTAAAGAACTGGAACGCAGGTAAGAGCAAGGAGTATAAGGACAGAAAAGAATACGTACTTGAAACCTCGGTTATGAAGAGAATGTCTGCTCCCGCTTTCGACTCTTGTCCTTGCGACAGCGTGGAGGCTGAGCCCGAGACAAAAGGGGCTGTTGCTGTAGCAGAAAAGTCAATTCTTCTCTTCGCAACAAGAACCTGTCCCAACTGTAAGATAGCGGTTTCCCTCCTTGAAAAGGCAGGGGTATCCTTTGAAAAGCTTTACGCTGACGAAAATGCCGAGCTTGCAAAGTCGTATGAACTCAAGATGGCACCCACTCTCGTTGTAACAGACGGTGCAACATTCGAGAAGTTTGCAGGAGTACAGGAAATCAAGGCGTTTATCAACTCACTTTAAAAAGCACACAAAGAGGACTTTTGAAGTCCTCTTTGTTTAGTGAATTGAATTTATTTAAGGGGAAAGGCTTGCCCTTAAAGCCCTCCCCCTTACACTCCGACTCACTGCGGTTTCGCACACTCCCTGTATGGCTTGAATTTTCGTTCGCTACGCTAATTCGCTTCACGACGAAAATTCCTCGCACACCCCACGAAAACTATAATAAAAACATTAAAGTTTTTGAAGGTTAAGGAAACTTTTTTCAAAAAGTTTCCTTAATAAGAAAGGATAAAATTATGAAAATTTACGATATAATCGCCATTGGTGCAGGTCCTGCGGGACTTACCGCTGCCCTTTACGGACTCAGAGCAGGAAAGAGTGTGCTTATTCTTGAAAAGGGTGCATTCGGCGGACAGGCAACCTACAGTCCCAAAATTGAAAACTACCCCGGTATGACACAAATTTCGGGCAATGAGCTTGCCGACAAAATGGTTGAGCAGGTGCTTTTCCAGGGTGCCGACGTTGAGGTTGAAACCGTTGAGGATATTATCGACGAGGGTGACGTGAAGAAGGTTATCACCGATATGGGTGAGCATCGTGCGAAAACAGTTATCATTGCCACAGGCGCTGAGCACAGAAGACTTGGGGTGGAGGGCGAGGATAAATTTATCGGTGAGGGCATCTCCTTTTGTGCCGTTTGCGACGGAGCTTTTTATGCAGGTAAAAACGTTGCGGTAATCGGCGGCGGAAACAGTGCTCTTCAGGAGTCGCTTTCTCTTTCGGAGATATGCGAAAGCGTCACAATTATTCAAAATCTTGCCTTTCTAACAGGTGAAAAAAGACTTGTGGAGCTTGTAGAAAAGAAGGATAATATCAAGATTATTCTTTCCCACACCGTTGAAAGGGTGCTTGGCGACACCTCCTTCGAGGGTATCGTTATCAAGGGCGAAAACGGCGAAAAGGCACTCGCCTTTGACGGAATGTTTGTAGCAATAGGGCTTGTTCCCACGGTCAAGGCTTTTGAAAAAATACTCACTCTCGACGAGAGAGGATATGCACTCTCCGACGAAAAGTGCACGACTAAGACTGAGGGTGTATTCGTTGCAGGTGACTGTCGCACAAAGGATATACGCCAGATTTCCACAGCATGTGCTGACGGAGCGGTGGCGGCACTCGCAGCAGTTAAGTATATTGAAAGCTAAATTCCTTAGAATTTTTGTGTAATTCTTTGTCAACTGCAAATAGGGCATCGTTGCTTTTGCAAAGCTTGATATTTTGGTTTTTTATGAGAGAAAACTTTTTATAAAAAAGTCGCCTTCGGCAACTAATTGTAAAGTTCGCTAACGCTCACGATTTTTATAGGTAGACTTTGTTTTTTACAAGCAATTGCGATGCAATTTCCTATGTAATAAAAAGTTTTCTCTCATACTCTCTTTCAAAAATTTTTATAGTTAAAAAACAAAGGACTTCATTAGAAGTCCTTTTATTATAGTTTTGGGGAGAGTTTAAGAGAGGGGGATTTTGTGAAAATCCTCCTCTCTTGAAAATATTAAAAGCTAATAAATCACTTGATAACCTTTGTTGAGCTTTCCTTCAATATTACGTCGTGTGCCCCGCCCTCAACGATACTTGTAGCAGAAACGAGGGTAAGCTTGGCGTTCTTCTGGAAATCGGGAATAGAAAGTGAACCGCAGTTACACATGGTGGAGCGAACCTTGCTGAGGGTCATTCCGACGTTGTCCTTGAGTGAGCCTGCATATGGAACGTAGGAGTCAACGCCCTCCTCAAAGGAAAGCTTCTTGTCACCGCCCATGTCGTATCTCTGCCAGTTTCTTGCTCTGTTTGAGCCTTCGCCCCAGTACTCCTTAACGTAGTTGCGGTTGATATTGAGCTTGTTTGTGGGGCTTTCGTCAAATCTTGCGAAGTATCTGCCAAGCATTACGAAGTCGGCACCCATAGCAAGAGCGAGAGTGATGTGATGGTCGTAAACGATACCGCCGTCAGAGCAAATGGGAATATAAACACCTGTCTTTTCATAGTACTCGTCACGAGCAGCCGCTACCTCGATAACCGCAGTTGCCTGTCCTCTTCCGATACCCTTCTGCTCACGGGTAATACAGATAGAACCGCCTCCGATACCAATCTTGATAAAGTCGGCACCTGCTTCTGCAAGGAACATGAAGCCCTCACGGTCAACAACGTTACCTGCACCCACCTTTACAGTGTCGCCGTACTTTTCACGGATGTAGGCTATAGTTCTTGACTGCCACTCGGAAAATCCTTCAGAGGAGTCGATACAAAGAACGTCGGCACCCGCTTCAACAAGTGCGGGAACTCTTGCTTCGTAGTCACGGGTGTTGATACCAGCGCCTACCATGTAACGCTTGTCCTTATCGATAAGCTCAAGGGAGTTTTCCTTATGTGCGGAGTAGTCCTTGCGGAATACGAAATAGAGAAGCTTATCGTTCTCGTCAACGATGGGAAGAGAATTGAGCTTGTTATCCCAGATAATGTCGTTTGCAATTTTAAGAGTTGTTTCGGGTCCTGCAACGATAAGAGATGCACGGGGTGTCATGAACTCTGAAACCTTTGTGGAGAAGTCCATACGGGATACACGGTAGTCACGGCTTGTAACAATACCGAGAAGCTTACCGTTAGGTGTTCCGTCGTCTGTTACCGCAATGGTAGAGTGACCTGTCTTTGCGGTAAGTGCCACAACAGTATCAAGTGTATCATCGGGCTTTACGTTTGAGTCGCTTACAACAAAGCCTGCCTTGTAGTTCTTAACTCTTGCTACCATTGCCGCTTGGTTCTCGATGGTTTGTGAACCGTAGATAAACGAAATACCGCCCTCCTTTGCAAGAGCTGCCGCAAGCTTGTCGTCGGAAACTGCCTGCATGATAGCGGAGGTCATGGGGATGTTGAGACTGATGGCAGGCTCCTCGCCCTTCTTGAACTTAACAAGAGGAGTCTTAAGACTTACCTTAGAGGGGATACATTCTGAGCTTGAATATCCTGGAACAAGAAGATATTCGTTAAAGGTGTGTGAGCATTCGCTGAAATAAAAAGCCATATTTTTTCATCCTTTTCTCGGCAATGATTTTTTTGGTTGCACGTTTTGCCGTAAACGCACTGTGTTATATATTTTTATTTTTTTAAGTATCCGAGCCGTCGGAGATTTCAAAGAAGCTTTCATCTCCCTCGGGAAGGGTGGCAACGTCACGCAGCCGTCTGTTTATCTGCTTGGTTCTTGTACCAACCAGCTCCTCAAGGTCGCGGTTTGCCTGATTAAGCTTATTCTGAGCCTTTGTAAGTACGTCCTCAAACTTGCTGAACTCGTTTTTAACGTGGGCAAGAGTGTCCCATACCTCGCTTGAGCGTTTCTGTATGGCAAGTGTCTTGAAGCCCATCTGTAAGCTGTTGAGAAGCGCCGCCATAGTGGTGGGTCCCGCAATGGTAATCTTGTACTTTTCCTGTAGTATCTCTATCATGCCAAGCCTTACCACCTCGGCGTAAAGCCCCTCGGTGGGAAGGAACATAATAGCAAAATCAGTAGTTCTTGGAGGAGATACGTATTTCTTCTTAACGTCGTCGGCGAACTTCTTAATTCTCGTCATAAGAACGTTTCTCGCGGCGCCAATCGCCTCCTGCTCACCTGTTTCGTAGGCATCGTTTAGGTTGTTGTATGCATCAAGCGGGAACTTTGAGTCAATGGGTAGATAAACGCACTCTCCGTTGTCACTGCCCGGAAGCTTTATAGCAAACTCAACGGGGTCGCGTGAGCCCGGGACAGTTACAACGTTTACGGCGTACTGGTCGGGGGTGAGCATATCCTGAAGAATTGCACCAAGCTGTATCTCACCGAGAATACCTCTCGCCTTTACGTTGGAAAGAGTTTTTTTCAGGTCTCCAACACTTGTGGCAATAGTCTGCATTTCGCCAAGCCCACGGTAGACCTCGGCAAGTCTGTCACTTACCTCCTTGAAGCTCTGGCTTATTCTCTCGTTGAGAGTCTTTTGAAGCTTTTCGTCAACTACCTGTCGCATTTCCTCAAGCTTTTTGGAGTTTGAATCCTCCATTGCCTTCACTCTCTTTTCGAGAGTGTCCTTTATTTCGGAAAGCTTTTCCGAATAAAGCTCAAGGGTGGAAACGAGGTGTCTGTCGTTTGCACTGAGTGCGGAAAGAAGCGCTTCCTTCATTTCACGGTCACGCTTTTCCAAGCCCTCAAATTCAGTCTTTATAATTTTTGACTGAAGCTCTCCTATATCCTTCACTTCTTCCTTAACGCTCCGAAGAAGTGTTTCAAGACCTGAGGTGTCGGTCTTGTTCTTTTTAAAAAGAAGGACAGTCAGTAGTGCTGTATTAACTAGCAGAAGTAGAATTAAAACTATTTCCATTTAATTACCCGTTTTCTGCATTCGCCCTTGCTATATTCGCCTGATGCTCTGCATCTGTCCTTGCAAAGTAGTGATATCCGTTAGGACGGGCGTACATATAGTAGTAGGTGTGTTTTGTGCCGTCTGAATCCTGAGCGTTAGGATAAAGGGCGGCAATAATTGCGTCAAGGCTGGGATTACATATAGCCGAGGGAGGAAGTCCGTCGTGTGAATAGGTGGAGTAGGGACTCTCCGATGCTTTCATTTCGTCAAGGGTAAGCCCCTCGCGTCTTTCGGGGAACTCGTAGAGATACGTGGAGTCACACTGAAGCCTCGGGAAGGAGGCGGGATTTGCAAGTCTGTTGTGATAAAGTGATGAAACCACGGGGTATTCACTGCTGTATTTGGTTTCCTTCTGTACGATAGAGGCAATATTCACGATTTCGTCAACCGACATATCAAGCTCCTCGCATCGTGTGTAGTATTCTTCTTCAAATCTTACGTTGAAGGTACGCAGAAGCTTTGATACAGCATCAATGGGGGATACGTCGGAATAGAACTGATAGGTGTCGGGGTAGAGGTAGCCCTCAAGTGCGTACCTTCTGCCGTCCTTGAAGCCCTCCCTTTCGTTTTCCTGTAAAGCCTTGAGGAATTTATAGTCCATATCGTAAATGAGTGAGCTCTTGACAGCCTCTAAGAAGCCCTCCCTTGTACCGATACCGTTTTCTACGAAAATATCTATCATTTCGTCAACCGACAGTCCCTCGGGGAAGGTTATATCAACAATACCTCTGATAGGCGTCGACTTTTCAAATTTTGCAATAAGCTCATCGTAATTGAGGTTTTTCTCAAATACGTAGGTGTCAGCCACAAGCTCTTGTGGCGTTTTTGAATTTCTGTTCTTGAAGGAATTGTAAAGCTTAAAAACAAATGGGTAAGATATAACGTCCTCTTTTTCAAGCTTCTTTGCAAGGTCACCCATATCATCGCCTTTTTCCAGTACTATCGTTACCTCGTCGTTGGATTTCACGAAGGCGAACACGTCGTTTGCAATGGTTATTCCGTAGTATGCTATGATAATCGAGGCGGCAATAACGAAAACAAGATAGATAACACCTTTTCCAAGCATTTCAAAATAGCTTTTCGTCATAGGCTCTTCCTCCTCAAGAAGGGGCTGCTCATCGTAGGGGGAGGGGGCGGGTCGCACTATTTCCTCGGTTACGGTGGGCATATCGACTCTTGTCTTTTCGTTTTCTCTTAGGTCTACAGGCTCCTTTATGTCACGCTTTGCACGGGGGCGTGGCGTGGGCTTCTTTTTGCCCTCAAATATTATATCTGAGGTATCATAAATCTTCATGTCTTTTTCTTCGGGGTTATTTTTGTTTTCTTCCATTTAATCCTCCTTAAGCCGAGGAGAGCCTGCCACGACAGCCTCTCGGCTTTAGATAACATTAAGAGTTATAAGTATATAAATAACTACTGCAATGAAAAACGTAGGGGATAAAAACACGTTTTTTGCAGAGGTTAACTCCTTTTCTTTTTTCTTTTCCATAATGCCTGCTTTTGCCATTCCCTCGAGGGTGGCTCGTCTTTTGCCTGGGAGCTCGCCGTTCTCAAAGGCAAGACTTCTCTTTTCGTATATTTCCTCCATGGTGGAAAGCATTGACATCAGTGCTCCGAGAAAGGCAACCACTAAAAGAAATGCAAGAATGACGGAGCTGGAGGACTCTCTGAGGAACGCCCCCAGTGCACCCCCGCCGTATACGATGACGGCGTTATTTATAACGTGTAATATGAGAGAGGGGACACACGAGCCTGTAACGTAGGTGAGAGTGCCCAGCACTGCTCCCGAAAAGAAGTAGAAGGGCACTTCTGCAAAGGAGAAGTGAACGAGTGCAAAGAAAAGTGATGATATAACTACCGCTACAGGTCCTTTAAAGCTAGAATAAGATGAAATAAGAATACTTCTGAAGAAAAGCTCCTCTGCAAAAGCGGGTATAAACACGTAGTAGAGGAAAATGCTGAGAGGGGATACACCGCTTCCCTCTGTAACAGATAAAAAGCCTGTACTGGCACCAGCCCCCAGAAAGTTCATCTGTATGTAAAGAACGATGACTGCCCCGAAAACGTAGGTGGCAAAGGAGGAGAGTATAAAGGGCAGATGTGAAAATCTTACAACGGAGAGCTTGGAGAAGTCAAGAAAATTCTCATTTTTTATTTTTATAAAGAAAGCGGCAGGAAGCGCAAAGACAAAAAGCTCAAGGATTGCCGCTGAAAAAACAATGTCACTGGGCCCTGTTTTACTTATAAAAACAAGAAGCTTTTCCGAAATGCTTATAAGTATGAAAACTACCGACACAAAGAGAGGTGCGGTTAGAAAAGCGTTATTATTTTTCACCTGTGTTAAACACTCCCTTTTCGGTTATTACAAGGTCACAGGAAAGGTCGAAACGACCTCGCGGAAGCTTTTCCACGAAAAGCTCGTCGTATATAAAGCCAATCTTCACAATTGACGGGTCGGTGAGATATCTGTCGTAGTAGCCCTTGCCGTAGCCGATACGATAGCCTGACTTGTCAAAGGCTATGGCAGGAATAACACATATTGCGTGTTTTGCACCGCTGAAGTCCTCGCACTCACTCTTTGGTTCAAGGGCAGAGAAAATACCCTTTGTTAAATCGTCTCGGCTTTCTACGTACTTGAATATCATTTCCCCGTTTTCACGGCAGACAGGGAGAGCAAGTCTCTTGTCAGATGCGAGTATTTCGTCAATGAGAGATTGGGTAATGACTTCGCTGTTTATAGAGTAATACAAAAGAACTGTATCCGAATGACGGAAAGCCATTGAGGAGGTAAAGTTACGGCAGATGGCAGAGGACAGCTCCTCTCCTTTTTTTGCACGTATTGCCTGACGAAGAGAAGAATACTTCTTCCTCAGTGCCCGCTTTTCCTCTCTCACCTTAAAACCGTTATGCATATCTTCTCCCGAATTTAGTATACCATGGTAATTTTTATGTCCGTTGCTTCTTTCTTTCCCAGAAGCTTCTCAACAAGGGTAAATGCAAACTCACCGCTTGTACCCGCTCCCATTGAAGTGATAAAACGCTTATCACATACAACCCTGTCGTTTTTGTACTTTACTCCGTTTTCTATAAGTACAGAGGTAAGACTTGGATAGCAGGTAGCACGAAGTCCCGTAAGGAGTCCTCTTTTTGCAAGAATAGTGGGGGCAGCGCAAATCGCCGCAACGTAAAGTCCACGCTCTGCCGCCGACATGATAATCTCAGAAACTCTTTCGCTTTCGTCGAGGTTTTTCGTACCCTCGCCGCCGCCCGGCAATATAATCATTTCCGCTGAATCCTCTTTGTATTCGTCAAGAGTCAGGTCAGCGGTCACTTCTATCCCGTGTGCACCCATAACCTTTTTGCCGTTACCATTAACGCTTACTGTCAAAACCTCAACTCCCACACGCCTGAGCACGTCAACGGGGGTGAGGGCTTCTATTTCCTCAAAGCCGTTAGCTAAGAATAAATAAACCATTTTTCCTCCTAAAGCTAGATATTTTGGTTAAAACCGAAAAGTTTATAAATTAGAAATTAGAAGTTAGAAATTAGAAATTTCGGAAAATTTCCCGTAGGGAAATTATAATTGACTGTAATTTTGGCAAAGCCAAAATATCCTTAATTTTCAATTTTCCATTTTCAATTTTCCATTTTCCACTTTCCATTTTCCATTTTCAATTATTAAAGCAAATAATACTATTCCCCACTTTATAAACCTGTTCTTCCCTGATGCACCTTGCAAGCTCCTTTTCGTCCTCGGGGAGCTTTTTTGTCAGCAGTGCCGAGAGG
>JAZOLO010000003.1:0-118798 GCA_045653035.1 Eubacteriales bacterium
CCCTCTGCCTGACTCCCATTTTGAAATTGCAGTTCGGGACACAAAAAGAGCCTCTGCAAGTTCTTCTTGGGTAAGCCCTTTTTGCTTTCGCAGTTCCTGTAATTTTTCGTTAAATTCCATAATATCTGCTCTTTCTAAAAAAACTAATGTGCGGCAAATTCAAGTTTATCGAACTCATTATATCATAAAATTGAGAACCCACAGCAAGAAGAATCTGCTGTGGGTTCGTTGTTTTTGTTTTCAGCAGAGCATTTATGCTTCTGTTTCCGCTTTTTTGAAGCGACTTGCGTCAAATTTGCGTCAAAAACCATTTTTGCTGAGTATCAAAACCTCAAAATCCCTTGAAATACAAGGCTTTTCAGCGTTTTTGGTATTATTCCCACTCTATTGTGCCTATAGGCTTGGGAGTGAGGTCGAGGAGGACACGGTTGATGCCGTCTACCTCATGTGTAATTCTATCGGTTATCTTATGAAGTACGCTATAGGGAATTTCCTCAATAGTAGCGGTCATAGCATCAGTAGTATTGACAGCGCGGATGATAGCGGGCCATCCCTCGTAGCGCTTGCCGTCTTTTACGCCGACACTCTTCATATCGGGTACTGCAATGAAGTACTGCCATACGGTTTTTGCTAGTCCGCAGTTATCAAATTCCTCGCGGAGAATTGCATCAGCTTCACGGAGAGCATGGAGTCTGTCGCGGGTAATTGCACCAAGGCATCTTACACCAAGACCCGGTCCGGGGAAGGGCTGACGGTCAACCATATTTGCAGGCAGTCCCAGTGCCTTACCTACTACTCTTACTTCGTCCTTGTAAAGAAGCTTTACAGGCTCAACCAGTCCTTCAAAGTGAATATCATCGGGAAGTCCGCCAACATTATGGTGAGCTTTTACTCCGTCGCTTTCAAGTATGTCGGGGTAAATTGTTCCCTGTGCAAGGAAGGCGATACCTTCAAGCTTACGTGCTTCCTCTTCAAATACACGCACAAACTCGCCACCTATAATCTTTCTCTTCTTTTCGGGCTCTTCAACGCCTTCAAGTTTTGTGAGGAATCTGTCGGTAGCGTCAACGTATATAAGGTTAGCGTCGAGTCCTTTTTCAAAAACCTCAACAACCTGTTCGCTCTCTCCTTTTCTCATAAGTCCGTGGTTTACGTGAACGGAAACGAGCTGTTTGCCGATTGCCTTTATGAGGAGGGCAGCAACGACAGAGCTGTCAACACCTCCCGAAAGTGCAAGGAGTACATTCTTGTCCCCTACCTGCTCTCTGACTGCCTTTACCTGTTCATCTATAAAAGCATTTGCAAGCTCGGGGGTTGTTATTCTTTTCATAGTTTCGGGTCTTACATTTGTATCCATAAAAAATCTCCCTAATCTTTATTATGCATTTATTATAATAAAACAGTGTAAAAAAATCAATTATTTTTTCAAAAAAATCTGTAATACATATAAAAAAGTTTTAAAAATCTGTTTTCTTTATACTGTTATTGCTTATGATTTTGTGTTTTTTGCACTTTGATGCATTTTTCTTGTTTTTTATTAAAATTATCTTGACAAATTTGCTTTTTTTATATAAAGTTAACATAAAGACTAAATATAAAATACGGAGGATTTTCATCATGTATAATTTTCCTATAGGCGTAATGCTCCATTCATTCAGACTTCCCTTTGAAGAGGCTCTCAAAAAAGCAGTTGATGTAGGTGCTCAAGGACTTCAGCTTCTTACAACCTACGGTGAGCTTGCTCCTGAAAACATGAGTGCGGCAAAAAGACGCGAAGTGCTCGACATAATCAAATCTCACGGGCTTACTGTTTCTGCTCTTTGCGGTGACTTCGGCAAAGGACTTTACGACCCTGCACAAAACCCCGAGCTTATAGAAAAATCGAAGAGAGTTCTCGACCTTGCTCTAGATCTTGAAACAGACGTTGTAACTACGCATATTGGTGTTGTTCCCGCTGACCCATGTGTTCCCAGATATGAGCTTATGCAAAAGGCTTGCTTTGAGCTTGCAAGCTATGCTGACTCTATGAAGGCTCACTTCGCTATTGAAACAGGTCCTGAAACATCGGAAGTTCTCAAGAACTTCCTTGACTCACTGGGTTCAACAGGTGTTGCAGTTAACTTTGACCCTGCAAACCTTGTAATGGTAACAGGCGATGACCCTGTTCGGGCGGTATATAATCTTCAGAAGTACATAGTTCATACACACGCAAAGGACGGTGTAAAGCTTATTGACAGAGACCCCGAAATCACCTACGGCCTCAAGCGTGCCGAAGAAGAATTCAGCGGAGTAGCATTTAAGGAAGTGCCTCTCGGAACAGGAAGCGTTGACTTCCCTAATTATCTTAAGGCTCTTGAGGATATTGGATACAAAGGATATCTTACCATCGAAAGAGAAGTTGGAGAAAATCCAACAAAGGATATTCAGACAGCCGTTGAGTTCCTTCGTGCAAATATAGCAAATAACTAAATTGCAAGTAAAGCGTATTGGAAACAATATGCTTTTTCTTTTCCCTCTTGAAGAAATTTTAAAAATGTGATACAATATTAAAAAATCTCACAGACGAGGAATGTTACATGAAAATCATTATTTTCGGGTGCGGTAAAATAGGCATCACCCTTATATCAAGCCTTTCAAATGAAGGACATGATATTATTGCTATCGACCGCAGTCCAAAGGTTATAGAAGAGGTTACGAACATATATGACGTTATAGGACTTTGTGGCAACGGAATCGACTGTGACACAATGAACGAGGCGGGCGTTGACGACGCAGAGCTTTTCGTTGCTGTTACGGGCTCGGATGAGCTTAATATGCTAGGCTGCTTCATGGCAAAAAAAATGGGTGCAAAGCATTCTGTCGCACGTATCAGAAATCCAGAATACAACGACGAAAACTTGAATTTTATGAAGCAACAGTTAAAAATCTCCGTCACTCTAAATCCGGAGCTCTCGGTTGCCCATGAAATATTTAATCTTTTAAGATTCCCGTCGGCTACAAAGATTGAGACCTTTTCGGAAAGAAAGCTTGAAATAGTTGATTTTCATTTAAAGGAAAACTCCCTCATTATCGGGCAGTCACTTTCCGAGCTTCGCCGTAAAATCCCTGCAAACTTTCTTATATGTGACGTTGTGAGGGGTGACGAGGTTTTCATTCCCGATGGTAATTTTGTTCTTAAAGTTGGCGATACCGTGGGGCTCACTGCAAGTCACGATGAGATAAAAAAGCTTTTCAAGTCCCTTGGTATGACAGAAAAGCATGCTAAAAGTGTAATAATTCTTGGAGCAAGCAGAATAGCATATTACCTTGCGAAAAGACTTCTTACTGACGGTATTGCTGTAAAAATTATTGAAAAAGATGCCGAAAGATGTGCTGAGTTTTCAAGAATATTGCCACAGGCTATTATTATATTAGGTGACGGAATGGATCAGGAGGTGCTTCTAGAAGAAGGGCTTCCTTCCACAGATGCATTCATTGCACTCACCGGAAACGATGAGCAGAATATACTCAGCTCATTCTTTGCGGTAAACTGTGAAGTTCCGACAGTTATTGCAAAGGTAAACAGACCTGAGCTTGCCTCAACGGCAGAGAAGCTGGGGCTTGACAGAATAGTATCCACAAAAAATACAGTTTCAAACGTAGTTTCAAGATACGCAAGAGCCCTTGAAAACTCAATGGGAAGTAACGTAGAAACACTTTATAAGCTAGTTGACGGCAAGGCGGAGGCTCTTGAATTCAACGTTCTTCCCGACTTTGAATACTGTAACATTCAACTTAAAGATATGAAGCTTAAAAAGAACGTACTCATTGCAGGAATTATCAGGCAAAGAAAGCCCATTATTCCGTCAGGCTCTGACGTTATTATGTCGGGTGACAAGGTTATAGTAGTAACGTCCGGAAGAATACTCGGTGACCTTTCGGATATTATGGAGTAAAGAGGTAATAACGTGAACAGAAAACTTGTTTTTAACGTCACAGGTAAGCTTCTTATTGCCATATCTGCAATAATGATTCTTCCCATGGCTGTTTCGGTAATTTACCGTGAAAAATCCTTTTATGCCTTTCTTATTACCGCATTCATTTCGCTTATTTTCGGCTCACTTTTAAGAGTTTTCACTCGCGGATACAGCAAAACTCTTTATGCAAGAGAAGGATTTCTAATCGTTGCTCTTGCCTGGATATCAACTTCTCTTGTCGGGGCATTGCCTTTTGTTATAAGCGGTGAGATTCCAAGCTTCATAGATGCGTTTTTTGAGACCTGCAGCGGTTTTTCCACTACAGGTGCGTCAATACTTGAAAACATCGAGGCACTCAGCCGAGGTATGCTATTTTGGCGAAGCTTCACCCATTGGATAGGCGGTATGGGTGTTCTTGTGTTTATGATTGCTTTTATTTCAAACATTTCCGACCGTTCAATTCATATCCTCCGTGCGGAAATGCCGGGACCAATTGTGGGAAAGCTTACACCCAGATCAAAAGATACATCTAAAGTTCTTTACATTATGTATATCACCATGACCATTGTGCAGATTGTACTTTTAACGATAGGTGATATGTCGTTTTTTGAAAGCGTTATTCACACCTTTGGAACAGCAGGTACAGGAGGTTTCGCACTCAAAGGAGACAGTATATCTAGTTACTCCCATTACTCTCAATGGGTAATTACCATATTCATGTTTCTGTTTGGAATAAACTTCAATCTGTTCTACCTCATACTTGTTAAAAAATTCAAAACCGCTGTAAAAAGCAGTGAATTATGGGTATATTTTACTATTATTGTTGTATCGTCTCTCATAATTACAGGAAATATACAGCATTTGTATTCAAATATCAGTGATGCGGTAAGAAGTGCTTTTTTTCAGGTTGTATCAATCTCTACCACAACGGGATATGCCACAGCCAATTTTGACTTATGGCCCTCTCTTTCAAAAGGTATATTGTTTATACTCATGTTCGTGGGAGCGTGTGCCGGATCTACGGCAGGCGGTCTTAAAATATCGCGAGTAGTTCTTCTTTTTAAAATGATTGCAAAAGAGACACGGCGACTTATTCATCCTCGTTCGGTATCGGCTGTAAATTTTGAAGGTAAGGAAGTGGATGTTCATATTCAAAGCAGTGTCACCTCATACTTCGCAATATATATCGTTTCATACTTCGTTATATTTTTCATACTTTCCTTTGAACCCTTTTCTATGGAAACAAATATTACTGCTGCAGCTGCGTGCTTCAACAACGTAGGACCTGGATTTGCAGGCGTTGGACCGATGATGAACTTTGCAGCATACTCGCCTTTTTCAAAGCTTTTTTTGTCTTTGGCGATGCTTTTGGGAAGACTTGAAATTTTCCCAATTCTCATAGCACTTATTCCGTCAACCTGGAAAAAACATTCGTAACTATAAAAACGTTCTCTCCCGAGAACGTTACTGTTGTAGAAAAACGCACATCAAGCGAAAGCAAGATGTGCGTTTTTTTACACACTGAGTGAAGCACTTAAGGTACTTAATTTTTCATTTTATCAAATGCTTTTTCAGCGTTCTTAAAAATAGAGTCTATTTCGTACTCGGTGGCGGTGCAGAGCTTTTTCTTAGTAGGTTTTCCCCAGATGTTAAAGATGCTTGGTCCTATCCACTCGCAAAAGCTCGTAGAAGTAAATAATCCCTCAAGGATACAACGCGCCGCCTTTTTGGGAGACATAAATATAATCTTCATGGGATGTTTAATAAGCACAAAAATAAGCTTAGGATAGTGTGATGTGATACCCGTAAGTGTAATGCCGGGATGAGTAACCGAAAGCTTTACCCCCGCTTCCTTTTCAAAGAGACGGTACAGTGAAAACATAAGATATCTTTTAGCGTTTCCGTAGACAAGTGAGCATTTCTCCCTGTTTGAAAAATCTACGTCGCTCTCATCGGTTTTGGAATAGTTGTGGGCAATACTTCCCACAGTCACTACCCTTCCCTCTTTTTCCCTCAAATACGGCATAAGCTCTTTTATCATATAGTAGGGGGAAAGAAAGTTTATCTGAAAAATGTTATCGTAGCCCGTAGAGCATTTTTCTCGTGGGATTTTATATGCTCCTGCATTGTGAATAATTGCATCAAGATTTTCGGTTTTGAGAAGTTCTGTGACCTCTTTAACGTTTTCTATATCAGTAAGGTCGAGCTTTATATTCTTGATATTTGTATCAGGAAAACGGGAAAGTATTTCATCTCTTAATTCAAGAGAGCACTCGGTATTTCTATCAAGCATAATAATGTCAGCACCATTTTCTGCAAGGTAAAAAGCAAGCTCACGCCCCAGACCGCCTGTTGTTCCCGTTATTGCAACTTTTGATTTTTGGAGTGTTTTCATATTTTAAGCGTTTTAAGATATTCCTTTGTTTCATTATAAATACGATAGCTCTCACGAGCTTTTTGTATAGCTTTATTATGTACCCAAGGGTTAAGCACTTTTTTCTCTATATAGGGAATTGTTGCGTTATACTGTTTCGCAAGTGCCGTTGCAAAATACCACGCTAGCATCATATTGAGATAATATTCATCTGACTTTATTTTTGAAACAATCTTAATATGTGTTTCGTCAAAATGTAAGTCAAGAAAGTGAGTCATAAGCATTCCTATGGCAAAACGGAGTGTGTATACTTCTTTGCTTTTAAGCCATTTTTGAATATACGGGTAAAGATTTTTGTGATTTTTTGCAAAGCACTTTGGACGAAAGGAATCGCATACCGCCCAGTTATCAATAAGAGGCAAGAAAATTTCGGTTTCAGAAATACACTCATCAAAGCATCTGATATTCGATATTACGAAAGCGTAGAGAAGTTTTTCTTCGTGATACTCAAAGCTAAAGCTTTTAAAATCATCAGTTGTGAGGTCTTTTGCGAGTTTTTTTAAAAGGGGTACTCTTACCCCCAGAACAGAATCCTCTGGTATATTGGGAATAAGAGATGAGGAAAAGCTTTTATACTTTTCCTCTGATAAGCTTATAAGTGTTTTTTTAATTTGCATTTTCATTTAAGGACAAACTGAACGGGAAGTCCGTTTTCAAAATCAGGGATACTTTCGCCTTTTACAAGAGGAGCAATCCATTCAAGACACTCGTTTGTAAGATTGTTTCCACGTGCGTTAATAAACTCACGGGGCACCTTTCTTACGGCGTTTGCAACGGTGGAAACGTCAACCTTCTTGCAGGTGCAGGAATAGGTGTCACCCTCTTCTCTTTCGTATGCCGCCATACAGCCTGTGTTACCGCTCAGTGCAAGTCCTGCCGCATATTTTCCTACCATTACCGACTCGTTTATATCGGTGCCGGATGCGATATGTGCCGCACAACGCTGAAGAAGGCTCATTTCAATCGTTCTTGACTTACAGCCTATATATTCCCTCACGTAGCTCTCAATTACTCTACCTGTTCCTGCAAGATATTTATGTCCGAATGCATCAAGCTTGCCTGCCTGCTCACCCTCTCCTACGTATACGCCGTCCTTGTTCATTACTCCCTCGGAAACCGCAACTACGATATTGGGCTTCTTTTCAAGTAGCTTCTTTACGTCTTCTATAAATTCTTCCATTACAAAAGGAACCTCAGGGAGGTATATGAGGTCAGGCGAATCTTTGCCATAAAGAGACGGAAGCGCTGATGCTGCGGTAAGCCATCCTGCATCTCTGCCCATTACTTCAACTATAGTTACTGCTTTAACTGTATAAACCGCTGTATCACGTATTATTTCGCTGATTGAGGTTGCAACGTACTTTGCGGCAGAGCCATAGCCTGGTGTATGATCAGTGCACACAAGGTCATTATCAATGGTCTTTGGTACTCCTACGAATTTTATATCACTACCTATTTTAGAAGCAAAGGCAGAAAGCTTTCTTATAGTATCCATGGAGTCGTTTCCGCCAATATAGAAAAAGTAGCCGATATTATATTTATCAAGAATTGAGAAAAGCTTTTCGTATATTGACATTTCTTCGCTATCCTGGGTGTCAAGGGGTGGAAGCTTTTTTCTGCATGAGCCGAGTGCCGCAGCAGGTGTCTTTTCAAGAGTTGTGAGAAGTGCTCTTTCTTTAAAAACTTCGTTAAGATTACAAAGTCTTTCCTCAAAAAGTCCTTCTATACCGTTGAGCATACCGTAAACGGTATCAACCTTTCCTGACTCGAAGAGTCCTTTTATTACACCCGAAAGGGTGGCGTTTATCGCCACTGTCGGTCCTCCTGACTGTCCTATAACTGCATTTTTCATTTTTTCGTCCTCCTTATAGGGGTGTTTTATTTATAAGTTCTTTTATTTCGTCATTAGAAAAAACGTACTCCTCGTTGCAAAATCTGCAACGGGTGATTACCTTTTCCTCTTCAAGCATTTGTTCAAGCTCTTTTTTGCCAAGGCTTACAAGACCTTTAGCGTACTTTTCTTTTGAGCAAGTGCATTTAAAGGATATATCAATATTGTCAAATTCTTCGTAATCCACACCTGAAAAAACAATGTCCGCAAAATCCTTTGCACCCTTACCCTCGTTCATGAGATTGGTAACAGATGTAATCATCAACATATTTTTTTCAAGTATTTCCGCAGTAGCATCATCAGCACCGGGTAAAAGCTGAAGAATAAAGCCTCCCGAAACGCGACAGGAATAGTCTCGGTCCACAAGCACACCGAGTGCACAGGCTGAAGGTGTCTGCTCACTGTTATAGAAATAAGACGTAAGGTCTTCGGCTATCTCACCGCTTATAAGCTCGGACATTCCAACGTAAGGCTCTTTACCACCGAGGTCCCTTATAACGCATAAAAGTCCTTTTCCAACAGCCCCACCTACGTCGAGCTTTCCGTTTGGCTTGAGTGGTAAATCAACCTGAGGATTTTCCATATAGCCTCTTACGTTACCCATATAATCCGAAACGCAGGTAACAGTTCCCGCAGGACCGTCGCCCTTAAGCTGGAAGGTAAGTGAGTCGGTAGGATTTTTCATAAGACTACCTAAAAGTGATGTGGCGGTAAGCGCTCTTCCGAGTGTTGCCGATGCTGTGGGGGTAGTCATGTGGAATTGGTGAGCTTTATTTACTATCTCGGTGGTATCGGCAAAAATCAGTCTTGCCGAGCCGTCTGAGGTTATAAATCTTGTAATTTTTGAATTCATTTTTTTGCTATTATGTAATACCTTTCTGTGTTATCTTCTATGGGAGAACAGTTGAAATCGGACGAAGCACTGACAAAAGTAAGACCTGCTTTTTTAAGAGAGTCTTTTATCTCGGAGAGAGTAAACATTCTTTCTCTTTGCTCTTCGTAGTATCTTTTATATACGCCCTTTTCTTCAGCGAAAATATTTATAAAAAAATCGCAAACTTTCTTCTTTTCATCATAAAGGTTTTCCCAAACACAAAATATACCGTCCGCTTCAAGGACGTAGCTATTGTCAGAATATATATTCTTGAACTTATATTCTGTGTTTATATCAAACAAAAACACTCCGCCATCTTTAAGCTCACATGCCACCGACGAAAAGGCACGAACAAGCCCTGTTTTAGTCGTAATGTAATTAAGCGAGTCAAAAGTAGATATAACTGTATCGTATACCATTCCTGTAGAAAACGAGGTCATATCCTGAGAGGTATAAAAAACATGTGCATGGGCTTTTGATGCCTTATGGGAGGCAAGAGCAAGCATTTCGGGCGAAATATCAAGAGCTGTGACGTTTGCACCTTTCTTTGAAAGTAGTACCGACATATCCCCTGTACCGCACCCAAGGTCAAGGAGGTTTGCACCTTCAATAAGTGCATTTCGTGAAATGTAATTCACATATTCATTATAGTCAACGTCGCTGTTAAGAGCATCATAAAACGCAGGTAAAACCGTATATTCGATATTCAAGTTGCCCCTCCTCTCACATATAGATAGTATCAGTTTTCTGAATCATTGTCAACATATTTCATGTGAGTGTACACCGTGCCGTTTTCTTCTTTTCTCTCCCCCGCTTTTATAAATCCAAGTTTTTTATATATGGGAATACCAAAGTCACTGGCATTAACAGTTACGGGTATTTCCTTTTTTGTAGTTGATAAAAAATAATTAAAAAGCTTTTTGCCAATTCCTTTACCCATATAGTCCTTATGTGTGAAGAAAAGGCAGATATGGTTTGTTCCTCTTTTGCCTATTACTCCGACAAGAGTGTTTTCAAGAAAAGCACCGTAAAGAGTCACACTCCCGTCAAAGGTGTTCATCTTAAAGGACATGGGAGAGGTAGTGTCACGGAAAAACTCTACGCCTTCAGTGGTATAGGTTGGAAGAATATATTTATAAAACGTATGAAAAATCATTCGAGACGCTTCTTCAAAATCTGCATCCTCAAGTTTTCTTATGATTAAATCCATCTTTATCCTCAAAAAATGGGCACACAAACGTATGCCCTATGTTTTTAGTTTTGTTTTGCTCTTTTTTGCTTTATAAAGTACAGTATAAATATAACGAGAAAATGTGCCGCGAGTGCCCCCAGAAAGTCTACCCACACGTCGATTACCTGTGAGCCTCTGCCTTCTACGTGCATCTGGAGAGTTTCGTCAGTAAGTGCCGTGAAAAGTGAAAGTGACAGAGAAGAAACAACAAGGAAAGCTCTATTCTTGTCAAAGAAAAATGTACCTAGAATATACAAGAGACCAAGAACAAAAAACTCAACAAAATGAGCAGACGTTCTCACGTGAGAAGGCTTAACAACTGCATCCTCGTTGAACATCGATACGATTTTTTGTGTTATATCAACTACCTTTTGGCTTTGCTCAGTGGACTCTTTTCCTGTTGAAAGAGAATTTGAGAAAATAAAGAAAAGCCAAGAAAAGACGAGTATTAAATAAAGGCATATTATTATCTTTTTGTTCTTAATAAAAATATTTTTCATTTATCTTCTGCCTTGTAAAATAGGTGATATTCTTTTATAAAGAAGAAAGGTTACCAAAAAGTTTAACAGCCCCTTAAAAAACGTGAAGGGAAGATTGAACATTAAAACGACCTTCATAACACTATCGACGTTTGCTATCCCTAAAAGAAGTCCTTCGTTCATAAAGCCGGAGAATTTGAAGTATGCTGGGTAAACGATAAAATAATTAGAAAAAATAGCACAAACGGACATTGTAACAACACCGATAGCCGAGGCAATCAGCGCTCCCTTTTTACTCTTGTGCTTTTTATAGAAGATGCCCGAAGAAAGAACGAAGGCTGTACTTAAAATAAAGTTTGAAAGCTCTCCGAAGCCCATTGTTGAGGATGCGGGTAGGCTGATGAGATTCTTAATAAGACATACAACAAACCCACTTACCGGACCTACTGCAAACGATGCAAGAAGTGCCGGAAAATCAGAAAAATCAATTTTCAAAAAGGGTAGTGAAAACGGCAGTGCAAAGTTCAAATACATAAGCACACTGGATAATGCCGCCAAAAGTCCTGTTACTACAATTTTTCTTGCTGAATTTTTTTTCATAATAGCCTCCTTTTCAGAGCAAAAGAGACAGAAAGACATTTCGTTTCTCTCATCCGGACTGTAACCGTCGGTATCGGAATTTCACCGATTCAGCAAATGCTCGCGGACTCTAGCCGAAAAGATCCGAACTTTTGTCGGTTTCAAGGGTAATTTTTGCCCATCTCTTCGTTACTTTCCCTTGTAACACAAAAAGTGTTACTTCATAAAAGATGCCTTGATATGAACAAAAATTACTTCTTGAAACTTCCCTTGAACCGAGGAAAGATGATTTTTGAGAATAAATTTTTCTGCGAAGTGCAGAAATACTTTATGTATTTCAAACGACAAGGGAAAATTTAGGCCAAAAAGAAATTTTCTCGGCGATAATAGTTTGACTCTCTTCGGCTATAACCGCCGGTGGAGATTTTCGCTCCGCCCTGAAACTAAAATTACATTTGTATTATATTCCCATAAGCATAAAAAGTCAATATAAGAAAACATCAAAAAACACTTTACGGCTTGAAAATGTTTTTATACTGTAAGAGTTTGTATTCTTCGAGAAGCTCTTTTTCCTCTCCCGTTGCTTCGGAATTCCTTATGAGAGTGTTTTGAGACATTGAATAGTACCCATAGAAATTCATTGCAGGTATTTTGCTTTGTAAGGAATCGAGATATGAAAAATACGGTGTTAGTCCTATTCCTGCTTTTTTTATCATGATAGTTGATAAGAAGTTAAGACTTGTAAGTTCAACTGTTTCCTCTGCGGTATCATAGTTTGTCCAAATAACAAAAGGAACCGTATGCTTCTTCTCAGTGCCTAAAAAAGACCATGCATTATTTCCCATAACCTCGGGGTAAAATGAGTTTGTAATAGCTGGATGGTGATCACCGAAAAGCACTATCATAGTGTCTTCGTTGTAATTTGTGAAATATTCAATTAGCTTCCTCAACGCATCGTCACTCTTTTTTATGAGGGTGAGATATTGGTTAACGCTTAAATGATCACCGCCCAAATAGAACACGTCCTCTTCAAAGCCGCCAAACTCATAACCGCCGTGATTTTGCATAGTTACACAGAAGGTAAATATTTTTTCGTCTTCTTTTTTTCTTTCAAAACGGCTTATTATATCTCCAAAGAGAGTTTCATCCGAAATAAATCCTCTTATGTAGCCTTTCTTTGACAAATCATCCATGAAATATATTTCGTCAAAGCCGAAAACCTCATAAACTACGTTTCTCTTCCAGCCCGAAGGAAGATATGGATGCATCGCTACAGTGGTGTAATTATTGTCATTCATTATATCAACAATAGTGTTCGCCTTATTCTTGATATACTGTTGGTATGCAATAGAGCCATAAGGTAAAAAGGCTTGTGTGTTACCCGTTAAAAATTCCCATTCGGATGTGGCGGTTCCCCCACCGTAAACAGAAGCAAGGGCATATCCTTTTGTTGTATTTTCTGAAAGCGAGTTGTAAAATTCAAGAGGGTCAACGTTTGTTTCAACATTTCCTAAAACAGAAAGGTCGGAGAAAGCCTCGGACATTATGACGATAATGTTTGGAGTATTTTCAAGAGAGTGGGTTTCGGGGTAATCCGCAAGGACTTTTTCCGCTTTTTCGTCAGTGTAATCTTCGGGAGGTACTACCCTGCTGTCTCGTGCTTCAATGAGAAAATTATAGGTAACGCCGTTGTACTTCGTGCCTTCAAATGCCCAAAGCTGCATATAGTTGGTGGAATTATTCATACACCACGACACAACGTAAAGGGAAAGACCCAGGAAAAACACTCCGCATATTCGAGGAAGCTGGTTTCTCCTTGATTTATGTGTAATTCGGGTAACAAAGAGAAGAAAGGTAACAAAAACAAGTACAAGAAATGAATAAATGATACGGGAATTGAAATCTATCTTATACTGTCCTACAACTGAAGCTGCCGTGCGGATAGAATAAAAATCTGCAAATTTTATTTCACTTCCTCGGAAGGATATTACAAGATAATCAATAAAGACAAAAATATAGAGTGCTATATTAGCTAGAAGAATAGAAAGCCGTACTCTATTTGTAATAATCAAAAAGAAAAACGCAAATGCCGCATTAAGCGCTACGTTACCGATAAAAGTCGGAACATTTAGAAGCTGCGGGTCAACCGACAGCATCACCTGATAAATGATAGTGAATAAAAACGAGTTGGCTAAAGGGAGCACCAAATCAAAGGGCGGTGTCTCGCGAAACTCAAAACGAATAAGTGAAAAGAAAATAAAGAACAGTGATACTATAGAATACCCTTGTCTTGAAAACGGGAGTAATTCACATTCACAAAGGATTATATACAAATATATGAGTGAAAAGGTTATATAAAAAATCTTATCGAATTTAATACTGATTTTAAAAAAAGGTTTATTTTCCAAATTATCGCCTCCTTTTTGACGGTACTATATTACCATAAAAATGTGAATATTTCAACTTTTTTCGATTATTGTGCAAAAGAACCGATTTTGTTTATAAATTGTTCACAATATCGTGAGATAATACAAAAAGAATTTTTGTATACATATTGACAACGAGAATAGATTGTTGTATAATTATGCATATCAAATGAATAAATTTACAAGAGGTGCTTAAAATGGATAAGACAAAAATCAAAAAGGTAGTCCTCGCTTACTCCGGAGGACTTGACACATCAATTATTATTCCGTGGCTCAAAGAAAACTACAACAATCCCGAAATCATTGCTGTATCGGGCAACGTAGGACAGGCAAGCGAGCTTGAGGGTCTTGAAGAAAAGGCTATCAAGACAGGCGCTTCAAAGATTTACATAGAAGACCTTACAAAGGATTTCCTTGACAACTACGTGTTCCCTTGCGTTCAGGCTGGTGCAAAGTATGAGGACTATCTTCTCGGTACTGCTTTTGCACGTCCTCCGATTGCAAAGAGAGTTGCTGAAATTGCTCTTGCAGAGGGTGCTGACGCTATCTGTCACGGCTGTAGAGGTAAGGGTAACGACCAGGTGCGTTTCGAGATGGCTATTAAGGCTTTCGCCCCCAATATGCCTATAATCGCTCCTTGGCGTGAGTGGGATATCAAGTCCCGTGAAGAAGAAATCGACTATGCTGAGGCACACAACGTTCCTCTTAAGATTAGCCGTGAGACCAACTACTCAAAGGATAAGAACATCTGGCATCTTTCTCACGAGGGTCTCGACCTTGAGGATCCTGCAAACGAGCCTCTTTACAATAAGGAAGGCTTCCTTGAAATGGGCGTTTCTCCCGAAATGGCTCCCGACACTCCTACCTACGTTACAATTCACTTTGATGCGGGTGTTCCCACAGCTATTGACGGCGTGAAGCTGGATTCCGTTGGGCTTGTTACCAAGCTTAACGAGCTTGGCGGTAAGAACGGTATCGGACTTCTTGATATCGTTGAAAACAGACTTGTTGGTATGAAGTGCCGCCGTGTATACGAGACTCCCGGCGGAGCAATTCTCTACAAGGCTCATCAGGTTCTTGAAACAATCACTCTTGATAAGGAAACCTCTCACTACAAGGCACTTGTTGCACAGAAGCTTGCTGAGATGGTTTACAATGCACAGTGGTTCACTCCCCTTACAGATGCAATACTTGCTTTTGTCAAGACAACTCAGAAAACAGTTACAGGTGATGTAACACTTAAGCTTTACAAGGGTAATATGATAAATGCAGGCGTTACTTCTCCCTATTCACTCTATGACCCTGAAATCGCAACCTTTGACGAGGATGATGTTTATGATCAGGCAGAATCTGCAGGATTTATCAACCTTTACGGACTTCCCGTTAAGGTTTATGCAAAGATGAAGGAAAAGAACAACCTCAAGTAATATGCAAAATCAAGGCTTCCTCACAAAAGAGGAAGCCTTGAATAGCAAGAAAGGAAACTAACATGGATAAGCTTTGGGCAGGAAGATTTACAAAGGAGCTTGACAAAATTGCGTTCGGCTTCAACTCTTCCATAGATATTGACTCCAGAATGTACCGTCAGGACATTACAGGCTCGATAGCACATGCCACGATGCTGGCGAAGCAAGGTATAATTGAACAGAGTGAGTGTGATGCAATAATTGAGGGGCTTGAAGGAATACTCGACGATATAGAAAAAGGAAAACTTGAAATAAGTCCCGATGCCGAGGATATACATTCCTTTGTAGAGGGTGAGCTGACGGCAAGAATAGGAGATGCAGGAAAGCGTCTTCACACGGCACGTAGCCGTAACGACCAGGTTGCAGTTGATTTTAGACTATTTCTCCGCGCCGAAATGACAGAGGTGGTGGCTCTTATCAAGGAGCTTATCTCCTCTATAAACGAACAGGCAGAAAAGAATGCCGATACCATTGCACCCGGTTACACACATCTGCAAAGGGCACAGCCCATCTCCTTTGCGCATCATCTCCTTGCCTACGCAATGATGCTGATACGCGACGTTGGAAGAATAGAGGATGCGGTAAAGAGAATGAACGTATCCCCTCTCGGAAGCTGTGCACTCGCAGGTACTACCTATGATACCGACAGAGCACTTACTGCCGAGAAGCTTGGCTTTGACGGATATACTCTCAACAGTATCGACGGTGTTTCAGACAGAGACTTCTGTGTTGAGCTTCTCTCGGCACTTGCTCTCGTTATGACACATCTCTCCCGACTTTCCGAGGAGGTAATTCTTTGGTCCAGCTGGGAATTCAAGTTCGTTGAGCTTGACGATTCATACACCACAGGCTCAAGCATTATGCCCCAAAAGAAGAACCCCGATATGTCCGAGCTTGTACGAGGTAAGACGGGCAGAGTATATGGAAACCTTATGTCAACTCTCACAATGCTCAAGGGTCTTCCCCTTGCATACAACAAGGACATGCAGGAGGATAAGGAGTCGATTTTCGACAGTATTGATACGGTTAAGGTTTGTCTTCAGGTTACAGCTCCCATGATAGCTACAATGAAGGTGCTTCCCGAAAACACCGCAAATGCTGCAAAGACCGGCTTTATCAATGCAACCGACCTTGCAGACTATCTCACAAAGAAGAACGTACCTTTCAGAGAGGCGTATAAACTGACAGGACAAATTGTAAGATACTGCATTGAAAACTCATACGTCCTTGACAATATGCCCCTTGAGAAATACAAAAAGTTCTCCCCTCTCTTTGAGGAGGACTTGTACTACGAAATTGACCCCTCAACCTGTGTAAAGAAGAGAATTTCACAGGGCGGTACAGGACCCGAGTCGGTTAAAGCACAAATTGAATACGTTAAAGAATTTTTGAAATAAAAGTTATGGCAAGATGCTCGGGGCATCTTGCCATTCTTGTATTATGGGTGGTATGGATTAGGTTTGAAGAATAGTACCACGAGGTCGATTATAACTCCTATTCCTAGCAAACCTCCTGTGAATATGTATAATAAGCCTAGTAAAATTCTGCCTTCGTAAAATTTATGTATCCCAAATGCCCCGAAGAATAGGCACAGGAAAAATGAAATCCATTTGTTTTTAGACATTGTTAAGCTCCTTTACTTTCCTCAAAAATCCATTCGATTTCATATTCAATATTGGATAAATCACCAAGCTTGTTTATATAGTTTTCTATTAAGTCCTTAGCCTTTTTCTCAGATTGCTCAAATAACAACGAATTGTTCTTTATTGATTTTTCCATTTTGCTTTGAGCTTTAGTAACCGCTTCCTGTTGCTTTTCTGTTTCTATTTTATTTTTATTAAACCATCCGTCTTCTGAAACATAATATGAATCTTTATTTATTTTCAGAATACCTGTCTCAAGCACTTTAGCATTTGGCATAGAGATTTTTATTTTATTCTCGTTAATTGTCATTGATAGCTCATTCAGTTCTATGCCAATTTTTGCATATCCCTCATACTCTATCCAAATCTCTCTGTCCTTTTCACCCCAATGAGTTATTCCGCTTCCTGCCTTTACTATCATTTTTGCAACATTATTATAATAACACTCCACCGTAGAGAGTTCACAAATTGATTTAACCTGCTCAACGCTTGGTATAGTTGCAACAGCTTCATTGGAACAAGACTGAAGTATACCAACAAGTATAACAAACGCTATTATATAACAAATTTTTTTCACAATTAATCCTCCTTACTTATACTCTATTTCGTAGTCTTTGGGTAAAGTGTCTTCGTAAGGTTTCATCAAAGCACTTATTACTTCTATCGCACTTTCTCTTCCCATTTTGAATATTGTTTCATTTTTCTTTGCTTTTTTAGCCAAATCTTTTTCACAAGCATTAAAAGCTTCCTCAAATGTTTTTTCAGTATCATACTTTTCTTTTATAAATATGTAATCAAGAGAGTTCTCATTTACGTTAACACTTGTTATTTTGATTTCAGGAATAGTAATAACTATTTTCCTTTTTGACTCTTTGTGCTTTACATCAATTTTATCAAAATCAAAACCAGCTTTAATAGTACCTTCGTATGCTACATGATATTTTTCTGTCTTCTTATCTTTGACAGTTACTGTTGAGTTATATGTATACTCAATAGTTGACAGCTCACTAATTTCTATCATTTCTTTAAGTGAAGATTCTGATATTATTTCCACTTCTCCTTCTTTGCTTGTTGCTATTCCAATAAACAAAAGTAATCCCAAAACAATTAGAGCAACCCCTAATATATAAAACAGTTTAAAATTTTTCTTTTTCCTTCCTCCTTCCTCTTGTTCTTTGTTTGGCTTTGCGAATAGTGTTTTCCAGTTCATTTTTTTGCTCCTTTTTATTATATTTTGCACTATATGCATAATACAGCTTGCAATTTTCGCGAAATTTACAAGCTATTATTTAGGGGGATAAAAAAAGTGCGTCAACCGAAGCCAACGCACTGAAAATCGCAAACTCCGATTGTTGCTACACAAACTAAAATAGAATGGGATATTATCACATACTATCCAGTGGAGTTTACGTTTTTACCTATAAACTGTACATAGATAATATGTGCATAAAAGGGTAAAGTATCCCCCTTAAAAGAAAATACTCCCATTTCTATTATTAAATTTGTGTAGCATAATTATTGTATCAAAGTTTTATCGCATTTTCAAGTATTTAGTCGAAAATTACACAAAAAAAGAGATTGCAAGATGCAATCTCTTTTAACAAGTCAAGTATTGTTGTGTAAATGAAAACGTTTTTTGCGATATGTTTGCTTTAAGCAAACGCGATATATTCACCTTAGGTGAATTCGATATGTTTTCACCTTGTTCAAACGCGATATGGTATAAATCCGCAAAAAGCGGATTTATACCGAGGTACGCCTTTTTGACGTCCTAGGCGTCCTAGCCACAAATACCTTCGATGAAGCCGCAGGCGGACTTTACAGCGCTCATAAAGCGACGCTTTGAGTCGCATCCGCTTTTTGCAAATCGTGAGACAAGGAATGCTCCTGCTGTTCCTCCGATTATCATTCCTACGGCAATGCCTTCCATTATCTTTGTTGAATTCTTCATTTTTCTTCTCCTCTCATGTCTTCTCAATGATTAGTATGAGAGTTTTTCAAGTTAGTATTCATTAGATTTTTTGTTTTTTTGAGGTGCCGTATCTATACTTTTTCCGAAAACAAAAAAACGGTCATATAAATATTCTGTCACAAAATTGGCAATCATTGTAATAACAAGTACTATGTATTCATTCCACCCTACAACATCTGTAAGCCACGCCGTCCACCATGTAGATAATGGTGTAAATATTAGATAAAAAAGTGCTACCTTTATCATAGCAACAGGAACATTGTTTGCCGAGCAAAATGTAAATTTTCTGTTTAAGGTGAAATTCCAAAGGACAGAAAGCACAAGGGACACAAGATAGGAAATCCAGTGAGTTAAGTGAAATACTTCCTCCATAAGTGCAAAAGAAAGAACTTGTATTATACCTGCACTTATCGAAAACAAAACAAATTTGAGCGACATTAATATTTCCTTTTTGTTATTCATAGAGTCTGCCCCTTTATCAATAAAAATTACATCGGTATTATATCATATTATCTGTTGTTTGTAAATTAAGTATTTTCCATTTTGTCGTTGATTTGACTCTCACATTTTTAGCGAAATTGTTCGCTAACGCTTGCGGTGAAATGATTTACTTTGTAAATTGTGAAATTTTCTGCTATCGTAATTAACTCCACTTACTCGCCGTCGAGGCAAATTTAATACGCTGTTGGCGTATTTTAAATTGCGAAGCATATTCCACCCGCCCGTAAAGGGTGGATTTAGTTGAAAGGGGCTGTAGCAAAACGATTTAAGAACCGAGTTGGCTACAGCCCATTTTTATTACATAGGAAATTGTATGCAATTGCTTGTAACAAACAAAGTCTACCTATAAAACTCGTAAAAGTAGGCGAACTTTACAATCAATTGCCGAAGGCTGCTTTTTTATTTCGTACCTGTTGAGCCAAACCCACCCACACCACGTTTGGTATCTGTGAGATCTTCTGCTTCCATATATTCTGCCTTTAAAAATGGAACAATTGCCATCTGAGCAATTCTCTCGCCCTGAGAAACTGTTTTTTCCTCCTCCGACTGATTGAAAAGAGCTACCATAAGCTCTCCTCTGTAATCGGCATCAATTACCCCAACCTTGTTTGCAGGGGCAAGACCTTTTTTTGTAGCCATACCGCTTCGTGCGAAAATAAGTCCCACGTAGCCTTCAGGAATTTCAACGGCAATTCCAGTATGAATGAGTACGGTTTCACGGGGCTTTATAGTCACATCCTCCTCTGTGAGTGCATAGAGGTCGGCACCTGCTGAAAATTCCGTGCCGTAAGTGGGACATATTGCATCAGGTGAAAGCTTTTTAAAATTTATCTTCATTTTTTAAGTGGTCTCCCTTTCAACGAATTTACATTTGATTTTAGTGCATCTTGGAGCATCTTCTCCTGCAATAACCTTTGAAAAGAGCTCTGAAGCAATAGAAACAAGCTCTGTGGGAAGATTGTCAATAGAAGTGATTTCAGGTATACAGCAATAAGAAAGTCTTGAATTATCGTAGCCGACTACAACTATTTCCTCGGGAATCTTATATCCTACCTCAAGGGAAGCTTTAACCGCACCTACAGCAAGCTCGTCCTCGGCACATATTATAGCCGTAACGTCGGTATTGTTTTTGAGTATTTCCATAGTTTCTGCTTTTGCATCAAGGTAGTATCTCGGGGAAAGTTTCATAATCTGATTATCGATGTCAAGTCCTACAAGGTCTATTCCCTCGCAAAAACCGCTGAGCTTCTTGATACCGCTAGGGGTACGGGTATCATAAAGATAAAGGAAACGGCGGTGTCCTCTATCGTAAAGCATCTTTATAGTGTCAATAATAGCACCTTTATCGTCTGAGAGCACCGAATACATTCCATCATGCTCGAACTGGGTATTTATACCTATTACAGGCATTTGCTCCGAAGCACGTCTGAGTACTTCGAGGGCAGGAGACTGCTGGAATTTAGAGCCTACTACGAAGAGAGCATCTATACGACGGCTTATCATCATTGATACGTACTTGCTTATTTGGTCAATACCGTCTCCGATGTTGTAAAGTATCATATCGTAGCCCTTTTTCTTCATTTCCATCTCAAGAACAGCTACTACTCTTGAACCGTATATATCCTCAATATCGGGAAGAAATACACCTACAATCTTTACAGACTGAGAGTTGAGATTTTTAGCATATACATTGGGGATATAGCCCTCTTGTTCTATTATTTCGAGTATTCTCTTTTTTGTTTTTTCTTTAACAGGTCCGCCGTTAAGAGTTCTTGAAACGGTGGCAATTGATACACCTGATTTTTCAGCAATATCGTATATATTCAATTCAAATACTACCTCTTTTGCTTTTTAATAATTTTAACATATAAAAAACAATAATTCAACGAAATTATTGAAATTTCCTCGAACTTTTGTTATTATAATATAAAGGCGGTGAAAAAATGAAATACATTATTGCATCAGATATACACGGCTCGGCATTTTGGTGTGAAAAGCTTATACGAGCTTTTGAAAGAGAAAATGCCAGTAAAATGATTTTGCTTGGTGATATTCTTTATCACGGTCCGAGAAACGAGCTACCAAAAGATTATAATCCTAAAAAAGTAATTGAAATGCTTAACGCCCTTCAAGGCAAGGTACTATCTGTCAGAGGCAACTGCGATGCCGAGGTTGAAACAATTGTACTGAATTTCCCCGTGAGCGGAGATTTTGTCATGATGGAGATTTCGGGTAAAACCGTGTTTTTAACACACGGTCACATATATAATAGCGACAAACCGCTTTGTCTTGCAAAAGGCGATATTCTCGTTCAAGGACATACTCACGTGCCTGTATGCGAAGAAAGAGAAGACTATACCCTAATTAACCCCGGCTCTGTCTCAATTCCTAAGGAAAACTCTTATAACGGTTATATTCTCATTGACGGCAACGAGTTTATATTCAAAGACCTCGACGGAGAGATAAAAAAACGCTATAAAATAGTTTGATACAAAAAGATGGTAGATGCCCAAAAGCACCTACCATCTTTTTTCATCGAGAACCTAATTTTTTTATTATAATTATTAAATAATGAAGCACGAGACCTACCGCTATAGCAACTACAAGGTCGAAAACAACGGTGAACACAAAGGTTACAATAAGAACAAGTGCATCTGTTTTAGCGTCATTTCGCACAATACCTGCAAACTCCTTCATCTCACTCATGTTGTATGCTACTACAAAGAGTATTGCCGCAATAGTAGGCATTGGGATAAGGTTTGTATAAGGCATAAACACCGCAAGAACCGCAAGAAGTACTACCGAATGTATCATACCTGATACCGGTGTTCTTCCGCCGTTTTTTATGTTCGCGGCGGTTCTTGCTATTGCACCCGTTGCAGGAATTCCTCCAAAGAGTGCTGAACCGATGTTACCTACACCCTGTGCTACAAGCTCCATATTAGAGTTGTGTTTTGAATTTACCATTTTGTCTGCTACAACACATGAGAGGAGTGACTCAACTCCTGCCAGTACCGCTATAGTGAATGCATCGGGGATAAGTGCCAAAACAGAGGACATCTCAAACGAGGGAAGCTTGAAATGAGGAAGACCCTTTGGAATATCGGGGTAAAGTGTTCCAATGGTATTTACATCAAGGTCAAGAAGCTTTACAACAACTGACATTATAATAACGGCGATGAGGGATGCGGGAATTTTAGGGAGTAGCTTTGGAAGAAATACAAGTATAAGAAGTGATACTATCCCCACAAGTACTGCCATCAGATTTACTGTGGAAAAGGATGCAATAACCTCTTTTACCTTATCTACCGTTTCAACGGGAGTGTGTAAAAAGGTAAGACCGAAAAAATCTTTAAGCTGTCCTATAATAATAGTTAAAGCTATACCTGAAGTAAAGCCTGTCGTTATGGTGTGAGGTATGTACTTTATAAGTCCGCCGAGACGGCACACACCCATAATAACAAGGATTATACCTGCCATTACGGTTGCAATAGCAAGTCCATCTATTCCCTTCTCGTATACAATACCTGCTACAATGGTAGCAAAGGCGGCGGTGGGGCCTGCTATCTGTACGGGACTTCCGCCTATGAGTGCTATAAGAAATCCTGCTGCAACAGCGGTATAAAGACCGACCTCAGGTCCTACACCCGATGCGATGGCAAGTGCAATTGACAGCGGCAAAGCTATAATCGCGACTATAATACCTGCGATTATGTCCTTTACAAGCTGTGATTTTGAATAATTCTTCATGCAAAGAAAAAAGCTTGGAATAAGTTTCATTTTTTCTCCTTAAATATCAAAAAGTACTTTATTTTGCCATGGTATATAATATACTCTTAACAGAAAAATGTCAATATTTTCTAAACAAAAATAATCGACAAGGAAAAACCCTTGCCGATTATTTTGTTATATAAGACTATTTATCTTTTCTTCTACTTTCTTTGCCTCGCTGTCGGTGATAAAGCCTACTTCCATATAGAATTCAAGCGAAGAAAATCCGTCGAGATACTTAATATATCCCTTCTTCTTTGAGTCCTCGTAGCCACGATGCTCAGAGGTCGCAGGTAAAACCATACCCATTGCATCCTCGGTGGGCGTTCTTGAAATCCAACGTACTGGATGAGGAAGTGCGTCAACGGGATGGTCAACGTAGCATGCGCCCTCTCCCTCGATATACTGCATCGTATATCCTCTGCCGTTCTCATCGGGAACGTAGGTCATTCTGAAGCATATTTCAGGGATATAGCACTCATCTTCGTTACCCACGTTATCCATTATGGAATAGTCGCCGTCAAGAAGCGACATATATCTCGAAAGTTTCTTCTTTGTATCGTCTGAAAGCGTATCAGGAATTATCTTGTGCGTCATTATATGAGAAGTATCGCGAGGTACGCTGTAAACGAGTCTTGCACCGTTAAATGGGCGGAAGTTTATGTGACAGAGGTACATATATTCCATGGGCTCTGCTCTCTTGTTGTCAAGACGAACGTTTATTCTCACCTTATTTGCATTCTCGTAAAGACGGCACTCGGGTGAAAAGTCGTATTTCTTAACGAAAGCAACGTCATAGGAGTAAGTACCGCCAACTGCCATGTAAGCACCCTTTTCGTCACTTCCTACTTCGAGGTATGCACTTTGGTATTCAACGTTAGGAATCTCGCCGTGCTGAGGATGGTCTGCATCGGGAGCGCCAAATGAATTGATACCGCAATGATAAAGGAATCCGCCGTAGGTCATAAGATACTTAACTCCGGGAACGGGCTCATTTATGGTGGTTTCCATCTTGAGATTCTTACCGCCGAAATTAAAGTCCCAAATCTGCTGACCCATAAATGGAAGAATTACAAAATAGCCCTTTTCGTTTTCAATTTTAAGTGCTTCCACACCTGTTGAGAAACGGAAAGCGGTGGCTTTCATATTGCCTTCTTGTGCAATTACAGTTTCTTTATCGGTAAAAAAATATTTTTTTAGATATAATTTCATAAAATTCTCCTTTTGCAAAAAGACGGCTAAATGCCGTCTTTTTGTCATTAGAATTAAAAGTCAAGTTCGATAAGACCCTTTTCAAGAATGTTAGTCATTGACTTGCAGCCATCCTTAGTGATAACTACACCCTTCTCCCATCTGGTACCGAAGGTAGGAGCGGAAATGAAGGTGTCAACCTGGAACGTCATATTTTCTTCAAGAATCCAGTCAGATGAGGTTTCCATCCAAGGTGCTTCAACTTCAATCATACCTGTACCGTGGCAAGGACCGTAAACGTAGTTCTTTTCAAATCCTCTGTCCTTAAACATCTGAAGGAATTCAAGGGGAACCTTGTTTGAAGGAATGCCTGCCTTGAGGTTCTTAACTGTCCAGTTGTGCATCTCGTAGCAGAAGTCTATGTACTTTCTTCTCTCAGCATCAAGCTTACCCATGATAACCGGAAGACCTGTTGCGGGAGAATAACCGTCAATCTTAGCGGAAAGGTTGAGCTGAACAACGTCACCCTTTTCGATTACTCTATAGCTGGGACGAGAAATAGCGTGGCTGGTAGACTTTCTGCTGAATACGTACATGGGAAGTCCTTCGTATTCTGCACCGTTTTCATAGATAACTCTCTGAGCTACACCAACCATTGCAAGTTCGGTTACACCGGGACGAAGGTTCTTAATAACTTCTTCTGTTGCAAGGTCAACAATTCTGAAGCCTTCCTGAATACAAGCAAGCTCGTTTTCGCTCTTAATCTTTCTGAGCTCAACCATGATATCGTTGCATACTGAAATTTCAGCCTTGGGGAAGTTGTCACGAAGACCGTCGAGAATGGGAAGTGTGCACTCAACGTAGCTTCCAAGACCAATCTTGATGTTCTCACCTGTTACACCGATAGACTTGAATGCTTCAGGGAATGTGTCGGGAACAAGCTCGGGATATGAGGGGTCAGCTGATTCACGGAATTCCTTGAGAACAAAAATCTTCTCAATCTTAGATGAGTTAGCTGCAACGTCTCTTGCGAAGATGGGAGATTCAGGTCCTACGAGAAGACATGCATCGCCTGTTGCGGAAATAGCAACACCTGCTCTTTCAAAAAGAGGCCAGAAGCCACTGAAGTATCTTGCGTTAGCGTAGTCGGATTCAGTGCTTACAACGAGCATTACGTCGAGTCCGCGGTCTCTAACCATTTTCGCAGCCTTCTGAATTCTTTCCTTGTACTCATAATCGGGAATACAAATTCTTGCCATAATTTTATCTCCTTTTATTTCTTTTTAATGCACCAAACGTGCATTTTATTTTTTACAGTTTTATTATACAAAATATATCTATGTTTGTATTTAGAATATTTTAAGTATTTTTTGCACAATATTAAATATTTTTAATATTGCATAAATGAGGTTTCTGTGTTATCATTATATAAATGCGGAGGATTATTATGGACTATAAGCTTAAAAGATTTGAAAAAGTTATTGATATAACAAGGATAGCCAACATACACTACTTTGAATTTACAAGAGAGTTTCACACGCTCAAAGACCGACATGAATTCAGAGAGCTTATCTACGTTGACAGCGGTTATATAGAAGTTAATGCCGAGGACTACATAGGGATAGTCAAAGAAGGCGAAGTCATCGTACACCGTGAGAATGAGACCCACTCAATATCCTGTCCTCTTGACGATGCTCCAAACGTTATAATTATCGGCTTTGAGTGCAAAAGCTCATCACTTGACGAGTTTGCCTCCACCCCTCACATTCTCACTGATGAGCTTCAGAGACTTCTTACAGACATTATCAAGGAAGGACGAAACGTGTTTCTTCCCCCTTACGACGTGCCCAATCTTCGCGATATGAAGAAAAGGCGTGACTTTCCTTACGGGGCTGACCAGATGATAAAAATAAAGCTTGAAGCATTTTTTATTGAGCTCATCCGAAACAAAAGCAGTGTTGCAAATATTGAAATAGCCTCTGTAAGTGACGTAAAAATGCAAGAGGTGAAGCACTACATAGACGAGAACTTTAGAGAGAAGATAGGACTTGACGAGCTTTGCTTCCTTTACGGCACAAATAAAACCTCCCTTTGTGCAGGCTTCAAGGAGACTTACGGATATACCGTTATAAACTACATAAACAAGCTTAAAATAAAAGAAGCAAAAAAACTTCTCCGCGAGGGTAAATATAATCTTACACAGATTTCTACCGAGGTGGGTTTTTCATCAATCCACTATTTTTCAAGAATATTCAAGCAGTACGAAAATCAGTCACCCTCCTCTTACATTAAGTCTATAAAATCAAAACTGATGATATAATAAATATCCACCCGCATAGCGGGCGGTATTTCATTGTCTAAGAAAACAGCACCCAACTTTTGTTGAGTGCTGTGATTTTAATAATCGCCGTAAAGCTGTAATTATCTCTTTGAAAACTGAGGAGCACGACGTGCGGCTTTGAGACCGTACTTCTTTCTTTCCTTCATTCTGGGGTCACGAGTGATGAGACCTGCCTTCTTGAGGATTGTATGGTACACATCGCTGTTAGCCTTGTCGAGAGCTGTTGCTATACCGTGACGGATAGCACCTGCCTGACCTGATACACCGCCACCCTTAACTGTACATACAACGTCAAACTTGCCTGCGGTTGCTGTTACTGTGAAGGGCTGGTTTACTACGAGCTTGAGAGTGTCAAGTCCGAAGTACTCGTCCATTGTTCTGTTATTGATCTTAACGTCGCCTGTACCGGGATAAAGACGAACTCTTGCAACAGATTTCTTTCTTCTGCCTGTACCGTAGAAGTAAGGCTTTGCACTTGTATAATTCATTCTTCCGTCCTCCCCTATTACTTAACAGTTACTTCAACAGGCTGCTGTGCTGCCTGCTTATGCTCTGCACCTGCATATACTTTAAGACGAGTAAGGCTCTTTGTGCCGATTACCGTCTTGGGAAGCATTCCCTTAACTGCAAGTGTGATAGCCATCTCGGGCTTTGTTGCAAGAAGAGTTTTGTAATCAATCTCCTTGAGTCCGCCGATGTAACCTGTGTGATGCTTATAAGTTTTCTGAGTGAGCTTGTTGCCTGAAAGCTTTACCTTTGCGGCGTTAACTACGATAACGAATTCACCGCAATCAACGTGAGGAGTAAATTCAGGTCTGTGCTTGCCGCGAAGTATATCTGCAGCCATAACCGCTACCTTACCGAGGGTCTTGCCTTCAGCGTCGATAACGTACCACTTACGCTCAACTGTTTCTGCTTTTGCCATAAATGTTGACATAGCTTGTTCCTCCATAATTTGTTTTTATTTACCTGTATATTATAACGAGGGATTGTCTATTTGTCAACACATTTTTTAAAAGTTTTTAATTTATTTTCTCCTATCTCGTTATTTCTCTTGTTTTCTCGTTTTATCTCGTTTTTACTAACTTAAAAAATTACGTTTTTGGATTGACAATCAGGCTTTTTATGGTATAATTCTCATGCGAGGTAAATAAAATGGATATAAAACTTATACTCAGCTACACAAGACGTGCAGTTGACAGCTACAACATGATAGAGGACGGCGACAGGATAGCCGTTGGAATTTCGGGTGGAAAAGACTCCCTGACGCTTCTTTGTGCACTCGCACATCTTAAGAAGTTTTACCCAAAATACTTTGAAATTGTTGCGGTATCAATAGATATGGGCTTTGAAGGCACGGACTATTCGGGCGTTGAAGCACTCTGCCGTGACCTTGGAGTTGAGTTCAAAATAATAAAAACACAGATATACGAAATCATCTTTAACGTAAGGAAAGAGGAGAGTCCTTGTTCGCTTTGTTCTAGAATGAGGCGTGGTGCATTAAATGACGCGGCAGACGAGCTTCATTGCAATAAGGTAGCTCTCGGGCATCATATGGACGACGTTATAGAAACTTATATGCTTAACCTTTTTTATGCGGGAAAAATCGGTACGTTCTCCCCTGTTACCTATCTTGACCGTTCGGGGATAACCTGTATCAGACCTCTCATTTACGTTCCTGAAAAGGATATAAGGTACTTTTCCTCGAAGCATGAACTTCCAACCTTCAAGAGTGCGTGTCCTGCCGACGGAAATACCGAGCGTGAAAATATGAAAAAAAGGCTCTCCGACCTTGGGCGTGAGATACCAGACATAAAAAACAAAATTTTCGGTGCAATACAGAGGGCGGAAATAAGCGGATTTCATCCTTTGAAAAAGTGAATTAAACGTGGCTTTTTGCATATACTGACATCAATATGATTTTTTGGAGGCTGTCATGGAAGCGAAAAAAAGTAAGAAAAGCTACAAGAAAATAACCGAGCGTTTTTGCCCTAATCTTGGGGATAACGCAGTTATAATAAAAACTGTAAGCTCTACATGCGAAACATATAGCTGTATGTCACAGAGTGAATGTAAAAGTGAAAATTGTATGCATAAAAAATGAAGGCAAAAAGCCTTCATTTTTTTGTATAAAGAAATTTAATTGTCAAGCTTCTTTTTTTGTTTCAGTTTCTTCTATTGCGGGTTCGGGAATAGTGTGAAAATATTCTTCAATTCCTACAGGCATTTTTTTAACCGCAAGACGCCTGTCCACTAGTCTTTCAACAAGAACGTAGGCTACCGAGAAAATCGGTACGCCGATAATCATTCCTGCAAATCCAAAGAGACCGCTCATTATAACGATTGCGACAAGAATCCAGAAAGCTGAAAGTCCCATTGAACCGCCGAGGATTTTAGGACCTATGAAATTTCCGTCAAGCTGTTGGATAAGAAGAATTGCAATAAGGAATGGTATTACCTCACGGGGGTTTACCATAAGAAGAATAAATGCACTGGGGATTGCACCGATAAACGGTCCGAAAAAAGGAATAATGTTTGTGATACCTACTATAACACTAATAAGAAGTGCGTAATCAAGTCTTAGTATCAGCATGACGATATAACAAAGCACTCCTATTATAGCCGAGTCTATAATCTTACCCTTAATGAAGCCACCTACCGAATCGTCAAGCAATTCAAAAAAGTCAGATATTCTCTGTACCCATTTTGTATTAAAGAATGCACATATAAGCTTTTTCGACTGCGCCAAAAGATGCTCCTTACGGGATATCATGTAAATTGATACAAAAATGGAAAGAATAAGATTAACGAATACTACTGATACATCCTTAATGAGAAGTATTGCCTTGGGAACAAGCTCTGTTATATATTTCACTGCCATGTCCACAAATTCATCAAGTACACTTACAACGCGTTGAACGAGTCCGTAGTATTTGCTCGATGCATCGGGAAGTGAATTAGCCCATTTTTCAAGGGCAGCCTGATATGAGGTAAGGTTACTTGCAAACGTTTCAAAGCTTGAATAAAGCTGAGGAATAATTACGTAAAGGAGAGCTGAAAGAAGAAGCAATGCCAGTACGTAAGCGAGTAAAACAGAAATAAATCTTCTTACTCTTGACATATCCTTCTTTGCTTTTTTGAAAAGAAATACCTTTTTTTCAAAGAAATTTACAATAGGGTTTATAAGATATGCTATTGCAAAACCTATGATTATAGGATTTATAATAGAAATAAACTTTCCTATTGCCAAAGAAATTGCTCCTATATTAAAAATAAAATATACTATGAACGCACACACTGTTACGGTAATCGTAGTATATATTGACATAAAGAAATATTTATTAGGCTGTCTTTTCAAGTTTTCACTCCCTTTTTTTATAATTATAAACGAAAGTTTTTAAAACTGCAATAGTTTTGAAAAAAAATCTGTTTTATTTAAATATAGTTACACTATCCTCTACAGTAAAAAAAGAGTTTTCCTTACGGAAAACTCTTTTTTTATTAGCCAACGATACCTGAACGCTCAATACCTTGAATGAGATACTTCTGTAAATAGCTGTAGAACAGAAGCAAAGGAAGGATAATGAGAAGTCCGCAAGTGTTAGTGATACATGACTCATACAGTGTCTGGGCAGCGAAATCTTCACCTGCAAGGCTTGAAGGAACCTTTACTATTCGAGGCATGAGTATTGCACCCGACTGTGTAAAGAACAAGTCTGTATAGAAGTTATCTGTCCACTGCCATGAGAACGCAAAGAGGAAGATTGTTATCATCATGGGAATAGAAATAGGAAGGATAATCTTAACAAAGGTTCCAAATACGTTTTCTCCGTCAATGTACGCTGCTTCTTCAAGCTCGTCGGGTACGCCCTTAAAGAACTGTCTCATCATGAATATGTAAAGACCGTTCTTAAATGCCATACCGCCTATTGAAAGTATAACCAGAGGCCAGTAGGAGTTGATAAGGTCGATGGTCGATGCTTCGAGGTTAAACAGCTCTGCAATACCTCCGTATATACCGAAAATATCGAAGAACTTGAAGTTCATGTACATTGAAAGCTTTACTGTGTCATGAGGAACTATCATAGTAAGGATAACTGCCATGAATACAAGCTTGTTACCACGGAATTTGAACTTTGCAAGACCGTATCCGATGATTGAACATATAAGGGTCTGTACGAAAGCACAAAGTGTTGAAAGTACAAATGTGTTGAAGAAAGCAGTGAAGTATTGGTTTTCTCTTATTATGTACTTGTAGGTATCAAGTGTGGGGTATTTCGGAATAAGTCTAACCGTCGCATCAACAAGGTCGTCACGGCTCATAAATGAACCGAAAATCTTGACAAAGAACGGGAAAATAATAATATAAGAAATACCGATGAGAAGAAGGTATCTGAAAATCTTCCAAACTACCTGCACTGCAAAGGACGAAGAAAGATACTTTGCCTTAAATCTCTCAGCAATACTTGTTCTCTCAAATTCTACTTTAATCTTATTTTTGCTGTTTTTAAGAATCTTAGGTGAATCCATTTACTATTTCCTCCTTTCTTAGTCTCTTCTCTGGTAGAATATGTACATTGATAGAAGACCTGCTACAATCGCTATCATTGCAATAACGATGAGGAAGTACATCCAGCTCATTGCTGAGCTTAAAACCTGTCCGTTTGCTGCTTCTCTGTACACTCTGTCAATATACGTCATTACCTGGTTTGACTCAGATGTAAATGAGTCAATTACAGTATAAATTGTATTTACCAAAATCATAGGGCTTATCATAGGGAAGGTTATCTTCCAGAATGTTTCCCAAGAGGAGGCACCGTCTATTCGGCATGACTCATAAATTGCGGGGTTGATTGACTGAAGACCTGCAAGAAATATAAGCATCTGTACACCTGAACGGTTTACTATGTTATAAATATCGTTTACAAGTCCTGCAACGTAATCAACAAGTCCACGACCTACTTTCATGTTAGCAAAGAGCTTTTGTATATCCATTGCGGAGATAATCTCGTTTGCAGTGGTCTGGCTTCCTTCGGCACCTGTTGAGATACCGTCAGAGGAGCCCATGTAGGTCATCATTGAGTTAGACTGGTCAATTGAATCGATAATACCTGTTGAAAGAATAACGGGGATAAAGAAGATAGCACGGAAAAGTGTTCTGCCGGGCATCTTATCGTTAAGCATAATCGCCATAAAAAGTGAAAATATAACGATTGCTGGGATATCAAGTACGAGCTGTCTTATACCTGCAACAAGCGTCGTAACGTAACCAGCATCTTCAAAAAGTGCTTCCTGGAAGTTGTCCCAACCTACGTAAATAAGGTCGTAACCACCCGTTGCCTGAATTTCAAGCTCATGGAAGCTGAATCTTATTGAGTCGAAAATAATGGGAACATATACTGCTATAAATACTGCTACGAAGGGAAGGACAAACCACCAGCCCGCACGAGCTTTTTTTCTGTCCAGTGATGCCGGCTTTTTCTTCTTCTTCTTTGCCGGTGCTACTATAACTTTTGCATCTGCGTTCATTTTATCTCCTCCCTTTCCTTATGCTGCTACAAACTCGGCAAGTGCTACCACATTGCCGTTTGTAGTTACTGTATCGTTATCAAGGTCAACAGTATACTCTGTATTACCGTTGTTTACTGTTATTGTTGAAGCATTGTAATCAAGTATAATGATAATTCCGTTGTCGTATGTCATTTCAACGACTCTATCGTTATATGAGTGAGCTGTTACAATAGCATTCTGAACGGGACTGAGAACCTTATTTACAAGCTTGTAGGTTTCTACCATATCGTCGTACCAGATATGATATCTGATAGAGTAGTACTTGTTGTATTCTTCGCTTGTCTTAAGAACGGAAGCGTTCTGATAAGAAAGAAGGAAGTAAAGGCTTGCACCGTTTTCGATAGTCTTCATTATGCTGCTGTTGAAGTCACCTGCAAGGTTGATAGCAGTTCCCGCAAAGTTCTTGTAGCCGTGGAATACCATACCTACAAAGGGAATTGCCTCGCTTGCAACGTAACGGTTACTACTATCAAGGGGAACGTCAATGATATCTGTAGCATATCCAACTACGTATGAGTTTCCTTGATTTACCATGATGCTGTAATCGTCCTTCTGAACCTCAGCAAGAAGCTCAAGTACTCTTTCCTTGGAGTCCTCACGGTTGAGTGAGTTTTCCTTATTGTGGTCAGAGTTAAGGTCTGAACCGAGTGTACCGAATGAAATGCTCTTTGTGTTGAATTCCTTGAAATCATCCTTGAAATATCCGTAGAAGTCACTATACTTCGAAGGAGAAATCATAAGTCTCTTATCGTTGAGGAATGACTGATATACAGGATCGTAAGTTCTGTGAACAGCTGAACGATTGTCTACAGTCTTAATTGTATCTTCCTTGATATCAAACTTGTCAAATCTTGAGAAGTTTGAGATGTAAACGAAGTCATAATCAGGGAATACCTTAACGCCGTTATCATTTGCAAATTTTACAAGATCAACAAGACCTTTCTTTCCGCCGATTTCCTTTTCTACCTTAGCTCTTGTGGGAGCTGTGGAAGCAAGACCTCCGTTTGCCCAACCCGAATACTTAATAGAAATGTTGTCGACGCCGTCTTTCTTGAGGCTTTCGATCATTGTCTTGGCGTTATCGAAGGTTGTAAGAGGCTTCTTTACGTCTACGGGAACACCGAGAATTCTTTCTGTAGTGTCAATAGCACCGAACGTTTCGATGTAAAGCTCAATGTCTTCTTCTCTGTCTGTTCTCTTAAGCTGTCCTGTCTTTTCAAGATAGTCACGGTAAATAGCAGCCATGTTAACATAGTTTGCTTCTTCGCCGTCCATCATGATGTACTTGATTCTGTAGTTGCCTGTGTACTTCTTATCAGTTTCTACAGTCCATGTTGCGGTAAGTCCCGATACCGAGATACCATCAAGAGGATATGTATCCTTGGGTCTGGGGAAAACGTTGATAGAAGTTGCAAAATACTTATTAAGTATACCGCCAGAGGCTGTGGTTATCTCTGCAAGAGAGTCACCCTCTGTGATTATTGCAAGGAATCCCTTGGGGTCTGCACCAACTATTTCAACTTCCTGTACAGTGCCATCTTCCAAAGTCACATATTCGTAAGAAACTGTTTTTGTGTTCTCTACCATACCGAAAACGGGGAGAGTCCAATTTTCCATGTTTGCAATAGACTTCTGTGAATAGAAAGAATAGTCCTCGCCGTAAAGTCTGTTGGTAATAGTTGTTGCAATATCAGAAGCGCTGTCTTCAAATCTTACAAGAGTACCTGAACCGTCGGGAAGAACAACGTAACCGTTTTCGTTCTGGTTATATGCTCCCATGTAAGGAAGAATCTTAATATTAGTAAGCGAATACTGCTTTGCATCATAGCGAATACCGCGGGCAGGAAGTCTTACTTCAAGGCCGTCTTCTGTTAAATAATATTCAAGTGCCATGCGGAATACCGCAGGGTTTTTGGTAGAGCCTGTGTAACCTGTAAGGTCATGGTCGTAAAGAACGTCATCATAAGTATAGTTTGTATACGTTGTGATGAAGTTTTCAAACATTTTAAGCTCACGTTCTACTCTTGTAACGGTGGGGTCAATAACGTAAACCGCCATCTGTCTTGTAATAGGAAGTGTGTTGTAAAGTGTCTGAATTTCGCTTTCTGTAAGACCGGGCTGGGTAGCATCCTTCAACAGATAGTAAGACTTAAATCTGTTATACATATCTGTTTCGCCCGACTCAGCAAGAGGTGCAAGAACGAATTCTTCAAATCTTGCCTTTTCAATCATCATGGGAAGTGTACGCTTTGTAGTTCCCTGTCCGATTGTATATTCTACTCTTATACCACCACGGATTTTGCTCATCTTTATCTGGCTGAGCTCTGCGGCACTTGCATAAGAATTCATCGATTTATCTTCACCAGCGTCGTTATAGTTAACGATTATCTGGCTGAGAAGTGCTTTTCTTTCTGTAGCCTTGTTGTCTTTGTTTGAAATGTCATAGGGGTTTGTGGAAAGGTACTGACCTGTAGTGGTGTTCACTACCTGTACTTCACCTGTTTCCTTGTGATAGTACAAATCATATCCGAAGTTGGAATAAACAAGCTCCATTGTAGCAAGTTTTTCTTCGTTGGACGAATATTTTTTGTTTTCATAATCTTCACTGAGTACCGAATTAGTGGTGGTTGTGGTCTCCTTCTCTTCGGTCTCCTCGGTTTCTTCCGTTGTCTCTTCGGTGATTGTCTCCGCCTCGGGAGTATCAGTCTCGTCTGCGAGAACAGGAAGTGTTACTACTGATGAAAGGGTTGCAAACATCATTATGAATGCAAGCATCATCGCAATGAATTTTATATTTTTCATTTTTATCCTCCTGTTCTTATTATAATCGATACGAAAGCTCGATGTAGACGTTAGAAACGAATGAAACAATCTTTGCTACAAGTCCTGAGAAGAGTACGCCAAGGAAGATGATTATTGCCATACCAACGATTGTTCCGATACATGTAATAACGTTCTTACCAAGTGCGTAGTCGTGGATAACGCTCATTGCAAAGAAGATAAGGAAGCCTGCCCATACAAACCCTATAGAGTTTATAAGTGTTATAACCGCACCTTCTTCAAAAAGAAGAACGTTTGAAATTGCGGTAGCAGGAATCATCATCATAGGAATGGGAAGCATTGCATAACCCGTTGCCATGAAAATGTCCTTCATGCTGCCTTCACCCTCGAAAAGAGTGGTGAGACACCAGTTAGCAATACACCAGAGAATGTAAGGCATGAGAACGCCAAGTGTTTCTCCGATATAGCTGAGACCCTCGGTTTCGGGTGCATGAATGTAAGCTGTACCCGAAGAGCTGTAAATAAATCCGATAATAGTAAATACTACTATTGTAAGAGAAGCCTTCATGCTCCCTCGTTTTTCGTGCTTCATATCCCAAAAACCGTCGAAGGGGTGGAATATGATATGACAAGCATAAAGGAGCGTTTCCTTATAGCTTCTCTTGTCCTTCATTTTCTGTCCTGCAACGTTAACCTTATTTGCATATTTGAAGAACTTGCCAACAAGGAAGAAGAATACTATAATTACAAGAGGAACAACGAGAATCCAGTCACTCATCCAAGCCTTTCTTATCTGTTTGAATGAGTTGGAATATTTTTCAACAGCGTGTGCATACTTGTACATTTCCATTGCTTCGTCATATCTGCCCTGACGGAAGTAGCTGTCGCCGATTCCGATATATGCCATGTCAAAGTTGGAGTTACGCTGAAGAATTGCTTCCCAGTAAACAACTGCCTGGTCGTACTTTCTGTCTTCGGTGTTACGAAGAGCTTCAACAAGGAGGTCGCCGTATTCTGTTCTCTTGTAAGTAGTGATGGTATCGTTAGACTTATCAAGGATTACAAGCTCGTCACCCTTGTATGCGATACACTGAATGTTAGCTATGTTACCAAGCTGTGAGCCCTTATCGCCGAATATGTAAAGAAGCTTACCATCTTGGTCGTATGTAAATACCTTACTTCTCTTTTCGTCAATTATAGACCACATTCCTGCAGGGCCGAGTGCTACGTCGATAATTTTGGAGGGACCTATAATGTTATACCCTTCCATTTCGTTCATCTGAACCATAACTTCACCAGAAGGAGGATAGAAGCCGTTACGGTTCATAACGTCCTGTCCGGAGGGGTTAAGCTTCTTAACGGGAGCATAGTCTGCAGATTTATCCTTGTTGTCTATTGCATTTTGCTGTGAGGTTGAATCGATAGTGGATGTTGTAACGTAGATAAATCCTACGTCATCAATTGTAAGGTTGTTATACTCTGTAGGAACATACTGTGTGCTCTGTGCTCTCTGTGCCTTTGTTTGGAATTTTCTCCAAAATATATCAAGAGCAGAGGGAGTTGTCTTCTGAGCACCAAGGAATCCGAGGAACGAACCGTCAGAATTCATTGAAATTACACCGTAGGTTGTAGTTGAAGATACTACGTAAATTCTTCCCGCAGTATCAACTGCAACTGCTACAGGTGTGTAAATATGTCCTTCAGGAAATACGTCACTTTCCGGTTCGGGGATTATTCTCTTGAAAGCACCGTCTTCTCTGTTGAAAACAACTATTCTGTGGTTCTGTGAGTCTGCAACGTAAATTTCGATTTCGTTTACAAACACGCCCTCTGGAGCAGAGAGTGTATCGTATACACCATGCTCGTTATAAAAGGCAGAAATACCGAACTGTGTTTCCCAATTCTCGTTTACAACGATTACTCGGTTATTTTTTGTGTCAACGATGTAAACCATTTCGTGAGAATCCACGAAAATGTCCTTGGGGCTGTTGAGCTTCGTTTCGAGAGTAAGATCATCTGAATCGATGAGTCTGTCGGGAACGTAAGCATCTGGAGAAAGAGCCATAAAGCCATCAATGTCATAAGTGTAGGTCGCATAGGGCACCGCAGCAAAAATGCTAGGTGCTACCATCAAGGCAACAAGGAGGGCTAAAAGAATAACTCTGAGTTTTTTCATTTTCTTTACCTCCTTTAGTCCTTCATACCGGACGATGACATCGTCTCAATAACGTTACTCTGTGAAACCACGAATACTGTGATAGGCACTACCATCATAACAACGGTAGATGCAGCGGAAGCACCTGCTCGGGCAATACCACCTGTTACTATCTGGCTTATCGCATAGGGGAAGGTTTTAAGTTCTTCACTAAATACGTAAACCGACGCACCTTGATTCCAAAGTCCCTGGAAGGAGAATATAATAAGTGTGAGCCAAGCAGGCTTAACCATGGGCATTACCAGCGTCCAGAGAATGTGCCATTCGGAAGCACCGTCAAGACGGGCTGATTCAAGAACTGAATCGGGAACGGAGGTTTCCATGAACTGCTTCATAAGGTAAAGACCCATTGTTGAACCCATAGCGGGAACGATAATTGCGAAATATGTATCCACCCATCCGAGCGCTGACATAGTAATAAAGTTTGTAATACCCGCAACTGTTGTGTTGAACATGAGTGAATACACGATTACGTTGAAAAGGAACTTTCTTCCTGGGAATTTAATTTTAGCAAGCGAATAGGCTGCGAAGGAAGAAAGCATAACGTTACCGAACGTACCAAGTGTAGAGATGAATACCGTATTGAAAATGTATCTTGAGAAAGGAACCCAAGATGTTGACATCAGTTGGAAAAGGTCGGTAAAGTTTTTCATTGTGGGGTTAACTACGTATAGTCTGGGGGGGAACATCCACAACTCGTTCAAGGGCTTGAGAGCCTGTACTATTGTGTAGTACATAGGGAAGAACATGAACACACCAAAGGCAAGCAATACGCCGTTGATGCTGAGGTCTCCTGCGAAAGAACGGTTGAGAGCATGATTATGTTTTTTAATTCTAAGCTTTGCCATACTACTGACCTACCTTCGACAAAAGTTTTTTAATTACCATGTTACTTCCTATCATCATGAAGAAGAGGACTGTCGCGATTGCAGATGCATATCCCATTTCAAATCGCTGTCCGCCGTAGTCGTCAAGATGATGCATGATAGTGTGTGCAGAATACTCAGGGCTGGGGAAGCCTACGAGTGCCGTAATAATGCTTCCGAAGCCAAAGGATGAGGTTATAGACATAACTGCACCGAACATCATCTGAGGCTTCATTGAAGGAAGTGTTATAGACCACAGCTCCTGCCATCTGTTCTTGATACCGTCCATTGCACCCGCTTCATAAAGGCTTCTATCCACTATCTGGAAACCTGCAATAAAGGAAAGGAAAGAAGTACCAAGGCTCGTCCACAAAGCTACTATAATTACAAGAGGCATTATGTAGCTTGTGTTAGTAAAGAACTGAATGGGTGAACTGATAATACCTGTATTTATGAGAAACGCGTTTACAAGACCGTACTGGTCACCTGAAAACAGCGTTGTCCAGATAAGATATACGTTACCTGAAATAGAGGGAGCATAGAATATAAGGGTTACCAGAGCTCTCATTTTAGGAGAGAGCTCATTGATAAACCACGCAAACAGAAGTGATAAAAGATAGGAAACAGGTCCTGTGATTGCTGCGAATATCAGAGTGTTTTTAAGAGCAAGGAGGAAGATATCGTCATCAAGGAAGAGTCTTACGTAGTTGTCCATAAAAACGAAATCGGGAAATTCCAGCATGTTAAAGTTCGTTAAACTGATTATAACCGATAATATAACGGGAGCAACCGTAAATACTAAAAAGATAAGATAGAAGGGAGCAAGAAGCAGGTATGCCACGTAGTTCTTCTTCATCTCATTCCACGTGTACTGAGCCTTTGTCATTTCGTGAACCGAAACTGGCTTTTTCTTGGCAACCGCCGCTTTTGTATTAGCCATTGATTTTTCTCCTTTTTAAGTTTTCTTACTGCGGCAGTTCTTTAAGACTTTTTGAAGTCTTCAAGTGTCGGCAGATCAAATTCTTCGCGTTTTCTGGAAAGCTCTGCATTGATTACGTCGATATAGCTGAGCATTTCTTCAACAGGGTTTGCATCGTCGTTGTACGCTGCAAGGAACGCAAAGTTTACGTAACGGGTTATGATATAACCACCAGGCATTTCGGGAGTTACGGCAAGGTTATCAAACTGGTCGCGAAGTGCTGCAAGAACCTCCGGTGACCAAGGCTGATTTTCGAGAGCAGCAAGGTTTGCTGTTGCATACTGTCCTGAAGGACCGAGAAGGGTTACAAGCTCGTTACCGTAAGTGGTTTGTGCGTATTCGTCTGTCCACCACTTCATAAACTTCCATGCTCTTTCCTCGTCGCCCTGTGCACCTCTCATCATCATTACACAGGTTATAGTGGAAACAGAATTGTAGTTGATGCTTTCTATTTCCTTTTCACCAGTTTCAAGGTTATAAATTATATCTCCATTTTCATCGGTCTTATATGTTGCTGTGCCGGGAAGACGCGTTATCTTCCAAAGACCACTGATTTCCGGAGCGAATATTTGGAGCTGGTTGTATGATGTATATGCAGTTACCGCAATAGGCATTTCTCCTGATCTGAAGCGGTTTGCAAAGTCAAAGGTCAAGGGGAAAGAGTACATGGTAAAGTACTCGCAAACCTCCTTGAAGCAGTCAAGTGCTGTATTGGAGTCGAGGTTTATCTGCATACCGCGTGTAAGATATGCGTCTTCTGCGTCAAACCCTGCCGCTACAACCTCCTCTTCACTGAGTGCATCCTTGTACATAGGCTCGTCTCTCTGATACATGAGCATAGTGGCACCGGCTAGGTTAGATGGGAAGCCTGCCTGAAGGTTGTTGGACTGGAGTATGGGAAGAATTCCGTAAAGGTCGTCCCAAGTCTTGGGAATCTTCATATCAAGCTCTGCGAACACATCAAGTCTTACGAAAAGCATGTTAAATGTTTCCGTTTCGGGAAGTCCATAAACCTCACCGTAAAGAGTGAGAGGAATCATTGCGGTATCACTGAATCTCTCTTTTACTTCGTCCATTCCCTCCATATTTGTTATGGGAAGAACTGCGCTTCTGATAGCATAGTTGATACATGTATCAGCAGTATTCTGAATCGAAACGTCAGGACCTGTTCCTGCAAGAGTTGCGGGAAGTAGTGAACCTGCCGCAACAAGCTTTAAGTTAACGGGAACGCCGTATTCGGCAGTAAAGTCAGTAAGCATTGAACGGATGATCTGTGCTTGGTCACGACCTGCTGTCATCCAAACCTGAAGGGGATCTTCGTTGTCCTCTGACTGATCCATTGCCCCAAGATTATTGTAATCGCTGATAAAGCTCATTACGAAAGATGAAAGCTCATATTTAAGAGCAGCAAAGAAACCAGCGTTTGCGGTTGGAAGCTCCTTGTTGTCAGCGGGCTGAACCTGAATGTAGTCGAGAAGGAGGGGCTGTGAACGAGCTGTCTGAATCCATGTACCAAGTGAACCAATGTTGTCTTTCAAGGTTCCGAGGTTAGGAGCTACATCGTCGTCATCGGATCCCATTAGGTCAAGAATAAGAGCAATCTTATCAAGAAGAACTGAATCTTCACCCTTCTGACCTGTTATTATTTCAAGTCTCTTCGATATATCGGTAAGGCGTTTGCCTTCTTCTACAAGACCGTTCATGACGTCTGGCATAAGAGCTGTAAATCCGTAGTCGCGATAGATATCGGGGTTGGGACCGGTAACCATTATAATTTTAAGGTAGTAATTATTGATGTTTACCATGCACTCATCAACTTCACGAAGTATTTCAGCCATATCGCCAAGAACTACTTCAAGTCTCACAATGTGCTTACCCTTTGTAAGATAGAAGCTAAAGGGATCAATAACTGTTTTACCTTTCTTATCTTGTGAATCAATTCCAAGGAATTGTGTCTGCCATGATGAGTCGTAGTTAAACGAAATATCATTTGCTTCAGCGAAAGGTACTTTTCCGTCTATGTAAATTCTACGTGAAACAAACATACCTGCAAGTGTGTCCTGCTTGAAGCGCGTTGCTATATTGTAAAGTCCGTCTTCGGGAACTTCGATTTCCCACTCAATCCACTGACCATTGGACTGCCACTTTGTTCCACCTATAGTATTAAGGAAAACTTTAGAAGCGTTCTGGGGTTCGTTTGATGCTGATGTTCTGTCTGTAATTGCATAGATTGACTGGTCAGAGGTACGGAAGGCGTGTTCCGCCTGATACTTTACAGGCTTTACTGAGGAAGGTGCTTTATAGCCCTTGTCCGCATATTCCTTCTCAACCTCAGGATAAGATGCCTGACCTTCACTGAAATATACTCTGACAGATTTTATAATCATGCCTTCTTTGATACCATTTATGGTAACTGTGTGTTCGCCCTGTCCGAGATAGTACTTAAGAGGCTCTGAATAGTAACCTGTTGTGTCATAAACGAAACGCTTTGACCAAGTGGGACGAGCCGCTTTTGCCGGTTTTATTTCATTGCCGTTGATATCGTGAAGAAATCCGCGGTCAAATCTTGTGTCGTATTCATCAACCCATGTTCCTACGAAAGAGATAGACCTTGTCTCTGAATAAGGATATGCACCGTCAACCATTATTGCACGTTCAATGTTATTTGAACTTGCGGAAGCAGCCATATACTCTACCTCAAAGTTATAAAACCCTTCTGTTTCGATGTTAAAGCCAAACGTAAGTTCAGACGATGCGGTCGTAAGTAAAACTCCCTCAACATCCTCCATTCCGGCTTTTGCATCTGAAATAAGCTCTTCAAGGTATTTTTCGTTGTATTTATTGTGCTCTTCTGTCTTATCTGCCACGTTAGGTGTCATCTTATCGGTAATTTCAAGTTGAGCTGAATACTTAACTGTAAGCTCATCGGCGAGCTCCTCAGCATTAAGAATTCTTACGTCGTCCGTGGTTTTATCAGCAACCACGTCTATATATGTAAGGCGCTTAACATCCTTACCATTCTGAGGTACCTCCACATCGTTAAGGTACTCCTGATAGCTCAACGCAGAAAGCAGAGCCTTAACCTCTGCCAGCTCTTCCTCGGGAGACTTATCGCCTGTATCGACAGGCAACGTTCCAGCATAGGACTCAGCAAGTGCAGCTGTGCCAAGCTGTGTGGCAAGCATCACTATAACCAAGAGAGCTGCAAGGGATCTTGAAAAAGGTGATCTAAACATTACTTTTCCTCCTGAAAGTTTTGGGTTGAATTACTCTAACACTGTCCGAAATTATTTACGACGTGTTAGACACACATCGTCAAAAACGGTCAAAATAGCTGATTTAAAGCACTATTTCAGGCTAAATTTGACACACAGATTTTTAACTGTTCACAAAATAGCCCAGTTTGAGTATTTTACTAGGTAAGTATATCATCAACACCTGATTTTGTCAAGTATGACCATATTTAGTTGCTCTATTATATATATATTAACAGTATTTTACATATTAACAAATTGTTAACAACGCACGTTCGAGGAAGTTAAAATATAAATTTTATAAAAGTGCACAAAAATTAATATAATAATATATCATACTATTTTTAATACCAAGAAAACCCCCGATTTTTAGGGGGGTTTTTAGCTTTTTTTACTTTGTAATTTATAACTATTATATCTTTTATTCACAACTTTTTATTTTATTATAGTTTATATTTATATTTTAAACACACAATAAATTATTATATACTGCCAAATATGTTTGTGAAAATCAATACAATGTATTTGTTCAACATTAACAATTTATCTTTTTTAGTTTCGTCATTTAAGATATCAAATATTTTCAAATTGCTTCAAAAAAACAACCAAAAACAGACATAAAAATGGAAAATAATATAAATATATGACATTTTTTGTCATATTACACAATATATCCCCCAAACAACACTCTTCCCTCTTCGTCGTAAAACACTGCCGACTGTCCTGAAGACGGTTTTTTGATGAGAATGCTTGGTATAACCTCCGCGTACTCATCAGAAACATTCACCTTACATGGAATAAGTGGCGAACGATAGCGTGGGCGAAGAAAACACGACACCTCGCCACGTGTTTCCTTTATTCCGACAAAGTTTAAAGAGCGTATTTTGAAGAAAGCGGAACTGTTATCTTCCTCATACCCTAGTACTACCTCGTTTGTTTCGGGTCGTATTTCGGTAACATAAACAGGTCTGCCAAGTGCTATCCCCAGTCCCTTGCGTTGACCTACAGTGTACGCGGCAATACCGTTATGAACGCCGAGCACCTTTCCGTCAAGATTCACAAAATTTCCTTTTGTAAAAGCTCTTTCCAATCCTTCTTCATCAAGATTTTCTTTAAGATATGATATATAATCATCATTTGGAATAAAACATATTTCCTGACTTTCGCAAATCTCTTCCACAAGTGCCGATTCTTTTACATTTGTTATAACCTCACTTTTAAGTGCACTCCCGAGAGGTGCTATAAATCTGGAAAGTTGCTCTTGCGAAAGTTGCCACAAGAAGTAGCTCTGGTCCTTCTTCGTATCCTCTGCCGACACCAAAGTAAAGCGGTCGCGATACTTTTCTACCTTTACGTAGTGACCCGTAGCAATTAAGTTTATTCCAAGCGAGTCTGCAACACGAACAAGGCTATGAAATTTTATTTTTCTGTTGCAAACCACACAGGGATTAGGCGTTCTGCCTGAAACGTATTCGTTTACAAAGTAGTCCTCTACTTCCCTTTTAAAGTTTTCACTATAATCCGCCACATGCAGCTTTATACCGAGCTTTTCTGCTGCCGACTTCGCCTTTTCAAGTGGGGCCGTCGGATGAAGCACAAGTACTACACCTTCTACCTCATAGCCTTTTTCCTGTAAAACCCGACATGCCCAAGTGCTGTCAATCCCGCCTGACATTCCAAGGAGTACCTTTTCCATTATTTTGCTCCGTATCTGCGGCTTTGTTGTACCGCCGCTTCATCACATCTTTCGTTATAGCCATGACCGTCATGTCCCTTTACCCATAAAAAGGACACCTCGTGTCGGTTAAGTTGAAAAACCAAACGTTTCCACAAATCAACGTTAAGAACAGGCTTTCCGTCGGCTTTTCTCCAGTTTTTATTCTGCCATGATTCAAGCCAGCCCTTATTTATGGCATCCACCACGTATTTTGAGTCTGATACTATATCAACCTCGCACTCTGTTTTCAAGGCTTCAAGAGCTGAAACAACCGCTGTAAGCTCCATTCTGTTATTTGTGGTTTCCTCTTCTCCGTCCGAGATGAGCTTTTCATTTTCGTTATATACAAGTATTGCACACCAACCGCCGGGACCTGGATTTCCGCTACACGCACCGTCGGTATATACTGTTACCTTTTTCATTTTTACCTCTGAATATCTTATTTTTATAATTTTAACATAATTTATTCTTAAGGTCAATAGAAAAAAAGAGCCCCGAAGGGCCCTTAAATCTGATTTTGGGTATCTGTTAAGACAGTTTGGCTCCCATCGGTTACTGCAAGGGACACATCTCCTGCTATAACGCGGTTTTTATATACGATAATAGTCGCCACAGCCTTGCCGTCCTTGTGGTTTGTTACAGTATAGGTATAAAGCTTTACTTTTTTTCCCTTGTACTTTTCAAGATTAAGTCCCTCTGTCTTTTGAAGAGAATTATATCTTTTGTATATTTCGTCAAACTCTTCGGGAATCCTTATATCCGCTACCGTTTCCGAGTCTTCCAGTATATCCCAACCAAGTCTTTCAAGAAACTTGACCCTATCCTCTTTCCCTTTTACGTTTTTATATTCTACACTGGCAACAGTTTGAACCGAATCAGTTTTGTCGGTGGCAGGAACAAGAGCAACTGTCGTTATCATTGCGGCGGCACAAAGAGTCATTACTCCGATATATTTCAAGGTAGTTGCTTTCAAAGTATAAACAAACATAAACTTACTCCTAATCTTTTTTAGTGTATTCTATGTTCGTTTTTTTATATTTATGCCATGTTTTTGAGAAGTGAGTTTATTTCATCGGGAGTGAGCTCTCGCGTCTCTCCCCTTTCCAGTGTCCTATCAAGGGCAATCTCGTCAAACTGTACTCTTTCAAGATAGGTAACCGTCTTTCCTACCGCTTCAAGCATTCTTTTTATCTGGTGGAACTTTCCCTCGCATATAGTGATATAACCCTTTTGAGCGTCAGGTGCGATTTCAAGCTTTGCAGGAAGTGTATTTTTCTTTTCACCTATGTCAACACCATCCTCAAAAGTCCGAGCGTCTTCTTCGGTCATAGGAGCGTCGGTTTCGAAATAGTATTTTTTGTAAACGTGTCTTTTGGGAGAAAGGAGATAATGGGAAAGCTCCCCGTTATCGGTAAGTATAACAAGACCGAGAGTGTCCTTATCAAGTCTTCCTACAGGAAATACCTTGTAGTATTTTATTTTCTCGGGTAAAAGCTCCATAATAGTAGGGTCTCTCATATCCTCGGTAGAACAAACGTAACCGTCGGGCTTATTCATCATGTAATAGTGATATTCCGAGTAGCTTAGCCTATCACCGCGACACTCCACCTTGGATTTTTCGGGGTTTATTTTTTTTCCGATATCACGCTCTGCTTTGCCGTCAACCGTCACACAGCCCTTTTTTATAAGTCCGTGGGCTTCGTTCCGTGTGAGTGCAAGAGCTGATGCAACGTATTTATCAAGTCTTACCGTCATAACAAGCTCCTTTTACATAAGAGTATCAAGAAAATAATAAAGCTCGTCAAGCTTGTTCTGGAGCTCCGTCTTTTCTTTATCTGCCTCCATCAGTGCAGTATAGTCGGTTGCAAGCTCACCAGACATCTTTGCTTCTATTACTGAAATTCTATCTTCAAGTTCATTTATCTCTTTTTCGGTTTTTTCGATATCCCTTTCCCGCTTTCTTTCCTTCGCCTTTACGTCACGTCTTAAGAGGAAATCCTCTTTTGATGAGGTATAGTTTTGTGTCTCTACTGTTTCCGATTCAGAATTACCCGAGTTCTTCTGAATATATTCCTCATATCCGTGTTCAAAAACGGTGCCTCCAACGTCGTTTATTTTAAGAATTCGTGTAGAAAGCTTCTTTATGAAATATCGGTCGTGAGATACCGCGATAACCGTACCCTTAAATTCGGATATGGCATCCTCAAGAGTTTCTCTTGAGGCTATGTCAAGGTGGTTTGTGGGCTCGTCCAAAACGAGAAGGTTGACTTTGGAAAGCATGAGCTTTGCAAGAGTAAGCCTTGCCTTTTCGCCACCGCTGAGCACCGACACCTTCTTCATTACGTCATCACCTACAAATCTAAAGAGAGCAAGAGCTGAACGCACCTCGGTCATTGTAAGGGAGGAATATTCATTCCACAGCTCGTCGAGGACGGTATTATCGGGTGATAAATTCTGGTTTTCTTGGTCGTAATAGCCCATTTTTACGTTGGTGCCGTATTCAAACTCTCCAAAATAATCAGAGATTACAGAATTCAGTATTTTAAGAAGCGTAGATTTACCGCTACCGTTCTTTCCAAGAATAAAAAATCTGTCGCTTCTCTTTACTTCAAAGGATAGCTCTGAGAAAAGACGTTTTTGACCAAAGGCTTTTCCGAGCCCCCTTACGCTCAAAACGTCATTACCCGAGCGTATCGCCTCACCAAACGAAAAGGATATTCCTTTTGGCAAATCCTCGGGACGTTCAAGCTTATCCATTCGCTCAATAGCCTTTTCACGGCTTTCGGCGGCAATTATATTTCTTTCTCTGTTCCAGCGTCTTTGCTGTTCTATATAGGCTTTGAGACGTGCTATTTCCTTTTGCTGGTTCTCGTAGTGACGCCGGTATATCTCACGATCCTTTTTCTTCTTTTCAGCAAATACAGTATAAGAACCGTTGTAAAGAGTAGCGTGAGTGTTTTCGATATCAAGAGTCTTATTCGTTACCGAATCAAGAAAATATCTGTCGTGGGATATAACTATAACTGTTGTTTTCAGGCCTTTGATATAGTTTTCAAGCCATTCCACAGATTCAATATCAAGATGGTTTGTAGGTTCGTCAAGTATAAGGATATCGTAGTTTTGCAAAATAAGTCCTACAAGGGCAAGTGCCGTTTTCTGTCCTCCGCTGAGACTGTTTATCGGAAGGTTAAAAAACTTTTCTCCGAAGCCCATTTTTTGAAGAACCGACTTAGTCCTGCTAACGTACTCGTAACCGCCCTCGCTTTTGTATTTTTCAAGAAGGGTTGTATAGATGTCGGCTTCGTTTAACGCATTATCGCCATTTTGCATACTGACTTCAAGCTCGTCAAGTCTTTTTTTCATGTCGGTAAGGTACGAAAAGTTTGTAAGCATTTCTTCAAGCACGCTTCTGTCCGAGTCGATAACCGCGTACTGGTCGAGATATCCTATTTTAGCACCGCCCTCAATGAAAACATCTCCCTTGTCGGCAGATTTTTTGCCTGTTATAATTTTCATGAGAGTGGTTTTTCCTGCTCCGTTTACTCCTACAACGCCAACCTTGTCTCCTTTTTCAACGGAAAAGGAGACATTATCAAGAAGCAATTGTGTGCCAAAGGAAAGTGAAATGTTTTTACAGCTTATACTAATCATTTTTATTTCTCTAATATTTTTCTATTGAAATAATTTATAAAATTTGATATAATGAATTACAAGGTGCTTTTATTGTACCATATTTTTATAAAAAATTCAATAATTGCTTAATTTTTTTGAGTTTTTATTTAATAAACGTAAGGGAGTGTTATTATGGCAAACATCTGGCACGATATATCGCCAAAAAGAATCAATGCCGATGATTTCATCTGCGTTGTTGAAATTTCAAAAGGAAGTAAGAAAAAATACGAGCTTGATAAAGAAACAGGCTATATTATTCTTGACAGAATACTTTATACATCCACCCATTATCCTGCAAATTACGGATTTATCCCCAGAACTCTCGGTGATGATAACGACCCTCTCGACGTTCTTCTTCTCTGTGCAGAGCCCCTTGAGCCATTAACTCTTGTGAGAGCTTACCCCATTGGTGTAATATCTATGATAGACAACGGAAGAAACGACGAGAAGATAATCGCAATTCCCTTTGACGACCCCAACAATAATCAGTACACAAATATTGATCAGCTCCCCTCTCACGTATTCGATGAAATGAGACACTTCTTTACAGTTTACAAGAGCCTTGAAAAGAAGGAAACTGCCGTAAACGAGGTGCAGGACAGAGAGATTGCTATAAGCGTAATAAAGACGGCAATAGATAACTATATTGAGAATTTTTGTAAGTAAAATAAAGGCATCGCTTAAGCGATGCCTTTATTTTACAGCGGTTTCTTCGTTATTGCAGAATAGAGTCTCGGATACACAGGAGGTGTGGATTTCACCTTTTCAATTACTATCATGTAGCGTTTTGCAGATACGAAGTCAAGAAGTGCTTCTTTGTCCTCGGGGAAACGTTCAGTGTCTATATCGAACTTTATTTCATCTACTCTCTTGATTCTTCCGCCAAGCTTCACGATTCCCGCCTTTGCTTCAAGAAGCTCCTCCTCGGCGGTTGCCGCCTTCATAGAAATAAAGGTGCCTCCCACCTTCACAAAGGGCATGCAAAGCTCTACAAGCACATTTAGTCTTGCCATGGCACGGGCTGTAACTACGTCAAACCTTTCACGAAGGCTTCCGTTTTTACCTGCAACGTCCTCGGCTCTTGCGGCAACGGTGGTAACCTTTTCAAGTCCAAGCTTTTCGGCAGTTGCCTTTACGTATCTTATCTTCTTTTCAGTACTGTCAACCATAGTTATATCAATATCGGGACGTGCGATTTTTATGGGAAGTCCGGGAAAGCCTCCGCCACACCCGATATCTGCCATTTTTATTCCCTCTTTTTTCATTTCGGGAAGTTGTAGAATTGAAAGGGAGTCAGCGAAGTGCTTTGTTGCAATTCCCACAGGGTCAACGATTGACGTTACGTTTACCTTTTTGTTTTCCTCAACAAGTATTTCAGCAAGGTTATCAAAGGAAGAAAGCTGTTCTTCCGTAAGTATGGGAATACCAAAAAAAGAGGAAATGATTTCTTTTATTTTTTCCATATTTCACCGTCATTTCATGTTGAAGTATATTAAAAGCACCGATATATCCGCAGGGCTTATTCCTGAAATACGGGAAGCCTGTCCGATATTGAGGGGCTTTATTTTATTGAGCTTCTGAGATGCCTCTATTCTGATACCCTTGACAGTGGTATAGTCTATATCCTGAGGAAGCTTTTTGTTTTCAAGCTTTTTGAAGGCTTCTATTTCAAGCTCCTGCTTTTTGATATATCCCTTATACTTAATTTCGGTCTCAGCACGTCTCATTGCCTCTTTTGAAAGAGTGGGGCGTGTTTTATCAACGCGACTTAGTATCTCATAATTCAGCTCGGGACGTCTTACAAGGTCGCCGTAGCGTATACCCGTTGTAACGGGTGCAGAATTGTTCTCACAAAGTATTCTGTCAAGCTCTGACGAGGGTGCGATAAAGGTGCTTTCCGCCCTCTCTATCTCACGGTCTATTTCCTCGAAAAGCTTCATCTTTACTTCATATCTCTCGTCGTCAATAAGCCCTGCGAATCTTCCGTATTCTATAAGACGGCGGTCTGCATTATCCTGTCTTAAAAGAAGTCTGTACTCGCAACGAGATGTCATTATTCTGTAAGGCTCGTTTGTTCCTTTTGTTACAAGGTCATCAATAAGAGTCCCGATATACGATGATGCTCTTGTTAGTATCATGGGCTCTCGTCCTTGAAGGCTCAGGGATGCATTTATTCCTGCAACAAGTCCCTGTGCCGCCGCTTCCTCGTAGCCCGAGGTGCCGTTGAACTGTCCTGCACCATAAAGACCTTCTATCTCCTTGAATTCAAGGGTAGGAAGAAGTTGGGTCGGGTCTGCAAGGTCGTACTCTATCGCATAAGCTGTACGCATTACCTCTGCGTTTTCAAGTCCCTTTATGGAGTGGAGAATCTTGAGCTGTACGTCCTCGGGAAGTGATGAGCTGAGTCCCTGTACGTATACCTCGTCTGTATCTCTGCCCATAGGCTCAAGGAAAAGCTGATGCCTTTCCTTGTCGGAAAATCTTACAACCTTATCCTCTATACTGGGACAGTATCGAGGTCCTACACCTCTGATATTACCCGAATAAAGTGGGGAGCGGTGAAGGTTTTCTTTTATAATATTGTGAGTGCTTTCATTAGTATAAACTGTATAGCAATTATACTGTTCCCTTGCCTGAAACTCGTCTTTATCAGTATAATAGGAGTAGCAGTACGGCTCTTTGTCGCCGGGCTGTACCTCGGTTTTTTCATAGTCTATACTGTCTTTATGGATACGTGCGGGAGTACCTGTCTTAAAGCGGAGCATCTTCATGCCAAGCTTTTCAAGGGACTCTGTTAAGAAAGATGCAGGAAACATATTATCGGGACCAGATGAAAAGCTCACGTCACCAACTATAACTCTTGCGTTAAGATAAGTGCCTGTGGAAATTATAACTTTTTTCGCGTGCCACTCGGCACCGTAGCGTGTTGTAACAGAAAGTCCGCCCTCTTCACGCTCAACCGATACAATTTCAGCCTGTATAAGACGAAGATTCTCGGTCTTTTCGATAGTCTTCTTCATAAGGGTCTGATAGGCTCTGCGGTCTGCCTGCATACGAAGAGAGTGCACGGCAGGGCCTTTTCCGAGGTTGAGCATACGGCTTTGCATACACACCTTGTCGGCGGCTCGACCCATCTCACCGCCAAGGGCATCAATCTCATAAACAAGGTGTCCCTTTCCCGTACCTCCGATAGACGGATTACAGGGCATATTTCCTACTGCGTCAAGATTGAGGGTAAAGAGTATGGTACTGCATCCCATTCGGGCTGCCGCCAATGCCGCCTCTATTCCTGCGTGACCTGCTCCTATTACTATAATATCTGTATTTCCAGCGTAATATCTTTGAGTATCTGTCATTTTATTTTCCCACACAAAACTTTGAGAATATTTCGTTTACTACTTTTTCGGCAACCGTTCTTGAGTCAATCTCTCCCACGATATTCACAGCTCTTTCAAGTTCAATCGCTCCCATGTCCTTCATTCCGTCCTTAACAAGGTGCTCTGCTTCGTCAAGTGTCTTAACCGTCTTTTTGAGGGAGGTAATCTGACGGATGTTTGTTATTACCTCACCACGCTCAACTGCGTTCTCTGAGGTAATAAAGCCTTCTATTACGGCTTTCTTCAAGGTGTCGATTCCCTCACCCGTTTTGCCCGAAATGGCAAAGCCACAACCTAGCTCCTTTTCAATGAGTTCTTTTTCAAGAACGCTTGCAAGGTCGCTTTTGGTGAACACAGGGATAATAACCTTATCTTCTGCTTTTTTCAGTTCTTCTATAATCTCCCTGTCACTGTCGTCAAGAGGACGGGATAGGTCAAAAAGAGGAAGGATAAGCTCGGTTGAGTCTTCAGAAATCTTTTCCTTTGCGATGTCCACACCCACCTTCTCGATTTCGTCCGATGTGTCTTTTCTGATACCTGCAGTATCAAAAAGGCGAAGTACAACGCCGTCAATCTCGACACTCTGTTCAAGAACGTCTCGGGTTGTACCCGGTATATCGGTAACGATAGCTTTTTTTGCAGAAAGAAGCAAGTTAAAGAAAGAGGATTTGCCAACGTTGGGCTTTCCTACGATCACTGTGTTTATTCCGTGCGCTACTGCGTGTCCGCTTTTATAGGTAGATATAAGTGACGTGCATTTAGCACGAGTATCGTTTATTTTGTCAAGGAGAGTTATATCATCCATATCCTCGAGGTCTTCCTCGGGATAGTCGATAGAAGCGTAAAGAGAGGAGATAAGTGATATGATTTCACCCGTTATTTCTTCAAGCTTTTCAGAAAGCACGCCGTCAATATGACGTGCTGAAAGACGTACTGCCCTCTCACCCTCTGCCGTAAGAAGGTCACCTATAGCTTCCGCTTCGGTAAGACTGATTTTATTATTTATAAATGCGCGTCGTGTAAATTCCCCCGCATCTGCCATTCTTGCACCTTTTTCGAGGACAGCAGAAAGAACCATGGCTGTTACGGTATAACCTCCGTGGCATGAGATTTCCACCATATCCTCACCCGTAAAGCTACGGGGGGCTACAAAATAGGTGAGCATTCCGCTGTCAATATTTGATTTTTCATCATAAATATCACCGTATACCGCATAGCGTTCGGGGTAGCTTTTAAGAGCTTTTCCTGATTTTGCGGAAAATATCTTTTCTGAAAGCTCAATAGCACCGCTTCCCGATATTCTTATTACGGCAATACCGCCCTGACCTCTTGGAGTAGATACGGCGGCAATTATATCACTTAACATAATGCTCCTTATAAAAACAATGGGTAAATTCAGGGCAAGAGCCTGAATTTACCCTTTTTCTTTAATAAATATCGCTTTCGTCGGGGTCTGCTAATCCCAGTTCTTCTATGCTCTTTGCCTTTACAACGGGTTGCTTTGAAACGCCACCGCCTGCATAGGTCAAAGGGATATCGGGATCAAGTGCCTTTTTGGGGGCTTTATCTACTTTTTTAACCTCTGCACTCTTCTGGACTTTGGGTTTCTGGTTTCTCTGATTTTCAGGTGAAACCACAACCTTACGCTGATCACCTGAGCCTACCGAGAAGGTAGTAACTCCTTCGATGTTCTGTACCTCTGAATGAATAGTACGGCGCTCGTATGCACTCATAGGTTCAAGGGCAATATTTCTGCCCTGTCTCTTTGCTCTTGCGGCAGTCTTCTGTGCAAGCTTACGAAGTGCGTCCTGACGCTTTTCACGGTAGTTTTCAACGTCTACCACGTATCTGCGGTAGCCTTCAACACCTTTGTTTGCTGCGAGGTTTGTGAGATACTGGAGAGCCTCAAGAATTTCTCCGTGGTGACCGATAATAAGTCCCATATCGTCGCCTGTCACGCTGATAGTTGCTTCCTTATCCGAATTCTCGGTAAACACAATATCGTCAGTGGAAAGGTCAAGGTCCTGAAGTACGGTTTTTACAAAGTTCAAAGCAAGCTCGTCGGGAGTTTCTTCTATCTTCACTCTGATTTTCGCATCCTGTGCTCCTATTCCGAAAAGTCCTTTCTTTGACTCTGATACGACCTCGTATTTAAGGTCTTCTTTTCTAATGCCTGTCTGCTCGGATGCAAGTTCAATTGCTTCTTCCACAGATTTGGCAGATATAACTAATTCTTTTGCCAACGGAAATTTCCTCCCAAAATAAATATATTACTTCAGAGGCGCTTTGGGGATAATTGAGTCTCCCTTGGGCTCATCCTCTTCTTCGTCTGATAAAATGCTACTATTTGCTGTACTCTCTACAGGTGTTTCGTCATCGTCGTCATCAAAGATAAGTGACTTACGGTTTGTATTTTCAGATGCCTTGTAGGGCTTTGATTTGTTCTGTGCGGCGTATGCCTTTTCTGCTGCACGAAGCTCCTCCTCCGTCATTGCGGGAATGGGAAACATACGGCTTAAGATAAACTGCTGAATGAACGACAGAATGGAGCGGTAAGTCCAATAAAGACCCATTACTGCAGGCCAACGGAAAGCAAGGTACGCCGAGAAGAGAGGCATCATGATATTCATGAGCTTCATGCTGGATTCCGCTTCTGCATTGGTGGGTGACTGATAGGTAAACTTACGGGTAAGCTTCTGACCGTAATATGCCGAAAGGAAGGTTATAACAGGGATAATGAGAAGCTGATAAGCTCCGTCAAACGCCTTCATAGGAGTCATGGACAGGTCGAGGAAGTTACCAAACATAGAGAAGTTGGGAATAACGTAGCCTTCAACGGCTTCCTTTATAGATGCTACGTTACCGTTTGCTATAATCTCTCTTATAAGAGGTATTTCAAACTGTGAAAGCTGTTTTACACCCATCGAAGCATAGGTTTCTGCAAAGGTGGGTGAAATTCCCTCAACTATTCCCTTGAGGTTCATAATAAGGCTCTCGTCCATACCCGAAACGTATGAAAGAGGTCTCTGAATTACGTAGAAAAGGGCGATAAGAATGGGGAACTGTATAAGAAGAGGAAGACATCCCGAAAGAGGACTGAAGTTTTCCTCCTGATAGAGCTTCTGTATCTCCTCTTGCATCTTCATCTGAGTAGCACGGTCTGTTCTGCCCGCATACTTCTTGCGGATAGCCGCTTCCTTAGGACGAAGCTTTGCCTGTTTCTGAGAGTTCTTTTGCTGTTTTATTCCAAAAGGGAAAAGTAAAATCTGCACGATAAGTGAAAAGAGAAGAAGCGCTACTGCGTAGCCGCCGAAATTCTCACAAATACCGTAGCACAGTTTCATTAGCCAGCCAAAGGCTTTATAAATAATCTGCATTTATTGCTCCTTTAATTTTATTCAAGGGACGGGGTCATAACCGCCCTTGCAAAACGGATTGCATCTCAGTATTCGCCACAAGGTAAGAAAAAGACCCTTGAAAGCTCCGTGCTTTTCAAACGCCTCTATTGCATACTGTGAGCAAGTAGGCGTAAAACGACAGCAAGGCGGGAAAAGAGGAGAAATAAACTTTCGGTAAAGTTTAATAAAAAAAATAAAAACATGTTTCATTGTTCTTTTCCTGTGACACCAAGTTCTTCAAATGCACGTTTCACGTCCCGTAGGACGTCCTGCATACGGGTGGTTTTCAAAAAGCATCTTTTTCTTGCAACAAAAACGAAATAGTAAGGCTTCGTGTTTATATCGCTCCCCTCAAGTATGAGAGTGCGGTAAGCCTCACGAATAATACGGCGCGCTCTGTTGCGCTCTACTGCACCGCCCATCTTTTTACTTGCGGTTATCCCTATCATGGCATGTGGCAGATTATTGTTCTTACGGCAATATACTGCCACAGTCGGTTGTGGGGAGCTTTTAGCCTTCAAGTACATGCGGGTAAATACCGAATTATTCTTGATTGTAAATATTTTTTCCATATTTCCTCAAATAAAAGGAAAAACCCCCGAATAAAGCCGCCCACAGTTAATGGGTTCGGAATTCTTATCGGCGGTTTAACATCTGCACTATCTGCTATCTTAATAAGTAAGACGTGCTCTTCCTTTTGCTCTGCGTCTCTTGAGAACCTTTCTTCCGTTAGCAGTCTTCATTCTCTTACGGAAACCGTGTTCCATCTTTCTCTGTCTCTTCTTAGGCTGGTATGTTCTAAGCATATCTGCACCTCCTTTTATAGCCATCACGTAAAGATACGCGTGTTGTCAATTTTTTCGTCGCATATCATTATACAAATTTTTATGCGACTTGTCAATAGTTTTTTTGTTTTTTCTTTCGCAAGTTTTGAGTGGCACGTTGCCATGCCACTCAAAACATGCATTTTTATTCTTCTGTTACTGTTTCTAATTCAGCTTCTGCTGTTTCCTCACCCTCGGGGAGTACTTCGCCCTCAGCAAGCTCGGGATTGAGAAGTGCCGCTTCTTCTCTTCTCTTCTTTTCTTCCTTGGAAATTACCGAGTTATCTATCGCGGTTGTTCCCCCGGGACGTGTTGCCGAGAATGTTGAAAAGGTTCCGTTAAGGCTTGTAAGAAGTGCGTTATAGGTTTCTAAATAAGGCTCGTCCTCTTCAACGGGATAAAGTCCGAGTACGTCTTCGTATTTACCCATCCTTGTGGTTGCTTCCTCAAGTACTGCATCAATTTCAACTTCGCCTTTCATAAGACCGTAAATGTATTCTTTGGCTATTCTGTTGATTTCGGTGAATGCCTTTTCGTCTTCACCGTCTAGCTCCTCGGAATATCCGATGAATGCACTTGCCTTGATATTAAGATTTCTCTGAATTGAATTCTGTTGGTAGTTTGCACCAAGCTCTTGGGGTACGTAACCGATAAGGCTGTTACCAAATCTTTCAAATGCTATATTATAATCATTTGTAAGCTTTGTAATAGTTTCGCCGTCAAGATTTACTTCATAGTGAACGTTTTCTACACCGAAGGTAATAAGATTACGAAGATCTTCATTGGTGCAGAAGCCAGAGATAAGCTGAACTGCACGGCTGGGATACTTACAAGATGTGCTTACTACGAATGTAGAACCAAATGCATCCTTTGTGGTTACCTTGGGATATGTGTAGGTATAGTATGAATACTTGTCTGACTTGTCTCCGAGCTGTGCCTTAATCTCGTCAAGAGTTCCCTGGAAGATACCAACTGCGAAATCGGTAGTCTTGGGGTCTGCTCCCTCCGCACCAAAGAAACCAGAAGCACGGTATTTGCTCATCTTCTTGAAGTGAAGATATGCAACACCTGAGTTCATACCTGAACCTATATCGAATGTGAATTCAAGCTCATTGGAATTTGTTGCTGTTGCTTCTATATTTTTTGTACCGTACGCTGGGAAGTTATCCATGTCGTTGTTGTAGAAGTCGAAGCTCTGGATAGCCTTAGGAGGTGCCAAAAATACTGTGCACTTCTCATTTGCCTTAACGGTGTCAAGCCACTCATCAAGTGAGTTGAGCGTAGGAGGGATATCTGTGGGAAGCTCAAGTCCGTACTTTTCAACGAGATCTGTTCTGAACGCATAATAATAACCTTCGTTGCTATCGGCACCAAGCTTTCTGTTAGCAGGTACACCATAGTATGAACCTGCTACCTTTGCAACTGCAACAGTGAGGGGGTTTACGTACTTGGTAATGATGCTGTATGTACTTGTAAGAGGTGATGAAATATCAGCTATTCTCTCACGCTCGATGAGGTCGAGATAATATTTGTAGTCATCTACAAGGAAAAGGTCTAGCTGAACATCGTCGGACATGGTAACGCTGATCTCTTCCATTGATTCTCCGCGTGCTTCATTCCACTTCTCGTATTCTCTCTGGGCACGCTTTTTTTCCTTCTGCTGGTCGATAGTCAGAGCCTTAGCAGCAAGTCTTGCCGCCTTTGCCGCAGCAGTAGCAGCCTTTTCTGCAAGCTCTGTTCTTTCTATCTGCTCGTCAACGGAAACAAATGCGTTTTCTATCGTTTCACTGTAGTCCTCTGCACTGAGCAAATGGAGCTCAACAGTAGTCTTATACTTATCCTCTGTTATCCTATTGATTTCAGACTCTACAAGGGCTATTGCTTCGTCTGTAGTACCCTCTTCCTTTATTCCGTAAAGGGTGAGAGTTATTGCAGGAATAGAGCTTGTTTCTTCTTCGTAGTCGGTGTCTACATCCGAGCAGGAAGTAAGAAGAACCGACGTACACATTGCTACAAGAAGGAGCAAGCTTATAATCTTATTTCTCATGGGAAACCTCCTCAATATAATACAAAGAAAATTAGCTGTGACGGGCATTCGCACGGCACTATATCATAAACAAAGTTATTTTACACTATTGTGAGCTTTATGTCAAGTGAGAAAATACCCAATTCACAGGGCAATATTTTATGAAAAGTCACAACTTGTGGAAATTTTACAAACATTTAATAATTTCAGAAAGGGCTTCGCCTGCCTGAATTGATGCCGACTCCGAAAAGGTGTCGTAGCTCATGCCTGCATTGTTATCGGCAAAATCCGAAATACTCCTTATTACGAGAAAGGGTACTTCGTTAAGAATACAGGTTTGTGAAATGGAAGCTCCCTCCATTTCGACGCACGAGCCCGAGAGCTCTTCTCTGAGGTAACGGCTCTTTTCGCTGTCCTCCACAAAAGAGTCTCCGCTGACAATACGCCCTGTAACGTAGTTCTTTATTTTGCCCAGACTCTTAAGCTTTTTACAAGCAGCTTCAGCAAGTGAAACAAGATTTTCGTCACATTTAAAAACACTTGTTTTCAAATTAACATCCTCTTCCAGAAGGGACATAGGATAAAAATCGTGATAGGTAGTATCTCTTGCCACCACCATGTCAAGAACAGAAAGACTTTTGTCAAGTCCTCCTGCTATTCCTACGTTTATAACGTAATCGGGTGAAAAGCGGTCAATCAATCGCTGAGTTGCAACCGCACTGTTCACTTTACCTATTCCCGACACCGTAGCTATTATAAGGTGTCCCGAATATATACACTTATATATCGCATTTTTGGAGTCAATAAGACTTGCCCCGAAATTTTCTCTTATATATGCTATCTCTTTATCCATAGCACATATTACGGCAACCGTACTCATTTTACCACCTCAATCAAGATAGTCGCGAAGCTTCTTGGAACGGCTTGGATGTCTGAGCTTTCTGAGTGCCTTCGCTTCAATCTGTCTTATACGCTCTCTTGTGATGTTGAACTCGCGTCCAACCTCCTCAAGGGTTCTGGTTCTTCCGTCCTCAAGCCCGAAGCGAAGCTTCAGAACGCTCTTTTCGCGTGGGGTTAAGGTATTGAGCACCTCTTCAAGCTGTTCGCGGAACATTGTAAAGCTTACAGCGTCGGCAGGTGCAGGTGCTTCGTCATCGGGAATGAAGTCTCCAAGATGACTGTCCTCCTCCTCACCGATAGGAGTTTCAAGAGATACCGGCTCCTGTGCTACCTTAAGAATATCACGCACCTTGTCTACGGGCATTCCTATTGCCTCTGAAATTTCCTCGGGAGTAGCGTCATGTCCCTCCTCCTGTAAAATCTGTCTTGATGCTCTCTGTACCTTATGTATGGTTTCCACCATGTGTACAGGAATTCTTATGGTTCTTGCCTGGTCAGCAATAGCTCTTGTTATTGCCTGTCTTATCCACCAGGTTGCGTAGGTTGAAAACTTATATGCCTTTGTGTAGTCGAACTTTTCAACCGCCTTCATTAGTCCGAGGTTTCCCTCCTGTATAAGGTCAAGGAAGTACATTCCGCGTCCCATGTATCTCTTTGCTATACTTACAACAAGCCTGAGATTTGCTTCTACAAGAAGCTGTTTTGCCTCCTCATCGCCTTCAAGCATTTTCTGAGAAAGCTCAATTTCTCGCTCCGTTTCGAGAAGTGGCACCTTGCCTATCTCCTTAAGATACATTCTTACGTGGTCTTCAATAGCAAGTCCTTCACTTGTGAGGGCGTTTTCCATGTCCTCGGAGGTTTCAAGTGTTTCAACCTCTTCTATATCGGAATCGTCAAAGCCGTCAACGTCAGGGTAGGCATCTATTATTTCAATGCCCATTGCCTCCATCGTTTCGTATACCTTCTCCATTGCCTCTGGGTCTATATCAACGCCCTCGAGTGCTTCCATTATTTCAAGAGGAGTAACGCTTCCTCTTGCCTTGACTTTTTTGATGAACGCCAGTATTTCTGGCTTTAAGTCCTTTGACTGTAAGGTTATTTCGGAGTCCTTCTCCATGTTGCTCGCTGTCATTTTACAATAGTCCCTTTCTTTTTATACAACTGATATATTATCTAAAGCCTTTAAATTTCGATATTCTTGTTGGATGCCTGAGCTTCCTGAGTGCCTTTGCCTCTATTTGCCTTATTCGCTCTCTTGTAATATTAAACTCACGTCCCACCTCTTCAAGAGTCCTCGGTATACCGTCGTCAAGGCCAAAACGCATTCTTATAACATTTTCTTCTCTGTCGGTAAGAGTTTTAAGAACCTCGCTTATCTGCTCTTTAAGCATTGTTTTTCCTACAATTTCATCGGGCTCGGGTGAGCCTTCGTCAGCAATAAATTCACCAATACTGCTCTCCTCGTCCTCGCCTACAGGGCTGTCTATCGAAATAGGTTCCTGTGCCATTTGCATTATCTCACGAACCTTGTCTACAGGAAGCCCCGACATCTCTGCTATCTGCTCGGTAGTCGCCTCTCTTCCGTTTTCCTGTAAAATCTGCCTTGCACATCGCTGTATCCTGTGCATAGTCTCTACCATGTGCACGGGAATTCTGATGGTTCTTGACTGGTCGGCAAGAGCTCTTGTTATCGCCTGTCTTATCCACCATGTAGCATAGGTAGAAAATTTATATCCCTTGGTATAATCAAATTTCTCAACTGCTTTTATAAGTCCCGAATTGCCCTCCTGTATAAGGTCAAGAAAGCCCATTCCGCGACCTATGTATTTTTTAGCAATACTTACAACAAGTCTTAGATTTGCTTCTACCAGTATATTTCTCGCCTCAATGTCACCCTCAGAAATACGCTTGGCAAGCTCTACCTCCTCATCGCCCGAAAGAAGCTTTACCTTACCTATATCCTTAAGATACATCTTTACGTGGTCTTCTATTGGGAGAGCATCTCCTGCAAGAAGACTCTCCACTTCTTCTACAGGATTAAGCTCCTCGTTTTCGACATCAAAGGGGTCGAAATCATCAGGAGTATCCTCCGAGAAATCTGCGAACGTTACCTCCACTCCCATTTCCTCAAGCTTACGGTATACCTTTTCCGCTTCTTCGTCGGATAGTGCCCCTGATTCAATTACTTCAAGAATTTCCTCGCTGTCAAGTGTGCCTTTTTTTCTCGCCTTGGCAAGAAGCTCACTTATTTCAAATTTGTCTTCAGTATTTGGATTATGATTTCTTTTATTCATAGTCCTATTCCTTTCAACTTTTATTTTTTGGACTTCTTGAGTTCTTCTATTCTTTTGAAAAAGTCATCCTCCGAATTATCTTCGGAGCTTTTCTTTAATGCATTCGCAAGTTCTATGGCTACCTCTATGCTGTTGTTTGAAAGCTCACGTCGTTTTACTGTCATTTGTGTTATACGTCCCATCTCATCTGTACTGAATACTTCACCGAAGGTTGACATTCCATTGCCTTCCCTGTCCCGAATAAGCTCACGGTAAACCTTCTTCGTAAATTCACACCTGAAAATCTCCTCCGAAACAATACCCGAAAGCTCTGGTGCGTCAAGAAATTCAGGGCGTATCATGAGAAGACCTAAAAGATTTTCTTCCTTCTTTACAGTGGAGAGATTCTTTGCACTGTCAAGGTTAACACTGTCCTTGTAACCGATGCTTTTATTTATTTCTTCTTTTATAAAATCCTTTTGTGCCTTTTCTGCCTTCCTTTTCTGTCTCTTTTTCGTTTCGTTTCTTATAATGTCTGCGGAAATACCCGACATCTCTGATATCTTCTGTATAAATATTTCCCTCTCAATTTCACTGTATACACCCGACAGCATACTGCAGGAGTCGCTGACAAATGCAAGCTTTTGTTCAGGAACAGTTAAATCGTATTTTGATGCTATGTTGCTAAGTGCATAATCTATATGCCCGTCAGAGCCACGAAGCAGCTTCTCAAAGGAGCTTTTTCCGTATTTTTTTATGTATTCGTCGGGATCCTTTGCACCCTCTACCTTTACCACCTTAACACGAAGTCCTACCTCACCAAGCATGTCGATAGCTCTTTTTGTGGCTCTCTGCCCCGCTTCGTCGGAATCATAGCAAAGATAAACGGTTGTAGCATAGCGTGAAATAATTCTCGTTTGCTCAGATGTTAGTGCCGTACCGAGAGTGGCTACCGCATTCACAAAGCCTGCCTGCTGAAGTGCCACTACGTCCATATAGCCCTCGCAAAGTATCAATGACGAGTCGGTGTTATTTTTCGCCTGATTCAAGGCATAAAGGTTTTTGCTCTTTTTGAAAACGGGAGTGTCGGAGGAGTTAAGATATTTTGGCTCTCCGTCCCCTATTATTCTGCCGCCAAAGGCAATGACGTTGCCAGACAAATCGAAAATCGGGAACATTATTCTGTTTCTGAAATAGTCAAATAATCTGCCTGTCTTCTGGGATACACCTGCAAGGAAGCCGTTTCTTAGTTCTTCCTTTTCAAAGCCCTTTGACATGAGATAACCCGTAAGACTGTCCCAAGAGTTATCAGCATAGCCTATACCGAAACGCTTTATGGTGGACGGGGTAAGTCCTCTGCCTGTAATATAACTTAGGGCATCTCTGTTTTCGGACGCTATAAGTGAGTCATAAAAGAAACGCGCCGCAAGCTTATTCATCTCAAAATATCTGTCACGATTGATTTTCGGTACGTTTCTTCCGTCGTCGGGAACGGTAAGACCGGCTCTGGCTGCAAGGTGCTCTATCGCTGTCATGTAGTCAACGTTTTCCATCTTCATTACAAAGGTTATAACGTCGCCTCCCGCACCGCAACCGAAGCAATAGAAGTTTTCAGCGTTTCTGAAAACTGTAAATGAGGGGGTGCGTTCACTGTGAAAAGGGCAACAGCCTACAAGATTTGACCCAGCCCTTTTAAGGGATACGTAGCCTGATATTACGTCTTCAATATTGCATCTCGCCTTAAGCTCTTGCAAAAATTCCTGTGGCAAAGCCAAATCATACACCTCCTTTATTTTATCCTTCTATATTATTTATACGCAAAAAAAGACGAAAATCCTTTTTATTTTTTATAAAAAGTTAAAATATTTTCTGTCAATGCTCCTCAGCTGTACCGCTTCAAGCACGTGAGCCTTCTCCACACTCTCCGAAAGTGAGAGGTCTGCAATGGTTCTTGCAACCTTAACTATTCTGTCATAACCTCTTGCAGAAAGGGTGAGTCTTTCAAAAGCCATCTTCAAAAGGTTCTCCGCTTCCTTTGAAAAAGCACAGTACTCTTTCTTGTCGGCGTATTTCAGGTCAATACCAAGTGCGTTTTTACGCTCTGTAGCAAAAGCACGTGCCAAGTTCACTCTCTTTCTTATTTCCGCCGAGGTCTCTGCCGAGGACGGTGCATTCATTTCGTCAAACTTTACGGCAGGTACTTCTATCTGTATATCAATTCTGTCAAGTAAGGGTCCCGATATTTTGTCAAGATACTTTTTCACTGTAGTTCTTGAACAGGTACACTCCTTGTAATCACTGCCGAAATATCCGCATGGACAGGGATTCATGGCACAAACCATTATAAAGTCACTGGGGTAAGTAAGCTTATAGTTTGCACGGGCAACGGTTATCTTGCCGTCCTCAATGGGCTGACGGAGTGCCTCAATGGTCTTTTTATTAAACTCGGTAAGCTCGTCAAGAAAAAGTACTCCGTTGTGAGCAAGGGACACTTCACCCGGTTGGGGGGTTATGCCTCCTCCCACTATTCCCACGTGGGAAACTGTGTGATGAGGTGAACGGAAGGGTCTCGTATTTATAATCGGTGTTTTTTCATTTAATGCTCCCGTTACCGAATGTATTTTCGTTGCCTCTATTATTTCTTCATAGGTCATGTCGGGAAGAATTCCCACAAGAGCCTTGGAAAGCATACTCTTGCCCGAGCCGGGAGGTCCTATGAGAAGCACGTTTTGACCGCCTGCCGCCGCTACCTCCATGGCTCTTTTTGCTTTTTCCTGTCCTTTTATATCAGCAAAATCTACAAGTGGTGACGTGCGTGTAGTAACAAGCTCCTCGTTATAGAGGGTAGGTATAATCATTTCCTTACCATTAAGGTGAGAAATAAGCTCAGCTATATGCTTTACGCCGTATATTTCAATATCCTTTAAAACCGAGGCTTCAACGGCATTTTCATAAGGCAAAAACACCCTCTTCTTACCTGCCTGTCTTGCGGTAATGCACATAGGAAGTGCACCCGATACGGGTCGGAGTTCTCCTTTGAGAGAAAGCTCTCCAATAAATACCGCATCGTCGGTAAAGATATTTTCAAGCACCGAGTGCTTAAGAAGTGCTACAAGCATGGCAAGGTCGTAGGACGAGCCCGTTTTCTTTTTATCGGCGGGGGCAAGGTTAAAGGTTACTCTGTTCTTTATGTAGGGTAATGAATTATTGGTGGTTACAGAATGTATTCTGTCTGTTGCTTCCTTTACGGAAGTATCGGGAAGTCCTATGACAGATACCTCAGGAATTCCCCTTTCAGAGTTACATTCGACAAGCACCTCGAAGCCTTCAATTCCGTTCATTGCAACGGTATAGACAGTATTTACCATTTTGCCTCCACAAAATTTATTCTAATGATGTATTTAAGCTTTTATCTGTAATATGAGATTATAAATAATCGGTATAAGTATTGAAGGAAGCATATTTCCTACCTTAAACTTCTTTCCAAATGCTAGATTTATGCCTATAGCAAATATCAGAACAGAACCGATGTAACTCATATCGGGCACCATATTCCCCACAAGGTATGGCTCAATAAATCTCGAAAGTATCGTTATTCCCCCTTGATAAATGGCAAGAGGAATAACCGCAAACATAGCACCCACACCGAGAGTAGATGTAAAAACTATTGCGATAACACCGTCGAGAATAGATTTTGCAAAAAGGGTTGTGGGGTCGCCCGAAAGTCCGTCCTGAAGTGAGCCCATTATCGCCATAGCACCAACGCAGATAACGAGGGTGTTAGTGACAAAGGCTTCTACAAAATGTCCGTTCTCCCCTGCCTTGACACTCTTTTTAAGCTTTTCACCAAGGGTTTCAAGTCTGTCCTCTATTCTTATAATCTCACCGAGTATTGAGCCTATAACAAGGCTGAATATCATGAGCATTGTGCCTTTTGTGGAAATAACGCCGTCTTTTACAGAGAGGAGTCCTGCAAGTGCACCCGATGCACCTATGAACATGGTAGAAAGTCCAAGAACCTTCATTATCATGTCCTGAAGTCTCATGCTGAGACCTTTTTTTATAAAAAGACCGATAAAGCCTCCTAAAAGTACGGCTATAACGTTTACTATTGTTCCAAGTCCTATCATTTATTTATACCTTTGAAATGAGGGCTGTGAAAAACAGCCCTCATACTTTTTATTACACAGGAAATTGCATCGCAATTGCTTGTAAAAAACAAAGTCTACCTATGAAAAATCGTGAGCGTCAGCGAACATAATTTCAGCTGCCGGAGGCGACTTTTTTATATTTTCTTTACTCCGAGCTTTACCTTTTCTCCGTTGATATCCCATTCCTTTTCGTAGCCGTCGCAAGCGGAGTCTACCGCAATGCCGTCTGCCAGAACGTCGGTGGATATTTCTTCCTTGTTTCTAAGAATAAGGTCAGAAATCTTGCTGTTTTCAGATACATATACTATTATATGGTCCATAACGTCGAAGTCTGCTTCCTTACGCATGGTCTGTATCTTGCTTATTACCTCTCGCACGTTTCCCTCCTCGATAAGCTCGGGAGTGAGAGTGGTATCAAGTACAACTGTAACGCCCTTGTAGGTAACAGCCCAAAAGCCTTCCTTCTGCTTAAGCTCGATGAGAAGATCCTCCTCTGCAAGGGCTATCGCATCTCCGTCGAAGGAAAGTGCGATAACACCGCTACGGTCAAGCTCTGCTTTTGCTTCGCTTCCGTTAACGTTTGCAAGGTATTCTCTTATCTTATTTAAGTGCTTGCCGTACTTGGGACCAACTGTCTTAAGCTGAGGCTTGAAGGAGTAGGAAATGTACTCTGATGCATCGTCGATAAATTCAACGCTCTTTACGTTAAGCTCCTCTGTGATAATGTCATGGTAAAGACTATCGGGAACAAAATCACACTTAACGAACATTCTTGAAATGGGCTGACGGTTCTTGATTACGGCACCGTTTCTTGCGGCACGTCCGTTTACAACGATGTCAAGAACTGCATTCATGTTTGCTTCAAGAGTCTTATCAATCATAGAAGTATTAACCTCGGGGAATGAACAGAGGTGAATACTTTCGGGAGCGTCCTTATCAATGGAACGTACAAGGTTGAGATAAATATCCTCTGCCATAAAGGGTATCATGGGAGCTGCAGCCTTCGCTACGGAAACAAGGGCTGTATAAAGGGTCATATAAGCCGCAATCTTATCATCAGTCATACCCTGTACCCAGTATCTTTCGCGTGAACGGCGAACGTACCAGTTACTCATTTCATCAACAAAGCTATCAAGTGCCTTTGCCGCCTCGGGAATCTTGTAGTTTTCAAGACAGCTATCAACCTCGCCCACCATTGTGTTGAGCTTAGAAAGAAGCCACTTATCCATAAGGGTAAGCTTGTCATAATCGAGTGTGTGCTTTGTAGCATCAAATTCGTCGATATTAGCATAAAGAACGAAGAATGCATAGGTATTCCAAAGAGTACCCATGAACTTACGCTGTCCCTCGATTACTGCCTTGCCGTGGAAACGGTTAGGAAGCCAGGGTGCGGAGTTGGTGTAGAAGTACCAGCGAATAGCGTCTGCACCGTAGGTTTCAAGTGCTTCAAAGGGGTCAACGGGATTTCCCTTGTCGTCGGACATCTTCTGTCCGTTTACATCCTGAACGTGACCGTGAACTATTACGTTCTTATAGGGTGCTTTATTGAAAATAAGAGTTGAAAATGCAAGGAGTGAATAGAACCAGCCTCTTGTCTGGTCAACCGCCTCCGAAATGAAGTCGGCGGGGAACTGTGACTCGAAGAGCTCCTTGTTCTCAAAGGGATAGTGATGCTGTGCGAAGGGCATTGCACCCGAGTCGAACCAGCAGTCGATAACCTCGGGAACTCGCTTCATCTGTTTTCCGCACTTTTCACACTTGATAGTAACGGCGTCAACGTAGGGACGGTGAAGCTCTATATCGTCGGGACAGTTATCGGACATAGACTTAAGCTCCTCGATAGAGCCGATAGCGTGCTGATGTCCGCATTCACAAGTCCAGATATTAAGGGGTGTTCCCCAATATCTGTTACGGCTTATTGCCCAATCCTGTACGTTTTCAAGCCAGTCACCAAATCTTCCCTTACCAATGCTTTCGGGAATCCAGTTGATAGTATTATTGTTCTTTATAAGGTCGTCCTTAACGTCTGTCATCTTGATATACCAGCTTTCGCGTGCATAATAGATGAGAGGCGTATCGCAACGCCAACAGAAGGGATAGCTGTGCTCGTAGTTAGGAGCGTCAAAGAGAAGTCCTCTGGAGTTTAAGTCCTTAAGAACCTCTTTATCCGCATCCTTGCAGAACATTCCGCCGAAAGGAGTGTTTGCAGTCATTTCACCCTTTGCATCAACTGTCTGAACAAAGGGAAGGTCATATTTTCTTCCAACGTTGTAGTCGTCTTCACCGAATGCAGGTGCGATATGAACGATACCTGTACCGTCGGTAAGAGTAACGTAGCGGTCGCAAACGATATAGTAAGCCTTCTTATTCGGCTTCATATCGTAAAGAGGAACGTACTCAAGTCCTTCAAGGTCAGTACCCTTGTACTTCTCAAGGATAGTATACTCAGTCTTTATAACAGAGGAAACGAGTGCCTCTGCCATGTAATAGGTTTCGCCCTCTGTTTCAAGCTTTACGTAGGTTTCATCGGGGTTAACGCAAAGTGCTACGTTTGAGGGAAGTGTCCAAGGGGTAGTTGTCCATGCAAGTATATAAACCTTATCCTCGCCCTTAACCGGGAACTTAGCAACGGCTGAGCGTTCCTTTACGTCCTTGTAGCCCTGCGCTACCTCGTGCGAGGAAAGAGGAGTACCACATCTGGGGCAATATGGTACAATCTTAAAGCCCTGATAAAGGAGTCCCTTCTCCCATATTTTCTTAAGAGCCCACCATTCGGACTCGATGAAGCTGTTTTCGTAGGTTACGTAGGGGTTATCCATATCAGCCCAGAATCCAACAGTTGAGGAGAAATCCTCCCACATTCCCTTATATTTCCAAACGCTTTCCTTACACTTGCCGATGAAGGGGTCGAGACCGTATTCTTCAATCTGCTCCTTGCCGTCAAGACCGAGAAGCTTTTCAACCTCAAGCTCAACGGGAAGTCCGTGAGTATCCCAGCCTGCCTTACGGGGTACAAAGTTACCCTTCATAGTACGGTGACGGGGAATCATATCCTTGATTACACGGGTAAGTACGTGACCGATATGGGGCTTACCGTTTGCCGTAGGAGGTCCGTCATAGAACACGTAGGGGCGTGTCTTGTCGGCAGATTCCATGGACTTTTCAAATATTCTGTTTTCCTTCCAGAATTTTTCAACTTTCTTTTCTCTCTCGACGAAGTTCATGTTCGTCGGAACCTTATTGTACATCTATATATCCTCCAAAAGAATTATAGGTTTTTTTCATAAATTATATTTTAGCATAAAAAGTTTGTAAAGTCAATCAATAATTCCTATTTTCTTAGCCCACTTTTCCTCTAAAGTATACTGCACACCGTCAATTTCTACGGAATACACACTTTCCGACCATTTGTAAACGGAGTATGAGGATACGAGAGGTAAATCCGTTTCAAACAATCCGCAAATCTCACCGTGATGCACTCCTCTTTCAAAGCCAAGCTCCTTCGGCTCTCTGCCGTAAAAGACGTAGAAGGAAAAATCCTCTGCGTCCTTTCCCGTAAGCTTATCTGACTTTTTGATAAGGCTTTCCGTAATTCTGCCGTCTTTTAGTTCTTTTCTCTCTACAAAAAAGTACTCGGTACATTCCTCAAAAAGCACGTCAAGGGATTTATATTCTTCGGTTACGTAATACTTTTCCCCTACTGCAATAATACTGTCGTTTTCAAGGAGCAGTACGTCACCTGACTTTGCAGTTTTTCCAAGATAGGAATATCTGTGTGAGTTTTCAAGGGGATAAAAAACTTTACCGTCCGAGCGAGTGACGGTGTTATCCTCGTTTTCGGTAAACGAAAATCCCGACGAGCAAGAAACAAAAATTAAAACACAGACTAAAAAAACGAATATCCTTTTCATGATGACCTTTCTACATAAGAGGAGCTATAATTTTGAGAATATACCCTCTTATCTTAATAATAAGCTTTTCTTTTTTTATGGTTTTTTCTGTAATTCTTCGGCATTTTTTAAGGGTTTTCTTAAAGTCCCTGTCAATGTCCGAAATCGAATCGGTATACGCCATATATGTTGCACATTCAAAATGGTGGTAAAGGCTTCGGTAGTCGAGATTTATCGTACCCACTACCGCCTCCCTAGAGTCTGCAGAGAACACCTTGGCATGAACGAAGCCACAGGTATATTCGTAGATATTTACCCCAGAGAAAAGAAGTGATTTATAGTGAGTTTTTGCAAGTGCCCATGCACCCTTTTTGTCTGGAATTCCTGGAAGAATTATATTCACCGAAACGCCTCTTTCGGCGGCAAATTTGATTGCCGTTTCCATTTCGGAATCAAGAATGAGATAAGGGGTCATTATATACACGTGAGAGGTGGCACGGCTTAAAATATCCATGTATACCCTCTCCCCTATCTTGTCAATATCAACGGGCGAGTCAGAAAACGGAATTACAAAACCGCGGTGCTCTGATTTGTGGTTCTTTATTTTAAGATAAGGCTCGTAGCTTTCCTCCTTGGTATCCAGCTCCCACATCTGAAGAAACATAAGAGTAAAGCTTTTTACTGCCTCTCCGCGAATTTTCACGGCACAGTCCTTCCAGTGACCGAACCTTGATGTGACGTTTATATACTCATCTGCAAGGTTTATGCCACCGTTGAATGCTACCTTGCCGTCAATAACAAGGATTTTTCTATGGTCTCGGTAGTTGTAGTGAGTAGAAAGAAAGGGCGTTATGGGAGAAAACATTTTGCACTTTATTCCCTTTTTATGAAGCTCTTTCGGGTAAGAGTGAGGAAGCTTTGAAAACTCACAGGTGCCGTCATAAAGGACTCTTACCTCTACCCCTTCGTTTACTTTTCTTTCAAGTATTTCAAGGACTTTTCCCCACATCTCTCCTTCTGCTATTATAAAGTATTCGAGGAAAATGAAGTACTCTGCCTTTTCAAGCTCGTTTATCAGTGCTTCAAGCTTTTCTTCACCTGATGGAAGATATACCGTTTCGGTGTTTTCGTAAGGAGGATTTGTACCTCTTGACAGAAGATAATTTGAAAGAGAGGCGACACCTTTGTCAAGACTCTCGATTTTTTTAACAACGTGGGTGTTTCTGGGAATTACCGTCATATTTCGGCGGGAGAGAGTATCAAATCTTTCTTTAAGTGCCCTGTGTCCGAAATCACTTCTGGTATACGCAAAAAGTAGACAACCAAAAATGGGTAGTGCCATAATAAGAACAAGCCACGTAATTTTTGCCGTAGGGTTCATGGGACAATTCACAATATAAAAAACGGCGGCGGTTATAAGAATGGCGTTTCCTCCCCAAATCTGTGGGAGAAAGCCTTCAAAAACGTAAAAAGAAAAGAACAGAATAATAAGCTGTAATAGAAACAGTAGAGTGATTATTCCAAGTCTTGAAAAAAGAATGCGTCCTATTTTCTGCTTGTAATCTTTTGTTAGCTTCTTTCGTTTCTTCATTCTGTCACCTCCCACCTATATAATGTTAAAACTTTAGTAAAATAATGTCAAGAGAAAAACATTTAATTTTTTTAATTGATATGTATTGATTTGATGAGAAAACCGTGATAATATAGAATATAATAGATAAGTGTTTGTAAATTGATATAAGAACGGAGTAAAATAATGCGTAAGACAAAAATAATATGCACCATAGGACCTGCATGTGCAAACGAATCGGTACTTACAAGAATGTGTAAGAACGGAATGAACGTTGCAAGACTGAATTTTTCTCATTCAACTCACGAGGAACACAAAAAGGTCATTGAACTTATAAAAGCAGTACGCGAAAAGCTTTCACTCCCCATTGCTATAATGCTTGACACAAAAGGTCCTGAATACAGAATAAAAACCTTTGAAAATAAGAAGATAAGCGTTACCGAGGGTGACCGCTTCACCTTTACCACAAGAGATATTGTAGGAAACGAGACCATCGTATCTGTAAATTACGAGCATCTGACAGAGGATTTATCTGTAGGTGACACCATTATGGTAAACAACGGACTCGTTCAGTTTTCAGTTGACGAGATTGAGGACACCGAGGTTCATTGTACAGTAACGGTAGGTGGCGAAATTTCCGATAGAAAGAGCATGAATTTTCCCAACAAGGTGCTCAAGCACGATTATTTAAGCAGTCAGGACAAGGAAGACCTCCTTTTCGGAATTCAAAATGATATAGATTTTGTTGCGGCATCGTTCGTATCTTCAAAAAAAGATGCTCTTGATATCAGAAATTTTCTTGACGAAAACGGCGGTAAGGATATCAGTATAATTGCCAAAATTGAAAACCGTGCAGGTGTTGACAACATCGACGAAATATGCGAGATTGCCGATGGAATAATGGTTGCAAGAGGCGACCTCGGCGTTGAAATTCCCTTCGTTGAAGTGCCTACCGTACAGAAGTTTCTCATAAGCAAATGCAGACTTCTAGGTAAGAGGGTTATTACCGCCACCGAAATGCTTGAATCCATGATACACAATGCAAGACCTACAAGGGCGGAAATCTCCGACGTCGCAAATGCCGTTTATGACGGTTCTTCTGCTATAATGCTGTCGGGCGAGACTGCAACGGGGAAATATCCTGCCGAAGCAGTAAAGAACATGGCAGAGATTGCTGAATTTACCGAAAAGCATATCGACTACAAGCACTGGTTTGCAACCACGAAATATGAAATAAAGAATAATCTTGATGCTATCTCCCACTCGGTTTGTGCCATGGCAATAGACGTTAATGCAAAATGCATCGTGGTAAACTCCATTTCGGGACGCACAGCACGAATGGTAAGCCGTTTTAGATGTCCTGCGGATATTCTGGGACTTACCACAAACGAGAAAGCGTACAGACAGCTCAACATGAGCTGGGGCGTTACTCCAGTGCTTACACAGGAATATCCCGCTATTGATATTGTCTTTTATGAGGCACTCAATGAAGCGAAGAGGGTTTTCAAGCTTGAAAAGGACGACAACGTTGTCATGACAGGCGGACAGATAGGCGGAGCACCGGGTAATACGAATATGATTAAAGTTGAAAAAGTAAAGTGAAGACTATCGTCTTCACTTTACTTTTTTATTCAATTATAAAGTCATTTCCGATTTTTCTTATATGAGCAGAAAAGAATGTTTCAAAAGCACGCACCGCATATTCGGTGTCCCTTGCTCCTGCAGTTTCATAGGACGAGTGCATTGCAAGCTGAGGAAGTCCTATATCTACTCCTGTGACAGGAACGTTCGATATGGCAATATGTCCAAGAGTTGAGCCGCCTGCAATATCGGCACGGTTTATATATGAGCCCACAGGCACGTCGCACATTCTGCAAATCTCACGGAATACCGCCTCGCCTTCACCGTCGGTAATGTATCTCATCTGTGCGTTTCGCTTTATCACGATACCCGAATTGAGATACATCTTATTGTTCTCCGAGAAAAGCTCGGGGTGATTGGGGTGTACTCCGTGTGCATTGTCGGCAGATACAAGAAAAGAGTTTGCAAGAAGTCGGAGATAATCTTCGCTATTACCGCCAAGGCAAAGAGATATACGGCGAAGCGTATCTGAAAGAAACACCGACCCTGCACCTTCAGCTGTACCGCTTCCCACCTCTTCGCTGTTGAAGAGTGCGAGAATGGGCATATTTACCTCATCGTCAGACAAAAGGAAGCCTGAAAGGGAGCAAAAAACACATTGAAGGTCGTCGAGTCTGGGGGATGACAGAAACTCATCGGATATTCCCCATATTCTTCCCTTTTCGCGGTTTACAAGGTAAAGGTCGTGAGAGACAATATTCTCCCTTTCAACGCCTGCACTCTCTGCAAGGAGTGACAGAAGCTTATTAGTACCGTCTTTCTCTCCTGCAAGAGCCTGCATATCCACGTTAAGCGTCAGCTTGTTGTCAGGTGCTTGCATAAGGTGAGGGGGAACAGAAGGGATAAGTGCTATATCTTTTTCACTATTCACAATCTTAGATACAAGCCTTTTTCCGTCCCGTGCAATAACTCTTCCTGCAACGCCGAGAGGTCTATCAAGCCAAGACGTAAGCACGGGAGCGCCGTATCTTTCAATCGAAAGCTTCAGGTAGCCCCCCGATAATTCAAACGAAGGCGAAAGCTTAAAGGAGGGGCTGTCGGTATGGGCTGCCACAATCTGAAATCCGTCAAACCCCGAGTCTGGCACTCTGAAAGCAATAATAGATGCATCGCCTTTGGTGACAAAATATGCTCCTGCCCTTTCTATATTCCACTTTTCATTCTCGAAAAGCTCGGTATAACCGTCCTCGATAAGACGCATTTTAACATTTTTTACTACGTGAAAGGGTGTGGGAGAGTCGTATATAAAATCAATAAGGTCACGGTTGAAGTTTTCCATAAACTAATTGTTCTCCAGTTTTCTGTAATAAGAAAAGTGTGCAACCACGGTTCTTTCTTCGCCTTTTTCATCGTCAAAGCCCGATATGATAATTCCGTTACGGCTCATAAGCTCGGCCGTGGTTATCTCCTCGGCGTTTCCGTGAAAGACGACCTTTCCTTCACAGCAGATTATAAAGGCTTTATCCTTTATGGAAATAGAACCGCTTTTGCCAACGAGTATTTCTTCGTTATCTATTCTTTCGGTTACCGATTCTATAATGAGATTATTGAACTTTTCAGCCATTTTCATATTATAGGCACGGCTTCCGGGCTTTGGCTCGAACATTCTTGAAAAGAATGACATATTAAAGCACCTTTGAAAGAAAATCTCGAAGTCTTGGGTTCTTGGGGTTTCCGAAGAATTCCTCGGGAGTTCCCTCCTCTGCAATCTGACCTGCATCAATAAAGAGGACTCTTGAGCCGACTTCTTTTGCAAAGCCCATTTCGTGTGTTACCACTACCATGGTCATTCCCTCCTCGGCAAGCTCCTTCATAAGCTCAAGAACTTCGCCTACCATTTCGGGGTCAAGGGCTGACGTGGGCTCGTCAAAGAGAAGAACGTCGGGTGACATTGCAAGAGCACGAACTATGGCAACTCTCTGCTTTTGCCCTCCTGAAAGCTGTGAAGGGTACGCCTTTGCCTTATCAGCAAGTCCTATTCTTTCGAGAAGATCCATTGCCTTTTTCTCCGCTTCTGCCTTTGGCATAAGACCGAGCTTTATAGGGGCAAGGGTGATGTTTTCCATTATGGTTTTGTGAGGGAATAAGTTGAAGTGCTGGAATACCATTCCCATCTTCTGTCTTATCTTATTTATCTCTCTGCCCTTGTGAGAGATTTTTTTGCCGTCAAACCATATCTCTCCGTCGGTAGGAACTTCAAGCATGTTAAGGCATCGGAGGAAGGTGCTCTTACCACCACCTGACGGTCCTATTACTACTACCTTTTCACCTTTTTCAATTTTTATGTCTATTCCGCGAAGAACCTTTATTTCGTTTTCTTTGCCAAAGCTTTTGACAAGATTTTTAACCTCTATCACTGCGACGAAGCCTCCTTTCAAGAAGGGATACAAGATAAGAAAGACCGAGTACAAGTACAAGGTATATAACTGCTATTGCAATAAGAGGCATAAAGTTACTGTATGTTATACTTCTTATCTTAAGACCGCCACGTGTAAGGTCTGCAACACCTATGTAGAACGCAACGGAGGTTTCTTTAAGAAGTGCAATAAATTCGTTTGCCAGGGCGGGAAGTACCGCCTTTATAGCCTGAGGGATTATAATGTACCACATGGTTGCAACGTAGTTGAAGCCAAGGCTTCGACCTGCTACAAGCTGACCGACGTCAATGGACATTATACCGCCTCGGACAATTTCAGCAACGTATGCACCTGAGTTTATACCGAAGCAGAGTACTGCCGCCGTAAACTTTTCAACTCCTGCAGGGAGAAGTATTACGAAGTATATAATGAGAAGCTGAATCATAACGGGCGTTCCGCGCATTACAGTAAGATAAAGACGGAATACCGTATCAAGAAACTTCATTTTTCCTGTCTTCTGATAAGTACATCTTACTATGGCAACGATAAAGCCGATAGCAAGTCCAAGGAGAAGAGAAAGTGCCGTAATGGAAAGAGTTGTACCAAGCCCCTTTGCAAGATAAGTCCAACGGTTTTCCTCTATAAAGTTACGGTAGAACTCATCCTTAAAGTCGTTATAGGCACGTAGAATAGGTGACGAGGTGTCGGGCTTCTTGGAATCGTAATTCTTGAGCTTAAAGCAATCTATACAACCGTTACGAAGGGAAGTTCTGTTGGAAATATCTATAGTCTCGCCGTTAACTGTAATTTCCTTTACACTGTTAACAAACTTCTTTGCCGAAACAATTCCGCCAAGCACCTTGTCCACCATGGCGTCGTCAAGGTAAAGAGTTAGTCCCTTATCCTCTGTCTCATAAATAGACATTTCCACATCGCCCGAAAGCTTTTCAGATGCTTCGACAAGAGAGAGAAGCTTCGGTCTTATTTCTAGAAGGATAGCCGTAGCATTCTTGGTCTTACCCGTTACGGGGTCGGTGAGGTCAATATTCAGAAGCTCGTTGATATTATCCTTTACGGGGGTAAGTATATCAACGGTCTCGTAACTACATTTGAGTATAATATTTTTTTCAAAGCCGTACTCTATCTCGTTTACCTTGATAGTAGTATTTTCGGCAACGTACTTTGAACAGGGCGCTATGTTGTTTGGAAGATTTAAAAATTCTTCGTCAACCATCTTCTGCGCTTCTTCAATTGTTATTTTTGTTTCTACTGTGTTGTTTTGTCTTTCAACAAATATAGCTACAGAAAAAGCTGCTAGTACAATAGCTATTACTGCAAAAACTGCCACAAGGGCGCGCAGGTGTTTATTTTTAATCATTTGGATTTGCCTTCCTTTTAACGCAAAAAAATAGGAAAGCTCAAGACGTTCCTATTTTTCTGCATTATCTTAAATGTTCGTGTTTAAAAGATTACTTGATGTACTTAGCAACGATTTCTGCAATCTTTCCGTTTTCAGTAAGTGCAAGAATTGCCTCGTTGAGTCTGTCAAGAAGCTCTGTGTTTTCCTTGTTAACGCAGATAGCATAGTCCTCGTCAGCGTAGGAGGTTTCAAGAATCTTGAGACCTTCGTTTGCTGCAACAAGTGCCTTAGCGGGCTCGTTGTCGATGATAACGCAATCAAGGTCGCCACCTACAAGTGCGATAACTGCTTCGTTGCCGTTGCTGTATGCGGTAACTCTTTCTGCACCGAAGTCATCTGTAGCGTAGATATCACCTGTTGTACCCTGCTGAACACCTACCTTGTAGGTAGCGCCGTCTGCATAGAGGTCGTCAACTGTAGCGATAGCGGAATCTTCCTTAACGATGATGGACTGTACGCCTGTTGCGTAGCTGTTTGTGAAGTTGATTTCAAGAAGTCTTGCTTCGGTAACTGACATACCTGCCATAGCGAAATCAACAGCACCTTTCATAACGGCAGTGATGATTGTGTCGAATTCCATATCCTGAATTTCAAGAGTCATGCCGAGGTATTCAGCAATAGCTGCTGCAATCTCAGCATCGATACCTACGATTACGCCGTCCTGATAGTACTCATAGGGCTGGAAGTAAGCGTTGGTAGCCATCTTGATAACAGGCTTTTCTTCGGGAACTTCGGGAGTCTCGTTGTTTTCGGGTACTTCAACGTTTTCTACTTCATTGTTGTTTTCTTCTGCTGTCTCGTTACATGCTACAAGTGCGAATGACATCATGAGCATGGAGATAGCAAGAACTACTGAAAGAAACTTTTTCATGGTTTTGTTTTCTCCTTAAAATATAATGTTGATACGAAGATTATACATCATTCCGCTAAAAAATCAACCTTTTTTTGCAAAAAAAATATTTTTTATGCACTTTTACCCGAAACAGGTGCATAAAATATCTTGTATATGTAACATTTTTGTGCATATTTATTCAAATTATCGTATTTTTATTCATGTTATAAAAGCACGAAAAGTATCTAAAAATGTTCACAATGTAAGCGTTTACGATTTTGTAGTAAATTTTTAACTGTTTTTTTGCATATTCATTTTATCCTTGTATACAGGAGATTTTTGCACTTTTGCTTGTTAAAAAATTATCAATCCTATGAACTTTTTAAACAAAGTTGAAAAAAATCGAAAAATCATCATTTTAGGTGTTGCAAACTTGAGAAAAAAGTGCTAAAATATACACAAATGAAAAAAGGAGGGCAAAACAATGTCTTTAACCTTTAAAGGTGGACTTCATCCTGAAGAGAATAAAATCACATCTAAATGTCCTATTGAAATCATGCCCGAGCCTGCAACAGTTTCTATCGCCATGTCTCAGCACATAGGTGCACCCTGTACTCCGCTTGTAAAAAAAGGAGACCGAGTTCTTAAAGGGCAGCTTATAGGTATGGCTGATGGGGGGCTTGTATGTCCAGTTCATTCCAGCATTTCGGGAACGGTTACGGGAATAGTTGACAGAGTGGGCAGTGCAGGGCAAAAGGTCGTGCACGTAGAAATAGAAAACGACTATAAATCCGAGCTCTCTCCCAATATATTGGAAAATACAAAATCTCTTGAAGAGCATACCTTCGAGGAAATAGTAGAAATAGTAAAAAATGCAGGTGTTGCAGGTATGGGAGGTGCAGCATTCCCTACCCATTTTAAAATCTTCACCGCTAAAGATAAGGTAACAAAGCTTATTGTAAACTGTTCTGAGTGTGAGCCTTACATTACGGCAAACCACCGTCTTATGCTTGAAAAGCCCGAGGAAATCATAAACGGTATCAGAGTTGTTATGCACGCGCTTGGACTCAAGGAGTGCAATATTGCTGTAGAGGACAACAAAAAGGACGCTATAACCGTTCTTGAAAATGTTCTTTCGGGTGACAGCAATATTTCAATAAGGGTAGTAAAAACAAAATATCCCCAAGGCGATGAAAGACAGCTTATATATGCCATCGACAAAATAGAAATCCCTACAGGAAAGCTTCCAGCCGACGTGGGACGCATTGTTCTTAACGCCGAGACCTGTGCGGCAATATGGCATGCGTTTTCACAAGGTTTACCTGTCATAAACAGAATTATAACTGTAACAGGCGACTGTGTCGCAAATCCTAAGAATCTTCTGGTACCAATCGGTACTTCCATTTCAGATATTATCACATACTGTGGAGGCTACACAGGAGAAATCGAGAAAATAATCAGCGGCGGTCCTATGATGGGAATGGCTCAATGGGATAAAAACGCACCTGTTGTAAAGGGCACTGCTTCAGTTCTCTGCCTTAAAAAGAAGGGAAAGAAAAGTCAAGCTGAAAGCTGCATACACTGCGGTAAGTGCGTAGGCTCATGTCCCATGCATCTCATGCCACTTTACCTTGCTTCCTTTGCAAAGCTCGGCGACTATGAGGCGTGTCGAGAATTCGACGTGCTCAGCTGTGTTGAATGTGGCTGCTGTACTTATCAGTGTCCCGGAAACGTTCCAATAGTTCAATACATAAGAACTGCCAAGGGTAAACTCAAAAAATAGATAAGGAGAATTAACTATGAGTCTTCTAAAGGTTTCTGCTTCCCCTCATATAAGGCATGAGGATACTGCAAGGGTGCTTATGGGTGACGTTATCATTGCCCTTTTCCCTCTTCTTATATGGGGTACATACATTTTCGGATTGAGAGTACTTACCGTAACGGCAGTATCTGTAATAAGCTGTGTGCTTTCGGAGTATATATTTAATCTCATAATTAAAAAGCCCTCCCCTGTCGGAGACCTTTCTGCCATTGTCAGCGGTCTTCTTCTTGCATACAACCTTCCGGCATCCGCTCCCCTTTGGCTTCCTGCTGTTGGCGGTGTTTTTGCAATGGTAGTAGTAAAAGGACTTTTCGGAGGAATAGGTAAAAACTTCATGAATCCCGTGCTTGCGGCACGTATATTCCTCTTTGCTTCATGGCCCTCTCACATGACGGCTTACAGCGAGGCGCTTCACCGACTTCCCCTTTTTGGAGAGGTTGACTCTGTTTCATCTGCCACCACTCTCACAATTCTCAAATCAGGTCAGATGACAGATAAGAGTATTTCAGATTTATTTATAGGCAACATGTCGGGCTGTATCGGTGAGATTTCGGCTCTCCTCATTCTTGTGGGCGGTCTTTATCTTTTAGTGCGCCGTGTTATTACATGGCACATTCCCGTATCCTTTATTGCAACGGTAGCATTGCTCGCTTTTCTGTGTGCACCTCCTGCACTTGACAAAATACCCTTCGTGCTTTCTGAGCTTTTTAGCGGAGGTCTTATGCTCGGTGCAGTATTCATGGCTACCGACTATGTAACCTCCCCTGTAACTCCGAAAGGAAGAATAATTTACGGTATAGGCTGCGGATTCCTTACTGTATTTATCAGAATATTCGGCGGATATCCCGAAGGTGTTTCATTTGCTATCGTTATCATGAATCTTTTCGTGTGGTATCTTGACCGCGGCACAAAGCCCACTAAATTCGGAGGAGGTAAAAAGCATGCAAAAGCTTAAGTTTTTAAAGCCCGCTCTTCCCTTGACCGTTATCTGTGTGGTTATTGCTTTTATTCTTGCATTCGTCAATGCTGTAACAGCTGACAAAATTGCACAAAACGTACTCAAGGAAAAGGAAGAGGCTATTCTTAAAATTTTCCCAAAAACCGATTCCTTTGAGGTTGCTGAGAATGAATTTTATGCTGACTGTGTAAACGATGCGGGTGCAGTAAATGATAAAGACGGAAACATTATTGGCTATTACGCCGACGTTTCTCCCATCGGCTTTAAGGGAGAAATTTCACTTATTGTAGGCTGTGACCTTGAAGGAAAGGTTATTCGTGCTTTTTGCCTTTCGACCACAGAAACCCCTGCTGTGGGTACAAGAGCTACAGAGGATGCTTATCTTCAGAAATATACTTCACTTACTGCAAACGAAGCTGAAAAAGTTGATACCATTACAGGAGCTACTATCAGCTCAAAGGCAGTAAGACATGGTGTTTACGATGCCACACTTACAATTCAAAAGATAATAGAGGAGGGAAAAACCGATGTCGAAGATTAAAAAGCTTTTTACCGATGGTCTGTTTGACAAAAACCCCATCCTCGTTCAGCTTCTCGGTACCTGTGCGACTCTTGCTGTAACAACGTCTGTTTCAAACGGTATTGCCATGGGTCTTTCCACAACAGCTGTGCTTATATGCTCAAACGTTTTTATCTCAATCCTTAGAAAATTCATTCCAGGCGAAGTGAGAATTGCATCATATATAGTTGTTATTTCAGGCTTTGTTACTGCTATAGAGCTTCTTATCAAAGCATTTCTGCCCGAAATAAACAAATCACTCGGCGTGTTTATTCCTCTTATAGTTGTAAACTGCATTATCCTTTCGAGAGCAGAGTCCTTTGCCTCAAAGAACACTCCTTTTTTTGCTGCACTTGACGGAGTGGCAATGGGAGGCGGATTTACAATGGCCCTTGTAATTGTTTCAGCAATACGTGAGGTAATAGGCTCAGGCACTCTTCTCGGCATCAAGCTTCTTCCTGCATCTTACCAGCCTGCTCTTATTTTCATTATGTCCGCAGGTGCTTTCTTTACCCTCGCATTTGTAGTTGCGGCTATGAATAAGATACTTGCAGTTATAAAGAAGAAAAAGGAGGTAAAGTAACATGAAAGAAATACTTCTAATCGCCTTTGCGGCAATAATCACCGAAAACTTTATCTTCTCACGATTTCTCGGTATATGCCCTTTCCTCGGAGTTTCCGAGAAGCCCTCAACGGCCACAGGTATGGGTCTTGCAGTAATGTTCGTTATGACCGTTTCATCGGCACTTACCTGGCTTGTTTACGAGTACATACTCGTTCCTTCAGGGCTTGAATACATTAAAACCATTGCGTTCATTCTCATTATTGCGGCACTTGTCCAGATAATTGAGATGTTCCTCAAAAAATTTATCCCTGCCCTTTATCAGGCACTGGGAATTTATCTTCCTCTCATTACTACAAACTGTGCGGTTCTCGGTGCTGCACTTCTCAACGTGCAAAACGGATTCAGCTTTTTAGAGTCTGTTGTTTTCGGTCTGTCTGCGGCAATAGGCTTCACAGTTGCCCTTCTCATTTTCGCAGGTGTCCGTGAAAGGCTGAGATTTTCAACCCCTCCTGCCGCCTTCAAGGGAATACCAATTCTTCTTGTATCAGCAGGACTTATAGCGATGGCTTTTTCAGGCTTTGCAGGAATAACCCTATAAGGAGTGTGAAAAATGAGTGAATACATAATAAATATACTTCTTGCGGTAGTATGGTTTCTTGTAATAGGCAGTGCTCTTGGCATAGCACTTGCCCTTGCCGCAAAGTTCATGAAAGTAAAAGAAGACCCCAGAATACAAGAAATAGCCGATAATCTTCCTCAGGCAAATTGTGGAGGCTGCGGTTATGCTGGATGCGGGGCATTTGCAACAGCGGTAGCAAGTGGTGAAGTAAGCCCTACAAAGTGTGCGGTAGCATCAAAGGAAGCTATTTCAAAGATAGCAGCTATAATGGGCATTCAACCAGAAACACAGGTAAGAATGCGTGCACAGGTAATGTGCAGCGGAACTCGCGATCACGCTAAGCTCAAATACGAGTATGAGGGCATACAAGACTGCATATCAGCAGTAAGACTTGCAGGCGGAAACAAGCTTTGTCCAAATGGCTGTATGGGATTTGGAAGCTGTGTTGAGGCTTGTAAATTCGATGCAATAAAAATCATAAACGGCACAGCGGCGGTAGACTACACAAAGTGCCAGGCCTGCGGTGCATGTGTTTCAGCTTGTCCCAAGGGACTTATTTCTCTTATTCCTTTTGAAGCAAAATATTGGGTTGGTTGTAAGTGTACCGAAAAAGGCGCTTCCACAAAAACCTGGTGCGACGTAGGATGTATCGGCTGTAAAATATGTGAAAAGAACTGTGAAAGCGGTGCAATCAAAGTAGAGAACAATCTTGCAAGAATTGACTATTCTCTTTGTAACTCATGTGGTAAGTGCTTTGAGGTTTGTCCTAGACACATTATATGGTCTTCTGAAGTGCACCCTGCACAAAGCATATAAAAAACTATAGACAATTTTGAGAATAAGTGTTAAAATATGTTATACGCTGTTCTCACCAAAAAAGTCGGGAGAATATCTCCCGACTTTTTGAATAAAATGGGGAGAGTGACCTCTCCCCATTTTATCAGTTATTCTTCTGTCGTTTCGGCATTTTTTACATTTGCCAACTCTTCTCTGTAAGCAGCAAGAACAGCTTCCTCGATCTCTGTTCTAAATTCCGCGTTGATAGGATGTGCAATGTCGCGGTAAGTTCCATCAGAATTCTTGCGACTTGGCATTACAATGAAATATCTGTCATTAGCGTAAATCACCTTGATGTCGTGTACTGCCAGTTGAGCGTCGAAAGTAAGCGATACTACCGCCTTAAGAGGACCCTCATCGAACGTCTTTCTGATTTTGATGTCTGTGATCTTCATAATACTTTGGCTCCTTTTCTGTTTGTACATTTTAAATAATTTTTTACCAAAATAAAATAATTATATATTCAATATTACCACACGAAAGGCGTAAAGATGTTAACAAAGTGTAAATTTTTATATAACAAATATATAAATAACAAAATTTGTCTGATACTGGGCATCGGCGGAGTAAGCATGTCTTCCATTGCTTTGATGTTAAAAAACATGGGATATTTTGTAAAAGGATACGATGCAAAAAAAGGTCAGTACACCTCTCTTGTAGAAAATGCCGGAATAGAGGTTTGTTACGGCGACGAGATGCCAAGCCTTGAAAACGTTGGAGCTGTAGTATACACCGCCGCAATAAAAGAGGACTTCCCTCTCCTTGCTCGTGCGAGAAGCGAGGGAATACATACAGTTGTAAGAGCACCTTTTCTAGGTGAGCTTATGAAGTGCTACGAGAACAGAATAGGCATTTCAGGCACTCACGGTAAATCCACCACATCGGGCATGATTTCAGAAATTTTTCTTGATGCAGGACTTGACCCTACCATTATGATAGGTGCAGACCTTCCCTCGATAAACGGAGGATTTCGTATGGGACAGGGTGATACCTTTGTTTTCGAGGCGTGTGAGTACAAAGACTCATTTCTCTCCTTCACACCCACAGTTTCGGTAGTTCTTAACGTTGAGCTTGACCATACCGATTACTTCAAGAGTCTTGACCAGATGAAGGACTCTTATTCAAAATTTATGAATATTTCACAAAGAGCGATAGTTTGTGCGGACAGCGAAAATGCCCTTTCGGCAGCAAGTAAAATGAATGGGGACGTTATCCCCTATTCGGTATCAGGCAAGGGCAAAGTGAACGCCGAGAACGTAAAACTCGTTCATGGCTTTGCTGAATTTGACGTGACAGTTGACGGGGAATTCTTTATACATGTAAAGCTTTCTGTACCTGGAATCTTTCAGGTGTCAAATGCACTTGCCTCAATAGCTGTATCACGTCTTATGGGCATTGATGCCGAAAGTATAGCAAAGGGACTTCAAAACTTCAAGGGAGTAGGCAGACGATTTCAGTACAGAAAGAACCTTAACGGTGCAGACGTTTACGACGACTATGCACATCATCCAGACGAAATAAAAGCAACTATAGAAACAGCAAGAACTCTTGAAAAAGACCGCGTTATCGTAGTATATCAGCCTCATACATACTCTAGAACGCACGACCTTTTAGAGGATTTTGCAAAGAGCTTCGCGAGCTGTGACGAGGTTATTTTTGCCGACATATATGCGGCAAGAGAAAAGAATACATACGGCATTTCTTCAAAGGATTTAGCAGACAGGATTCCTCACTCCAAATATCTTGGTGACTTTGAAAAAATCGAGAAATACATACGCGACACAGTAAAAGAAAACGACCTTGTACACATAATGGGAGCAGGAAATATTATTGATATAAAAATATAAACTATAATTTGTGAAAAACGCTGTTGATTTCATGAATTCAATATGTTATAATACCATTTGTTATACATTAGAATACTTTTTGAAAATTAAGGAGATTTAAAATATATGAAACTTGGTATAGTAGGACTTCCAAACGTTGGTAAATCCACTCTTTTTAACGCTATAACAGGTGCGGGAGCAGAAGCGGCAAATTACCCCTTCTGTACTATTGACCCTAACGTTGGTGTAGTAACAGTGCCCGACGAAAGACTTGACGTGCTTGCAAAGATGTATTCACCCGAAAAGATAACAAAGGCGATAATAGAATTCGTTGATATTGCAGGACTTGTTAAAGGGGCTGCTGCAGGTGAAGGACTTGGAAACAAGTTTTTATCACACATTCGTGAGGTAGATGCTATTGTTCACGTAGTGCGTTGCTTTGAAAACGACGACGTAGTTCACGTAAATTCAAAAATCGACCCTCTTGATGACATCAGTACCATAAACACCGAGCTTATCCTTTCAGATATAGAAATTCTTGAAAGAAGAATAGACAGAGCCACAAAGGCACTCAAGGGTGACAAGAGCGTTCAGGTGGAGCTTGATTTTCTTAATAAATTAAAAGCTCATCTTGACGGTGGTGAAAGTGCAAGAAGCCTTGAAAGAACAGAAGACGAGGAAAAGTTCATGTCAGACATTCCCCTCCTTTCGGCAAAGCCTGTAATATATGCGGCAAACATCGGTGAAAACGACATTCCTGACATGGATGACCTTGAAAATAAGAATGAACACTTCAAGACGGTAGCTGATTTTGCAAGAAGTGAAAATTCGGGTGTTCTCCCCATTTGTGCTAATATCGAGGCGGAGATTGCCGAGCTTGACGATGATGAAAAGGCAATGTTCCTTGAAGACCTTGGACTCAAAACGTCAGGACTTGACAGACTTATAAAGGAAAGCTATTCACTTCTCGGTCTTATCAGCTTCCTCACGGCAGGTGAGCCTGAAGTTCGTGCATGGACTATTAAGAAGGGTACTAAAGCACCTCAGGCGGCAGGTAAGATACACTCGGATATCGAAAGAGGATTTATCAGAGCAGAAATCATTTCATTCGAGGACCTTGTTTTAACAGGCTCGTTGGCTTCGGCAAAGGATAAAGGACTTGTAAGAAGCGAAGGTAAGGACTATGTTATGAAGGACGGAGACGTTACTCTTTTCAGATTTAACGTATAAAAAACAAATATTATCTCATAGCCTATTGGTATAAAAAACGTTGAAGGTCAAAGCCTTCAACGTTTTTATATATTCCATTCTCCATATATATCAATCATATCAACTGCACTCTTTTTCATTGCTTTCGCCATAGCATAAGCTCTGAATGCATTTGTGGGTGACCCGTTTCTTATGAAGTAACAAAAGGCAGTGCTACTTTCCTTCGCCATATACTCGTTTCTAAGTATTTTTGCATAAGAGGAAAATACTCCCTCCAAAGGTAGTGTTATCACCTCGTCATAAAGGCTTTCATCATATTTGTCACCCTCCAATGGATACAATACCACTTTTATCAGAGGATAAACTCTTTTCGCTTTTTGCAAAAACTTTGCTATAATAACGTCATTTTTTCCGTCGCACGTTACGAGGAATTCGGTAAGTCCGCATTCAAAAAATACAGCTGCACTCTTTATCAAAAGCTTTTCCATTGTTTTAGCATCACAGCATTCATCGACAAAAAAAGATGCTATCATAAATTTCTCCCCACAAAAATAAAAAGTGCGTACCTCCGAAAAGAGATACGCACTAAAAAACGTTTCTACTCTTTCTCAAAAGGTTGCTAAAACTTTTTAATACACCTTATTAAGCTAATAAAAACAAAACAAAGCATACGAGCAAGAGCAAACGCTTTTTACATAGCGTTCGCTTGTTTTGTTTTTATTATTAAAAAAATAAAGTATATTTTATTAAAAAGTTTTAGCAATAAAAGTATAACACAATAATGGTAAAATTACAAGTTTTATTTACCATATTCGCGTTATGACATTCTATGAATGTCATAACACTAAGAATTATAGCATATAATTTCATTGTTGACAAGCACAAAATGTCAAAAAGAGGAAATTTTATGTTTATAAACAAAACTTGTGATGGATTGAATAATATTTGTGGCAAAAATATTGCTAAGTTTCGCATGAAGCTAGGAATTTCTCAAAGAGAACTCGCCGACAAAATGCAACTTGTAGGAATTGATATTGATAAAAATGCTATCCAACGAATTGAATGTGGGAAACGGTTTGTCACCGATATTGAAGTAATTGCATTTGCTAAAGTATTTAATATAACTTTTGAAGAGCTCTTAATTTAATCTGGTAAATAGTTTTTAGTAAAATAAATCTCTTTGTCTATAGCTTTTTGACTATAGGTGAGGAGATTTTTTTATTTATACCATATCACGGTTTTACTTTATTTCATTATTTATAATACAAAGTTTTTTCTATTCATAATATGTTTACAATAAAAATATAGAAAAACTTTCAAAAGACTATTGACTTTTTTTGTAATCGGTGGTAAATTTATAACGTAAGTTAGCACTTGGTGCAAGAGAGTGCTAAATCCAACAAAGAAAGACGGTGAAGCGATGGATTTAAACGAAAGAAAAAGAAGGATACTGAAATCCATTGTCGATACGTATATCTCATCGGGAGAGCCTGTAGGCTCCAAGTATTTAAGCGATGCTTTGGGCTTTGAGCTTTCTTCTGCTACTATAAGAAACGAGATGAGCGAGCTTGAAAGTCTTGGGCTTTTAGAGCAGCCTCACACCTCGGCAGGACGAGTTCCCTCAAGCCTTGGATACAAGATGTACGTTGACAGTCTGATGAACCAATACTCCTTATCTCTTGAGGAAATCAACGTGCTCAACGACGTCATGAACTCAAGGCTTCATCATCTCTCAGAGATAGTAGGAGACCTTACAAGAGTTCTTTCGGATATGACGGATTACACCGCCTTTGCATATACTGCAAAGCCAAGGGCAAGTACCATTGTCAGATACGAGGGTGTATATCTATCCCCCAGAAATTTTCTCCTGGTAATGATTACCTCACAGGATAACGTAAAGACAAGACAGATAAAAACCGATATCACTCTCACAAGCGAAGTGCTTACGGTTATTATAAAGCTTCTTAATGAAAATCTCTCCTCGGTAAATATAGAGCAGATGAATTTAGAGGATATTTACGCACTTGAGGACAAGTTCGGAGTTTACAGAGGTCTTCTTTCGGATATATTAAGAATAGTGGTAGATACTGTCAGAGGAGAGAACGAAAAAGAGGTTTACCTTGACGGAATGTCAAATATTTTAAAGCATCCCGACTTTGCGGATATTTCAAAAACGAGAAGTCTTATTTCACTGCTTGAAGACAAGGAGGACCTTATCCGCATGATAACCGACCCCTCGGTAGGTCACGACGGACTCAACGTACTTATCGGTGACGATACCTTTGAGGAGGGTCTTAATAAAACAAGCTGTGTATACCATAAATTCAATATAGGAGATAACATGACGGGTGTTCTTGGACTTATCGGTCCAAAACGAATGGACTACTCGGGAGTTATAGCAAGACTTGAATACGTAGTAAGAAATCTTATCGGCGACGAGGAATCTAATTAACTTATCAGAAAGGACAAGACATGGCAGAAGAAAAGAAAGAGCTTGAAACCGAGGAAGCTGTAGAAAATGCTGAGGAAACAGTGACCGAGGAAGAAGCAGTAGCAGAAGAAAAGACAGTAACTGCTAGCGAGTATGCTGAGCTTTATGACAAATATCTGAGAAACATTGCAGAATTTGACAACTACAAGAAGCGTACTCAAAAAGAAAAAGATGAAATTTATTCCATAGCAAAGGCAGACGTGGTAACGTCGCTTCTTCCCGTTATCGACAACTTTGAGAGAGCTGAAAAGTTCTCGAAGGATGCGGGTGTCGAGGAAGGAATGGCACTTATCAAAAAGCAATTTGCGGAATTTCTTAAAAAAATCGGAGTTGAAGAAATTGAGGCGGAAATGAAGCCCTTTGACCCCAACTTCCACAACGCTGTTCTCCATGAGGACAAAGAGGATATTCCCGAAAACACCGTAGTCGAGGTGCTTCAGAAGGGATATATTCTAGGTGAAAAGGTAATACGACATGCGATGGTTAAAGTCGCAAACTAAATAAAGAAAGAGGTATTTTATTATGGCAAAGATTATAGGTATAGACCTTGGTACAACTAACTCCTGCGTTGCAGTGTTTGAAGGCGGCGAGCCCAGCGTTATCCCCAATCCCGAGGGCGCAAGAACTACTCCTTCGGTAGTTGCTTTCTCAAAGACGGGTGAAAGACTTGTTGGTCAGATTGCAAAGAGACAGGCTATTACAAACCCTGACAGAACAATAAGCTCTATCAAGCGTGATATGGGTACTGACCGCAAGGTAGCTATTGATGCAAAGCAGTACACACCTCAGGAGATTTCAGCAATGATTCTCCAGAAGCTCAAGGCTGATGCCGAAAGCTTCCTTGGAACTTCGGTAAATCAAGCAGTTATTACTGTTCCCGCATACTTCACAGACGCACAGCGTCAGGCTACAAAGGATGCAGGTAAGATTGCAGGTCTTGAGGTTCTCCGTATTATAAACGAGCCTACAGCGGCGGCCCTTGCTTACGGTCTTGATAAGGACAACGAGCAGAAAATTATGGTATACGACCTCGGCGGCGGTACCTTCGACGTATCAATTCTTGAAATCTCCGACGGCGTATTCGAGGTTCTTGCAACCGCAGGTAACAACAAGCTTGGCGGTGACGACTTCGACGAAAGAGTTATAAACTGGATGGCAGACACCTTCAAGGCTGAACACGGCATTGACCTTCGTCTTGACAAGACTGCACATCAGAGACTTAAGGAAGCTGCTGAAAAGGCAAAGATTGAGCTTTCAGGTATGATGACTACCGAAATCAGTCTTCCCTTCATTGCGGCAGACGCAAGCGGGGCTAAAAACTTTGAAGCAACTCTTACAAGAGCAAAGTTCAACGAGCTCACCGCTGACCTTGTTGAAAAGACAATGGTTCCCACAAAGCAGGCTCTTTCAGATGCAGGACTTACTCCCTCGCAGATTGACAAGGTACTCCTTGTTGGCGGTTCTTCAAGAATCCCTGCTGTTCAGGAAGCAGTTAAGGCATTTACAGGAAAAGACCCCTTCAAGGGAATCAACCCTGACGAGTGTGTTGCTATCGGTGCAGCTATTCAGGGCGGCGTTCTCGGCGGTGACGTTAAGGACGTAGTTCTTCTCGACGTTACTCCCCTTTCTCTCGGTATCGAGACACTGGGCGGTGTATTCAACAAGCTTATCGAAAGAAATACAACTATTCCTGTTAAGAAGAGTCAGATTTATTCTACTGCTGCTGACAACCAGACCTCTGTTGAAATTCACGTTCTTCAGGGTGAAAGAGAAATGGCAAGAGACAACAAGACTCTCGGTAGATTTGTTCTCGACGGTATTATGCCCGCAATGAGAGGCGTTCCTCAGATTGAGGTTACCTTCGATATTGACGCAAACGGTATCGTTAACGTTTCTGCTCTCGATAAGGGAACAGGTAAGGAACAGCACATCTCTATTACCGCTTCTTCCAATATGTCCAAAGAAGACATTGAGGCGGCTGTAAGAGAAGCTGAACTTCACGCTGAGGAGGACAAGAAGGCAAAGGAAGCAATTGAGGTTAAGAACAATGCCGAAAACCTTATATTCCAGAGTGAAAAGACACTTAATGAAGCAGGCGACAAGATTACAGAAGAGGACAAGGCTCCCGTTCTTGCGGCTATTGAGAAGCTTCGTGAGACTGTTAAGACTGATAACACAGAGGCTATCAAGGCAGACACAGAGGCTCTTACACAGTCCTTCTATAAGATTGCAGAAAAGCTTTATCAGCAGAATCCTAACCCCAATGCTGAAAATATGGGCGGCGGTACAGGTGCTGACGGCGTATACGACGCAGATTTCACCGATAAATCAGATAACTGATAAATAAATGATAAAAAGAGCCTTCTCGGCTCTTTTTATCGGAAAGGCTATAAACTGTATGGCACAGAAAAGAGACTATTATGAGGTTCTTGGTGTAGACAAGAATTCCGATGCCGATACAATAAAAAAAGCTTTCAGAAAGCTTGCTAAAAAATACCACCCCGATATGAACCCCGATGACAAGAGTGCCGAAGAAAAATTCAAGGAAGTCAACGAGGCTTACGAGGTGCTTTCAGACCCCGACAAGAAAAAGCTATACGACCAGTACGGTCACGATGGACTTGACCCCAACTTCGGAGCAGGCGGATTCGGCGGAGGCTTCGGAGGATTCGGCGGTATGGACTTCGATATGGGAGACATATTCTCCTCCTTCTTCGGAGGGGGAGGTTCTTCTTCCCGCAGACGCGGTCCTGTAAGAGGAAGCGATATCGGAGCAAGAATTATGGTTTCCTTTGAGGAGGCGGCTTTCGGCTGTAAAAAAGAGGTTTCTTTTACAAGAGTGGATAAGTGTCCCGACTGTGATGGAAGCGGTGCTAAAAGCGGTACACGCCCCGAAACCTGTCCGCATTGCGGAGGCTCGGGTCAGGTAAGAGTACAGCAGAGAACACCTCTCGGTATGATGCAGACTACCCGCACCTGTGATAAGTGCGGTGGTAAGGGTACTGTAATAAAAGAGCCTTGCACCAAATGCGGTGGAAGCGGTACACAGCGCAAGTCAAAGAAGCTTGAGGTAAATATTCCCGCAGGTATCGACAATATGCAAAGAGTCGTCCTTCGCGGTCAAGGTAACGTAGGTCAAAACGGCGGTATAGCTGGTGACCTTATCGTTGAGGTAGGAATACGTCCTCATCCCATATTTGAGCGTGACGGCTACAACATATACTGTGAAGTGCCCGTTTCCTTTGCAGAGGCAACGCTGGGTGCTACAATAAATATTCCCACTCTTGAAGGTGATTTTGCCTACAAGCTTCCCGAAGGTACACAAACAGGTACAAGCGTAACGCTTCGCGGAAAGGGTATCCAGTATCTGAACTCCCGTTCAAAGGGAGACCTTATATTCACAGTAGTAGTTGAAGTTCCGAGAAACCTTACGGAGACACAGAAGAAGCTGCTTCGTGAATTTGATATAAGCTGTACTGACACTAATCTTTCGGCAAAGGCTACATTCAAAGAAAAAATCAAGAACATATTCAAGAAATAAAAGATTGGCAAGGGTTTTCCCTTGCCAATCTTTTTTATTATAGCAGTGATTTCTGAAATATCCTTTTCTCTGTATCAACAGTCACTTCAAAGGGAGATGTGAGAGCATTTTTGGCTTTCACGGTTCTTTCCACCCATTCGTCTATCTCTTTTTCGGTAAAGGTTTCTTTACAAGGAAGAAGTGCCATCAAAAGATAACGCACTCCCCTCACCTCAGATATTCCAAGTGCTTCAAGTATGTTTTTAACCTTTTCAGGCAGTACCTTTTCTGTCTCCTCCAGATATCCTCCGAGAAGAAGTCCGTTTGCCATACCATGAGGTATATTCTTAAAATAAGTCAAGGGATATCCCATAGAATGAACTACTGTTGTTCCAGTATGTGCTATTACTATTCCTGCAAAAGTTGAAGCAAGAATAAGATCGTTTGCTGTGTCAAGGTCGATATCATCGTGAATGAGATTGCCTAGACGGGAAGCTATAAGTCTGAGGCCTTCAAGTGCAATATAATCGGTAAAGGGTGACGAGCGTTTGTTGGTGTAGCCTTCGATTAGATGGCTCATTGCATCGACTACCGTGTTCTTAAGTATCTGAATGGGAAGAGCGAGAATATATTTACCGTCGAGAAATGCAACCTTATAAAAGGTGTCGGGTGAGGAAAATCCTCTTTTGGTTTTTTCACTGTGCAAGGTAAGCACCGAATAAGGTGTCACCTCAGAGCCTGTACCTGCGGTGGTAGGAATTGCCGCCATGGGGAGAGGCGTGTTCTCGTACTCTCCGCGGTAAATATCCATCATTTCAAAGCTTGTACCCACCATAGGCTGATTTGCGGTATATACCGCTATTGCCTTTGCTGCATCAAGGGGTGACCCTCCACCGATGCCTATAATAAAGTCCGCCTTGAATGCTCTTGCACACTTAGCACCGTCAACACATTCCTCGATTGTAGGATTGTTGGAAATCTTATCGTAGACAGTGTATTCTATGTTCAAAAAGAGGAGTGCCTTTTCCACGTCGTCGAGTGCCCCCGATGCTCTGCCTGAAGTGCTTCCTGTTACTATAAACGCACGTTTACCCAGCCTCAATGCTTCGGCGTTTTCAAGCACTACGTTGTCACCAAAGAATATCTGTGTAGGTAAAAAGTATTTATACATATTTCTTTCCTTCTAAGTTTACTATGTATTGTACTTTAATGATACTATCAAAAGGATAAAAAGTCAAGAAAGTTCACGCTTAATGAGATTTAAGGGAAATGCTTTTTATAAAAGCACTCCCCCAGCCCCACGAAAAATATAATAATTAAAAATAAATTATAAAAGTTTTTCAAAGAGAGTTTGAGAGGAAACTTTTGGGGGAAAGTTTCCTCTCATAAAAAATATAATTATTTATAATATTTTTAGAAAAATTAGTAATTTTCTTTCCTTAATTCAAAATACGCCTGAGGATGCTTACATACAGGGCAAACCTCGGGTGCTTTCTTGCCTATAACGAGATGTCCGCAGTTGCGACATTCCCACATAAACTCTTCAGCCTTTTCAAATACTGACTTCATTTCAACGTTGTTTAAAAGTTTAAGATAACGCTGCTCATGAGATTTTTCGATAAGTGCTACCTGTCTGAACTGCTCTGCAAGGTCGTGGAAGCCTTCCTCGTCAGCTACCTTTGCAAAGTCACTATACATAGTAACCCATTCATAGTTCTCGCCTTCGGCAGCATCCTTAAGGTTAGATGCGGTATCGCCAAGACACGAAAGAGCCTTAAACCAAAGCTTTGCGTGTTCCTTTTCATTGTTGGCTGTTTCTTCAAAGATTGCAGCTATCTGCTGATAACCTTCCTTCTTTGCAACGGAAGCGAAATAAGTGTACTTATTTCTTGCCTGTGATTCGCCTGCAAATGCATCGCGAAGATTCTGTTCTGTTCTTGTGCCTTTAAGTTCCATAGTTTTTTCTCCTTTATCTGTAATTATTTTTTCAAAATCTGTCGCACCGTGTTTACAAACTGGACATATAAAATCCTCGGGGAGCTCTTGTCCATCATATACGTATCCGCATATTTTACAACGCCAACCGCCTTTAGGTGCTACGGCAGGCTTGGGCTTTACGTTTGCATGATAGTAGCTGTAGGTCATGCTTTCTCTTGAACTTAAATTTTCAGCGTCCACAAGAATTGCAATAAACGTAGTATGGCTTCCCATATCAACACTTCTTGTTACCTCAAAGGACATTACTGCGTTTGAGTATTCTGAGAGAGCAAGAATTCCATTATCAAGTCTTTTTGTGGCTAGCCCTGAAAGCTTGTCGCCGTCTCTGCCCGACTTCATTCCAAGGGTTTCAAATATACTGAACGGACATGAGGTATCAAGGACAGATACGTTAAATCTACCCGTTGATGCAATCATATCATGAGTAAGATTATTTTTATTTACGCTTATACTGCAAAGGACTGAAGGAGACGAGGTCACCTGCATAAGAGTGTTTATTATACATGCATTATCTCTCACGTTATCCTTTGCAAAAAGTGCATAAAGTCCATAGCTTATTTTGAAAAGTGCCGTATTGTCCATTTTATCCTCACATTTCAATTCGTGTTGCGGTAATATCTTCATAGAAATTTATGAGTGTTTGTCGGCGATATGCCTCCGCCCAAAGCTCTCCTATGCCCAAGCATAAGCCTCCTACAAGATACCAACCGATAAATGACAGGTCAAGAATGAAAAGCTCCATTTTATGTCCGTTGGTAAGCTTTATACTTTCATCAAGACAACGTCGCCAGTCCCAATCCTCATGCTCAGATTTCAGGTAATACGCCATTGAATAAGCGTAGCTCTTCACAATTCCGGGAATGAGAAAAAGTAGTGACCAAAGAACTATAAATATTTGAATTATGATACCAAGCACCAGATTTCCGCCAAAATCCTTAGCAAATCCATCAAACAATCCGTCAATTTTCGTACTGCCATTTCTTTTTATATTCTTAAATAGTACTACAAGTCCGATCTCAAGTGGACCTATAAGCAGAATGGTCGCTACGGGAATGGTTGACGCTGCACCGCAAATTGCCGCAACTATAAATATTCCAAGCACCGCTATTGGCCATGACTTTTTGAATATTCCTTCTCCAAGCTGTTCGCGTGCACGTCTTTTAAGCTCTGCTCTATTCATATTATGCTCCTTATCTTGCTTTAGTATTTATTTCCTCTATAATTTTTTCTACAAATTCATCAACAGTCATGGTGCTCATTTCCTGTGAGCCGCGACGTCTTACAGAAACGGTCTTTTCTTCGGTTTCCTTATCTCCAACAACAAGCATATAGGGTATCTTCTGAAGCTGTGCTTCTCTTATCTTATAGCCTGTCTTTTCAGCTCTCTTATCACTTTCAACACGAACACCAAGGGAAGTAAGCTTCTTCTCAATCTCATCGGTGTATTCGTTGTTTCTGTCGGTAATGGGAAGAATTCTTACTTGTGTGGGTGCAAGCCAAGTAGGAAGTGCACCTGCATATTTTTCGATAAGAAGTGCGAGTGTTCTCTCGTAGCAACCAAGAGAAGTTGTGTGAATAATATAGGGAGTCTTTGTGGTGTTGTCGCTGTCTACGTATTCCATGCCGAACTTCTTTGCAAGGAGCATATCTATCTGAATTGTAACAATAGTGTCTTCTTTACCGAAAACGTTCTTGCACTGAATGTCAAGCTTCGGTCCATAGAATGCGGCTTCGTCAATTCCTATAACGTAGTTTTCACGTCCGAGAAGCTTATCGAGAAGCTCTTCCATAATGCCCTGAGCTTCGTTCCACTGCTCAGCAGTACCCTCGTACTTATCGGTACGGTTGGGGTCCCACTGTGAAAATCTAAATGAGCAGTCCTCCCAAAGGCCTACAGTTTCGAGGCAGTATTTTGCAAGAGAAAGACACTGCTCAAACTCCTCTGCAAGCTGTTCGGGGCGAAGAACGATATGACCTTCGGAAATGGTGAACTGGCGTACTCTTATAAGACCATGCATTTCGCCCGAGTCCTCGTTACGGAAAAGCGTTGAGGTTTCGCCGAGTCTCATAGGAAGGTCACGGTATGAACGCTTCTTGTTAAGGAATACCTGATACTGGAAGGGACAGGTCATGGGACGGAGTGCAAAGCATTCCTTGGTTTCGTCGTCGGGGTCGCCCATAACGAACATTCCGTCAAGATAGTGGTCCCAATGTCCTGAAATCTTATAAAGCTCACGCTTTGCCATAAGAGGTGTCTTGGTGAGAAGGTATCCTCTCTGCTCCTCAACGTCCTCTACCCAACGCTGAAGTCTCTGTATTGTTCTTGCACCCTTGGGAAGAAGGATAGGAAGTCCCTGTCCTATTGAGTCAACGGTAGTGAAATATTCAAGCTCACGGCCAAGTTTATTGTGGTCGCGGCGTCTAGCCTCTTCAAGTGCTGTGAGATGAGCTTCAAGGTCGGACTTTGATGCGAAAGCCGTACCGTAGATACGGGTGAGCATCTTGTTCTTTTCGTTTCCTCTCCAATATGCACCTGTAACCGACAAAAGCTTAAATGCCTTTACAGCGGAGGTATAGGTCACGTGAGGGCCTGCACAAAGGTCAACGTAGTCGCCCTGACGGAAGAAGGAAAGCTCTGCGTCCTCGGGAAGGTCGTTGATAAGCTCAATCTTATAAGGCTCGTCTGCCATTTTTTCAAGAGCCTCTGTACGGGAGAGAGTAAAGCGTTCAAGCTTCAAGTTCTCCTTGATAATCTTCTTCATTTCCGCTTCTATATTCTCAAGGTCGGTTTCTGTAAATCCGCCCTCTCTGTCGAAGTCGTAGTAAAATCCGTCCTTGATGGAAGGACCAATTGCAAGCTTTGTTTCGGGGTAAAGTCTCTTTACTGCCTGAGCAAGCACGTGAGACGCCGTATGTCTGAGGGCGTCACGTCCTATCTGGTCATCAAAGGTGTATTCTTCAATAACACCGCTTTGAAGTATTACTTTCATAATTTTTCTCCTTTATATCTTTCATATTTTTACAATAAAAAAGCCTTGCCCGACGGCAAGGGTGCATGACACGGTTCCACCTTGTGTTTAACTCTTCTTCGTTTAACGCACTGCTACGGCATGCTCATCGCACACAGCTCACGGAAGCGGTCTTCCCGAAGTTCTCACATAAAGGACTTTCAGCAAAATGTCCTTCTCTCTGGATGCTTCCCTTTCGGTACTCTTTTCCGTTCAAACGCTTTTAACGAGATAATTATAAACCTTGCCCCTTTTTTTGTCAAGTGTTTAAGGTGGCTTGTAGCGTTTTTTTGACCCTTATATTTGTATATTATTACCATATTGTATGCTCCCAAATATATTTTTTATACAATTCGCCAATTTTCTTTTTGTTCACATATATTATATTGACAAAAATTATTTTTAATTGTATAATTGTATACAATCATACAAATATACAAAAGAAAGGCGGTCGATACCATGATTGAAATTTCATCATCCACCAACCTGCTTGAGCAAAAATCCTATAAATACTCCTTACAGGACGTAGCTGAGCCTAATCTCTACCGCGACATATATCCTTACAAGGAAGTTCCGAAGGTAGCCTTCAACCACAGAAAGGTGCCCATAGGAATGCCCCGTGAAATATGGATAACCGACACGTCTTTCCGTGACGGTATGCAGTCACAGGCCCCCTACTCTCCAGAGCAGATAATACATCTCTTTAAGCTTATGTCAAGACTTGGTGGAGAAAAGGGAATTATACGTCAGACGGAGTTTTTCGTATACAGCGAAAACGACCGCAAGTCTCTTGAGGGATGTATGAATCTTGGATTCAAGTTTCCCGAGATCACTACTTGGATAAGAGCAAGTCTCAATGACTTTAAGCTTATCCGCGATATGGGTATCAAGGAGTCGGGTATTCTAGTTTCATGCTCGGACTATCACATATTCAAAAAGCTTGGCATGACAAGAGGTCAGGCGCTTGAGCACTACAAGAAAACTATTGCCGCGGCACTTGAGCTTGGTATCCGTCCCAGATGCCATTTTGAGGATATTACGAGAGCCGATTTTTACGGCTTTGTTCTCCCCTTCGTAAACGAGCTTCAAAAAATGTCCGATGACTCGGGAATTCCAATTAAGATAAGAGCCTGTGGCACCATGGGCTATGGTGTTCCCTTCTCCGAGGTTGCACTTCCCCGAAGCGTACCCGGTATCATTTACGGTCTCCAGCACTATGCCGACGTGCCCAGTGAAATGATTGAATGGCACGGTCATAACGATTTCTATAAGGGTGTTGCAAACGCTACCTGTGCTTGGCTTCACGGTGCTGCGGCTGTTAACTGCTCCATGCTTGGTATAGGCGAGAGAACGGGTAACGTTCCTCTTGAAGCTATGGTTATGGAATATGCCTCGCTAAGAGGTACGCTTGACGGTATGGACACTACGGCTATTACCGAAATTGCCGATTACTTCAAGAGAGATATCGGCTATAACATACATGAGAACACACCTTTTGTCGGTGCAAACTTCAATTCTACAAGAGCAGGTATTCACGCTGACGGTCTTATAAAGGACGAGGAGATATACAACATTTTCGACACAGACGCTCTCCTCAACCGTCCTGCAAAGGTAACTGTTTCAAACACCTCGGGTCTTGCTGGAATCGCATACTGGCTCAATGCTCACTATAATCTTAAGGGTGATGAAGCCCTTACAAAGAAGGACGACCTTGTAGCTTATATCAAGGCATGGACAGACGAGGAATATGCAAAGGGACGTCAGACGGTAATCAGTACCGAGGAAATGGAAAAGCTTGTAATGGATTACAGAAAGGAGCACTAAAATGGGACTTACAATTGCACAAAAGATAATAAAGGCACATCTTCTTGAGGGAGATATGACTCCCGGCTCGGAGATTGCCCTCAGAATAGACCAGACACTGACGCAGGACGCTACGGGTACAATGGCATATCTTGAATTCGAGTCCATTGGTATTCCAAGAGTCAGAACAGAGCTTTCGGTGGCATACATCGACCACAACACACTTCAGTCGGGCTTTGAAAATGCTGACGACCACCGCTACATACAGTCGGTTGCAAAAAAATACGGTATCCGTTTTTCACGTCCGGGTAACGGTATCTGCCATCAGGTACACCTTGAACGCTTCGGAAAGCCCGGTAAGACACTTATCGGCTCGGACAGCCACACTCCCACAGGCGGAGGTATCGGTATGCTCGCTATGGGTGCCGGAGGTATGGACGTTGCGGTTGCTATGGGTGGCGGTGCTTACTATATCACAATGCCAAAAATGATAAAGGTAAATCTCACAGGTGCTCTCCGTCCCTGGGTTAGTGCTAAGGACGTAAGCCTTGAAATACTCCGTATCCTTTCTGTTAAGGGCGGTGTAGGATACATTATCGAATGGGGCGGTGAGGGTATCAAGACACTTTCCGTTCCCCAGAGAGCTACAATTACCAACATGGGAACAGAGCTTGGTGCTACCACCTCTATATTCCCCTCTGATGAAATTACAAAAGCATTCCTTGAAAGTCAAGGCAGAGGCGAAGATTTCGTTCCCCTCTCATCCGACGAGGATGCTGTTTACGACAGAATAATCGACATAAACCTCTCAGAGCTGAAGCCTCTTCTTGCATGTCCTCACTCTCCCGATAACATTAAGGCAGCAGAGGACCTTTCGGACATCAAGGTAGATCAGGTTTGTATCGGCTCATGTACCAACTCATCTCTTGCTGATATGCTTAAAGTTGCAGCCATTCTCAAGGGCAAGACAATCGATCCCTCGGTCAGCCTTTCGGTATCCCCAGGCTCCAAGCAGGTGCTTACTATGCTTGCCGACTGCGGTGCACTCAGCGATATTATTGCATCTGGTGCAAGAGTTCTTGAATGTGCTTGCGGTCCTTGCATCGGCATGGGCTTCTCTCCTAATTCCGCAGGTGTTTCCCTTCGTACCTTTAACCGTAACTTTGAAGGAAGAAGCGGTACAAAGGACGGTCAGGTTTATCTTGTATCTCCCGAGCTTGCGGCGGCATCTGCTCTTACGGGATATATTACAGACCCCAGAACACTTGGTGAGTGCCCTGAAATTACGATCCCTGAAAAGTTCAAGATAAACGACTCGGCAATAATTCTTCCCGCAACCGAGGAAGAAGCAAAGGACGTGGAGGTACTCCGCGGCCCCAACATCAAGCCTTTCCCCGAAGGAGAACCTCTTACAGACACACTTCTCGCACCTCTTACTCTTAAGGTTGGAGACAACATCACCACCGACCACATTATGCCCGCAGGTCCGAAGATACTCCCCTACCGTTCAAACATTCCTTATCTTTCAAAGTTCTGCTTCGGTGTATGTGACGAGGCATTCCCTGAAAGAGCACTTAAGTCAGGTAAATCCATAATCGTTGGCGGTTCAAACTACGGACAGGGCTCATCCCGTGAGCATGCGGCTCTCGTTCCTCTCTATCTTGGAGTAAAGGCAGTTATTGCTAAGAGCTTTGCAAGAATACACGCGGCAAACCTTATAAACGCAGGTATCATTCCTCTTACCTTCAAAAATCCCGACGATTACGATAAGCTTTCACAGGGTGATGAACTTGAGATTTCAGGACTTTTCGAGGCTTTGAAAAGCGGATGTGCAATTCTCACCGACAAAACAACAGGTGATGAGTTCGAGCTTTCCTGTGAATTTTCCGACCGTCAGCAGAAAATGCTTCTTGCAGGCGGACTTTTGAAATATACAAAAGGATAAGTATTTATTATAATAGGGCTCTGCCCTGTACCCGCTTAAAGCCTTTTTGAAAAAAGGTTTTAAGAATTCCAAAAGCTTAGAAAATTATTTTTTCATTTTCGGTTTTAAGCCGTTATCTCTAAAAAGGTAGCAGTTTTGGAGGTAAAATCGCGGAGTGCGAAGGCGTCGGCGTACTTGGTACGCCAGTCCGAGCAACACGCGAAGAAAATGAAATTTGGAATAACTAAGCAGAAAGTCGATTTTCGAGTTTCTACATTAGAAAAACTACTCTTTGACTACACTTTGTTCGCACTTACTTTATGAAAAAGCGTTTTTAGTGAAAACTGAAAATCTTCATTTTCGGTTTTAACCCAAAAATGATACCGTAAGAAAGGATATATTATGAATAAAATAAAAATGACCACCCCTCTCGTTGAGATGGACGGCGATGAAATGACAAGAATACTCTGGAAGATGATAAAAGATGAGCTTATCCTCCCCTTTGTTGACCTTAAAACCGAGTACTATGACCTGGGGCTCCCCGAAAGAGAAAAGACAAAGGATAAGGTTACCTTTGATTCCGCTTACGCCACACAGAAATACGGCGTTGCAGTAAAATGTGCTACCATTACTCCCAACAAGCAGAGGGTTGAGGAATACAATCTCACTGAAATGTGGAAGAGCCCCAACGGTACTATCCGTGCAATTCTCGACGGCACTGTTTTCCGTGCTCCAATTATTATAGATTCCATAAAGCCTGTTGTTAAGAACTGGAAGAAGCCTATTACCATTGCACGTCATGCTTACGGCGACGTATACAAGGCATCCGAGATGAGAGTTGAAAATCTCGGTAAGGCAGAGCTCGTATTTACCGACAAGGACGGCAAGGAAACAAGAGAGACCATCTATGACTTCGAGTGCCCGGGTGTACTTCAGGGTCAGTACAATAAGGACACCTCCATTATTTCCTTTGCACACTCCTGTTTCAAATATGCCATCGACACAAAGCAGTCACTTTGGTTCTCCACAAAGGACACTATCTCAAAGAAATACGATCAGACCTTCAAGCTTATTTTCCAGGATATTTTTGATAAGGAATACAAGGCTAAATTTGAGGAGCTTGGTATTGAATACTTCTATACTCTTATCGACGATGCGGTTGCACGTGTTATAAGAAGTGAGGGCGGTTACATCTGGGCTTGTAAGAACTATGACGGCGACGTTATGAGCGACATGGTTTCCACCGCGTTCGGTTCACTTGCTATGATGACCTCCGTTCTCGTATCTCCCGACGGAAAGTATGAATACCAGGCGGCACATGGTACCGTTACCCGTCACTACTATAAGTATCTCAAGGGTGAGGAAACCTCCACAAACCCCATGGCAACCATTTTTGCATGGTCGGGTGCTCTCCGCAAGAGAGGTGAGCTTGACGGTCTTGACGCGCTTGTAAGCTTTGCCGATACTCTTGAAGGGGCTTGTATCAAAACTCTTGACGACGGAATTATGACGAAGGACCTTGTAGGACTTGTTGAGGCGGGCTTTGAAGCAAAGGCTGTAAACTCCCTTGACTTCATCAAGGCAATAAGAGAAAGACTTGAAAAAGCACTTGCATAAAAGATTTAAGGGGACACTTTAATGTGTCCTCTTTTTTGCGAGAGAAGGCTTTTGAAGTCAAAAGCCCTCTCTCACACTCTCTCGAAAAACTAAAAAAATACTAAATTTAATTTATAAAAATTTTTATACCCATATAAAGCAAAATCAATATTCAAGACATTTTAAGTTAATTTAATTTTAATTTTATTCAATTAAAGTTTTATAAAATTCAATATTTGTTGAATTTTTCTGTTGACAAATCATCTTCTTTATATTATAATTAAAACACAAAGAGAAAGGAGATTATTTAATGAACGAAATAAACAAACAAAATATTTTATCTAAAGCTCAAAAAATGCAACAAGATCCAATCTACAATACATTATCCGTTTTGGGATATGCTATCGGTGCAATAATATGTGTTGTAACCATACTGCTTAGAATTTTAGTTGAAAAAATTTTTGTTGTAGATGGTGCTTTGATTATGTGCGGAATGTACACATTTTTTTATTGGGCAAGCTTCATTATAAATCAAAAAAATAAAAATAACTTATTTCTCGCTTTGTTCTTCACAACTATATTCTTTATTTTATTAGTTATATTTTTACAACAAATAATGTAAAAAGGAGTAATCATGCTAAAAAACGATCTTCCACTCAAAAATAAACTTAAAGTAGCAAGGGCGGAAAAAGACCTCAATCAACTTGAATTAGCTAAAATGGTTGGAGTATCTAAAACTACAATATGCTCGATTGAAAAGGGTCATTTTTCCCCCACAGCAAAGCTTGCTTTGCTATTATGCATAGCTTTAGATAAAAAATTTGAAGATTTGTTTTATTTTGAAGAAATGGAAAAGGAGTAACAAATATGAATCAAGTGCTATTAAAATTTACAAAGAGCGAATTTAACGATTATTATGAAATTTTTTCTAAATATATCACTCTTATCTTACATAACAAATATACAAGCTTACCTTCAGATAGACAACAAATGATTCACATTTTCACATCAACAATTCTTAGCGCAAAACATTGTGATTTATGTATATGTGTAGCATCATCTCTACTTGATTTAGCCCAAAAACACAATATAAGTGATTCTAACATAGAAGCATATTACAAAGAACTAGCAAATGAAATAACCAAAACTATATTTCTAGTTTTGCCCAAAAATGTGATGCAAAAGATGTCTTATTGCATTGATGATAGAAAGATTAATATGGTAGCTCAACCTTTAAGCGATAAATTCTACAAATCAAAAGATGAAATAAACATCGATAGTTTATTTCACATGTATTTTTTAAGCTTATTGAGTGTATCATATTTCACATCAAAAGAGAAAAAGATAATACAAAAAATAGTAGAAGAAATAGAGAAAATAGTAGAAGAGGAAACCGAGGAAATAGAAGTACAGTAACTTGTTAATAAAAACGCTTATATATTTTTAAAACGATGGAGTTTTTGTATGCAATATTTTATTACCTTTCTTGAGGGTATCATCACCTTCATTTCCCCCTGTCTTTTACCTATGCTTCCCATATATATTTCTTATTTTTCGGCAGGAGGTGAAAGGAGTTCAAAGAAGACACTTGTTAACGCTGTGGGCTTTGTTCTGGGCTTTACTGTGCTTTTTGTGGCTCTCGGAGCATTGGCAGGTACTATCGGAGGATTTCTCACAAAATACCAATCGCTTGTAAATATTCTTTGCGGTGCTGTGGTTGTCGTTTTCGGGCTTCAGTTTATAGGCATTCTTAAAATGAATTTCGGCGGTAGCGGTATAAAGGCAAACACGAAAAATCTCGGTTTCTTTTCCTCCCTTGTATTCGGCATCGTTTTCTCTATAAGCTTTACTCCCTGTGTCAGTGCATTTCTCGGCTCAGCACTTCTCCTTGCTTCTCAGAGAGGACATGTGATGGAGGGTATATATCTGCTTCTTATCTACTCTCTCGGACTTGGTATTCCCTTTATTTTCAGTGCACTTCTTATAGATAAATTAAAAAGCACCTTCAATTTTATAAAAAAACACTACGGCATCATAAATAAAATATGCGGTGCTTTCCTCATAGTCATCGGTATTCTTATGGCAACGGGACTTTTGGGACGCTTTACGGCACTACTTAGTTAAGGAGATTATCATGAATAAAAAAGGTCTTATTGTTCTTGTAATAGCTTTTGTACTTGTAATAATCGGCGCATCTCTTTTATATAACAAATTCAGCAAAGAAAATGCACCCGACAATCTTTTGACATACGAAGAAAAAGAGGGGGAGCTTGAGAGTGAAGCAGGTGACAAAGAAGAATTTATGGCTCCCGATTTTACGGTGTATGACAAGGAAGGAAATGCAGTAAAGCTCTCTGACCTCAAAGGCAAGCCTGTTATTCTCAACTTCTGGGCAAGCTGGTGTCCTCCCTGTAAGAGCGAGATGCCCGGCTTTAATGAAAAATATCTTGAATACGGCAATGAAATACACTTTATGATGGTAAACCTCACCGACGGCTATCAGGAAACCAGGTCTTCTGCCGAAAAATATCTTTCAACCACCGACTACGCCTTCCCTGTATACTTCGACACCGACCTTGAAGGAGCCTACACCTACGGCATATCCGCTGTTCCTCAAACCTTCTTTATAGACGAAAACGGAGTTCTCATAACCATGGCACAAGGTGCAATAAGCGGTGATATCTTGCAAAAAGGAATAGACTATATATATGAAAAATCGGAGTGACATCACTCCGATTTTTTTGCATAATCCGTATATATTCCCCATATTCCCATATCGAAAAGCTTTTGATGTTCCACTTCATTGTTTACAGTGTGAACGTATAAGGGCGTTCCTGCTTCAAGGAGTGCATCAACGTAGCCTTCTACAAGCGAAACCATCTCCGCACTGAAGGTTATTCCTGCAAGCTTATGACTCTTGGCAAACTCCACAATGGCATCGGTATCGGTCTTTTCATTCCAGTTCATATAGTAAAGGGTGAGAATTATATTGTCAAAGCCAAGCTTCTTTACCGCATCATAGTCGGAGGTGCTGTAAATCTGAATGCAGAAATTGTCCTTAAGGTCATGATATTCCTCGGATATTATCCTCGCCCCCTCAACACAGTTTTCCTTTATGTCGGTAACGATTATAACGTCTCTGTGACCTCTTATCCACTCACACAGGTAGTCCAGAGTAAAAGAGGTAAAGGGGTAGGTGTTGTGTCGTACTTCTTCAAATTCATCATAGGTTATGTCACTCTTTCCAAGGCTCGAAGAATAATAGTTTTTAAAATCGTGAACGCACACCAAGCGGTCATCAGAAGTAAAACAGAAGTCTATTTCAAGAACGCGGTAGCCTTTCTCGTATGAGTGCTCTGCCGCATCAACACTGTTACTGCCAATTATCCCGTCGGGAGTATCACCTCCTGCATGAAGGATATATCGGGAGTTTTGGTGAAAGAGCATGGTAGGTAAGCACGATAAGAGTATGAAAATCAGGCTCAAAAGCTTTATCATAGGGTGAAATCCTTTATCTTCGTTACTGCTTTACAACAGTCTTTTCAAGTTCTTCTTTATTCGGGGTAACGTATGCCGTCCAATAGGTATTGTAGGTGACAAAGCCGGGCTTTGACGCAGGTGGCTTCTTCACATGCTTGATCATCGTATAATCAACCGCAACGTTCCCCCCCTCGGCAGAGGAGAACATTGCTGCAAGGCTTGCGGCAAAGGTAAAGTCCTCGGCAGGAGGCTCTTCGCCTTCAGTTTTAAGAATAACGTGGCTTCCTGCAAAGTTCTTCGTGTGAAACCACCAATCTGTTTTTGAGGAAAACTTGGTGGTGAGCCAGTCATTCTGAAGATTGTTTTTACCAATATACACTTCAAGTCCCGAGGGCGAGGTTGCACGTAGGGGCTTGATTTTCTTCTTTTTATCGGCAAGCTTTAAGCTCTTGCGGTCACGCTTGCCGTAGCCCCACTGTGACAGCTCTTCTCTTATCTCGTCAAGGTCGCTCTCTGTTTCGGCACGGGAAAGGCTGTCAAGAACGGCATCAATATAGCGAAGCTCATTTTTTGCCTCTTCTATCTGCTTTGTTATCTCGACCTTTGCATTTTTCTTACGATTATATTTTTTATAATAACGCTGTGCATTTTGTGATGGAGAAAGTCTTTCATCAAGCTCAATTTTAACCTCGGGATAGCCTTCCTCGGAATAATCTATTGCCGTAACGCTCTTGTCCCCTCTTTTAATTCTGTACATTTCCTGTGAAATAAGGTCACCGCACTTTTTGCAGTATTCCATTGTATCGGTATCTACAAGCTCACTTTCCTGCACCTCAATCTTTTTGAGAAGTCTGTTTTGACTTTTGAGCAGTAGGTGAAAGATATCCTGTGAGCGCTGCTTTATTCTGTCGGCTTTATCTCTTGTGGAAAAAAAGGTGTCAATAAGGCTTGAAAAACTATCAAGAGTTTTGACGATACCGCGGTTTTCGTACTGTCTTATATCAATAAAGGCGTATTCAAAGGGCAAGTCAGGTGTTTCCGTACGGCAAATAATGGTAGGTGTACCCTCTCCCGACAAAAGCTTTTCGTAGAATGACGAAAAGTGAAACCACAACTTTTCCAGGTCGGTATTTCCGACACTTGCAGAGGCGTCACCCGTAGCACGGTAAACCGCCTCTCTTGAAATAAGAGGAGCTACTCCCGTGAAGCTTGAGGTAATAACCTTTTCGGTAAGGGCTGTCTTGTCAGCAGAATTCATCACCGACACAAAAGTCTCTCTGTCAAGCGTGGTGGGGTCAATTTTACCCTGTGACGGTGGCATCTCATAAATCATTCCTGCAAGGACAGGACGCTTCAGTGATTCGGTAAGGTCGGTAGTACGCACTGCACCGAGTATTTTCTTTTCACCGTCGCAGAAAATAATATTACTGTGCTTCCCGAGAATTTCGAGAATAAGATATTTCTTCGTGACGTATCCCATTTCGTCCTTGAAATCAAACTCTATCTCCAAAACTCTCTCAAAGGAAAGCTGTCTTATTTTAACAAGCCTTGAACCCGACAGATGCTTTCTGAGAAGCATACAAAAAGACGGAGGGGTATTGGGATTTTCCTTTGCAGTTTCGGTAAGGTGCATTCTGGGGTTTGATGAGCTTGCCGAAACAACAAGGCGATAGTTTTCACGGCCCGCATGTAATATGAGATGTATTTCGTCCCTTTCGGGCATTGTAATTTTATCTATTCTTGCACCGCCAAAGCCGTTTTCCTCACCGAGAAGCATATCAAGCTCACGGGACAGTGCAAGTACCATTCCGGCGTCAAATGCCATACTTTAATTTTCCTTTTTTATAAAATTTGAGGGTCTTTCACCATAAAATCTATATACCGACGGTGCATTCATAGCTTCAAGAATTTCCGCAAAGGCATCAACTGCGAGTATTTCCGTTGAGAAGTGCCCTGCATCTACCATCGTAATACCGTATGGCATCTCCTCGGTCACAATGCTGTAGGAAATATCACCCGTAACCATAGCATCAGCGCCAAGAGTATGAGCAGTATGGATAAAGTCCTTTCCGCCGCCGCCAAGCACCGCCACCTTTTTGATACTTCTTTTGCCCTCGTAAAGTATAACGTCGGTGTCAAGAAGTCCTGCTACTCTTTTCCCAAATTCTTCGGGTGAGCATTCTTTTACGTCACCTATTCTACCCATAGGTATACCGACTGTAATTCCAAATGGCACAGGGTTTTCAAGTAAAAGCTTTTTTGCAAGGCGGTCGTTCATTCCACCCTCGGCACTGTCAAAGCGTGTATGATAGGAAAGAACGGATATTCCGTTTTTTATAAGTTTTGCAATTTTTTTAGAGAGAGCTGAGCCGTCAAGTCTCTTTATGGGATTAAATATCATAGGGTGATGGCTCACTATCAGGTTAGCACCGCACTTTACCGCTTCATATACCGCCTCGTCGGTAACGTCAAGAGTTGTAACAATACCAGTTATTTCGGTGCCCTTATCAAGCACCAGCATTTCTCCGTCATTGTCCCATTCCTCACTGAGAGTTTTTGGAAAAAGAGAGTCAAGCTTCTCTATTACCTCATATATTTTCATCAATTTTCTCCATAAGTTTATTTTTAACAAGGGTAAGCTCCGCCCTGAGCTTTATATCCTCACTCGGGTCTTTCTTACCTCTTATTTTGTTTTCAACGTCATAAAGTGCACCCTCTATAACCTTTATGGCAAGTGCGGGGGCAACTGTATCGATCTTACCCGTCACCGCTTCACATTCGGTGATTTCTCGTACCTTTCCGTCATAGTATACCGACATCAGGGTATACACTCTGTTGTCCTCAAAAACGAGCTTTTCCTCATCTATACGAAAGCCCTCTCTCGCAAGGCTTTTTCGCAATGTAGAAATCTTCGTCATAGGCTGAAGCACCAGATGTATATCCTCGTTTTTCATAAATGGTGCACGTGAAATAATATCGAAAATAAGCTCTCCGCCCATTCCCGCTATTATAAACTCATCGGCAAGAGAGTCGAGGGTGGCTGCTCCGTCGGTGAGTACAGTTTTAATTTTTTCTTCAAGTCCTGCTTTTTTTATGTTCTCCTCTGCCCTTTCAAGAGGTCCTTTTCCTATGTCTGAGGCAAAGGCAAAAGTCGCTTTTCCCGACTTCACAAGGGCTATGGGAAGATAGCCGTGGTCTGTGCCGATATCGGCAATCCTTTTTCCTCCTCTTACAAGCAGGAAGGCGGCGTGAAGCCGCCTTGATAGCTCTTTTTCTCTCATTATTTAGATGCGAGATAGTCGTTTATCTTTTCAACGAGCTCGTCTGCATCGGTGCCGTGAACCTCACAAGCTTCTTCGATGGACTCACCTCTTGCAGAGGGACAGCCAAGGCAATGCATTCCAATTTCAAGGAAGAATTTTCCTGTTTCTCTGTCAAAATCGAGAATGTCGCCGATGATTGTTTTTCTTGTTACCTTTTCCATAGTAGTTCTCCTTTTTTTAATTTACACGTTTTTTTCGCTTTCTGCGAAAATATATTTTTTTACAAGCTTTATTCCCATACATATAAGGGCGGGAACAAGTCCTGTAATAAGTGCCAATGAAACTATTTTAACGTTTGGTGCTTTAACAGATATCAAAGATGCGAACGAAGGTGTCAAAACAAAGAGCAAAACAATGGCAAATGAAAGAAGCGTCGATATGATAAGCTCTTTATTCTTGAATACGCTCATATCAAACACGTCGTCCATTGAAAGAGTATAGCTTAAAAATACTGTGCTCGATACAAGTGCTATCAGCGCACCGCCCCTCATTTCAAAAAGGTCGGGCACAATGGAGAGTGAAAACCTTGCCGTAAGGGTTACCACCACACTTGCAACAAAGGAAGTGATACAGGGTATGATAAGCAGGTTTTGCAAATTCATGCCTTGATTTTCCTTGCCAAAGGTATCCTTTAATTCATTTCCTCTTAAGTTCTCCGTAGAAAGTGACACTGCAAGAGGAAGTGCCGTGAGGAGTGCATAAAGAGTTATGGCGGCAGGTGAAAATGCGGCAGCTCCAAGGCTTATTATTGGTATTATTGCAGAAAAGAGCAATATAAACTGGAAGCTCATAAAGTACTGGAGCACATGTCTTGTATTTCTGTAAACAAGACGTGCATATTTTATGCACTCGGGTATAAGCTCGAAGCCTGAATTTATAACCACGTCGGAATTCTGTATTGTGGCATTATCTCCCATAACGGCAGAAGAAAATGACACGTCGGATTCAAGAAGCAATTGCAGGTCATCAACCGATGATACTGCCGATGCAATTATATCTCCGTCCTGCTTACGCCATGATACGACCTTTGCTTTATCGGCAGAGCTGAGGGAGAGATAAATTTTATATTTCTTTATCTCAGTTCTGAAAAGCCCTTCGTCAACACCTGCAAAATCCTTTGCAGTAATTTCCATATCTCCGTCCTTCATGATAGAAAGGCTCTTTGCAAAGCCGATAGAGGTGAATTTTGCTTCATTGCTCATGAGCACCACGTCGATGCCCGACTTTGAAACTGCGTTCACCGCTCTCGCGGCATCGGCATTTATTGAGGTGTGGAGACCTATATAGCCCTTGAAGGTAAATCCCTTGTCGCTGAATAGCTGTCCTGCACCTTCCTTGTACTCTATTCTTTTTACTGCAACAGCCACTACTCCCTCGTTGCCCTCTGCAATAGAGTGAGCAAGGTCGCGGAGCGCTCTCTTTTCACGCTCGAAAAGCATTCTGTCTTCTCCGTCCTTGGTAGCTTTTATACAGGTTTTAAGTACTGCCCAAGGTGAGCCGAGAGAGACTGTATAGAACTCTCCATCCTTAAAATAAATTGCACGGCTCATCTGCATGGGTGCGTCATAGGGCATTTTTTCAAGAGTAAGATATTTCTCGTTTATAACGCTCTGAGTTATACCAAGCTCCTCACCTGCACGCTGAAGTGATTTTTCAACGCTGACTCCGTTGTAGTTCATGCCACCGTCACCGCTGACACATGCAGTGAGTGCAAGCTCGAAAATCTCCCTTACGTCGGGGTCAGTAGCAGATTTGAACTTCTTTCTCTCATCGTTGACATAAACGGTATTGGGCTTTGGTGATGAGTTCCTGAAATAACGGCTGTTATCAACAACGATACAGTTTATATCGCACATTCGGTCTATTGCTGTCATATCTCTTATAACGCACCCTTTTTTGTAAAGCCTTTTGGATCCTACCGACAGGGTAAGGTCAAAGAGGGTCAGCACCAAATCAGGGAAAGATACAAGTGCGAGTGACACCGACAGATAGAATATATCAAAAATTTCCTTGCCCGAAGCAACACCCCAAACAAAGAGTATTGCAGATATGATAAGCCAAATAAGGGATACGTTTTTTGAAATGAAAGATGCTATTTCAAAAACCTTAGTACGTCTTGCATGCTTTGAACGAGTGGTAAGCTTGTTCCTCTTATCGAAAACGTCGCGACCCGTATTGCAGACAATGGCTCTTGCACTGCCCGACATAACAACGCTTCCTGCAAAGAGAATACACTCGTAGTAAGGTACTCCCTTGCCACGTATTACGTCCTCCTGTGTAAGCTTTAAAACGGGAGAGGAATTTCCCGTAAGCTGTACCTCACTGACTCTGAGAGTGCTTTGATTTATTATGAGAGCATCACAGGGTACAACGTCACCGAAGCCAACAAGTATTATATCCCCCTGCACAAGGTCGGAAGAATCCACCTCGCATATTTTGCCGTCTCTTATAACTCTGCTTCTGGAGTGTTTACTATTTATAATGTCGGTGACCTTTGCGTTATAGCGGTTTGCAACTATCTTGAAGGTAAGATAAACCCCGAAGAAAAGGAGAAGCGAGAGAAATCCTCCCATGTCCTTTTTGTAGTATATAGAAAAGATAGACAGTACTGCAAAAATGAGAGGAACAACGTCACCGAAAATCTCCTTTACGGTGTATAGAACACCTTTCTCTACGCGGTGAGAAGAAAGCTCAGCTCTGTTCTTCTCTACCTGCTCCGAGGTGAGTCCCTTTTCGGGGTCGCTTTTCAAAACCTCAAGTAGCTTTACTGCGTTTATTTCGAGAAGATTCATTTCTGCCTGCACTCCACTCGAAGCTCACCCTCCGATACGGTAACCGATACCTCGTCTATTCCCTTTTCGTAATTCACTATCATTTGCTCAGCGATTACGTCCTCAACAGAGCTTTGGATATATCTTCTAAGGTTTCTTGCTCCATATTTTTCGCTGAACGACTTTTCAGCAATGAATGAAAGAGCCTCATCTGTAAAGGTTAAGTCTATTGCCTTCTTGTCAAGCACTTTTTTAAGGTCTGTGAGCTGTATGAGTGCTATCTTCTTCATCTCGTCTATTCCGAGTCTGTTAAACGTTATTATTTCGTCAACTCTGTTTATGAATTCGGGCCTTAAAAACTGAGAGAGCGCTTTTTCGGTTTTATCTGAGTTGCTCTTTTCATTTGTGGTGCTAAAGCCAGATATGTTGTTTGATGAGCCTGAACCTGCGTTTGTGGTCATGATTAGCACTGTATTTTCAAAGTTGACCTGTTTGCCGTGGGCATCGGTTATCATGCCGTCGTCAAGAATCTGAAGAAGAATATTCATAACGTCGGGATGTGCTTTTTCTATCTCGTCAAAGAGTATTACAGAGTAGGGCTTACGTCTTATCTTTTCGGTAAGCTGACCTGCCTCATCGTATCCAACGTAGCCTGGAGGGGCACCGATAATTCTCGCCACCGAGTGCTTCTCCATAAATTCCGACATATCAAGTCTTATAAGGGCTTCGGGTGAATCGAAAAGCTCACCTGCAAGTACCTTTACAAGCTCGGTTTTACCAACACCTGTAGGTCCTGCAAATATAAAGGATACGGGACGGCGTTTATAGGCAATACCTACCCTAGACCTCTTTATAGCACGGCATACCGCCTCTATCGCCTTATCCTGTCCGATAATTCTGGAGGATAAGTTTTCTGAAAGCTTTTCAAGCTTTTTATAATCGTTTTCCGCAATGCTCGTTGCAGGAACTCCTGTCCATACCTCGATAACACGGGCAAGGTCCTTTTCGCGAAGCTTTATTTCTGCACGCTTGAGTGTCAGCTCGTCAAACTCGTTCTGTGCCTTTATTTCGGCTACCTTTACGTCGGCTATCTTGGAGTATATCTCGTCTGTCGGGTCGTCGATGGATTCAAGTCCCTCACGCTGAGTTTTTAACTTTGCCATTTCTTTTTCAAGCTCACCCATTCTGTTTATAACAGGGCTTTCAAGGGCTACTCTTGCACAGGCTTCGTCTAGGAGGTCTATAGCCTTATCGGGTAAAAATCTGTCGGTAATATATCTTTCGGAGAGTACTACCGTCTTTTCAACAATATCCTCGGGCACTACTATTCCGTGGAAGCTTTCGTAGTATTTCTTGATACCGAGTATTACGTCAATTGTATCGCTTATTGATGGCTCGTTTACCATAACAGGCTGGAAACGGCGTTCCAAAGCTGAGTCCTTTTCAATATATTTTCGGTACTCCGAAAGAGTAGTTGCACCTATAAGCTGAATCTCGCCTCGGGAAAGTGCTGGCTTTAAGATGTTAGCGGCGTTCATACCGCCTTCGGTATCACCTGTTCCAACTATTGTGTGTACCTCATCTATAACAAGGATAATATTTCCAAGAGCCTTAACTTCTTCGATAAGACCTCTTATTCTGTTTTCAAACTGTCCTCTGAACTGCGTGCCTGCCACAAGCGCTGTCATATCCACTATAAATATTTCTTTGTCACGAAGCTTAAATGGCACGTTCCCTTCGGCAATTCTCTCAGCAAGGGCTTCGGCAAGGGCTGTTTTACCAACTCCGGGCTCACCTATAAGACAGGGGTTATTCTTCTGTCTGCGACAAAGAATTTGAACCATTCGGTCAAGCTCTTTTTCTCGTCCTATAATATTGTCAAGCTTACCTTCTCTCGCACGGCGGGTGAGGTCAATGCAAAACTGGGAAAGAAACTTCCTTTCCTTTTCTGCCTTCTTATTCTTCTTGCCGTTTGGTGACTCTCCCTCCCCTTTCGCTCTCTCCTGAAGATTTCGGTCATTCATAAAGAGTCTTCTTAAATCAAAGGCAGGGGCACCCGTATTGTCGGCGCCGTCCTCTGTGGGAATAAGCCCCGACAGGTCAGAGGAATCCATGGACTCCATTACGTCTGCCATTTCTCCTGCTATTGCTTCTATTTCGTCATCACCTATTCCCATTTTGGAAATAACGTCGGTAACGGGCTTTATATTAAGCTCCTTTGCACATTTGAGACAAAGTCCCTCCTGCTTTTGTTCGTTTCCTTCAATTTTGGTTATAAATACAACTGCAGGGCGTACCTTGCATCTTGAACACATCTGCCACATAAAAAACCTTTCCTGTATCTTTAACTGTTCTTAACCGTATATTTTGTCATTATATTTTTTCTGTAATTTATAAAATACATAATAAGTGAAAAAAGCATAAATCCTATAAGGAATATGCCAAGCAGAAGTCTTACCATACCGGGCATATTTTTCACGGTAACAAGTAAAACAACCACTATGTAAAAGGCAACTGTACCCGCCTTTCCGTACCAGCTTGACTGTACGTAAACTTTTCTCTTTTTTAAAACCTTCGTTGCTCCAACAAGAAGCAACGCTTCTTTTATGACAAGGACTAAAACTATCCACCAAGGCACAAGCTTAGATATCCCAAGACATACCAGTGCCGCTATCTGCATACACTTGTCAGCCAGCGGATCAAGCACCTTACCTATATTAGTTATCCAGTTATTATGTCTTGCAAGGTATCCGTCAACAACGTCGGTAGCACCTGCAAACAGGAAAACTGCCATTGCCGATAAATGTTTTTCTTTTGCCAAAAACAAATACACAAAAACAGGTACAAGACAAATTCTGAAAACCGAAAGAACGTTAGGTATATTAGATTTTTTTAGTAATGCCATACAATCCCTCTTTTACTTTAGTATCAAATCCTCCAGAAGTCCCATGGGACTGTTTGAAGAAAGGTAGCCGTAAATAATGGTTTCCCCTTTGAAGTCTCCTGTTCCAAGGGACTCTCCGCCTACTTTAACGTAGGGAAGAATCACGTCGAGAATAGAAACGAAAATGAATACGAATACAACGCCAAGGATAATTCCAAGAATAAGACCAAGTATTTTGTTCGTTGCATTGAGAATGGGGAGCTTTACAATTTTACCTACAATAAAGCCCACAACGTTTATCACAACAACGGCAGCAATGAAAAGAGCAATAAATGCCACAACTCTCGAAACCGCCATACCTAGAGGCTGTGATATATACTCTGCAATAAGCTCACCCGTATTTGCTCCAAATTCATTATATTTCTCTGCAAGGGCACTTATGTCAATGCCGAGGTTTTCAACGTACTTAAAGAACTCCGAATGCTCTGCCTCGAGAAGCGGTCCTATATCGAGATTTGCCGTTGAATCGGCACCAAGCCAGTTTGCAATTTTATCAAGAGCTATATTCTCGAATATGTTTTTGAAAATCCTGTCATAAAAGAACTGTCCGAGCTTTGCGGAATAAAATGCCGCAACAGCAAGGGCAACTATGTTCTTGAGAAAGGAAATAACTGTTTTTACAAATCCGTTTTTATAGCCTGCAATACAGCATAGCACCATTATTCCAAGAATAAGTGCATCGATTAAAATGTTCATAAATACTCTCCTTACTATTCTACTCCGACGGCAACTGCAAGTCCGTCATAAACAAGATATACGTTTTCTTCGTCAAAAAGCTCTACCGTACGGTAGCTTCTCTCTGCAGGATAGCTCTTTGTATTTTTTGTTTCTATATCCACTACAGTTACGTCCTCGACTCCCAGTATAAAGACGAAGCTGTCTGAAAGAGCTACGTCGGTTATTTCTGCATTGACCGTTTTATCCATATAAGTATTTCCAATAGCATCAAAGATAAACATCTTATGGTTTCTTCCAACAAGTGCTTCATTGAGTATCAGAACCGTATACTCATCACCTGTTTCAAGCTTCTTTAAAGCCTTTGAATTAAATGACATTTCACTGAGCAGCTTTCCTTTTCGGTCAAAGAAGCGAAGTACTTTATCGGTGAGGAATACTATGTTCCCCTCTTTGTTAAAGGAAACCTTTACTGTCATTTCGTCCTCGAAGTCGAGAGTAGCGATAGGCTTTTCGGCAGTAGACGAAAGAAGCACGAGACTTGACACCATATTTCCCATGGTGTTGCTTCTAAGTGTGCCTACCGCCATGTAACTGTCAGAGTCGTTGAAAATATCAGCTGATATGGCATATTTATCAGTGCTTCGCCAGTTAAAAATATTTTCAAAGCTGTTGTTGTAAAGCTTAAGTGCCGAGGCGTAGCCCTTTGAGGCGGTTAAAACCACAAAGTTCCCCTTTTTGTCAAGTGCCACGTCATATATGGGATATTCAAAATTGTTTTCCCAAAGCTTTGAAAAGGAGTTATATATTCCAACGTACTTTGAGCCGATATCGTATACCGCAAAGTACTTATCCCCCGTAGAAAGTGCAGGACGCATTAGAGCAACGTCGCTTGACAGTATCTCTTTTGATGAAAGGTCGTAAATCTTAACAGCGGTTTTGGAAACCACTACAAGGTCCTCCTTGAAGGAGGCGGTAACTGTAGAGGAATCAGACTCGAAATTTATCTGTGCATTTTCACCGCTTCCAAAGGTTACGGGTCTTACGTCAACGTATTTCATAAGATATCTGAAGTTTTCCACAGTCAGATCCTCGCGGTATGAGAAAACGGCAAAGATAACGAAAATTATAAAGATTGCCGCTATTACGTAGCGTATCTTCTTGATACGTGACGAGGTAGAGGTATAGCTGTTTGTATCCTTGCCTTCCGACATTTTTTCTCCTTTCAGTAGTCCACCCGATAAAGATAAAGCCCCTCGGGAGGTGCGGTGAACCCCGCTTTTGTTCTATCCTTTTTTTCGATTATTTCTTCTATAGTGAGATTATTTCTGCCAAGGTTTATATCTATGAGTGTGCCAACGATTATTCTCACCATGTTGTATAAAAAGCCGTTGGCAGAAACCGAAAATATTATTACGCCGTTTTCTTCTTTTACGTCGGCAGAATATATCTTTCTTACGGCATCGGTTATTTTAGAGCCTGTCGCCATAAAAGACGTAAAATCGTGCTTACCGATAAGCCCGATGGCGTCTCTTTTCATTTTTTCCACGTCAAGAGGTGTGGAAAAATGGTATGCTCGGTTTTTAAAAAAAGGGTCGCGGTTTGGAGTATTTAGTATTTTATAGTGATACTCCTTTCTAACGCAGTTATATCTTGCATGAAAGTCCTCTTCTGCCCTCTCACAGTCCTTTACCGCGATATCGGGAGGAAGAAGATTATTTAGTCCTTTTATTATTCCCTTTTCGGGAACGTTTTTTTCTGTTTTTACGTTGCATACGTAGTTTTCAGCATGAACTCCGCTGTCGGTACGGCTACAGCCCGTAACACTCACATCATCACCGAAGAAATTCTTCGCACAAGAGGTAAGCGTTCCCTGAACGGTCACGGCGTTTTTCTGAAACTGCCACCCCGAATACCCCGAGCCGTCAAAGGCTAGCGTTAACTTATAATTCATCTTTTACCTCACAGGGATATTGGAGTTGAAAAGGTGTTGAGATATAAAATAAGCACAGTAAATACAACGATTACGGGAAGTGTGAGAAAATCTCTCGGCATCATCTTCAGCTCCTTCATTCTCGTTCTGCCCTCGTCACCGCGATAGCAACGGCACTCCATTGCAATAGCAAGCTCGTCCGCCCTTCTGAACGCCGAAATAAAGAGAGGAATGAGAATTGGTAAAAACGCCTTTGCCTTCTTTACGATGCCTCCCTCGTCAAATCCTGCTCCCCTTGCCTTTTGTGCCGATATTATTTTATCGGTCTCCTCGAGGAGAGTAGGAATAAATCTAAGTGCTATAGTCATCATCATAGCAAATTCGTGAACGGGAACCTTCACCTTTTTAAGAGGTGAAAGAAGTCTTTCAAGTCCGTCGGTGAGAGTTATGGGAGAGGTGGTGTAGGTGAGAAGGACAGACGTTCCCACAATAAGAGAGAGAATTCTGAGCATCATAAACACCGCCATTATAACGCCTTTTGAATGTATCTTTATGAAATGCCATTCAAAAAGGGGTGTTTCACTGGAAGATGTGAAAAAGAGATTTATTACCGCCGTAAAGAGTACTATGAACAATACCGGCTTGATGCTTTTGAGAATAATCTTATAAGATATTCCCGATAGAGCTGAGAGCAGGGTAACCGTCAGCAAAAGAAAGGCAAACGAATAAACGTTCTTTGCCATAAAGACAGATACCGCAAAGACAAGCACGGCAATTATTTTTATTCTGGGGTCAAGTCTGTGCAGTATGGAGTTACCCGAGAAGTACTGCCCCAGAGTTATGTCCTTTAACATTTATCTTATCCTTTCAAAGCCTTTGTAATAGCAGAATACGCTTCGTCAACGGTATAAACTCCCTCTGCCTCTATAAGTCCCTTTGAGGCAAGAGCTGACGTAAGCTCGGTTATCTGCGGGAGAAGAAGTCCCGACTTTAAAATAAGGTGTGTTCTCTTGAACACCTCGTCAACAGTACCCGAAATGAGCACTGTTCCTCCCATCATAACGATTATATCGTCGGCGTATGCCGCCATATCCTCCATGCTGTGGGAGATGAGGATTACCGTCTTTGAGTTTTCCTTCTGCCAGCGTCTTATACCGTGAAAAATTTCGTCGCGTCCCTTGGGGTCAAGTCCTGCAGCAGGCTCGTCAAGCACTATAACGTCGGGCTCCATTGCCATAATTCCTGCAATGGCAACACGCCTTTTTTGACCGCCTGACAGCTCAAAGGGTGATTTGTCAAAAAGCTCGCTTCCTATTCCTGTGAAACGTGCGGCACTTTCGACTCTTCTTTTTATCTCTCCTTCGTCAAGTCCCATATTTGACGGACCGAAGGCTATATCACGGAATACGGTTTCCTCAAAAAGCTGATATTCGGGGTACTGGAATACAAGTCCTACCTTGAAACGCACCTTGCCTATTTCGGTGGGCTTTTCAAAAATATCCTTCCCCTCAAGAAGTACCTTTCCCGAGGTAGGACGGAGAAGTCCGTTGAGAAGCTGTGCCACCGTTGACTTTCCTGAGCCTGTATGACCTATAATTCCGGTTATTCTTTTTTCTTTGAAATCAATATCGACGTGTGTAAGTGCCTCTTTTTCAAAAGGAGTGTCGGGGCTGTAAACGTAAGACACGTCTTCAAGTCTTAGTATTCCCAAAATTATTACCTCTGTGTATGCTCTAAAATAAGCTTTTCTATTTCTTTTGCCCCTTCATCGGGGAAAAGAAGATTTGGTGAAAGGTCAAAGCCGTCAGCAATTAGTCTGTTCACAAGCTCTGTAGTCTGCGGTACGTCAAGTCCGATGCTCTTCAGCCTTTCCACCTTGGAAAACACCTCTCGCGGAGATGCGTCCATTTCTATATTTCCGTCATTCATTACAATGACTCTGTCGGCGAAAACCGCCTCGTTCATATAATGGGTTATGAGAACTACCGTCATGCCCTCGTTTTTAAGTGCCATTATGGCATCGAGCACTTCTTTTCTGCCCTGTGGGTCAAGCATCGCTGTAGATTCGTCAAAGATTATACATTCAGGCTTCATGGCGATGATTCCCGCAATGGCAACTCTCTGCTTCTGACCGCCTGACAGCTGTGAGGGAGAGTGCTTTTTATACTCTGTCATATTCACAGCTTCGAGTGCTTCGTCAACTCGGCGTCTTATTTCCAACGGCTCTATTCCAAGGTTTTCGGGGGCAAAAGCCACGTCCTCCTCAACGGTGGTTGCTACTATCTGGTTGTCGGGATTTTGAAAGACCATGCCTACTCTGCGGCGTATATCGTATATAAGCTCCTCTTTTGAGGTGTCCATCCCGTCAACAAGTACTCTGCCCGATTTAGGGGTAAGAATTCCGTTGAAAAGCTTGGCTAGAGTAGACTTTCCCGAGCCGTTGTGACCCAGCACCGCAACGAAAGAGC
>JAZOLO010000004.1:0-10280 GCA_045653035.1 Eubacteriales bacterium
AGCAACAGATACGCGAATTTCAGCGCAAACTTCCGGTCAACACCACGGGAAATACCAAAGCCCAAGGTACATCCCACCTGGGTAAATCCGGGGATCACGCTGGGCGCAGCACCCAGACCCATCATAATACCGTCAAAGCGGAGCATATTTCTGGGATCTTTATTTCCGTTTCGCACCAGGGCAGGAATCAACAGGATCACACCGTTTGCCGTTACTGCAACAATATGGTTATCAGTAACCGAAACCGTAGCTCCCAGTGCCTCAAATCCCTTTATGTGCTGGTCGATGGGACGAGTACCGAAGTCACAGCCACCGGGGCAGGCAACGGAGGAGCGTCCGAATCTTGCAAGTTCGGCACCCAGTACGTAATATGAGGCACGCATCTTCTTAACCTGCTCGTCGGGAGCAGAGCACGCCACAATATTTCTTGAATCTATTTTCACCGAGCTAGGAGAAAGCCTTGTAATTTTTGCTCCCATAGCTTCGAGAATATCGAGAGACCTGTTAACGTCACTTATATTCGGGAGATTTTCTATAATGCAATCGTCCTCGACCATAATATTTGCAAGCAGTATAGCAACTGCCGCATTTTTCATACCCGAGATAACGATTTCTCCGCTAAGCGGTTTTCCGCCGTTTATTGCAATTTTATCCATTTTTGAAAAAATTCCTTTCGGTTCATGCCGAATCATTCGACATTAAAAGTATAACACATAATTTAAAAAAAATAAAGTAAAATTTACATATTTTTACGACAAACGTTTTGCACCGCTTGTTGCGTCGTATATTTTCTTTGTTCCGTTTGAATAAATAAACCTGTAGGAGGGGGTAAGATAAACAGAATTTTTATCGTCAAAAACCGAGGCATATATTATACTCATATACTCAATAGTGCTGTTTTCCTCTTCTATTTCAAAGAGTATATTTATGCTGTCGAGGGCATCGGTGGAGTAGTCGTAGTAGCTTTTGGCAAAGAAAAGACGACCTGAAATATAAAGGGGTTTATCTTTTTCTACTGCCGCAATGATTTCAGCATCCTCAATTTCATAGGAGTCAACGCACTGTATCGCCCTGATATAAGTAATTCCATCCGAGAATACGCTCTGTGTAGCCTTAAGGGTGACTTTGTAAGGCTCCGAGTTCATACCGTTGAAGAATGCGTGAGTCAGGGCTTTTACTGCTTTTTCACCCTTTTCTTCAACACCCTTTGCTTCAAAAAGCTTTGCATTTACAAATTCCATTGTGAGATTTTTCGGCAAGTAAACGTACTCTATCATGTAATCGTGAGAAAAGGAAAGGTTTTCTGAATCGTTGGTATATCTGTAACCGTCGGGAATAGTGAAGCTTCCGTACTCTTTTCTCATTACTCTTGAAGCAACTGTTTCTGATGATGAGGCTGTGAAGTCCAGCTTTATGACCTTGGGGACAACCTTTTCTCTTGGAATAGTGTCTTTATCAATTTTTATTCCCTTGGCTTTTATTACCCTAACGGAGTTTGAAATTTCAGCTTCCGTAAAGGTGTTTTTTGCGGTATAAAGCTCTGTTGTCTTGAAAAAGAAAAATACGTTTACCGATAAGAATACAAGTATCAGGATAAGCTTGAGATGAAACGATTTCATTCTGTAGCTCCTCCTTTCACCTTTTCCATCCACAACGGAATTACAGTCTCGCCGTATTTTTCTAAATTATAAACGGGAGCAAATTCGCCATCATGGACAAGCATTTTTGATACCACCATAGGTGTCATTGACATATCAAGATATTCCCCCTCTGCTTCGGGAAGACTTTCCGTATCGGTGATATTAAGTGTGTGTATTTTTGCGTAGGACAGACCTTCTTTTGAAAAAGTCAGAGTAATTTTAGCAGCTTCTCCGTTTTCAAGAATTTCGCAAAGATTGAAGTGATATACAAATTCAAAGGTAAATTCTTTGCTTTTTGGTGAGTAGAAAATACCGCTTAAAATGGGAGTAGCCTCACCGCCTGTTAAGGAAGTCGGGAAACGTCCTAAAAAGGCTGTGGCGGCTGTTAAAAATTCGTTTGAAGTAAAGCTTGTTTTCTCAGAATTCAAAAGAGCTGAAATAGGTAAAGAAATGGAATTTTTATCTGTTGCAACGTATTCTATAACGCCCGTCGGACTTATAGAAAGCGTCATTCTGTCTCCTACAAAAAAGAGACCGAAGGAGGGGTCGGAATAGTAGCCTACAATGTTTGGGTTTATCTCAAATGCAGCTAGAATACTTAAAAGCGCGTTTTCGTTTACAAGATCAAGATAACTGTTTTCTTCCTTTGAAAAAGCCATATCAAAGGTGTTTTGTAAAGGAAGCTTAGCTGTTATTGCTGTAAGCGAGGGTGCGCTTGACAGTATTTTATATTCCTCTTCAAGCTTTTTATTTTTTTGTGACTCTTTGGCATTATTGTTGAAAATAAATTGTGTAAAACCTTTATTTACAGTATATGCGGCAAGATTGTTGCTGTTAAAATCATAAACAAGTGAAGGTGATTCCAAATCTTCTCGTAGAGTAAATGAATAAACTCCGCCGTTTCCGTCCTTTGCTATTGCGGAAAGTGTGCTTGAACTGTCGTTATAAAGCATTATTGACTTTATATTGCAGGTGTCACCTGTAGCAAATGAATCTGTCTTTCCGTTAAAAAGAGAAATAATTGTAAAGGGCAAAGGGGTGGGATAGTCTATAAAAACACCGTCGGAAACCCCCAGTATCTCATTCCATTTTTCGGTATCGGAGGGAGTGCATACGTAAGAGGCTGAAAAGACCTCTTTTAAAAGGTGCTTGTGGTTCTCATAGAGAATGTGAGTAAGCTCCTCATTATATGCAGAGGTGTACCCTTCAGACGAAAGAATAAGGGACACTGACAGCGGTGAGAAGAAGTATTCATCGGCTACAACGTCGGTGGACGAGTGAGACGTTCCTGTAAAAATCCAGAAATCTCCGGCAAGTACAGTACTCTCGTTTTTTACGTTTTTGTCAAAGCGGAGGGTGATATAGTTTATCCAAAGCACAAGCATGGAAAAGGCAAGCAAAAATACTATAACGGTTAAAAGCTTATTGAGTACTTTTCTCATTTTTATCACTCTCCTTTATTTTTTAATTGCAGAATTTTGCCTTGGGAGGAAGGTAGATATCTACTGTTGTGCCCACGTGAAGCTCACTCTTGATAATTATTGTACCGCCGTGATTTTCGGCAATCTCCTTTGCGATGGCAAGACCGAGACCCGTACCGCCACTATCGGAGTTACGTGCCTTTTCAACACGATAAAATCTTTCAAAAATGTGAGGTAAGTCTTCCTCGGGAATACCCATTCCGTTGTCGGTAACGGATATCTTGAAGTAGCTTCCGTCAAAAAGCCCCGAAATTCCCTTGAAATCTTTATAGTCTGCAGTAATGAAGACTTTTCCATTTTTTTGTGTGTACTTTACGGCATTTTGTATTATGTTTATAACGATTTGCTCAATCTTTTCGCGGTCAGCAATAATTTCAGGGAGAAGCTCTTCGTTCTTGATGAATTTAAGCTCCTGAGAATTGTTTTCCGCTTGCCCCGAAATGACAAAAGCACATTTTTCAATAAGCTCGTTTATAGAGAAAGATGAAGGTGTCCACTTCATTCTGTTGTTGTCAAGCCTTGATAAAAGAAGAAGGTCGTGGACTATGTGTGCCATTCTGTCACTTTCGCTAATTACCATGTTGAGGAAGTGATTTTTAACGTCATTTGGCATATCGGGATTTGAAATAATCGTCTCTGTCGCACCTTTAATGCCCGTTAGCGGTGTGCCGAGCTCGTGGGATACTGTTGCGATAAATTCACGTCTTGATTTATCAAGCTCAAAGCTTTCTGTCACGTCGTGGAGTACTGCGATATATCCGCCAAAGGATTTGTCAGATAAATTAAAGTTAAATTTACCGAAGCTTACATCAAACACCCTGCTTTCATAGGTAACATTAGTCAGGTTTATAGAGTCGTTTTCGCCGATAGAAAGCTCTTCCTTGCGGTATTCAAGGCAAAGCTTTTCGGTAAGTGTGTCAAGGGTAAGCTCCTCACCGTCATGTAGCTTGAACAGCTCCTTTGCCTCGGGATTTATGTGCATGGGGAAGCCTTCGCTGTCGAAAGCAATTACAGGGTCTTTAAGATAAAAGAAGATGGTTTCAAGCTTTTCACGCTCGTTTGAAATTTCATTAAGGTTGTTTTTTAACGTGTCAGCCATTCTATTGAAGGTGACGGTGAGAGTACCGATTTCGTCGTCGGAATAAACGGTAAGCTTTTCATCAAAATCACCTCTTGAAAGCTTTGTAGCTTTTTTCGTTATGTTCTGAATAGGGGAAACAATGGCTTTCGATAAGAAGAAGGATAAGAAAACGGCAATGACAAGTCCAATTAGAAGCGACTGAAGAATAATAGAGAATACCATCCATGAAAATTCCTCAAGCTCTCCGTTGTCGTCTACAACGTATACTATAACCCTGAAGGACTTGTCGGGTGCTTCAAGCACCTCTGCCCAGTCCATCATCTCACTTCCCAAGCTCTGCTTATGAGAGCTTTTTCCCGAAATGGCATAAATAAGGTTTTCGGTTTTTTTTATGCGGACATCATTTTGTGTAACCGAGCCCGACAGGAAATTACCGTCTCCGTCAAGCACGTAGTAATTTCTGTAGCTGTCAATTCCCAGTCTTGCTGAATACGCCCACAGCGTATTTTTAAGTCTTTCAGGGTAATCATCGTAAAGAAGTGTTTTTTCAAGCTCGGAGAGAAACTCGTCTGTGAAAACCTCCGACTGCTGAGTTACAAAGTCGTTTTCATAATAATTGAAAATGTTCCCTATAAGTATAGCTCCTACCACCGTCATAACGCATACGATGAAGGATACGAGAATGAGAACAATTTTGAATTGTAGCTTTTTATACAAGGTGTTTTCTCCTTAAAATTTACTTTTCGGGGGGAGCAATGAAATATCCCATACCGCGTTTTGTCTGTATAAGGCTTTCCTCGTTTCCGTCATCTATCTTCTGTCGGAGTCTTGCTATGGTTACGTCAATGGTTCTGAGGTCTCCATAAAAGTTCTCGTATCCCCATACCGCACTCATAAGCTCCTCACGGCTGTATATCTTTCCGAGATTTTTTGCAAAATGTGCGAGAAGGTCGTATTCTTTTTTTGAAAGCTCAAGCGTCTTATCACCTTTTTTTACAAGGTAATTTTCACAGTCAATTACAATATCACCAACGACAATTGTGGTATCTGTTATTTTCCTTACCACCGTTTCACTTGAATAGCGTCTTATATTTGCACGCACTCTTGATAAAAGCTCGTTTATGCTGAAGGGCTTTGTCATATAGTCGTCAGCACCCGTATCAAGGCCCCTTATTTTATCCTGCTCAGTATCCCTTGCGGTGAGCATGATGATGGGAGTATCAAGCTTTTCTCTTATCCTTTGACAAACCTCGAAGCCGTCCATTATTGGGAGCATAAGGTCGAGGAGAATAAGGTCGTAGCTTCCTGTCATTGCTTCGTCAAGACCGCTTTTTCCATCGTGACGCGCCTGTGCATCATAGCCTGCCGCCTTTACGTTAAAGAGTAAAATTTCCGCAATGGTCTTTTCATCTTCAATAATAAGTATTTTCTTTTTTGAGTCCATTATCGGTCCTCCTGATTTTCTGAATAGAAGTTGTATTCGCTGACGGTGGGGTCTATCACCCTTGCAGTAATCTTGTCGTCATGTGCGACGTATGAAAGAAGCTGCGTAAGTATTTTAAGGCTTTTTTCGTGGGAGGTGAATCGTACGACGGTAACGTCACTTTCATCAATACTCTCATATATTCTTGTAGCCTCTGCCCATGGAGACGGTGCGGTGATGTCAACATCAATATTGTAATCCCAAATAATATAGCCCATTTCGGCAAGAGAGGGGAAAAACTCTGTGGAATTTATGACTTTTTCATCTGTTCCTTCGGGGAATCGGTAAAGTCTTGAGCAAAATCCCAAAACGTCATATAGAGCCCTGTTTGTCACTTCAAGCTCATTTTTTGTTTCTGTGAGTGAATTTGAAAGAGTATCCTTTTTTTCAACTGCTGACGTGATAGCAATTCCGTTTCCTGAACCGAAGGCACGAAGGACACTTTCGGGATTTGTGTCAATTGCCTCTTTCGTAAAGAAGAACGTTGCTTTTTCTCCCCAGTCGCGAAGCATATCGAGAAATTTTTCGGTTTGAGTTTCGGGGTAAACGTCGATTGTTATATATACGGTTTTTTCGTTTTTGTCTGGTTCTATAGGATTATCTGGATTATCGGGGTTTATAACTGGGGAGTGGCTTGGATTTGTAGGGTCGTAAAGCTCAATGAGCTCTTTAAAGCTGAGCCTTTCGCTTCCATCGGTAAGTCTTACTCGCTTTGTGTCGCCCGACGTTACCTTTTCTATTTCGAGTGAGAGTATATCTGCACAGTATTCAAGGGGCAGATATACTGTAGAATTTTCTATGGGGAAGATTATATTAAGAAAAGAATTATCAACAACTATACCCGACGAGTTGAAGGAATAAGAGAAAAATCTACCTGTGCTTTGATTCCTTAAATAGAAGCTGTTGTTATCTCTGTTGAATTCATATTGAATACCGTGAAGTCCTACAAAGAAGCTGACAGGCAGGTGGAGTGTGCCGTTTATCATTTTTGCAGGATATTCGGTGATTGCGTACTTGGTGTCGTTTCTGTAAACTACTGGTGTGTCCCCGTCGGCAACCGACATTATTGATGGCACAATAAGGCATATTGCTATCGTAACAAAAAGAAAAATGGCAATGAGCCGTGCTTTTTTCATTTGTACACCTCCTGTAAAAAGTATGAACAGTAAAGCTCTGCACTCAGACTGTAGGATACAACTCCTTTGTCGGAGTTTGCTTTGAGATATTTGTCATTTATTGTTGAGGCTACCTCGTCAAGTGCGGTTTTGGAATATTCCTCATAGCTTTTTGACGAATTTAGGATATCGTAAAATAAAAACTCGGGAAAACGTGCAAAACACTCGTAAAACAAATCCTTGTCGTATTCAAAAAGAAGATTTGAAAGTGTTATTGCCGCCTGCGAGTATGCTGAATATCTGATATAAGGGTCATCGCTTTCAAGGCATATCAAAAATGCCGAAAATTCTGCCTCGTTTTCGGGGCCTATACCACGTTGATGAGAGTATTCATGTGCCATTGTAAAGGGTATGGAATAAGGGGCGAAAACTGTATTTATATTGGATTCACCCGTGAAAAAGGTGTAGATACCCGAAATGCCTGTATAGGCTAAAGGGAGGCTGAAGGCAATGGACTTTGCAGGGAAGCCGTATCTTTGAAGAAAGGAGTATTTTTTTGACGCAAGGTCTGCCGCTACGTTTACTTTTTTTGCAAGGTCTGAAAATGATATTTCATAACTTGTTGACCTTGTGGGAAAGTAAGGTATACTATCTTCAAGAACGGACACTTCTTCAAGCACTCTGTCAAGGGCAAAGGCTACGTTTTCAGCATTCATTTCTACCTTTTGAAGCCCTAAGTTTTCGTCAATGCTGCATCTTCTGTAAGATGCATCAAAGGTGAGAACAAAGGTGATGACAATAAAAATCACAAAGCAGATGATAATTTTAAAATATATGCGCCAATGAGTTTTCTTCCTGAAGGTAAGCGTCACAATGGATGACACTATGAAAAACACACCTATTACTGCCGATATGAGAATGAAGCTTTCGCCCACAGAAAATGGCAAAAGAGATGAGAGAAAGGATAATGGAAGTCTGAAAAAAGGCGCTATACGCATTGTATAAAACTCCGATGCGATTTCGCTTGAAATGAAAAGAACGTGTAATATTCCGCATAGGACAAGTAAAACAAATAAAAGTGTGCGAATCGTGTTTTTTAAAATCAAAACAGTGTCCTTTCGACTTTTCTCATATCCTCTGAAAGAGGACAGATTATACTGGTTTTTTTATTCGTGAATGGGTGTATAAAGGTGAGACGGTATGCGTGGAGTGCCTGTCTTGAGATATGCTCTGACCCGCCTGTGTAAAGAGTATCTCCTAAAATCGGATGTCCGTACTTCAGGGAATGTACTCTGAGCTGATGTGTTCTTCCCGTTATGGGAGAAAATGACACAAGGGAGGCTGTGGGACACTCTTTTACAATTCGATATTCGGTGAGTGCCTCCATGCCCTCGGGGGTGTTTTCGCCCATTGGAGTGCATTTTTCAACAGCTTCTCGCTTTATGTTTGTAAGTGACGGACGGCGAATGTTGTAATCTATCACACCGCACTTTTTTTCAAATATTCCCTCACATATTGCAAGATATTCTTTTGCGACCTGCCTTCTTTTCAGCATCTCCGAAAACCTTGCGGCAGATATAGCGTCTTTGGCAATAAGTACGATACCGCTGGTGTCTCTATCAAGCCTTGTAAGTACTCTGAAAACAAAGCTTTTGCCCGAAAAATATGCCATAACTCTCGATGCCAGAGTATCGTCTGTATGGTTTCTTGATGGGTGAATGGGCATGAACGGCTCTTTTTCTACGGCTAAAAACCACGCGTCCTCAAAAAGAACTCTCAAGGGTAGAGGAGTTTCAGGAATGTTTGAGGACACGTTTGTATCCTCAACCTCAATATCAAGCTCATCACCCTCTGTGAGAAAGGCTCTCACTGTCTTTTTTTCGCCGTTGACAGTAATGCCATTTTCTTTATTCTTCAGTCTTGTGACCATTCTTGCCGATAGTCCCATCTTTGAAAAAAGCTGTTTTACGGTAAGCCCGTCTTCGCTTTTTGTGATTTTTATCTTCATAACTCTACCAGATTAAAACTATTCTATTATATCATTTTACTATATGAGAAAAATATTTTCAAGTACTTTTTGAAAAAGATAAAAGTATATTATATTTTTGTAGTAAATTTATTGATTTATACACATCTTTGTGTTATAATACTATATTGAATAATAATGTAATCATAAGGATTTTGATAAAAAATATGTGGAAAGCAGATAAATGGGAGGATTACGAGCTTATAGACTCCTCCGACTCATTCAGACTTGAAAGATGGGGTAAGTATATTCTTCAAAGACCTGACCCTCAGGTAATATGGAAGGACGTTAAAAAAGCCCCCGAATGGAAGTGCCCCGACGGTATTTATCACCGTTCAAAAAGCGGAGGCGGTGCTTGGGATATTAAAAACACAAAGATGGAAAGCTCATGGACTATAGGCTACAGAGAGCTGAGATTTTCCATAAAGGCTATGGGCTTCAAGCATACGGGAATATTTCCCGAGCAGGCGGTCAATTGGGACTTTGCAAGTGACCTTATAAAGAAAGAGGACAGACCTATAAAGGTGCTCAACCTTTTTGCCTACACAGGCGGTGCAACAGTTGCCTGTGCGGCGGCAGGTGCAAGCGTTTGTCACGTTGATGCCTCAAAGGGCATGGTAGCTCTTGCAAAGGAGAATGCCGCACTCTCGGGTCTTGCCGATGCACCCATTCGCTATATCGTTGACGACTGTGGAAAGTTCGTGGAAAGGGAAATAAGACGCGGTAATAAATACGATGCAATTATTCTTGACCCTCCCTCGTACGGAAGAGGACCCACAGGGGAGATGTGGAAGCTGGAAGACAACATCGGTGCATTTCTTGAGCTTTGTGAAAAGGTGCTTTCCGACAATCCTCTCTTTATGATACTCAACTCATATACAACAGGACTTCAGCCTGCCGCAATGTCTTATCTCATCTCTCTTAAGATTGCGGCAAAAAGAGGTGGCAGAGTAGAGTCCGATGAAATAGGCATACCAGTACGCTCCACAGGACTTGTGCTTCCCGCGGGAGCAACTGCAAGGTGGATAAAATGAGTGAAATAATAAAGCTTGAAAACGTATCATTTGACTATTCTTCGGAGTACGATGACGCTCCTCTCGATACTGTAATAAAAGATATATCCCTTACTATCGATCGGGGCTCTTTCGTTGCGGTGCTGGGTCACAACGGCTCGGGAAAGTCTACTCTTGCCAAGCTGTTCAACGGAATTCTCACTCCTAAATCGGGCAGAGTACTCGTTGACGGAATGGACACCTCCAAGGAGGAGCTTATATACGATATACGTCGCAGAGTGGGTATGGTCTTTCAGAACCCCGACAATCAGATAGTAGCAACAACTGTCGAGGAGGACGTGGCATTCGCCCCCGAAAACCTCGGAATAGAGCCTTCGGAAATAAGACGTCGCGTTGACGAAGCACTGGAAGCTGTTAATATGTCAGAGTACAAGAAGCACT
>JAZOLO010000005.1:0-19718 GCA_045653035.1 Eubacteriales bacterium
CAAACTGCGGTGTAAAATACAATTGCTTTTTGTCATTTAAACATATTTTTGCAATTTTTTGAAAGTAATGAATAAAATAATTCGTTTTGCAAAAATTTAATGTGTATTAAAATACGGTTTTACTTGACTTTGCGCCAAAAAAATTATATAATAAATGTTCATATGACGGCTTTGTGCCGATAAAAAACAAAGGTGGTACTTTTAACATGGCAAAAACTATTAAAATTACCGAGGACGGACTTATTAAACTTCAAAACGAACTTGAATTTTTAAAAACTCAAGGTCGTACTGACATTGCTGAAAAAATTAAGGTAGCACGTGGTTATGGTGACCTTTCTGAAAACAGCGAATACGATGAAGCAAAAAACGAACAGGCAAAAGTTGAAGGAAGAATTCTTGAGCTTGAAGAAATTCTTAAAAACGTTGAGGTTGTTGAAAGCGTTAAGTCCTCAGGCGTTGGCTTTGGTAACACAGTAGTGATTGTTGATGCCGAGGGCAACAAATGTGAGTACACCATTGTAGGTGCGGCAGAAGCTAACTTCCTCGAAAACAAGGTTTCAAACGAGTCCCCTATCGGTGCGGCTCTCTTTGGTAAAAAGGTTGGAGATACTGTTGAATTCACAACACCAGGCGGTGTAGAAAAGCTCACTATCAAGAATATAATTCACAACAAGTAAAAAGGCGGATATTAAAATGTCAGATATTGAAACAAACGTTACTCCAAACGAGAAAGAAGTTAACGTAAACGACCTTATAAAGATAAGATATGAAAAGCTTGATGCCCTCAAGGCGGCAGGCGAAGATCCCTTTGAAATAACAAAATACAATCAAACTCACCACAGCCTTGAAATCAAAAATAACTTTGAGGCACTTGAAAACGCTCACGTTTCCGTTGCAGGAAGAATGATGTCCAAGAGAATCATGGGTAAGGCTTCCTTCTGCAGTGTGCTCGACCTTCAAGGACAGATTCAGTGCTACGTTTCTCGTGACAGTCTTGGCGAAGAAGAATATGCAAAATTCAAGAAGCTTGACCTTGGCGATATAATCGGCGTTGAGGGCTACGTATTCAAGACAAAGACAGGTGAAACCTCAATTCACGCTGAAAAGCTCGTTCTTCTTACAAAGAGCCTTCAGATTCTTCCAGAGAAGTATCACGGTCTTACAAACACCGATATGCGTTACCGTCAGAGATACGTTGACCTTATCATGAATCCCGAGGTAAAGGATACCTTTATCAAGCGTTCAAAGATTATCAGCACAATTCGTAAATATCTCGACACACAGGGCTTTATTGAAGTTGAAACACCTATGCTCGTTTCAAATGCAGGCGGTGCTGCGGCTCGTCCCTTTGAAACTCACTTCAATGCTCTTGACGAGGATTTCAAGCTTAGAATTTCTCTTGAGCTTTACCTCAAGCGTCTTATTGTAGGCGGTCTTGAAAAGGTATATGAGATAGGCAGAGTATTCCGTAATGAGGGTCTTGATACCCGCCATAACCCCGAATTTACTCTTATGGAGCTTTATCAGGCGTATACCGACTATAACGGAATGATGGACCTTACGGAAAATATGTTCCGCCACGTTGCACTGGAAGTGCTTGGCACAACTAAAATCGTTTACAACGGCGTTGAAATGGACCTTGGTAAGCCTTTTGAGCGTATCACGATGACCGACGCTGTTAAGAAATATTCGGGCGTTGATTTCAATGAAATCAAAACCGACGAAGAAGCAAAGGCTATTGCCGATGAAAAGGGTGTTCACTACGAGGACAGACACAAGAGGGGCGACATTCTCTCACTCTTCTTTGAGGAGTTTGCAGAGGAGCATCTCATTCAGCCCACCTTCGTTACCGACCACCCCATCGAAATCTCTCCCCTTACAAAGAAGAAGCCCTCTGACCCTGCACTCGTTGAACGTTTTGAAATGTTCATGAACGGTTGGGAAATGTGTAACGCTTATTCAGAGCTTAACGACCCCATCGACCAGAGAGAGCGCTTCAAGGCTCAGGAGGAGCTCCTTGCACAGGGCGATGAGGAAGCAAACCGCACCGACGAGGACTTCATGAATGCACTCGAAATCGGTATGCCTCCTACGGGCGGTATAGGATATGGAATCGACAGACTTTGTATGCTTCTTACAGACTCTGCGGCTATCCGTGACGTACTTCTCTTCCCCACAATGAAGCCACTTGATTAAAAAATTACACCCTATGATTTTTTCATCATAGGGTGTTTTTTTAGTTAAAACCTTACCGTATCCTTCTCGTTACTATGCACTTCTTCTGCCGTCTTATTTTCAACAAGTCCGTCGGGAGTTTCTACCATATCATGACTCTTAAGAAGAAACCTTCTTACGCCAAATAAAATGGCTATTGCTATAACAGTTATAAAATTTTCCCAGTACTCTGCATGACCTACTATAAGACGACGTGCAAGGGCAAACGCTAAAACCTCAATTATGGTTTCAGGGGTATGCTTACAGAGCATCTTTATAAGCTCGGCACCTATTGCAAGAGCAATTGCTTTATCTAAAATTACAACTAATGCATCAAAGCCCTTTAGTTTTGTCGATACGTCTATCAAATCGATAACCATATGTACTGCAAAAACTGCAATTGCAACGCATACTATTATTGAAATAATTAACTCAAAAATATAGCTTACCTCAAACATTTTGTCCTGTAATTTTTTTCTCATAAATTTTCTCCTTTATTTTCCTACAAAATAAGTATAACAAAATCACAAACAAAATTCAAGTATTTGTTATAATTTCAGCCACTTGATTAAAGATAAACAGCAAAAGCCTCTCTGCTGAAAATCAGCAGAGAGGTTTTTTATGAATTAGTCTTCTTCAAGGAATTTGGACGGCGGAACGTTTAACACCTGTCCAATTTTAAACAGAGTTTCAAGAGAAACGCCTCGAATAGTACCTGTACCTTCGATCTGACCTACAAAGTTTACGCTTTTGTCTATTAGTTCGGCGAAGTATTCTTGAGTGTAACCAGCCTTTTTACGATAATACGCAATTTTTAAACCTAAAGTTATATATTTATCAGGAAATTCTGTTTTCATTATTTCGCCTCCCTTAATAATATTTTATAGGGAAACAAGTAAAATTATAACTTATCCCAAGTAAACGTTTATTTACTTTAAGTCAATTATAGTGTATAATAATTAAAACATCATTTACTTGGAGTGAAACAAAAATGAAAGATAATACTTGTTGTTTCTTCGGACACAGAACTATAAACGAAACCGAGGAATTGAAAAAGAAGCTTCATAAAACTATTGAAAGGCTTATTGTGGAGGAAAAGGTAGATACGTTTTTATTTGGAAGCAAAAGCCGTTTCGACAGTCTGTGTCTTGAAATTGTAACCGAAATAAAAGAAAAACACCCTCACATAAAGAGAGTTTACGTGAGGGCAGAATTTCCTGTTATAAGTGATGATTATAAGGATTATTTGCTAAAATCTTACGATGATACATATTATCCTGAAAAAATACTTGATGCAGGTAAAGCAGTGTACGTTGAGCGTAACTGTGAAATGATAAATAGTAGTCGTTTCTGCATCGTTTACTATGATGAAGCCTACTCCCCCATAAGACTCCGCAGCGGTACAAAGATAGCGCTTGACTATGCCATAAAGCAAGGAAAGAACATTATTTGCTTGAAGTAACTAAACAACAGCACACTTTATTTACTCTAAAACGTTTTAGCTATTGATAAAACAATGAATTTATGCTAAAATAGCATGTAAATTATAAGGTGAGGTGAGAAGATGGCAAGAATTACAAATATGACGGAAGGCAATCCTACCCGTCTTATACTTTCTTTTGCATTTCCTCTCATTATCACTAACATTGGTCAACAGCTTTATTTTATAATCGACACGGCAATCGTTGGCAGAGGTGTTGGAGTATCGGCACTTGCAGCGGTTGGTTGTACGGGTTGGATATACGGCATAATAACGTGGAGTATCATGGCGCTGACCTACGGATTTTCCACCTTTATCTCCCGTTATTTCGGCATGGATGATAAAAATATGATAAACCGATGCTTTGGCATGTCGGTTATTCTTTCATTTATTATAAGTATTATTTTTACTGTTGTAGGTATTCTGGTATCTAGACCGCTTCTTATTCTTCTTGACACTCCGCCAGAAATAATAGAGGACGCCGTAATATATCTTTACGTAATGATTGGCGGAACCTTTGCGGTCATGGGTTATAACCTTACCTCTGCTGTTCTCCGTGCTTTCGGTGACGGAAAATCACCTCTTATCGCAATGATAATTGCGGCAATACTCAACGTAGGGCTTGACCTGCTCTTTGTAGTGGTATTCCCTTGGGGTGTTTTCGGTGCGGCTCTTGCATCGGTTATTTCACAGCTTGTTTCCTTTATTTACTGTATCTTTGAAATAAAGAAAATCCCCTTTATAGAAACAAAAAAAGAGTACTACAAGTGGGACAGTGCTTTGGCATCAAGTCTTTTGAAGTTCAGCTTGCCACTTGCTATGCAAAACGCCGTTTTATCGGCGGGCGGTCTTGTGCTTCAATCGGCTGTAAATCTTGAGGGAAGTATATTTATTGCAGGTTATACAGCCACAAACAGGCTTTACGGAATGTTTGAGTGTACTGCCATTGCTCTCGGTCAGTCAATTACCACCTTCATGTCGCAAAACTACGGAATAGGCAATATAGAGCGAGTAAAGAAAGGCTTTAAGATATCTTTCTTTATTTGTATTTTCTTCTCTGTCGTGGTATCTGTAATAATGATGGTGCTTGGCAAATTCCTTTTAGGGCTGTTTATTGACCCTTCGGAGGCAGGTGCCGCAGAGTCACTTGAAATAGCTTTCAGGTATCTTTTTGTGATGCTTTGCTCACTTGTAATATTATATCTCATTTACGTTTACCGTTCGACGCTTCAGGCAATAGGAAACTCCACGTGGTCGATGATTTCGGGCTTCGGGGAATGTTTTGTAAGAATACTGTTTGCAGAGGTTTTTTACGTTCTTTGGGGCAGAGAGGTCATATACTTCGTTGAGACGGGTGCATGGATAGGTGCTCTTGTATTTGTTATTCCGCCCTGTCATTATTACCTTAAAAAAATAATGAAAGAAAATTAAAATGCCGTTCATTGACAAAAAAATTGCGGAAGTATATAATTAAATAAATAAAGTAGTTAAGGGTAGAAATATGGAAAAAATGACTTTTCGCCAAAAGCTTGAAAATCTTTGGTATCACAATAAGGTTGCAATAATTGTGGTACCTGTATTCTTGATTTTTATAATAATATCTACAGTACAGCTTTTTACAAAAGATAAGCCTGATGCGAATTTCCTTTATATGGGACCTGCGGCGATAGCCTTTCAGGGTGAGGGATATTTACAGGAGTCTATTGCCAATGTTATGAAAGAGGACTACAACAACGACGGCAAAAAATACGTGGACTACATTGAACTGACTGCACTTGACCCAAGCGACACCTTTAACGACGAGACAGGTGACTTTGCTACGGGATACACGACATACGACGTTCAGCAGACTGTTGGTGACAGCTTCGCGGCACAGATAATTGCAGGCGACTCTATGATATATCTTCTTGATGAAAAGTATTTCGGTGTTGCAAAAGATACAAACGTGCTGATGCCTTTATCAGAGGCACTTGGGTACACCCCAGAATTTGCAATAAACGAGTACGCCGTTTATCTTCGCGACCTTGACGTTTACTACATGCCAGGCTTCAAGCTTCTTCCTGAATCTACACTTTTGTGCATTAGATATCCTGTTACCCTTACAAGCGGTAAAACAGAGGTAGAAACTCGCGAAAGGTGTAATATCAGTGTTTTCCGTGATATGTTCTCCTACGTATATGCGGATAAGCCCGAAAAGCCCAAGGAAGCTTTACCTGTAAAAACTACTCTCGATGACTTTAGGGTGATGCTTAAGAGCTACGCCACCGAAAAGAGGCTTGAGATATCTGAGGATGTAATTGAAAGCGTGTCCGACATTGCACCAGATAGATTTTTTGAGGAAACAGGGGCTGACCTTTATAAGGCTGACGGGGTAGCTTATCTCGTACACTGCGGAAAGATATACGTTCTCGGCAAACACGTCGGCGGTGCGGGACTGCTTGACGTTGAAGTGTGCAACTTCGATAATAATGATAAAAACGACATTATCTTCTCCTACTCATATAAAAACGGTGATGAGGTTGTTTCGTCAATTTCGGTATTCAACTTTACATCGTTGAAGGAAACGTTTTTATCTGTTTCCGCCCCTATGCCACTTGTTTTACAAAAGCAAGAAAACGGTAAGGTTGACGTTTACGGAATAAATGAGAAGATAGAGGGACTCTCAAATTCACTCATTTTGACGGATAAAAATGGTACGCATTTATGCACCGTCTTCGGTGATGGAAAAGACGTACTTATTAAAGCTATAGAATAGGAAGTGATTTTATTAGAATTCTTGCAATAGATTACGGTGATGCACGGGTAGGCTTTGCTACCTGTGATAAGGACGAAATCATCGCCACAGGGCTTCGTACAGAAAAGGTAAGAGGTATGAGAGGGGCGGCTGAAATATCGGCTGAGATTGCAAAAGCCGAGGGTGCTGAAATGATTGTTGTGGGACTCCCTCTCAACATGGACGGCACAAGAGGCTTTCGTGTTGAAAACACTCTTGCCTTTATTGAAATTCTAAAAACGCTGACAGACCTGCCTATTGAAACCTCCGACGAGCGTTGTACTACTGTTACGGCATACTCCTTTATGAATATGTCGGGTACTAAAAAGAGTAAAAAACGCGGTATAGTTGATACAGTTGCGGCAGAGATAATACTTCAAAGCTTTATAGATAAGAGAAAAAGAAAGTAAATTCGGGCAATATTTGCCTGAATTTACTTTCTTTTATTTCACAGTTCTTCTTATTCTGTTAAGCCGACGGAGCTTTTCCTGTCTCTTGCGTTCAAGCTCACGCTGACGGCGGTAGTAAAGCACGATTACAGTAATTGTACCTGTCAAGAAAAGTGATGAAAGAATAAGCCATATTACGCCCTTTACTGTGTTATGGGCAAAAAAGGCACTTATGTGTCCTGATATAAAGAGAAACCAGTCTCTTTTTATGTTATTCTGCGTAACAAGGGGTACTGTACCAACTGCCTTGCCTTGATAGAAAACGGTGAGTGTTCCCCATTCGTCGCCCTTTACTACAGGAGCGTTGAAATCTGTTCTTGTTATTTCGTAGGAGGTAGTGATATCCTCCTCTGCAGCATCCTCGGGAAGAAGGGCTGTTATTTTATTCTTCGTTGTGAGAAGTATATGGTCACTGCCCTTACCGTAATAAATCAGAAGGTCGGCAACGGGCTTATTACGCGGTACAAGGTCACGATATTCATAGCTTTCGGAGGTATACTCCACAAGCTTCTTTACGTCGTCAAAATAGTAATAGTCCCAGCCCTCCGCTTTTCCGCCAACGAGAATGACTATATTCGTCTGTCCGTCATTATCGTACACTGTAGCAAGGGTGTACCCTGCTTCTGAGGTAGAGCCTGTGTTCATACCCTGCACGCCTTCAAGGTAATGGCGGAGCCAGTGATTCGGGTCAAGGAGGAGATTTGCATTTGTAAACTTTCTCTCTCTCGACATATTGGTAGCAGACATGGTATATGTCACAAGAGATGAAAGCCTCATAAATTCAGTGTTTTTATATGCCCAAGCACAAATTAGAGCGAGGTCCTCTATTGTAGTATACATATAGGGGGAATGGTAGCCTGTGGGGTTATGGAATTTTGTGTTTACAGCACCGAGAGATTTAGCTTTTCTGTTCATCATAGATACAAACTCATCAACTGAACCCGAAACAGTTTCTGCAATAACTAGTGCCGCATCGTTTGCGCCTCCTACCGCTACTGCGGCAATAAGGTCGTAAAATGACACCTTCTCCCCTGCTTCAAGGTCTATATTGTTACCCATGAGAGTTTCAAGTGCAGTTTCTGTTACTGTCACATCATCGGGTGATGCACTGTTATAGTATTCAAGTGCAAGAGTTGCGGTCATAATTTTAACAAGGGACGCAGGATAAATTATTGTATTTGAGTTTTTGGAATAGAGCATTTCACCCGACTCTACGTTATAAACACCTGCAAAATCAGCAGATATCTCTGGGGCAGTATCTTCTGCTATTACAGGCATACAAAGCATTAAAAGAAGAAGTGCCAAACATGTAACAAGCTTTTTCAAAATCTTTACCTTTCACAAAAATGCTTTTTGCAAAATTCCACGTCAAGAGCAAGTTGATTTTTCAAGTGGTCAACAGAGTCGAATTTTACTTCATCGCGTATTTTATCTATAAACTCAATTTTAATTTCTTTTCCGTATAGGTCACCCTCAAAGCCGATAATATGGGCTTCAAGTCGTGGCTCGAGTACGTTTTCAACAGTAGGTCTGACACCGATACTTATGGCAACGGGGTAGGTTTTATCAATAAGCGTACATTGCCCAAAATATACTCCGTATTTCGGTATCTCCCTTTCTTCATCAAGGTCAAGGTTTACTGTGGGAAAGCCCAATACATGACCCAGTGATTTGCCGTGCTTGACCTTTCCTTTTACAAAATAAGGTCTTCCAAGCATCTCGTTTGCTTCGGTCATTTTTCCTTCAAGAAGCGCCTCTCGTATAGCACTTGACGAAACTGTTTTACCATTGACTTTAACCTCTGGTAATACAAAAAGGTCAACGCCGTGCTTTGAAAGAAGTGTACCAAGAAGATTTACGTCGCCCTCGTTTCCTTTTCCAAACCTGTAATTAAAACCACAGGCAACGTATTTTGCATGAAGGTTTTTTACAAGTATCTCCTCGGCAAATTCAAAAGGTGACATGTTTCGTACTGCTTCAAAGTTTTCAAAGAGAAGTGTGTGTACTCCAAGTCTTTCTATGATTTCGGCTTTTTCGGTGGCGGTATTTATAGTTCTGACAGTTCCTTTTCCTCTTATAACGTTTAGAGGATGCTCTGAAAAGGTATATACCACCGTTTTATATTCTGTTTTTTTTAGCTCACAAATAAGCTTTGTGTGTCCTACGTGTACCCCGTCGAAATTCCCCAGTACTACAGCAAGGGGTGCTTCTTCGGGATATGCGTCAAAAAGTATTCGCATTTTAACCTTCCGTTAAACGTTATATTTTAAAATTGCTTCAAGCTCTTCCTTTGTAAGAGTTATATCTCCGCCTGCCATTGAGTCTGCAATCTGCTCCCTACTGCTACCGCCGATTATTGGGAATACATCGGGTGATTCAAAGGAGGAAAGGGCAGCACAAACAATAGCCGCAACGCTAACCTCGTATTTTAAAGAGAGATTTTTTATAATTTCAAGTCTTTTAACGTTTTCTTCGCAGTAATAGCGGTGACGGGATTTCTCACTTAAAGCGTCAATCCCTTTTTCAGCCATCTTTGAGAAAAAGCCTTTCGCCTGTGATGCGTAAGCGGCAACAGGAAGTCCGAGCTTTTTATATTCATCAAAGGACTCCTTATCCATAGTTATAAGGCTTCTCTCGTCTCCCCCGTCAACAAGCACAGCTGGGCTAAAGCGTATCTGACTTGCAGAAAAGCCCATTTTATCATTGTTTTTTGCGTAAGAGTTTGCTTCGCAAATGCGATTTGTTGTCCAGTTGGACGCACCAAAGCTTTTTATTTTACCCTCTTTCACAAAAGCGTTCATATAGTCAATAATTTCTTCAACAGGACGCTTTTCGTCGTCGCGGTGAAGCCAGTACATCTCTATTGTATCAGTTTCAAGAGCATTAAGACTCAGCTCTAAATCGTATCTCACTTCAGCTTCCGAAAGGCGCATTACTTTTGAGGTCTGACTTTCGGGAAAGCCTCCTTTAGTGGATACAAGTATATTATCGGGCTTTCTTGATTTCAGCCATTTTGCCACAACCTTTTCGGATTTACCTCCTGCATAAAGTCGGGCGGTGTCTATATGGTTTCCCCCATACTGTACAAAGGTGTCCATAATATCAAACGCCTGTTGTTCAGATATACCGTCTCCGAAATAAGCGGTACCAAGAAGTATTTTAGAACTCTTTTTAATAAAGCTTTCTGAATATTTCATATAATTTCTCAATTCACCTTTTTAAATCTAAAATTTATTATAACCACGTTTCGATAAAACGGCACACGAGCGGAAGTGTGAACAGACTTGCAAGCGTTGTGACAAACATTCCGATAGCTGCATAGTCAGCATCGCATTTATGCTCGTTTGCAAGAATCGATAGTACCGTCTGTGCAGGCATTGCCGCCTCAAGCACAACAACTCCTACTATCATCTCGTTTATATTAAACTGCTTGAATATAAATAGAAACAAAATAGGAAGTGCTATAAGCTTAATTGGAGTAATAATAAAAATCCACCACTTTGTAAATATGCTTCTGAGCTCTACCCCCGAAAGTGCCATGCCTATAAATATCATGGAAAGAGGTACTGTCAGGTCACCAATAGCTTCAACTGCGGGTGCTATTACAGGTGGGAGCTTTATTCCGTTAAAGAACATAAAAAGTGCTACCGCAAAGGATATGGTGTTGGGGTTAAAAAGTTTGAGTAAAAAAGCTTTTTTACTGCCACTGTTTTTAGACATTATTAAAACGCCGACAGTCCAAAGGAACAAATCGTTTACAAGCCAATATATCATGGCATAGAAAAATCCCATTTCGCCGTACATGGCAACTATAACTGGGTAGCCTATAAATATTACGTTTCCTAGCGATGAAAGAAGCTTATGCACTGCCCTTGATGGTGAGGGCACACGAAGAAACTTTGCGGTGAATATGCCTGTTATAAACATTACAAAAATACAGAAAAGGGTCATGAGAAAAACAGTAAAAAGCTCACTTGCAAGCTCAGGGACGAAGGTCTTTTCTGAAATTGATGAAATGATAAGACAGGGTAATACCAATTTTACTATAAGCTTTGATATCGAGTCCTTTATTTTTATATTGATGTATCCCGTGGCAGAAACAATAAATCCCAAAAGGATAATAATTCCGAGCATCGCCACTTGACTTACAACTGCTGTAAAATTCATTTATTACTCCTTTTACTCTATCATACGACCTTTTAATTATAACACACAACAAAAAAGCAGTCAACCTGAAAAAGAAAATTTCATCCTAATAAAAAGAGAGACTTGAGTGAGCTTCAAGTCCCTTGAAAACAGTATTTACATTTTATAAAAATCATTATACTGTTCGTTGACTTTTCTTTCCAAAAAGTATATAATATTTTTTGAGGTGAAAAATATGTTATGGGAAAATATGCGTGAGGAGGAATTTTCTCCTGCCATAAAAGAGTCTTCGGGACTTTGTATCTTACCTGTGGGCTGTCTTGAAAAGCATGGACAACATTTGCCTGTTGGTACTGACATTATACACATAACCGAAATTGCAAAAAGGGCAAGTGAAAAAGAGTTTGCGGTGGTTTTCCCTACAATGTATTTCGGAGAAAAAACAGGAGCAGGCGAATTTCTCGGAACTGTTATTTTTTCTCCCGAATTAAGACTTAGAATTCTTCGCGAGACCTGTGACGAGATATACAGAAACGGTTTTTCAAAGATACTAATTTATGACGGTCATGGCGGAAATCAAGCTATGATTTCCTATTTTATAAGAGGGCTTCTTTATGATAAAGTGCCTTACTCGGTTTTCGATTATTCACTCGGTGCAGATTTTGCAACACCTAAAAAGATACTGAACGAAGGCTTTCCGTATCTTACCTCAGATGACAGAAAAATCCTCACTTCTTACAATGAAGAAAAGAAAAAGTTCGGTCATGCCGATTTTATAGAAACGGGCTGGGTGTACGGGGTGCGTCCCGAAGCGGTAAGACTTGATAAGGTATACGATGAGTCTTGCGAGTCCACCCACCGCTTTGATGAATTTAACTTAAGAAGAATAAACACGCCTTTTGCGTGGATGGCAAATTTCCCTAACTCATACGAGGGAGATATGCACGACGGAATGAACGAAAGAATTGCACGTGCGATGGTTGACTATTCCGTAAAAAAGCTCTCAGAAGTAATAGCCTTTCTTAAAAGTGAAAAGGTATCCGATGAATACAGAAAAGAATGGCTTGAAAAGCAAAAGCCGCACGAAATTAAGTAAAAAGGTGAAAAAATGATAGAGAAAAGAATAAATGAGCTGAGAGGGCTTCTTGAATATCACAGTAAAAAGTATTACGTTGAGGACGCGCCCGAAATTCCCGACTACGAATACGACGCTCTTTACCGTGAACTACAGGACCTTGAAAAAGCTCACCCAGAGTTTGACAGTCCTACCTCCCCTACCAAAAGAGTTGGGGGTGCAGTGCTTGACAAATTTGAAAAGGTAACCCACGCAGTTGCTATGCAGAGCCTTCAGGACGTGTTCAGCCGTGAAGAGCTTGAAGCGTCGGTTGAAAAAATGCGAGTTTCAAAGGATACTCTTTTTGCGGTGGAATATAAAATCGACGGTCTTTCGGTAAGCCTTGAATACCGAGACGGTGAATTCCAAAGAGGCTCAACGAGAGGTGACGGAGTTGTAGGTGAAGATATTACAGAAAACCTCAAAACCGTAGGGGCAATCCCACTTCATCTGAACGAAAAGCTCCCCTTTATCGAGGTAAGAGGAGAGGTATATATGCCGAAAGCTGTTTTTCATGAGCTTAACCGAGCTCGTGAAGAGAAAGGTGAACAGCTTCTCGCTAACCCACGAAATGCTGCGGCAGGGTCACTGAGACAGCTCGACTCAAAAGTCACCGCTTCGAGAAAGCTTAGCATTTTCATTTTTAACATACAGCAAATAGAGGGCGGAAAAGAGCTTCACTCGCACAGAGAGTCACTTGAATATCTCAAAGCTCTCGGTTTTAAGGTTTCACCCGACGTGAGAGTCTTCAAAACTGCAAATGAAATTTTCAATGACATTGAAAGACGAGGAGAGATGAGAGAAGAGCTTTCCTTCGACATTGACGGTGCAGTAGTAAAGGTAGACGATTTCGGTGAGCGTGAGGTGCTGGGTGAGCTTACAAATGTGCCCAAGTGGGCGGTGGCTTACAAGTATCCTCCCGAGGAAAAGCCTACCGTTCTCCGTTCCATTACCGTTCAGGTGGGCAGAACGGGTGTTCTTACCCCTAACGCTAATTTCGACACCGTAAGGCTTGCAGGCACAAACGTATCGCGTGCGACCCTCCACAACAAGGATTTTATAGCAGAAAGAGATATAAGAGAGGGCGACACTATAATTGTCAGAAAAGCGGGTGAAATTATACCCGAGGTTCTTTACGTTGACACGTCAAAGAGACCTGAGAACTCACTCCCCTATTCCTTTCCTAAACACTGTCCATCTTGCGGAGAAAAGGTTTTTGTATCGGAGGAGGAAAGTGCAATACGCTGTACAAATTCAGCCTGCCCTGCACAGCTTCACCGAAGTATAACTCATTTTGCGTCCCGTGATGCTATGAATATTGACGGACTTGGTCCTGCAATTATAGATTTGTTTATAAATAATAAAATCATCTCATCTGTTTCAGACCTATATTATATAAAGAAAGAGGATATTGAAGTACTTGAGGGACTTGGTGAAAAATCGGCTCTTAACATTCTCACGGCTATAGAAAATTCCAAGAATCTGTGTCTCTCAAAGCTGCTTTTTGCACTTGGTATAAACCATATAGGTGAAAAGTCGGCATACAGCCTCGCAAAGAGATTTAAGACCATTGAGTCGGTAGAAGCCGCCACCTTTGAGGAGCTTTGCTCTGTGGAGGATTTCGGTGAAATACTTGCAAAAAGTGTCACCGACTTCTTCACGCATGAATCAAGTAAAAAAATAATAAATGCACTTAAGACGGCGGAAGTTAATACCAAGTTTATTTCCACCGAAAAGTCGTCTGTGCTTGACGGTATGACGGTAGTTGTTACAGGCACTCTTAACACTATGTCGAGAGCCGAGGCTGAAAAAGCTATCGTTGACAACGGCGGAAAAGCGGCAGGCTCTGTATCCAAAAAAACCTCGTTCGTGCTGGCAGGAAGTGATGCCGGTTCAAAGCTTACAAAGGCAAAAGTACTGGGAATAAAGGTAATAAACGAGGAAGAATTTCTGTCGATGATAAACACAATTTAATTAAATTGTGAATTTAATGTGAACAATATTCAAAACACTTGATTTTTATTCCAATTTGTGTAAAATATTACTTGTTAGCACTCATAGTCTTTGAGTGCTAAACCAATAAAAGTTAATCAAAAGATATAATACAGGAGGAACTATTATGAAACTTAAGCCTTTAGCTGACAGAGTTGTTCTCAAGATGGTTGAAACCGAAGAGACAACAAAAAGCGGCATTATACTCACATCTGCTGCAAAGGAGAAGCCATCTGTTGCAGAAGTCGTAGAAGTAGGACCGGGCGGAATCGTTGACGGAAACGAAGTCAAGATGACCGTTAAGATCGGAGACAGAGTAATCACAAGCAAGTATTCAGGCACAGAAATAAAGCTTGACGGTGCTGAATACATTATCGTAAGACAGGGCGACATTCTCGCCGTTGTTGAATAATTGGAGGTAATTTAAGATGGCAAAGGAACTTATTTACGGAATTGATGCGAGAAATAAGCTTCTCGCAGGTGTTGACAAGCTTGCCAACACAGTTAAAGTAACACTTGGTCCTAAGGGTAGAAACGTTGTTCTTGAAAGAAAGTTCGGCACTCCCCTTATCACTAACGACGGTGTTACAATCGCTATGGAAATTGAACTTGACGATGCATTTGAAAACATGGGTGCTCAGCTTGTAAGAGAAGTTGCTACAAAGACAAATGACCTTGCAGGTGACGGTACAACAACCGCTACAATCCTCGCTCAGGCATTTATCCGCGAGGGCATGAAGAACGTAACCGCAGGGGCTAATCCTATGGTTATCAGAAAGGGTATTCAGAAGGCTATCGACAAGGCTGTTGAAACTCTTAACGCTAATGCTCAGAAAATTCAGGGCACAAACGATATCGTTCGTATAGGTACTGTTTCTGCAGGTGACGAAATAATTGGTAAGCTTATCGCTGACGCTATGGAAAAGGTTACTTCTGACGGCGTTATCACAGTTGAGGAGTCAAAGTCTGCTGAAACCTACTGCGAGGTTGTTGAAGGTATGCAGTTTGACAGAGGATATATCTCACCTTACATGGTAACTGATACAGACAAAATGGAAGCTGTTATTGACGATGCTTACATTCTTATCACTGACAAGAAGATTTCTAACATTCAGGAAATTCTTCCCCTTCTTGAACAGGTTGTTCAGGCAGGTAAGAAACTTGTTATCATTGCTGAAGACCTTGAAGGCGAAGCTCTTTCCACTATCCTTGTAAACAAGCTTCGCGGAACATTTACCTGCGTTGCAGTTAAGGCTCCCGGATTTGGCGATAGAAGAAAAGAAATGCTTCGTGACATCGCAATCCTTACAGGTGGTGAGGTAATAACAGAAGAGCTTGGTCTTGACCTCAAGGAAGCAACAGTTGCTCAGCTCGGTCGTGCTAAGCAGGTTAAGATTAACAAGGAAACTACCATCATTGTTGACGGTGCAGGAAACTCAGAGGAAATCAAGAACAGAATTGCTCAAATCAAATCTTCTATGGAAGTTACAACTTCTGAATTCGATAAAGAAAAGCTTCAGGAAAGACTTGCAAAGCTTGCAGGCGGTGTTGCTGTTATCAAGGTTGGTGCCGCAACAGAATCAGAAATGAAGGAAAAGAAGCTTAGAATCGAAGATGCTCTCAACGCTACCCGTGCGGCAGTTGAAGATGGTATCGTTCCCGGCGGCGGAGTTGCTATTCTCAACGTTATCCCCGAGGTTAAAAAGCTTCTTGCTACAACTAACGGTGACGAAAGAGTCGGTGTTTCCATTGTTCTCCGTGCTCTTGAAGAGCCTGCTCGTCAGATTGCTGAAAACGCAGGCTTCGAAGGCTCTGTTATCATCAACAAGATTCTCACTTGCAAGAAGAAGGCTTACGGCTTCAACGCTTATACAGAAGAATACGTTGATATGTTTGAGGCAGGTATCATTGACCCTGCTAAGGTAACACGTTCTGCTCTCCAAAATGCAGCATCTGTTGCGGCTATGGCTCTTACAACAGAAGCACTTGTTGCTGATAAGAAGGAAGAAGCCCCTGCAGCTCCCGCAGCTCCTAACCCCGGAATGGGAATGTACTAATTAGCGTTGTCTTATTAAATGCAAATTTAAGGTATATTTTTCTTTGAAAAATAATTACGAAAAAAGAGCGTGTGATTCTAAATGCATTTAATAACAGTAGTTCAAAATAATATATAAGCATTACAAGGTACAGAAATAAGAGATAAAACTGTAAAAGGTTTTATCTCTTATTCTTATACTTTTTATCCACACATTTGTCAAAATAAATGCCTTCTGATAAAATAAAGTTAAATTATACCGAAAAACCTAATTTAAGGTTTTTCGGTCTTTTTTGCTTTGCATCATCGTGAAATCATTTATATTTCCCACTTTAAGTTTGTTTATGAAATTTCATAAACAAACATCATTTAGCCTTGAAAGTTAAGATTGTTTTTGTCTTTATATCCAATTGCTTTAGCAGGAACACCCGCCACAATGGCATTTTTGGCAACATCTTTTACTACAACTGAACCGGCTGCCGCTACCCAATAAGAAATTGCTCTGAAAAAGCCTCTTTTCGGCATTTTATTGAGTACATCAACAACCTTTCTGTCCAAAAGCTTGAAATCAGATGAATTAGCCATATCAAAGCCAGCTATACGGCTAATAAAAGAATAGAAAATTTCGCACCATTGCTAAATTTTCATCATAATTTAAGCACTTATCTCCAAGAATTTCAACAGCTATACAAGAATAGTTGATACCGTATTTTTCTATGATATTAATAATGTTTTCTGCGAAATTTATGTCACAAAGAGTATCACGTGAAAAATTTATTGTATATACATATTTAGTACGCTTCTCTTTATTCCTGTTTTTATGTAATAAGAATGTGTAGCACAAAGGACTTCACTTGCACTCTTGTAATCTTTTTCACCGATTCTCTTATACAAAGCCTGAGTTGTAGCAACTCATACACCAGCCCCTAAAAGAAACAAATATACAAAAATCTGTTTTATAGTTGAAAGGACACCGTTGACCTCTGAGCCAAAGTTTTCAAGATATAATCTCGGTAAAATAAAACTGAGCGATATTAAAACCACCTGTTACAGTAGGTAATAAAAAAGTACTGACAAATGGAAAATCCTGTGTTACAGTTAAGTTGCAAGACAAAATGTAGGGAAGGTTAAACCATTCATCATATAAACTGTAACACATCTATTCTAAACCTACACAAAAGCACACTCTTTTTTCTGAAATAAGGATTGACTAAAAAGTTGTTTTATGCTATACTAGCCTGTGTGAACCGAGATCTAGCTCAGTTTGGTAGCGTGCTTCGTTCTGGGGCATATACCGAATGATTGGTCTAAAACCTTAAATCCCTTACAACCAGCCACTTTATCGGTGGTATCGTATTCAAAAAAGGCGGTTAATACCGCTATGACCACATAAAAACCCGCAGATACGAAATAAATCGTATTTTGTGGTTGAAAATATAATAGGTATCGAGGCGTGGCTCAGTTTGGTAGAGTGCTGCGTTCGGGACGCAGAGGCCGCAGGTTCAAATCCTGTCGCCTCGACCACCTTAAACCTCAGTAACCAAGCGGTTTCTGAGGTTTTTGTTTTATTTGAAATAATTTATAAAAGTACGGAACCTTTTCATTTCTTCTTAGTTTCTTCTTAGCATAGCACTTGCATCTCTCTTGCTTTCTTTGGCGGCAGTTTACATCCTACGGCAGGGTTTGTTTTGATTAGTCCATCATCTACTGCCCTTTGCAGTGCCGTTCTGCAGTTAGCGTGGCAGCTTCTGACTAATCTGTCGGATAATCCTTTGCCGAGGGTTTCAGCATATCTTAGTCTGCCATTCTGGTTGAGGTCTGTGTAGAATTTTTGCAGGTCATTCTGCGTGAGCTTGTTGATGGGTATATCTCCGAGTTTTGGTATTATGTGTTTGTATATTCTTGATTCATATCCCTCTTGGGTAGTTATTTTCACTCCTATCTTGCAGTAGTATTGATACCAGAAGTCTATCCATTCTGTGAATGGCATACTGCTTTTGACTCGATTCCGTCTTGTGATGCCGATTTTGTCCTTAAGCTCTTTTAGTTTCTTATTACATTCACTCTCGGTCTTGGCAAGTACACTCTTTGCTATGGGATTGCCTTTTTCGTTGTAGTCCACTACAATTCTGCCTTCCCATTCATCTGGTTTTTTTCAGTCTTACCATACCATCTCCTGAAGGTCTTCGTTTTGCCATTTTCATCACCTCGCTTTTTCTGTAACACACACAATACCGTAAAGGTTCGAGTAAGTCAAGCGAAAAAGCGAAACAAATCTACAAAGAATTTCAAAAGACATACAACAGTAATTTTATTGACATATTACTGTATTTGGTTTATAATTTTATTAAAGTTAATCATTAAATTCAAAAGAGGTTACGCATACTTTTTATGCGTAACCTCAATTTGTTTTAATGTATATTAATTTTTGGGGAAACTGATTTTTACACTTGTACCTTTTCCCTCTGTGCTATCAAGAGAGATTTCAGCATCGTGGTATGTTGCTCCGTGTTTTACGATAGAAAGACCAAGTCCCGTGCCACCAACAAGTTTAGAATGACTTTTATCCACTCTGTAAAAGCGTTCAAATACTCTGTTTTGTTCATGTGCTGGAATACCTATTCCCGTATCTCTGACGGTCAGATTTACTTTGCTGTCGGTGGTATTTATAATCACATCAACTATGCCGTTTTCTTTGTTATACTTGATTGCATTATCGCAAAGGTTATATATCATTTCGTCAAGGATTTTTCTCGCACCATAAACAGTGGCAGTATCGCCAATGATGTTGAATGTAATGTTTCTATTATTGGCAATAGGTGTGAGTCTTTTCACAATATCCTTTGAAAGCTCATGGATGTCAACATTTTCTTTTTCAACCGGAACTACGCCCTCGTCAAGTTCAGATATTTTCATAATGTCGCTGAGAAGAGTGATAAGTCTTTGTGCTTCATCGTAAATAGAAGTAGAAAAGTCAATAACCGTTTCGTCCGGCGTACCGCCTGATTTCATCATCTCTGCAAAGCCTGAAATAGATGTAAGCGGAGTTTTCAATTCGTGTGATACATTAGATGTAAATTCCTGACGAAGTTGTTCACGCTTTACACTCTCGGTAATATCAATAATTACCATAACAGCGCCAATTATTTTATCCCCCTCAAAAACGGGATTTGCAATCAGATTATATGTGTTTTCGTCGTGGGTAATATCGTTTTCGCTACGTGAACCTGCAAGTGCCGTTTCAATTGTATTTCTAAAACCACGACTTCTGTTGAAAGAAAGAACACTTCTGCTTTCAGAATCGTCAACTTCAAGCAAGGTTTTAGCCGCCTGATTATAAGAAAGAATATTGAAATCCTTATCAATAATCAAAAGTCCTTCGCTCATATTTTCTGTTATGAGTTTAAATTCCTCTTGTTTTTGCTCTGCTTCTTTTATCTGCTTTGAAATAGTCTTTTTCTGAGCAGATATTTTTTTGAGTAGTGGTGTTAATTCCTCATAAGTTTCATTTGCGG
>JAZOLO010000006.1:0-88592 GCA_045653035.1 Eubacteriales bacterium
TAGGAAAATTACAATCAATTATAATTTCCCTATGGGAATGTTCCAAAATTTCTAATTTCTAATTTCTAATTTCTAATTCCTCAAAATCTCGTCGATTTTTTTAAAGCATATTGCTTATGCAAAAGCATTTTGCATTATTCAAAAAGTGCTTTTACGTAGTCCTCGGGAACAAAGGGTCGAAGGTCGTCCTGTCCCTCGCCAACGCCGATAAATTTAACGGGTATACCAAGCTCCTCTTTTACAGAGAATACTATACCGCCCTTTGCAGAGCCGTCAAGCTTTGTGAGAACAAGTCCTGTAAGACCTGCCGAGTTTTTGAATTCCTTTGCCTGATTTACCGCATTCTGACCTGTTGTGGCATCAAGGACGAGAAGAGTCTCACGGGATGCATCGGGAAGCTCACGGGTAATGACTCTGTCGATTTTTGCATGCTCGTCCATGAGGTTCTTCTTGTTGTGAAGTCTGCCTGCGGTATCAATGATAAGCACGTCGGCACTCTTTTTGCGAGCTGCACCGATGGCATCGTACACAACAGCGGCAGGGTCGGAGCCCTCACTCTGCTTTATCATTTCAACTCCTACACGCTCCGCCCATATACCAAGCTGGTCGATAGCGGCGGCACGGAAGGTATCTGCGGCGGCAAGAAGGGGCTTCTTGCCCTCACTTTTAAGGTAAGAGGCTATTTTTGCAATAGAGGTGGTTTTACCAACTCCGTTTACTCCGATAACGAGAATTACCGAAGGCTTGGTTTTAAGGTTTAAGGGCACAGTGTCGCTTTCAAGCTTGGATGCTAGAATTTCAAAAAGTGCCGTCTTTGCAACGTCGCCCTCTTTTATTTTTTCACTCTTTATTTTGTCGCGGAGCTCTTCGATAACGCTTTCTGTAAGGTTTACGCCCATATCTGCAAGAATGAGCGTTTCCTCAAGCTCCTCAAAGAAGTCATCGTCAAAGGTCGAGAGACCCGAGAAGATAGAGGACACCTCTTTTACAAGTGCGTTTTTTGTTTTCAAGAGTCCCGATTTTAATTTTTCAAAAAATCCCATTTAGTTCATTTCTCCTCCGTATTCGGCAAGGCTTACTCTCAGATAGTCTGAAACGCCCTTTTCCTGCATGGTGATACCGTAAAGCATATCAGCCGCCTCCATAGTGCCTCGGCGGTGAGTGATTACGATAAACTGAGTTGACATTGAATAGCGTTTTAAGTATTCACCGAAACGATTAACGTTTGCCTCGTCAAGTGCCGCCTCAATTTCGTCGAAAATACAGAAAGGTGAGGGAGAAACCTTGAGAATTGCAAGATAGAGGGCAATAGCTACGATACTCTGTTCACCACCCGAAAGAAGTGACAGACTCTTTATTATCTTGCCCGGAGGCTGAACGTTTATGTCAATAGTACATTCAAGAACGTCCTCACCGCTTACAACTATCTCGGCAGTACCGCCGCCGAAAAGCTCGGTGAAGGTTTCACGAAATGCCTTCTGAATAAGCACAAGTGCCTTTGAGAAGGTGTCACGCATTGTATTTTCAAGGGTAACGATAAGCTTTTCAAGGCTCTTTTTAGCACTTTCAGCATCGTCGTACTGTCCCTTGAGGAAGTCGTAACGCTCCTTCGTTTCACGGTATTCCTCAACAGAGTCAAGGTTTACCGAGCCAAGCTTCTTCATCTCGGCACGAAGAACGGTAAGTCTTTCTTCCTTTTCCTCCTTGGAGAGGGTATGGTTGGAATGAGCACTTGCGGCAAAGATGATAGCCGTATCAAGGTCCATTTCATAATCCTCTGCAAGTCGGGTGAGTATGGAAAGCTTTTCCTTTTCAAGCTCCTCGGAGCGTGCCTTGAACTGGGTATAGAGACGGAAAGCATTTTCCTTTTCCTCGGTGAGCTGTTTTTGTGTAACTCTCATAGACATAGAGGAGGCTTCAAGCGATGAAGCAAGGTCGGCGTGAGATTTTATCTCCTCGTCAATCTTCTTTATGTCTTCCTCGGTCTTTATCTTTTCAAGCTTTGCATTCGCAATGCTCTCGTTGGAGCTCTCACCACGGGCACGAAGCTCCTCAGCCTTTCGGTCAGCCTCGGACACAGCTCTTTCAAGCTCTGACTTCTGATTTAGATTTGCATTTATTCTTTCACCCGATGATGCAAGGGTAATTTCCGCATCGCTCTTTTTCCCGCCAAGGGCTGTTATCTCCTCCATCAAGGTGAAAATTTCTGTCTTTATGCTGTCCTCTCGCTCCTCGTGATGCTTTACACGCTGGCGTGCCAAGGCAAGGTCTTCTTCAAGTTTCCTGCCGTTTTCGATAATGGAGGAAAGGTTGTCGCTTGTAACGTCGGAGGTATGAAGTATCTTTTCGTATTCCTCTGTGACCTCTGCAAGTCTTGCTTTGAGGGCAGTTATTCTTTCCTCGTAAACGTCGGATTGACGAAGAAGCTCGTCCTCACGCTTTTCGAGAAGCTCAACGTCACGTTCAAGCTCAAGGAAGGAGTTTTGAAGCTCTGCCTTTTCGTTTTCGATACGTGTGATTTCAGCAGTTATTTTGGAAATACGCTTTTCAATCTCACGTCCCTCGCTGTCAAGCTTTTCAATATCCGCACGGCGGGTAAGAATAGCGCTGTTTTTAAGGCTCTGACCTCCTGTGAAGGAACCGCCTGCATTGATAAGCTGACCGTCAAGGGTGATAATTCTCACCTTGAAGCCCGTCTTTCTCGCAATCTCGTTTGCCGCGTCAATGTCGGTAGCAACAACAGTTCTTCCGAGAAGACTCTTTACTATACCTCGGTATTTCTCCTCGCATCTTATAAGCCTTGAGGCAACCGATATGAAGCCATGCATTCTTTCAATGTCACGGGTATCGGTCTCGTTTCCGTTGACGGTGGTGAGAGGGAGGAAGGTGGCGCGTCCCTGATTTGTACGCTTAAGGTAGGCGATAGCCTCCTTTGCACTTCTCTCATCGTCAACTACGATGTTCTGCATCTGCGCACCGAGACATGTCTCGATGGCTGTTATGTATTCGTTATCTGTTACAATAAGCTTTGAGATAGGTCCGTGAATACCTGTAAGGTCGGAGGAAACCACCGCCTTAACGCTTCCCGAAAAGCCGTCGAGAAGCCTATCCATTCTCTGGAGTGTTTCACGTCTCTGATTTACTTCAAGAAGCTTAAGTCTTTGACTCTGCTTTATCTCGTTTTGTTCCGCCGCTTCTTCTTCCAGTGCGGAAATCTTTTCCTTACCATCTGAAAGCACTACGTTCTTCTTTGCAAGGTCTTCTTCAACGCGGTCAAGCTCGGAGTCAATTTCCTTTTTCTCCCTCTTGGCGTTACCGTAGGCTTCCTCGGCTGTCTTTTTTTCTGCTCCTACCGCTTCAAGTCTTTCACGGCGGATAAGGTTATAGCTCTCACCCTCCTTTTGCATAAGGTCGTTTTCACTCTTCTGCAAAAGTACCTTTTCAAGAGCCTCTTTTTCAGTGTTCGTTTCTTCCTCAGCACGTGTAAGCTCGTCACGCTTGAGGGAGGCCGTAGAATTTTTTGAGGTAATCTCGTCCTCAACGGTTAAGAGGAGTGCCTTTGCGTTTTCTTTTTCCTTTTCAAGAACCTCTTTTTCGAGGGAAAGGTCGTGAAGACGCTTTATATTCGCTTCCTTTTCAGCGGTTATATCTGCAATAAGCTCCACATAGTGTGAGCGGTCGTTTTCATGAATGGAGATGGATGACTGAATTTCCGAAAGGCGTGTCAGAAGAGAGTCTCTGTCACGGCGGAGATTTCCCTCGGTCATCTTTTCCTTTTGCACCGACAGATAGTTTTCCTCAACCTCACGGTCAATTTCAAGAAGCTTTTCCTCGGCGTTATTCAGACGCTCGTTTTGAAGGGCAGTATTACTGTATGCCGTTTCCTTTTCTTTTTCTATTTCTGCAATACGCTCGGCAAACGAGGAAACCTCAAGCTCGGTACGCTCTTTTTTGAGTATAAGATACTTCGATGCCTTTTCGCTCTGTCTTTCAAGGGAGGGGAGTCTGGATTCTACCTCGGTGAGAATATCGTTTATTCGGGTGAGGTTATCCGACACCTTTTCAAGCTTATTCGTTGCTTCTTTTTTCTGATAACGGAGCTTGGAGATACCTGCCGCCTCTTCAAAAATTCCTCGTCTTTCATCGCTTTTAGTACTGATAACGTCGGCTATTTTACCCTGTCCGATGACAGAATAGCCCTCACGTCCGATACCTGTGTTAAGGAATATATCAACAATGTCGCGAAGACGGACCTGCTTCTGATTTATGTAGTATTCGCTCTCGCCCGAGCGGTAAAGTCTTCTGCAAACGTTAATTTCGTCCGAGTCAAAGCTTGAACGGCGGTCGGTGTTGTCAAGCGTCATAACAACCTCGGCATAGCCTGCAGGCTTACGCCTAGCTGTTCCGTTGAAAATAACGTCCTCCATTTTAGAGCCTCGGAGAGATTTAGGTGACATTTCACCAAGAACCCAACGTACCGCGTCCGAAATGTTGGATTTACCGCTTCCGTTAGGTCCCACAATGGCAGTAATACCCCTGTCAAAGGAAATAACAGTCTTGTCGGGGAACGACTTAAAGCCATGCATGGTCAAAGCTTTTAAGAACATTAAAGTACCTCCTTTCCGTAAAATTTACATATTTTCACATACACAATTATTATATAACGAAAAAGAGAAAAAAGCAAGGTTTTTTTACACAAGACATATAAGGATTCCAACTATTATTCCAAGGAGTAAAAAGAGAAGCGCTTTTATTCTGTCACTCTTTCTTTTTTCCTTGCCGTAGGCGTTTTCCTCCTCCATCTGACGCACTATTTTTTTTGCCGCATCAAGAGCCCCCGAATCCCTTTTTCCGCATACCGCATTTTCCTTTACGATAAAGTACGCTTCCTCGAAAAGATGTGAGTCGGGGTTCTTCATTACAACTACTCTTCTGTTAAATCCTTTAATCAAAATCTGCACCTCAAAATACAAGTATTTACCATTATTTTGTAACAAAAGAAATATTTTATACCTAATAATAGAAAAATTTTTATTGACAAAGACATTTTTATATATTATTATTGTAGACAATGTAATGCGGGGGAGGTGTCTTTATGGCAAAAAGCGGATTTATGTATTCGGACGATAACAAAAGATACCACACCCAGAATTACCACCTAAGGCACACCTTTGGCGGTAAGGTTACGAAGATATCTCTTGACGCAGGATTTACCTGCCCCAACATTGACGGCAGGTGCGGTGTTGGCGGTTGCATATATTGCCTTGACGGAAGCGGTACAGGCTCAAAGGAAAGCCTTATATCACAGTTTAATCACGAAAAGGAAAAAATGAGCCGTAAGTGGGAGTCGGATAAATTTATAGTCTACCTTCAGGCACATTCCAATACCTATGCACCTCTTGATACCTTAAAGAGGATTTATTCCGAGGTGCTTTCTTTTGAAAACGTCGTGGGACTGTCTGTTGCCACCCGTGCCGACTGTATCGACGATGACACGGCAGATCTGCTTTCTGAGATTTCAAACACCACCTACCTCAACGTAGAGCTTGGTCTCCAAAGCACCTTTGACGAAACGGCACGGCTTATAAACCGAGGTCATACCTACGACGATTTTCTTCGGGGCTATGAAAAGATGAAGAAGCGTGATATTAAGGTTTGCGTCCATCTTATAAACGGACTGCCCGGTGAGACTTACGATATGATGATAGAAAACGTCACACGTGTAAACGCTCTTGACGTATTCAGTATAAAGCTTCATCTTCTCCACGTGCTTCGAGGGACACCCCTTGAAAAGCTTTATATGCGAGGGGAGTGCCCCACCTTTGAGCTTGACTCTTACGTAAAGCTCGTTTGTGACGAGCTTGAGTATATTAAGCCCGAAACAGTCATACAAAGACTTACGGGGGACGGGGATAGGGAGCATCTTATATCACCGCTTTGGAGTATGAAGAAGTTTGTTGTCCTTGACGAAATAGATAAAGAACTTGAAAAAAGAAAAACCTTTCAGGGAATTAGAATATGATTAAAATAACCTCACGCAAAAACGCTTTGGTGATGTCAGCCCTTGACCTTCACGATAAAAAAGTGAGAGACAGTGAAAATCTGTTTTTTACCGAAGGGAAAAAGCTCTATCTTGAAGGGCTTCTTTGGTCGGGTGCACCCAAAACCGTTTTTGTCACCGAAGAATACTACGAAAAAAATCCCGATATTACGGCAGATGAGATTTATCTCGTTACCTCTGACGTGTATGCAAAAATAAGTGATGAAAAATCCCCCGAGGGCATATTCGCTATCTTCAAAAAGCCCGAAATCAAGGCTTCGGGGAAATCGAGTCTCATCCTTCTCGAAGGAATACAGGACCCTGGTAATCTTGGCACTATTCTCCGTACTGCCGTGGCTTTCGGAGTATCTGAGGTGCTGACAGTCGGATGTGCCGACGTATACAGCCCCAAAACAGTTCGCTCTACCATGGGTGCAGTGTTCAAAATACCTACACGCTCGTTTGAAAATATTGATTTTGCCGTGGAATATGCAAGGGGAGTAAGTGAAAAAATAATCGCCACAGCGCTTCACCACGACAGTATACCCCTTGAAGAGACTGATACCGCTTTTGCTACAATCATGATAGGCAGTGAGGGCAGGGGACTCAGCGAGAGGGCGATAGCACTTGCCGACGAAAAGGTGATAATTCCCATGGAGAACACAGAATCCCTTAACGCATCTGTTGCGGCAGCGCTTTGTATGTATCACTCCATGATGAAAAGGAAAGGCGTGATATGACGGAAAAGCTCGTATATTGGGTATGGCTAACACGGGTGCTTGAATTTTCATGCGCTCGTATAGGTGCGGTTTACAGAAAATTCTCACCTGAGGAAGCGTACCTTGCGTCAAGAGAAGTGCTTGAAGCTGCAGGAATTGACATGAGTATAATCAATGCTCTTGAAAACAAGAATCTCGCCGAGGCAAGAAGAATAATTGAAAAATGTACTTCTCTCGGAATAAAGATTGTAACTGCAAATTCAGCACTCTACCCCAGAATGCTTGAAAGGCTTAAGGACAAGCCCTATATTATCTACGTCAGAGGCGACCTTGCCTGTCTGAAAAAGCGATGTGCCGCTTTCGTTGGAACGAGGCGTATGACGAAAAGGGGCGAGGAGATTGCAAGAGACACCGCAACGCACCTTCTTGATATGGGCTACACTCTTATCAGTGGCGTGGCAGACGGAATAGACACAGTCCCCGCCGAGATAAGTGTGGAAAAAGGCAAACCCTTCGTTGCAGTAATGGGTGTTGACATAGATAAGTATTATCCCGCATCAAACAAAAACCTTATCGACAAAATTGCAAAGAACGGTGCGGTTATATCAGAGTATCCGCCATTTACCGATGCAAGATATTTTCCCGAACGAAACCGCATACTGGCAGGTCTTGCAGATGAAACCTACGTGATAGAAGCACCCGAAATAAGCGGTGCAATATCCACAGGCGAAGCATCGCTTAAAATCGGCAATAACACCTATGCTCCCGACGAGGACGGTATAACCTTCAAGGGATGTAAATATCTTTTAACTAAAGGAGCAAAGCCGCTTGGCGGTGAGAAAAAGAAAGTGGAGAAAAAGAAAAAAATGCCCGTACTTGACGGAACAAGGCTTTATATATACGAAAAACTAATGAAGGGCAGCTTCAACGACGAGGAGCTTATCGACGAAGCCCACCCCGTCACCGACGTGCTGACGGCTTTAACCGAGCTTGAGCTTGACGGACTTATCACGGCGTTGCCCGGTGGAAAATATAAACTTAACTGAAATTTAAGGAGAAAGTAATGGCAAATCTTGTAATTGTTGAGTCACCTACAAAAGCAGGTACAATTAAAGGATATCTTGGTTCAAACTATAAGGTAGTAGCTTCAAAGGGACATATAAGAGACCTTCCCAAGAGTACTCTGGGTATCGACATTGAGGACGACTTCAAGGCGAAGTATATCAACATAAGAGGCAAGGCTGACCTTATCAACGAGCTTAAAAAGGAAGCAAAAAATGCAAATAAGGTATATCTCGCAACCGACCCTGACCGAGAGGGAGAGGCTATTTCATGGCATCTTGCAACGGTGCTGGGTCTTGATGATAAAAAGGCGTTCAGAGTTTATTTCAACGAGATTACGAAGAACGCTGTAAAGGAGGCAATACACAATCCCTCCGCTATCAATCCCGACCTTGTTGATGCACAGCAGGCGAGAAGACTTATCGACAGAATAGTGGGCTATAAGCTCTCTCCTCTCCTTTGGAAAAAGGTTAAAAACGGACTTTCCGCAGGACGAGTTCAGTCGGTAGCCACAAAGCTCGTGGTAGAGCGTGAAAATGAGATAAAGGACTTCGTATCTGTTGAGTCATGGACAGTTGACGGCATATTCAAGCCCGAAACAGGCAAGAAGTTCAAGCTGAGATTTTTCGGAGATATGAATGGTAAGATAGAGCTTCACACGAAAGATGATGCGGATAAGGTACTTGCAGGACTTGAGGGAGCGACATCTTCTGTTACAAGCCTTAAGAAAGGCTCAAAGAAGCGTAACCCCGCACCTCCGTTTACCACCTCCCAGCTTCAGCAGGAGGCAAACCGCAAGCTCAACTTCCAGTCGAAGAAGACTATGAGTGTTGCACAGGAGCTTTACGAAGGTGTGCATCTCGGAAAGCTTGGCGACCACGGTCTTATCACCTACATGCGTACCGACTCTGTAAGAGTATCAAATGAAGCTGCAGATGCGGCAGAAAGCTTTATCAAAGCAAACTACGGAGATAAATACTATCCCAAAACACGCCGTGTATTCAAGATGAAGGGCAACTCACAGGACGCTCACGAAGCAATCCGCCCCTCAGACGTTAATATTACACCCGAGGCAGCAAAGCCTTATCTTACAAACGACCAGTATAAGCTTTACAGACTTATATGGTGCCGTTTTGTTGCAAGTCAGATGGAAACCGCACTTTACGATACGGTAAGCGTTGAGGTTACCGCAACAAGCCCCAAGGCAGAGTACCTCTTCCGTGGCAAGGGCGAGACAAGAAGGTTTGACGGCTTTATGGCACTTTATAACGTTACTCCCGATGATGAGGACGAGGAAGAGGAGAACGTAACTCTCCCGACACTTAAAGAAGGAGAAGGACTTACAATGCTTGAGGTTGTTCCCAAGCAGAATTTCTCTCAGCCTCCCTTCAGATACACAGAAGCAACTCTTATAAAGGTGCTTGAAGAAAAGGGCATCGGACGTCCCAGCACCTACACACCTACAATAACCACCATCCTTGCAAGAGGATATATTGAGAGAATGGGCAAATTCTTCCGTCCCACAGAGCTTGGCGAGGTAATTACTGAGATAATGGATAAATATTTCTCCACCATCGTTGATTACCGCTTCACAGCAGGACTTGAAGAAAAGCTTGACCGCGTTGCAGAAGGAAGCCTTGAATACAAAAAGGTGCTTCACGACTTCTACGATGAATTTGCATCTCTGCTTGACAAGGCAGAGATAAGTGCCGAAAAGGTAGAGGTAAAGGAGCCCGTTGAGGAGCTTGACATCGTTTGCGAGAAGTGCGGTGCAAAGATGGTAGTGAAGAAGGGCAGATTCGGACGCTTTGCGGCGTGCCCCAACTACCCTGAATGTAAGAACACAAAGCAGCTCGACCAGTCGGGCAACATTGTAGAGAAGAAGCCCGACGTTGTTGCAGAGGGCATGGTATGTCCCGAATGTGGCGGAAAGGTACTTCTTAAAAAAGGCAGATACGGCGAATTTTACGCTTGTGAAAAATACCCTACCTGCCGTTATACAAAGCAGATAGCCAAGGAAATTGGCGTAAAATGCCCCAAGTGCGGAGGAAACGTTATCACCAAGAGAGCAGGTAAAAAGGTGTTCTACGGCTGTGATAACTACCCGAAGTGCGACTTCTCCGCATGGTATATGCCCACAGGAGAAAAGTGTCCTCACTGTGCCGAGGGCTACATGGTAAGAAAGAAGGCAGATGAAGCACCCGTTTGCTCAAACAAAAACTGCCCCTCAAAAAAGAAGAGCTGAGTATGAAAACAGTTGATATAATCGGTGCAGGTCTTGCAGGTGTTGAGGCGGCATGGCGTGCGGCAAATACAGGAGTGAAGGTAAGGCTTTTTGAAATGAAGCCTCGACGCTTCTCGCCCGCCCACCATTCACCATTTATGGCAGAGCTTGTCTGCTCTAACTCCCTTCGCTCCGACTCCCTTGAAAATGCAGTTGGAATACTTAAAGCCGAAATGGCAGAGCTCCAGAGCATCGTTATGGAGTCGGCAATGGCAAACAGAGTGCCTGCAGGCGCTTGTCTTGCAGTTGATAGAGTTGGCTTTGCAAGATATATTACAGAAAAAATAACTTCTCATCCGAATATTGAGGTTATCCCCGAGGAAAAATTTGACTTTGATTTTGACAATATAACCGTTGTGGCAACAGGACCTCTCACCGACGGAAAGATGGCAGAGTTTATAAAGAGCCGTGTTTGCGACGATGCACTTTCCTTTTTCGATGCGGCGGCACCTATCGTTGAAAAGGAGTCGATAGATTTCGACTCAGCCTTTATTGCTTCCCGTTGGGGGAAGGGTGAGGCGGCATACATAAATTGCCCTATGACCCGTGAGGAATACGACGTATTCTACCGTGAGCTTGTAAGCGCTAAAACAGCCGAGCTTCACACCTTCGATACCGACCTTCGTGTTTTCGAGGGGTGTATGCCCGTTGAGGTAATGGCAGAAAGAGGCTATGAAACGCTTCTTTTCGGGCCTATGAAGCCTGTCGGACTCATCGACCCCAAGACAGGGAAAGAGGCATATGCCACGGTACAGCTCAGACAGGACAACTCAGAGGGCACGATGTATAACATCGTAGGCTTCCAGACGCACCTGACATTCCCTGAGCAAAAGAGAGTTTTCGGACTTATTCCCGCCCTTAAAAACGCAAACTTTTTAAGATACGGCGTAATGCACCGAAACACCTTTATAAATTCACCGAAGCTCCTCACACCCTTCTACTCCATGAGAGAGAGGGAGAACATCTTTTTTGCAGGACAGATGACGGGAGTTGAGGGCTATCTTGAATCAGCCTCCTCCGGACTTGTGGCAGGACTCAACGCCGCAAGACTTGCCATCTGCGAAAAAGGAATAGATTTTGGAAAAGACACCGCAATCGGTGCTCTTGCAAACTACGTTTCAAACCCCTCGGTCACCTCATTTCAGCCCATGAACGTAAATTTTGGAATAATAGCCCCTCTTGACAAAAAGGTCAAGGGCTCAAAAAAGGCGAGAAACGGTGCTATAGGGGAGCGATGTATAAACAGAATTAAAGAGATAAAGGAGGAATACTCCCTGTGAGACTTATTATTGATACAATGAGCGGAGACACCGCAGCAATAGAGGCAGTCAAGGGTGCTGTCAAGGCAAAGCGTGAGCTTGGAGTTGACGTAACTCTTGTAGGACAGGAAAAGGTAATAAGAGAAGCACTCGATGCTCTTCACGAGAGCGAGAGCGAAAGCCTTAAGATTGTACACGCTGAAAGCGTTGTAACCATGGAGGACGATTATCTTGTGGTTATAAAATCCAAAAAGGATTCCTCTATGAGCGTGGGACTTACCCTTCTCAAAAACGGAGAGGGAGATGCCTTTATATCAAGCGGAAATACAGGTGCACTCGTTGCAGGTGCAAGTCTTATTGTAAGACGCATGAAGGGCATAAAGGCGGCGGCAATCGGTGCGGTTATCCCACTGGGCAAGCCCATGCTTCTCATTGACTCGGGTGCAAACGTTGCGCCTTCCGCCGACTCCATGAAGCAGTTTGCCGTTATGGGCTCTATCTATATGCAGAATATGTTTGAGATAGAAAGCCCACGTGTGGCTCTTATAAATAACGGCACTGAGGAAACCAAGGGCAACGACCTTGCCCGTGAGACCTACGCTCTCCTCCGAGATACAAAGGATATAAACTTTGTTGGAAACATTGAGGGCAGAGATATCGTAAACTCCGTTTGCGACGTGCTTGTTGCAGACGGCTATACGGGAAACATAATTCTCAAGCTTGTTGAAGGCTTTGGCAAATTCATGTCAAAGACCTTGAAGTCAATGTTCAAGAAGAACTTTTTAACGCTCATCGGTGCACTTTTCCTGAAGGGTGAGGCAATGAAGCTTAAAAAGTCCATGGACTACACCGAATACGGCGGAGCGCCACTGCTCGGTGTTTCTGCCCCTGTTATAAAGGCACACGGAAATTCGGGCGAGAAGGGTATCTTCTCCGCTTGCCGACAGGCAAAGATTTTTGTAGAAACGGAAATAATTAAAGAAATCGAAGAGGCGGCTTTAAAGATGCGTGAAGAAAGAAAAGCCTCGGGTGAGAAGGAAAATGAACAGTAAAGAGCTTTATACAGATGAATTTATTAAAAAAGCCCGAGAGCTTGAAGATATTATCGGGCATAAATATAAGAATATAGAGTATCTTCTCACAGCACTTTCCCACTCCTCCTTTGCCAACGAGAAAAAGGCAAAAAAGCTTTTAGTGGAGTGTAACGAGAGACTTGAATTCCTCGGTGACTCTGTGCTTTCCATCGTGGTTTCTTCTTATATTTTCTCATCTCTTTCATCGCTTCCCGAGGGAGAGCTTACGAAAATACGCGCCTATGCCGTTTGCGAGGATGCACTCTTTAACTACGCTACAAGGATAGGACTTGGTGAATACCTTGCTCTCGGAAAGGGTGAGGAAAAAACCGACGGACGCCACAGAAAGTCGATACTCGCAGATGCAACGGAGGCGATTATCGCATCCGTTTATCTCGACAGCTTTTCAAGTCTCGATGCGGTGCGTGACTTCGTAATGGAGATAGCCCGTCCCAGAATAGAAGAGATGCTTTCAACTCTTAAAAAGGGCGGCTCGAAAAACTATAAAGGCTCACTCCAACAGCTTGTACAGAACTCAAAGGGTGATATTCTTGAATACGAGGAGATTTCATCAAGCGGTCCCGACCATGCCAAGACCTTTAAGATAAGGGTAAAGCTTAACTCCAACGAAATAGGTGTGGGAGAGGGACGTACAAAGCAAGAGGCAGAGCAGGCGGCGGCAAGAGAAGCACTCATGCTTTTTGGAGAAAAGGTTTGACTTTTTAAACGTTTTAGTTTAAAATAATAGAAGAAGCAATCCCCCCTATTTTGAAAGGACAAAGATATGAAAAAAAGATTTTCCGTAATACTTGCAGTGATTTTGACACTGACACTTGTGTCGTCACTGGGTATAAATATAGCCGCATCGGTTATAGAAACTCCTATAATCCCACTGCTTCCTGCCGTCAGCACTGAAGTAAGACTTACCTCCGATGCTGAGAAAACCGTTCATGGAGGAACGACAGTAAACTTTGTAACCGAAATAAATGAGCTTCCCCAAAACGGAGTATCATCTGTAGAGCTTGTTTACACCTACGCCGACAGCCTTGAATTTAACGGTAACATTACCACGTCAGGTCTTCCGACGGGATGGGAAATTTCTGAATACACCGACGAGAACAATAAGATTTCGTTTGATGTAACAGACTTGTCGGGTGAAAACACAGTTAAAAAATCCTTCGCTGTAAGATTTTCCTTTGACGTATCAATGACTCCCGCATCTGACCTTTACTTAAAGCTTTCTACCGTTCGACTTCTGGACGGCGACGGAAACACTGTTTACGACGTTGTGGTATCACCAAGCAGAGTTGATTTTGAAGCAGACTCGGTAGTACCTCTTTTTGAGCATATTGGAGCCTCCCTTAGAATAAACAACACTCCCGCTCTCAGATTTGCTATGAGAGTAGAAAAGGACGAGGTTTATAAAGCGGTGCTAGGAGAAGGGAAGTACAGCTATTCTAACGACGATACCCTTAAGTTTGGTATGCTCTACATTGCCGAGAGTGCACTTATAGGTGAGCTTGAGGTTGGCACAAAGGGTGCACATAAAGAGATTTTCAAGAAAGCCTTTACCGATAATGCAAATGAAATAGTATTTGCATACACTGTAGAGAACTTCCTTGGTAACAAAACGAATTTTGTGACACGTCCCTTTGTAATATATGAGGGTGACGACGGTGAAATCCTTTATTTCTACGGAGAAGCTAAAATAAGAAGTGCTTCACAGGTAGCCGAGGCAGAACTCAGAAGCACCACGGATACTGCAAAAAAAGCAATGCTAAATAAGTTTATAGAGAATTAAAAATAAAATGGGTAGCAGGTTTTACCGCTACCCATTTTTGTTTTTATTCGTTATCTTCTGATGTCTTTTTTGAAAGAACAACGTTTACGATAATACCGAGGATAAGTGAACAAGCAATAGCTGTAATGGTAACCTTACCGATAGCCATAGCCATACCGCCGATACCGGGGATAAGGATTGCGGCTACTGTGAAGAGGTTAGCATTGTTTTCAAGGTCAACCTTCTGAATCATCTTAAGACCCGAAACCGCGATGAAGCCGTAAAGAGTGATACATACACCGCCCATTACGCATCCGGGGATAGAATCAAGGAATGCAACGAAGGGAGAGATGAATGAGATAAGAAGTGCCATGATAGCTGTAGTTGTGATAGTAACAACCGAAGCGTTCTTTGTGATGGCAACACAGCCAACAGACTCGCCGTATGTAGTGTTGGGACAACCGCCAAATATTGCACCAACCATAGAGCCTACACCGTCACCGAGAAGAGTTCTGTGAAGACCTGGCTCTTCAAGAAGGTCGGACTCGATGATGGAAGAAAGGTTCTTGTGGTCTGCGATGTGCTCTGCAAATACAACGAATGCAACGGGAACGTATGCAACTGCAACAGTTGCAAGGTATGAGCCGTCAATAGCCTTAACACCCTTGAGAGCTTCAAGGAATGTGAATTCGGGAACTGCGAGGAAGGTTGAAAGTGTAACACCGCCCTCAACAAGTGCCTTGAAGGGAGCGAAGTCGATAACCTTAAGAGCGTCAATGCCAGTGGCATTTCCGATAAGGGTGAATATAAGACCTACTGCATAACCTGCAAGGATACCGATGATGAAGGGAATAAGACGAGCCATCTTCTTGCCGTATACCGAGCAGGAGATAACTACGAAGAAAGTAACGAGAGCACAAGCGAGAGATGCCCAGATACTGCCTGTCATAATGAATGAGCCGTTACCGTCCTGAGGACCGTATGAGAATACGTCCTTTATTGCCGCACCTGCAAGGGAAAGACCGATGAGGGCAACGGTAGGACCGATAACAACGGGAGGCATAAGCTTGTTTATCCAGTTAACACCTACAAGCTTGATAACTATAGCGATTACTACGTATACAAGACCTGCGAGTATTGCACCGAGGATAATTCCTGCAAAGCCTGCGGCAGCGGATACCGCACCTGCAAAAGCGGTAACCATAGAACCGATGAATGCGAAGGAAGAACCGAGGAATACGGGGCTCTTGAACTTAGTGAAAAGCTGATAGATGATAGTACCTGCACCTGCTCCGAAAAGGGCAGCTGATGCGGTCATTCCGTTTCCTACGATAGCAGGAACTGCGATTGTAGCCGCCATGATAGCAAGAAGCTGCTGGATGGCAAAGACAATCAACTGACCGAACGAGGGTTTGTCTTTTACGTTGTAGACAAGTTTCATTTTTAAAATCTCCTTTTAATTTTTTGGGCAAGTCAAAAAGCACAAAAAAATAGTCTTGCCGAGGCAAGACGTAAGTTTTCTGCTCATCTTGCCAAAGTTTTTCTCAAGACTCACCAGACTTCGTTTAATTATATAATGGAAGCAGAAATTTGTCAATAGCAGTCGAAAAAATCTCTTGAATTATCTTGAAAAGAAATACCTTTTATGATAAACTTTATTTTGAACGTGAGGTGTAAATTTTGAAAAAGCTTTTTTCTTTATTTTTAGTACTCTTTGTACTTATTTTGGTTTCCTGCTCGGGAGAAGCAACAGACAGCCCCAAATACGTCTTTTTATTCGTAGGTGACGGAATGGGTATGAATGCGGTAACTCTTGCAGAGTATGCAGGGGAGGATATCGCTTTTTCTGACTTTGAAAGCTTTGGTACTCTTTCAACTCACAATCTTTCATCGGAAATCACCGACTCCGCATCCGCTGCCACTGCCTTTGCCACAGGTAAGAAAACACTTAAAGGCAGGGTGGGTGTTGACAAAAACGGTAAAAAGCTTGATAGCCTTACCGACTTTTTCAAGGATAAGAACATGAGGGTGGGACTTGTGTCGTCGCAAGCGGTGAACCATGCAACCCCCGCCGTGTTTTACGCTCACAACAAGTCGAGATACAACTACTATGAAATAGGACTGGACTTCGTTTCCTCAAAGGTAGATGTCTTTGCAGGCGCGGGCTTTCTTTCACCCGAGGGCGACAAGGGCAACCTTTACGACCTTGCGAAAGGGCGAGTTATAACCAATGGTAAGGAATATCTACCTTATGAAATTGACCGTGAAAAGGGTGAGTGCTCTCTTGCAGATTATCTTTATGAAGCAATTTTGACACTTGACGGTGACGAGGGCTTTTTCATTATGTGTGAGGGGGGCAGGATAGACTCTGCCTGCCATCTAAACGATGCCGCCACGGCAATTCGAGAGGTGAACGCATTTTCCGATGCCGTAAATGTAGCACTGGATTTTTATAAAATGCATCCCGAAGAAACTCTTATTTTAGTTACTGCCGACCATGAAACGGGAGGACTTGCTTTGGGCTTTACGGGTACTGAATATGAAATGTATCCCGAAATTCTCAAAGAGCAAAAAATTTCCTGCCAGAGATATGCTGACGAATACGTTTCAAAATATATAGAAAACAATACCTCTTTTGAGGAAATACTGAAAGATATAGAAAAGCTTTTCGGGGTTGATGACCTTACAGAACACGAAAAGAATACGCTTTTGTATGCCGTCGAAATAACAAAAAAGGGCACGGGAGCATATACTACACGTGACTGGCTTGAGTATTCTGATAAAAATCCTCTTGCTGTATCGGTGGCAAGACTTGTAAATAGCCGTGCAGGAGTGAGCTTTACCACGTTTTATCATACCGCCTCTCCCGTAGGAATATGGGCAAAGGGCGTAGGTGAAGAAAAATTTACGGGCTTTTTTGACAATACCGATATTTATTACAAAATAAAGGAAGTATGCCGATAGAAAATTGGCGGAATTTGTTGACAAAATTTCCTTTAAGTTGTATCATTTATTGGCTGGTAAAGATGCGTTATATATCTTTTAACAAAAACAGATCCAAATCGGAGGCAGTATGATTTATGACAATATATTGGAGGCTATGGGGAATACACCTATAATAAAGCTCTCCCGAATGGCAGAGGAGGATTCTGCTGATATACTTGTAAAATTTGAAGGACTTAACGTTGGCGGTTCTATAAAGACGAGAACTGCTTACAATATGATAATTGATGCCGAAAGACGCGGTGTAATAAATAAAGACACAATAATTGTTGAGCCTACAAGCGGAAACCAAGGCATAGGACTTGCTCTTGTGGGAGCTGTAAGAGGCTATAGAACGAAGATTATTATGCCCGACTCGGTAAGTGAGGAGAGACGTAAGCTTGTCTGCCACTACGGAGCAGAGGTAATTCTCGTTCACGATGCGGGAAACATCGGAGAGTGTATCGAGGAATGTCTTAACACCGCACTAAGAATGAAGGATGAGGACGAAAACGTGTTCGTTCCCCAACAGTTTGAAAATCCCGCAAACCCCAGTATTCAAAGAGACGTTACGGCAATGGAAATAATAGACGCAGTAGACGGTCCTATCCACGGCTTTTGCTCGGGAATAGGAACAGGGGGAACTATTACGGGGATTGGCGAAACGCTAAAAAAATATAATCCCGATATAGAGATATGGGCAGTTGAGCCGGAACATGCGGCGATTTTGTCGGGTGGCTCAATAGGAACTCACATTCAGATGGGAATAGGTGACGGACTTATCCCCGATATACTCAATCAAGATATATACACCGATATATGCATCGTCAAGGACGATGAAGCGATAAATACCGCAAAACGACTTGCCTCGGAGGAGGGAATAATGTGCGGTATTTCCAGCGGTACAAACGTTGCGGCGGCAATAAAGCTTGCCAGAAAATTAGGGAAGGGTAAAAGGGTAGTGACTGTTCTTCCCGACACCGCAGAAAGATATTTTTCAACACCTCTTTTTGAATGATGTATTGTAAAAAATGTGGGAATAGTTGCATTAGTGTTTTTAGTAATAAGTTTTTTGAGAGAGGTTTAAGGGGAGAACTTTTTTATAAAAAAGTTCTCCCCTTTACTTACTTCACAAGCTTTAATATTTCCTCTTTTGGTCTTACCCCTACAAGCTGACCTGTGATTTCTCCGTTCTTTATTGCAACGATAGTGGGAATTGACACGATACCGAATTGTACCGCAAGTGCCTCCTCGTCATCAACGTTGACCTTTCCCACAAGGATGTCGGGATTTTCTTTTGCAATTTCTTCAACTGTTGGGGCTATCATACGGCAGGGTCCGCACCATGATGCCCAGAAATCAAGAAGTACGGGCTTTTCATTTTTTAAAACTTCGTTTTCAAAATTATCTTTTGTTATTTCAAGCATGTTTTTTCTCCTTTTATTTATCTTTTGATTTGTAAAAGAGCATACAGTGGCAGAAGCCCTCGAAATCGGGGTCGGCTATCTGTCTTCTAAACTCCTCGCACATACATTTGAACTCAGGCTTTTTACCTACCCTACAAGGGCAAAAACCGCCTTTTGCAATGAGTCCTTCACGGACTCTCAAAACCGTTTCTTTGTCTTCGTTAAGTCTTATTGCCATTATTATGACTCCTTGTGTACATAGTCTTATTAAACAAGCATACGGTAACCTTTTGTTTATTATAGCACATAAAATAATATTTATCAAGAAAAAGTCTTGAACGCTGTGCGTTCAAGACCTTTTATCATTCCATAACGTAGGCTCTCATTTTGCGTCTGCCGAAAATCACACATTCTTCTTCGGTATCGAGGAACACGTCGATTCGTTTTCCCTTTATTCCACCGCCTATATCTTCGGCACGGCAAAGACCGTAGTCACCGTAATTGCCGATAACGTAAACCTTTGAGCCGAGGGCTATGTTTCTTGGGTCAACAGCTATAATTCCCACCTCTGCAACCTTTCCCGTATAGGTGCGGTTACCTGTATGAGTGTATGCCGTTGCGGTAACGTCGATATAATAGGAGTAATTGTATTCAGTTCCGTCGGGGGCTGTAAATACACCGCCTGTGCCTACGAGTATCTCCTCGTTGACTGGGGCGACGTAGCGGTCAAAATTTACTGCCTCGTCTGTAGGCTCGCCGTTGACGTGCTTTGTACGCACTACCTTTTGCGAGGAGCCCATCACACCCTCCTGTTGTATCTGTCTTGTTCCTTTTGGAATTGTCTGTACCTCTATTTCTACTGTTTGAAAGGGTATTTTCTCATCTACAACCTCCTCCACGTAGGTAATGCTGTCAATGTTAAGTGTCATTCCGTAGGAAACTGTTGTATCAAGAGCATGGCTTAAAACGTCGTTTTCATCAAGAGTTATGTTGAAATAGTCAACTATACTTGCAACCGTTACGTTGTCGCCCTCGTACTCTCCAAGCTTTATACCGTGATAATATACACCCGTTTTGGGAACAATAGAAGGAGTAATAGCCATTGCACCTTCTCTCCTCACGACCTCGTTTGTTCCTTTAGGAGCTTTTGTAACAAATCCAGCCTCGGGTGAAATGAGAGTCAGACGAATTACAAGAAATACTGTAAGTAATAACAAAATAAGGGCAAGTACGTATGCTAAATACTTTGCAACACGTCCAACGTATACCGAGAATTTCCCGCTGATTTTTCGTGCGGGGAAGGAGTTAAGAACGTCCTCGGAACGAAGGATGCTGTCACTTCTTTTTTCGTACATTTAAGACTGCACCTTTCTGAAATTATTTGATTTCGTGAAACATTATACACTAAAAAATCAAATTTGTCAAGCAAATAAGGATTTTTTGCTTTTTGGGGTACAAAACCCATTACGATTTTTCGTAAAAATGCTTGATGTAGAAAAAATTTTTATAGCAAAATTCTTTTTTAAAAAATGTATAAAACGTGAAAAAACAGGGAATCTTTTTACCATTATATTATAATAGAGCTTTTTTAGTAAAAAAATTTTTGACAAAAAAAGAGTGAAAAAACAGCCTCGTAAATTTTCGGTTAAAAAATCTGAAAAAAGTGAAAAAATTCTTTAAAAAACAAAAACTTAACAATGAGACAAGTTTTTTTGAAAAAATATCTTGACATTTTGGGAAAGATAGTATATACTTTTACCCGTCAGTTAAATATTGCGGAATTGTGTAAAGGTAGCACGACAGACTCTGACTCTGTTTGTCTGGGTTCGAATCCTAGTTCCGCAGCCAGAAAAAACCGTTAACTTTGATACAAAGTTAACGGTTTTTTCAACGAAATACGCCTTTCGGCGTGTGAAATAATGCTACCGCATTGTGAAATACCCTTCGGGCGTGAAATATTGCTTCGCACGCTTAAAGCGAATAACATCACTTCGTCAAAGCCGAAAAACTCCAGCTCGCCACCTTGATAAGAGTCATATTTTTTGTTTTTGAAAAAGTCTCACCTATCATTGACAATTACACAGGAGGATTCGACAAAATTTTTATATTTTTATTGACTTTACACGCATTTATGATATCATTATCATTATGAACAAACGTTCTTATATGAAAACAATTTGACCACACTATTGATGTATTTAAAGCTTTAGGATGTTAAAAGTTCAATGACATGGCGAAAAGAACTTTTCAGGAGAGTATTATGTCAAAAAACAAACTTTATCGCATACTTGCTTTTGCGGTAGTGCTTACAGCACTCTTTGCACTTAATGCTTTTGCCGAAATAACAGGCGGTATTGATGAAAAAGTCGGAAAGCTTTATTGTCCTGCTCCTGCTGTTACGTTTGATAATAATACTCTCACATGGACGGCAGAGAATGTGAGACTTGTACGCTTCAGCGCAGACCCTTCGGTAAACGGTACCAGAATCAATCTTAACGGTGCAAAAGCCTACACCTTTAACCCTGCAACAGAAGCAGGTCTCTGGGCTCTTTACACACCCGAAAATGATACCTACGAAGAGTCCCAAAAGACACTCGTTTACGTTCGTGGTGAATATCTTGACCGCAAACAAATCGGTGAACAGTCAAGCGGCTATGCATACGGTGAGGGTAACCTTAAAACTTCCTCCAATATGACGCTAGCAGAAGGGAGACTTCAGCGTACTTCTGCTTTCTGGGCAAGTGACAGCAATCTTTTGGAGGAGGGTCAAAAGCACTTAACCGGTGTCTATTACAATTCCATTTCTTATATTGATGCAAACAAGTCTGATTTGGAAGATTTTCACGATGCAAAAGTGGCATACAACAACGGTATAGGCACTAAGGAAGCAGTAGATAAAGCGTTTGAAAAGATACTTTATAACGGTAACGGTATAGGTATTAAGGAGATATTTTACAGCTACGTTCTTACGCAAAAGGAGATTATTCCTATATCCGAGGTGTGCTCCTATAAATTCGCATTATACAGGAGCTTATCAAATTGCTTTGATTATCAAGATAACGAGGTTAAGTTTGTTGCATACGTTGCGGATAAAAACGGCAACATAACAGAATACGTACAGTACTGTTCTTATGACTTAAGCGAAAAACCGACAGATATCGTTATTGACTTTACAGACGTTACTAAGTGGGAAACGGAGCTCCCCGATGAAGGCTACCTTGTAAGATTTGAAGTTTATCCTTATGAAGGAATAAAAGATTATACAAGGCTTGATGTTGGTACCGTAACAGGAAACTCACAGCTATATTACAGATTTTATTGTGACGACAGTGCTTACGTCATTTGTGAGCCCCCCGTTGTAGACGTTGAGGGCATCAGTCTTGTGCTTGACGGTGCGATTGGTGCAAAAATTAACTTCAGCTACGACCCTGCTGAAGTAAAAGCGGCAACTCTTGTGCTGGATAAAGTAACAGGCATGAATCCTATTTGTGCAACTCTTGAAAACGGTAAGGGTGAGGTTATTGTTCCTTTCTATCCGAGGCTTGTAAATACTCTCAGCTACACAGCAGACCTTGTTTGCACAAAGACTGACGATACACAATCTACTGTAAAAATCAAGAATATCTCAGTTAAGTCTTACATTGATGCAATGCAAGAAGATGCTGAAAATCCAGTATACGAAAAATATATTGACCTTATAAATGCTCTTGAAGTGTACTGTGACTATGCAGAGAACTACTTCAGTGACGATGCATCACTTGGCGATTTGACACTCGAAACAGCAGAAGGAGCATTGGTATCCGAGAAATCCAATCGTTCGCAGACAGGAGGTCTTACGGGTGTAGAATTTTATTCTACCTCTCTTGTGCTTCTCGATACTATGAAAATCCGTCACTACTTCGTAATCGACGACACTTTAGCACTTAACAGTATTGTAGTAAGCGGAGCGAGCAGTCTTATCGAGGCTGCTGCTGAAGCTGGTGACAAAAATCGTTATGCATACGTTGACGTAGAAAATATCTCGGCAGATAAACTCACTCAAGAGCAGACAGTGGTCTTAACACTTGGTGAACAGATACTTACAATTAAGTTCTCTGTAATGGACTATGTACAGCTTACACAGACAGATACGGATAAGAAGCTTTCAAATCTTGCAAAGGCTATTGCAAAGTATGCATACACCGCAAGTAATATTAGCTAAGCTAAACCCGAAATGAAGACAGTGTAACTAAAAAGCCGAAGTGCCCGTAAGGGACTCTTTGGCTTTTTTGTTTTAATTTTTTACAATTGTGAACTCCAAAGCACCATGTTAGAAGCTTTTTATAAATTAAAGAAAGAAAAACGTTAAAAAGGGATAAAATAATATATAACGCTTGACGAAAGCCTCAATATATGGTAAAATTCTACGATTAAACCCTAAAAAGCGAGGAAAAATTATGGAAGAAAAAAATAAGTTCAAGCCTTATATTCCCGCAAGTAAAGTAACGCCTGAGCTTACCGTAACATCGGTAATCATGGGTATTCTTCTTGCAGTAATATTCGGTGCGGCGAATGCATATCTCGGACTCCGTGTGGGCATGACTGTGTCTGCTTCTATTCCTGCCGCAGTCATAGCTATGGGTGTTATCCGAGTTGTTATGAAGAAAAATTCAATTCTCGAAAGTAATATCGTACAGACTGTAGGCTCCGCAGGTGAGTCTCTTGCGGCAGGTGCTATATTCACTCTCCCTGCCCTCTATCTTTGGGCAAGAGAGGGACTTATGGAAAAGCCTGACCTTGTTGAGATTACCCTTATTGCACTTCTCGGAGGACTTCTCGGCGTATTCTTTATGGTTCCCCTCCGAAACGCTCTTATCGTAAAAGAGCACGGTGTGCTTCCTTATCCCGAAGGACAGGCGTGTGCCGAGGTGCTTCTTGCAGGTGAGGAGAGTGGCTCGTCTGCGAAGACAGTCTTTGCAGGTATGGGCTTTGCGGCACTTTTCAAGTTTATTATCGACGGGGTAAAAATCGTTCCCGGTGAGGTTTCCCTCGAGGGCAGTACTAAAACATACCCCGCATCCTTCGGTACACAGATTTACCCTGCCGTAATGTCGGTAGGCTATATTTGCGGACCGAGAATTTCTTCTTATATGCTTGCTGGCGGTATAGTGAGCTGGGTTGTTTTAATACCTCTTATCGTTATTTTCGGTGCTTCCATTACTATGTATCCCGTAACCGACAGCACTATCGGTGAGCTTTTCCAGACAGGCGGAGCAAGCTCTATATGGAGCAGCTTTGTCAGATATATCGGTGCAGGTGCTCTTGCGGCTGGCGGTATCATAAGCCTTCTGAAATCACTTCCCCTTATTATACGAACCTTTGCCGATGCTTTGAGGGGGCTCTCTTCGGGCGGTGCCGTTTCAAACGAGCGTACAACACAGGACATAAACATTAAAATAGTTCTTATTTTAATACTCATTTTAACACTTCTCGTATGGCTTGTTCCAGTGGTTCCCGTATCCCTTGTAGGAGCTATAATCGTAGTTATCTTCGGCTTCTTCTTTGCAACGGTTTCCTCCCGTATGGTAGGACTTGTAGGAAGCAGTAACAACCCTGTTTCGGGCATGTCTATTGCAACGCTTCTTATAGCAACCCTCATCCTGAAGCTTACAGGAGAAGCGGGTGCTTCTGGTATGCAGGCGGCTATAGCTATCGGTTCAATTATATGTATCGTTGCCGCAATCTCTGGCGATACCTCTCAAGACCTGAAAACAGGATATCTCCTCGGTGCTACACCGAAAAAACAGCAGATCGGTGAAATTATCGGTGTAGTCGCTGCGGCTTTTGCTATCGGTGCAACGCTTAACCTTCTTGACACTGCTTGGGGCTTTGGCTCGAACGAGCTTGCAGCACCTCAGGCGACTCTTATGAAGATGGTTATCGAGGGTATTATGGGCGGTGAGCTTCCCTGGTCTCTCATCTTCGTAGGCGTAGCTCTTGCAGTGGTGGCAGAGGTGCTTGGTATTCCCGTTTTACCCTTTGCTATCGGTGTTTATCTCCCTGTACAGCTGAATGCTTGTATCATGGTGGGTGGTATCGTAAGATTTTTTATGGACAGAATTAAGAACGAAGAAAAGAGAAAGACTGCTACAAGCAACGGTATCCTCTTCTGCTCGGGTATGATAGCAGGTGAGGGACTCGTAGGTATTCTTCTTGCGGTTATTGCAATATTCGGCGTTGATAAGATGCTTGATTTATCAGCCAAACTCGGTCTCTCTACACTTTGGTCAAGCCTTGGCTCACTTGTTGTTTTTGCCGCAATAGTTCTTGTTCTTGTTAAATTCTGCCTTGGCAAGAAAGAGAAAAAACAATGAAGAAAAAGACAGTAATTCAAAAGAATTACCTTGAAAAGATACCCTGTCGCCCCTTTGAAATAAACTGGAAAAAGGACGAAGAGGGAATAGTAACTCTCGAAATAGAGAATTGCGGTTTTATGAACAGGGTAGCTCAAAAGCTTTTCCGCAAGCCCAAAATAAGCTTTATCCACCTTGACGAGCTGGGAAGCTTTTTGTGGGAGATTATTGATGGTGAGAAATCAATTCTCGACCTTGGACTTCTTGTCAAAGAAAAATTTGGTGAAAAAGCCCAACCACTCTACGAAAGACTCGCAAAGTATTTTATGATACTTGACTCCTACGGCTTTGTGAAATGGGCAAATAAATGACAAAAAAATCTTGACATTTTTACTTTATTGTGCTAAAATACCACTATCATCTAAATGCGTTGAGCAGAAACAAGTAGAAATTCAGTAGAGCCACAAGAGAGTTGTCGGTTGGTGCGAGACAACGGCAGTCTGATTTTTGAATACCTTCTGTTAGCAGTGCACCGAAAGGAAACGAGTAGGCTGCAACGGGAGTTCCCGTAACAGAACAAGGGTATAGCAAGTACCCGTAAAGGTCGGAGCTGTGAAACTTCGGCGAACAGAGGTGGTACCACGGTTTTGAAGAAATCGTCCTCTTTGAAAAAAGAGGACGTTATTTTTTTCCATTGGATTACGTTCTCTTCCTTGCAAAATAAAAAAAGAAAGAAGGGACTTGAATGGAAACACAAATTCTTACAAGTATTATGCTTGTAATATTCTTCGCAGTAATGATTGGTGTCGGACTTTTTTGCCGCCGCCACTCCACAAACGTTGACGGATTCGTCCTCGGTGGCAGAAGCGTCGGTCCTTGGCTTACAGCCTTTGCATATGGCACAAGCTACTTTTCGGCGGTTATCTTTGTCGGCTATGCGGGACAGTTCGGCTGGGCTTTCGGTATGGCGTCCACATGGATAGGTCTCGGCAACGCATTTATCGGCTCACTTCTTGCATGGGTGATACTCGGCAGAAGAACGAGAGTTATGACAAAGCATCTTGAAAGCAAGACTATGCCTGAATTTTTTGAAAAGAGATATGACTCAAAGGCACTTAAAATAGTTGCTTCATTCATCGTTTTCGTATTCCTTATTCCTTATACGGCATCTCTCTACAATGGACTTTCAAGCCTTTTTAATATGGCTTTCGGTATTCCTTACCCAGTTGTAATTGCAGTTATGGCAGTCCTTACGGGAATTTACGTAATATACGGCGGATATATGGCAACTGCCATAAACGATTTCATTCAGGGAATTATTATGCTTGTTGGTATCGTTGCTGTTATAACGGCGGTGATAGTATCAAAGGGTGGCTTTACCGAGGCTTACTCGGCACTTGCTGAAATTCCACACGAAACAATGTCGGGAGCGTATGCGTCATTTCTTGGACCTGAACCCGTATTCCTTTTCTTTGTAGTAATTCTTACATCTCTTGGCACTTGGGGACTTCCTCAGATGGTTGGTAAATTCTACTCCATCAATAACGAGGAGGCAATAAACAAGGGTACTATTATTTCAACTATATTTGCTATTATCGTTGCAGGGGGCTGTTACTTCCTCGGAGGATTTGGCAGACTTTTTGACAGTGAGGCTCTTTACGCCAATGGAAAACTCATGAATGACAAAATTATTCCTTCGATGCTTTCAGACCTTTCACCTATAATTGTTGCGATAGTTATAGTGCTTGTTCTTGCGGCATCAATGTCAACTCTCTCCTCACTTGTACTTACCTCTGCATCAACTCTTACTCTTGACGTTGTTGCCCCCGCATCAAAAAAAGAAATGACAGAAAAGGAAAAGCTTCTCACACTCCGTCTTTTCATAGTGTTCTTTATTGTTGTTTCGGCAGTAATTGCAATAGTCAAGGATATGTTCCCGGGCTTTACCTTCATTGCACAGATGATGGGCGTATCATGGGGTGCTTTGGCAGGTGCATTCCTCCCTCCTTTCCTCTACGGACTCTACTCCAAAAAGGTTACAAAGGCGGCAGTTCTTTGTTCCTTTATATTCGGTACTGGTATTGAGGTAATTCAGCTTTTAAAGGACTTTGGACTTTTCACTATAGATGGCGGTTTCCTCGGCTTCGTATTTACAAACTCTCTCTACTCAGGCGTATTTGCGATAGCGGGCGGACTTATCCTCGTTCCCGTTGTCAGCCTCTTTACTCCAAAGCTGAACAAAGAGGAAACGGATAAGATGTTCTCCTGCTACGAAAGAGAAGTTAAGGTTTACTCAAAACAGTCACTTGGAAAATAACTTGAAAAAGGATATATAAAAATGCCTATTACAGAAATCTTACAGAAAAATGCAGACATTTATCCCAACGACGTTGCCCTCGTTGAGATAAACCCCAAATTTGAAAGACAGCGTACCTCATGGCGTGAGTACTCCCTTATCGAGACAAACTCACGCGAGGTATACCGAAAGGAGATTACCTGGCAGGACTTCAACTGCAAGGCAAACCGATTTGCAAACCTTCTCCTGTCAAGAGGTGTAAAACGCGGTGACAAGGTGGCAATTCTTCTCATGAACTGTCTTGAGTGGCTTCCTGTTTACTTCGGTGCACTCAAAGCAGGCACTATGGCAGTGCCTCTCAATTACCGTTATACAGGTGACGAAATCAAATACTGTCTTGACTTATCCGATGCCGACGTTCTTGTATTCGGACCTGAATTTACAGGACGTGTAGAGGAAATATGCCACAAGGCAAAGAAGGTAAAGACGTGGCTTTACATAGGTGAGGACTGTCCTACCTTCGCGGAAAGCTACGAGGAGCTTGTAGAATACTGCTCGTCAAAGGCTCCGAAAATAAAGCTTACCGATGACGATGATGCGGCAATCTACTTCTCCTCGGGAACAACAGGCTTCCCCAAGGCTATTATACATAAGCACAGAAGTCTCATGCACGCGGCAATGACCGAGCAAAATCATCACTCACAGACAAAGGATGACGTATTCCTTTGTATTCCTCCTCTCTACCATACGGGTGCGAAGAGGCACTGAGTCGGCTCAATCCTTGTGGGAGGACGTGCGGTGCTTCTCAACGGTATTAAGCCCGAGTGGATTTTGCAGGTTGCATCTGAGGAAAGATGCTCTATCGTATGGCTTCTCGTACCCTGGGCACAGGATTTGCTTGATGCAATAGAGAGAGGCGATATAAAGCTTGAGGACTACGATTTGTCGGCTTGGCGTCTTATGCATATAGGTGCTCAGCCCGTTCCTCCAAGTCTTGTTAAGCGTTGGAAGGGATACTTCCCTCACCATGCATACGATACAAACTATGGTCTCTCTGAGTCGATAGGTCCAGGCTGTGTACACCTTGGCGTTGAAAACGAAGATAAGGTTGGTGCTATCGGAAAAGCAGGCTACGGCTGGCAGACCAAGATAGTTGACGAAGAAAGAAACGAAGTGAAGAAGGGTGAGGTAGGTGAGCTTGCAGTAAAGGGTCCCGGTGTTATGACCGCTTACTACAAGGACGAAAAGGCTACCTCCGAGGTGCTTTCCGACGGTTGGCTCTTTACGGGAGATATGGCAGAGGAGGACGAGGACGGCTTCATTTGGCTTGTTGACCGTAAGAAGGACGTTATTATATCTGGCGGTGAAAACCTTTACCCCGTACAGATTGAGGACTTCCTCCGCCGTCACGATAAGATAAACGACGTTGCGGTAATAGGACTTCCCGACCCAAGACTTGGTGAAATTGCCGCCGCTATTATTCAGGCAAAAGAAGGCGTTGAGCTTGACGAGAAGGAGATTCAGGACTTCTGTCTTGACCTTCCGAGATACAAGAGACCTCACAAGATAATATTTGCAGACGTACCTCGTAACCCGACGGGTAAAATAGAGAAGCCCAAGCTTCGCCGTATATACTGCGGTGAAAGCCTTGTAGCAAAACAGAATGAAATCAAAAACGTGTAAAATAAGGGAGACAAAAAATGAAGAAATTACTGCTTGGAAATGCGGCAGTTGCAAGAGGTGCCTATGAGGCAGGCGTAAACGTTGTGTCATCATACCCAGGCACTCCTTCGACCGAGATAACCGAAGAAATTGTTAAGTTTGAAGAAATATATGCAGAGTGGGCGCCTAACGAAAAGGTAGCCGCAGAGGTTGCAATCGGTGCATCCATCGGCGGTGCAAGAGCTATGAGCTGTATGAAGCACGTAGGTCTTAACGTTATGGCAGACCCTGTTTTCACAGTGAGCTATACAGGCGTGAACGGCGGACTTGTATTCTGTGTTGCAGACGACCCAGGAATGCACTCCTCACAGAATGAGCAGGACTCACGCCACTATGCCAAGGCTTCAAAGATTATGATGCTTGAGCCCTCCGATTCGGCAGAGTGCCGTGATATGACGAAGGCGGCTTTCGAGCTTTCTGAAAAGTTCGATACTCCCGTATTTATACGCCTTTCCACAAGAGTTTCTCACTCACAGAGCCTTGTTGAGCTTCACGATAGGGAAGAGGTAGGTATTAAGGACTACGAAAAAAATATTCCCAAATACGTTATGATGCCAGCAATGGCAATAAAGCGTCACGTTGTGGTTGAGGATAGAATAAAGGCACTCACCGCTTTTGCTGAGGAGTCGGACATTAACAAAATTGAAAACAACGGCTCAAAGATTGGTGTTATCACTGCAGGTATCTCCTATATGTATTCAAAAGAGGCACTTCAGGATAAAGCCGATTTCTTGAAGCTCGGTATGGTTTATCCCCTCCCCGAAAAGAAGATTCTCGACTTTGCAAAGAGCCACGATAAGCTTTTCGTTATCGAAGAGCTTGACCCCGTAATCGAGGAGCATATCAAGGCACTTGGTATTGAGGTTATCGGAAAAGAAGCCTTCACCCTTCTGGGCGAGTACACTCCCGCAATGATAAAGAAGGCGGTACTTGGCGAGGACGCTCCCGAAAGCAAGGCTCTCACCGAAGCTATCCCCGTTCGTCCTCCCGTAATGTGTGCAGGCTGTCCTCACAGAGGTACCTTCTACGTACTCAAAAAGCTCGGTCTCGTGGTATCGGGCGACATCGGATGCTATACTCTCGGTGCAACACTTCCTCTCCAGTCGGTTGACACCACCATTTGTATGGGTGCATCCGTTTCGGCGGCACACGGCATGGCAAAAGCAAGAGGAGCTGAATTCAACAAGAAGCTTGTATCCGTTATAGGTGATTCCACCTTTATGCATTCGGGTATTACAGGACTTATTGACATAGTTTACAATAAGGGTAACAATACGGTTATCATTCTTGACAACTCTATTACGGGTATGACGGGACATCAGGATAACCCCACTACAGGCTATACCATAAGAGGCGAGGAGACAAAGCAGGTAAATCTTGTAACTCTCTGTAAGTCAATAGGTATTGACAATGTTGTGGTTGCCGACCCCTTTGACGTAAAGAGCTTTGAGAAGGTAGTCAAGGCAGAGGTAGAGAGGGAAGAGCCCTCTGTAATTATTGCACAGCGTCCCTGCGCACTTCTTAAGAGTGTAAAATATGAGGGCGTTTGCAAGATAACCGATAAATGCCGTAACTGTAAGATGTGCATGAAGCTTGGCTGTCCTGCAATTACCGTAAGAGAGGGCAAGGTGGTAATTGATGCAACTCAGTGTAACGGATGCGGACTTTGTATAAACGTTTGTCCTTTCGGTGCTATCGAAAAGGAGGAAAGATAAAATGACGAAAAACGTAATGATTGTAGGTGTAGGCGGTCAGGGTACACTCCTTGCAAGCCGAATACTTGGTAATACAGTTATAAACGAGGGGTATGACGTAAAGGTTTCGGAGGTTCACGGAATGAGCCAGAGAGGCGGAAGCGTTGTAACCTACGTAAAATACGGTGATAAGGTTTATTCTCCCATTGTTGACAAGGGTGAGGCGGATATTATTCTCGCTTTCGAGCTTCTCGAAGCATATCGTGCACTCCCTTATCTTAAGAAGGGCGGAAAGATTATTGTAAATAATCAGAAGATAGACCCCATGCCCGTAATTTCGGGACTTGCTGAGTACCCTGAAAATATCGCGGAAAAGCTTGGTGACGCTACCGTTGTTGACGCACTCTCTCTTGCAAAAGAGGCAGGCAACACAAAGGCAGTAAACGTTGTGCTCATCGGCGTTATGGCAAAAAGCACCGATATCCCTTATGAAAAGTGGGTAGAAACTATCAAGGCTACAGTACCTCCAAAATTCCTTGAAGTTAATATCCGTGCTTTTGACCTGGGATACAATCTGTAAAGGAGGGAGCTTTTTATGTCAATGTGGCAACCCCAAATTGAAGCTATGCCGAGAGAGGAGCTTGAAAAGCTTCAGAGTGAAAGACTCGTGGAACAGGTAAAGAGAATGTATGAAAAGGTAGAGCTTTTTAGAAAGAGAATGGACGAAAAGGGACTTACTCCCTCGGATATCCATGGAATAGAAGATTTACATAAGCTTCCCTTTTCCTATAAACAGGATTTAAGAGACTATTATCCTTATGGACTTTTTGCAACTCCTATGTCCGAGATAAGACGTGTACACGCCTCCTCGGGTACAACGGGTAAGCAGATTGTTGTAGGATATACCGATAACGACCTCGATATGTGGGCTAACTGCTTTGCAAGAATGCTTGCGGCAACGGGTGCCGATGAAAATTCCTTCGTACACGTCGGCTACGGTCTCGGACTCTTTACGGGAGGCTTCGGTGCACATGACGGAGCTGTTAAAATAGGTGCAACCGTTATTCCCATTTCGGCAGGTAATACCCAGCGTCAGATACAGACAATGATTGACTTCGGCTCAACGGTTCTTTGCTGTACCCCCTCTTACGCTATGTATCTCGGCGAAGCTATCGAGGAAATGGGCGTAAAGGACAAGCTCAGCCTTAAGGCGGGTATCTTCGGTGCAGAGCCCTGGACTGAAGAAATGAGATGTCAGATAGAAGAAAAGCTTAATATCAAGGCATACGATATCTACGGACTTTCCGAAATCATGGGGCCGGGTGTTTCCTACGAGTGTGAATACCAGTGCGGTATGCACGTTTGCGAGGACAACTTTATTCCTGAAATCATCGACCCGGATACAGGCGAGGTGCTTCCCAGAGGTGCACAGGGTGAGCTTGTATTCACCACTATTACCAAGGAAGGCTTCCCCCTTATCCGATATAGAACAAGAGATATATGTTCTCTTAACTACGAGCCCTGTAAGTGTGGCAGAACTCACGTCAGAATGAAAAAGCCTCAGGGAAGAACCGACGATATGCTCATTATACGCGGTGTAAACGTATTCCCCTCACAGATTGAGGAGGTACTCCTTAAGGTTGGCGGTGACGTTACACCTAACTACCAGATTGTGGTAGACAGAGTGAACAACAATGACACCTTTGAGGTTAAGGTGGAAATGAGCGAGGAGCTCTTCACCGACGGCGTTAAGGGAATTGAGAGAGTAGAAAAGACTATTTCTGAAAACCTTCGTTCAACTCTCGGAATAGGCCCCAAGGTTACTCTCGTTAATCCCAAGTCAATCGTCAGAAGCGAAGGCAAGGCAAAGAGAATAATAGATTTAAGAAAGCTCAGCTAAAGGAGGAAGAAAAATGTTTATAAAACAGCTTTCCGTATTTGTAGAAAACAAAGTGGGCAGACTTGAAGCGATAATTGATACTCTTGGTAAAAACGGCATCAATATGAGAGCACTTTCCATTGCAGATACAACCGACTTTGGAATACTCAGAGTCATTGTAGACGATACTGACAAGGCAAAGAAAAGCCTTCAGGAAATAGGAGTTATCGCCAAAGCGACAGACGTTATTGCAGTATATATCGACGATAAGGCAGGAGGACTTGCCGAGGTGCTTTGTGACCTTACAGAGGAGAGCATCGGCGTTGAATATATGTACGCTTTCCTTGCACGTGATACCTCAAAGGCACTGATGGTACTTAAAGCCGACGATGAAGAAAAGGCAGAAAAGGTACTTCGCACTAAGGGCGTTGAAATGCTCGACCCCAAGGATTTATAAAAAGATAAGAGAGATAAAGTGGCGTTCAGTTAGGGATGAATTGGTTTTAGAACGCTCTTTTCGGTTAATACTTCACAAAAAAAATTCCGTAATACGTCAAGTATTACGGATTTTTTTGTGTTTTGTCTTAACACAAAAATATCTGTTCTAAAACTGCTTTGCACCCAAAAATTCACAAGTTCGGATGGAGAACAAGGCGAAAATGCGAAGTAATCCTTTACGGATTACAAGCGTTTTTAACGCAGTTATACGCCGAAATCGTGAATTTTGGGCAAATAATCCCTATGTGAACGCCGCTAAAGAGCTCTCTTTATTTTTGTTAATTGAAAATAAAAAGTGGAAAATTAAGAAAAATTTCCTGTAAAAAATCATGACATCATGACATTATGAGACCAAAATCATAATAGTTTTCGTGGAAATAAAAAGGGGGAGTGCTTTTTACAAAAGCATTCCCCTTTGGAATTTTTTAGTCATTGAAAATAGGCGTGTCGGGATCGTCAACGATAACGTCAAGTGAGTATTTTCCGGTGAAGGGATCATCTCGTCTGAACCATCTGCCTCTTGTGAAGTCAGGAAATTCAACAGGCTGTGAGCCCTTGTTTATTGAAGCCTCTGAAAGAGGACCGATAGCAAGGAGCGTTGCAGTGTCGTAAGCATCAATGGGTGTTGTAGTTCCTGCCTTAACGCTTTCTACAAATGCTCTCACAACAAGCCAGTCCATACCGCCGTGACCGCCCTTTTCGCCTGCCTTTACGTACTCGCGGTGAAGGGGATGGTCGTACTTTTCATACATTTCCTCCTTGTTGTCGAAGGTCTTGCCCTCGGGCATACCTTCAAGGAAGAAAGTAAATCTTCCTGCTCCGCTTTCTTCGCACATGCCCTTTGTTCCTCTTATGGTGAACTCACGGCTGTAGAAGGCACGGGGGAGAGTAGTGTCAAGGGTAATTCTTACAGTCTCACCGTTTGCACAGGTGATGATTGTGTCAACAATGTCACCCTGCTTAAAGTGCTCTCCCGCAAAGGGGTGAGTGTCGGGCACATGATCCTTCATGTAGGTCTCAATGCCTTTTGCTTTTGATGCAACAGAAACAAGTGATAGAAAGCGGTTTCCGCGGTTAATACCGAGACACTTTGAAATAGGGCCAAGCTCATGAGTAGGATAATTTTCAAGGCATCTGTTCTTATACTCTGCAAGACGGTAGTGGTCAGTAATGATTTTATCATCTCTTTTAACGAAAAATTCACATTCGTTGAGGTAGTGATGATAAGCGCCGTCTGCATGAACGATTTCGCCAAAAAGCCCCTCCTTAACCATACGGAGAGCCATCATTTCGTTTCGTCCGTAGCAACAGTTTTCAAGCAACATAACGGGCACACGAGTGTTTTCGTATGCCTCTACAAGCTCGTAGCACTCGGAGATATCAAATGCACAGCCAACCTCGATGGCAGTATATTTTCCGGCATACATTGATTCAATAGCAAGCTTTATTCTTGAATTCCAGCCTGTCATAATAAAGACAGCATCAATTTCTTCTATCTTAAGAACTTCTTTGTAGTCGGTGGTACAAAAGGGCTCGGGGCGTCCCTTTGATATAAGCATATTCTTTGTCTTTTCTATTTTTGCAGGGTTAAGGTCGCATATTGCCACAACCTCAACGTCACTCATTTCGGATACGCAAGGCTCCATAACGTAATAACCACGTCTTCCAAGACCTATGTAACCAATTTTAATTTTTTCCTTCATAAAGCTTCTCCTAATTTTCTATTGACATATTTTAATCTTGTATTTATAATTATAGCGAATACAAAACGTAAGTCAATGGGTTTTAAGGTATATTATTTACGATTTTGGGCATTTGTTGAATTTAGGGGTTTAATATGAGAAAAAAGATAAAAAGCTTCGAGGTGGTATTCCCTTTTAAAATAAAAAAAGTTAATACAGCATATGAATTCAAGTGGGACAGTAGCTTTGATTTTGCAGGAGAATCTCATAACAGCTGGGAGTTTGTTTACGTTATCGATGGTGAGGTTGAGGTAGTTGAGGAGCAGAAGGTATATCGTCTTTGTTCGGGCAACTTTATTGCTCATGCACCTATGGAATTTCACAGAATAAAAAGCAGCGGCGGAACAAGCCCTCATTTGTTTGTCTTTTCTTTTGTTCATTCGGGAAGGATGCCCCAGCGCATCGGGGACGGTATGTTCTTCTTTTCTCCCGAAGAAACAGATGAATACACCGATATTATGAGAGGTATGATAAAAGCACTTTATGAATACGAAACGGATATCGGCTGTGAAAACGCACTTCTGCTTGAAGCTTTTATAATAAAGCTTTTACGCCGTCACTCACCTCACGACGTTTTTGCCGACTCAAAGTCGGCGACGAATTACAGACGCATTATCGAGATAATGCAAAAGGGGCTTTATGAAAACCTTTCCCTTGAAGAAATATCGCAAAAGAGCGCCATGAGCATCAGTACCATGAAATCTCTTTTCAGAACCTTTGCGGGTATCGGTCCTAAAACCTATTATTCCAACATGAGAGCCGCCGAGGCAATGAAGCTTTTGGAAAGCGGAAAAAGCGTTGAGGAAACCTCGGATATACTCAACTTTTCATCTGTGAGCTATTTTTCTTTCTTTTATAAAAAGCGTTTCGGCGAACCGCCGTCAGCCCATAAAAAATAACGAGGAGCGATGCTTCTCGTTATTTTTTATTTACTAGGAAATTGCATCGCAATTGCTTGTAACAAATAAAGTCTACCTATTAAATTCGTGAGCGTAGGCGAACTTTACAATCAGTTGCCGAAGGGACCTTTTTTATTTAAATGACTGACTCTGATTTAAGATAAGTGCACTGTAAAGGAATAATACGTCGGCATTCTCGAAGTCCTCGGGGGTAATGAAGGCACCGATAAAGTGAGAGAATATATAACGTATGTCGATAAGGATAATCTCGGAGTATTCCTCTATCATAAGGGGTGCAAGACTGCTGGTATAGGAGTCACGGAAAATAATAAGCGTATCCCCTGAGGTGTTCTCGGGATTTTTTATTCTCATAAGGTTAACAGCACCCGATAAGAACATTTCGTAAGGGTCCTTTGAAGTGAGCTTTTCCATGTTATAAACAGGCTCAGGCTTTATATTTTCAAGAACACCGTCTGTGCCCTCATAGTTGTAGACAAGAGCGTTTTCTATTCTGTCGTTTGTAAGATAGGTTATCTTGTCGGGAGGGAGGGGGAGTGATGACTGACCGTAGTAAACTCCGTAAAAGGGAGTATCAAGTGTAATTTTTTCATATTCGGCAGTGCTTTCTTTGCCCATTGAGGTAAGAAGCTTGTCGGCAACGTCAAGAATTTTATCCTGAGTCCAATGTGTGTCGGTCTTGTAGTAATCGGTGTAGTCAAGAAGGGGGTAAATGTCGATATATTCCGCAAAATTCACCTTATCCTTTATTTTATCTGCAAGTGCATTGTAGTCGATAGAGGGATATGACCCTTTATCTGCAAGGGTGTGATTTTTGTCGGGGATAATCGAGAGGTAAACCTTGTCGGTCTTGTCTTTTACGTAGGTGTCAAAAAGATACTGAAGCTTCTTTACGGCGTTTTCAAGAGAGACCTCGGAAATCTCATTTTCTATCTTGGAGGCGTAGCCATCGTGGATATAAATGTCATTGTTATCCTTTTGTGCAAAAACGTAGAATTTCGAGATGGCCTTGAGCGTACGGAAGGCATCACGCATAGGAAATTGGTCGGTAGCGTAGTCCTCAAAATCTTTTGTAAAGTTACCCGACAGAATACTGTCAACTGTAACCTTGGGAAACTCCGCAAGCTTTCGCCTTTCGCTGTCCGACATTTCATCCGGCTCTTTAAGCCATGCCCATATAGACAAACCAAAGAGTGTAACAATGATGAGAAGGGAAGATAAAACGTATTTAATTTTCATATTATTACCTCCTTAAAATCTGAAATACAGGAACGGGTTATATGAGCCGTCAACGAGATATGCTGTACAAACAAGAAGAAGTGCTACCACAAAAAGGGGCTCTATTACCGAAAGCACAGAACTAGCCTTTGACTCTGAAAGCTTTGTATAAAGCTTTTTCGGGAGGGGAGTGGAGCCAATGATACCGAGAGCAAATATAAGAGCGTTGGTGGAAAGCTGATAGAGGGCTGTGTCGTTTACAAAAGTGTGTCCGCCAAAGCCGAAAAGTCCGAGAATGTCCCTTCCTGCCGTTGCCATGTCGGGGGCATTGAATACCACGAAGCCGAGAATTACGAAAAGCATGGTGTAAAGGTGAGCAAGGATTGCATTTTTTTCGATAATGCGTTTTACGAAGAACTTTTCTCCGATAAGGAGTGCTGCATAAATGAGCCCCCACACAACGAAATTCCATGCCGCACCGTGCCAAAGACCCGTCAGCATCCACACAACGAGAGTATTTAAAAGCCAACGGCGAGTCTTTACTCTGTTACCGCCGAGAGGAATATAAACATAGTCTCTGAACCAAGAGCCAAGTGACATGTGCCAACGTCTCCAAAACTCGCTGATGCTCTTTGAAATATAGGGATAGTTGAAGTTTTCAATAAAGTTGAAGCCGAATATTTTGCCAAGACCTATTGCCATATCGCTGTATCCCGAAAAGTCGAAATAAACGTGTATCCCGAAGGCTATGGCGTATATCCAGAAAAAGAGAACCGATTTATCTGAAGTAGCACGGAAAAGGTCACACACCTCACCCATAATATTCGCCACAAGCACCTTCTTTGAAAGTCCCATAACGAACCGTCTTGCACCGAGGTAGAAGTTTTTGAAGGAATGCTCACGATATTCAAGCTCACGGCACACGTCAACGTATCTCACAATAGGACCTGCAATAAGCTGAGGGAAAAGTGCTACGTAGGTTGCAAAGTTTATAATATTTTTCTGATAAGGAACGTTTCCGCGGTAAACGTCGATGGTATAGCTGAGTATCTGGAAGGTGTAGAAGCTGATACCGATGGGGAGTGCTATTTTAAGAAAAGGCACAGAAAGCCCCGTTACCGCATTGAAGTTATAAATAAAGAAGTCGGCATATTTGAAAAAGCCAAGGAGAATAATACTTGATATAACAGAGAGTGAAAGCCAGAGCCTTTTCATTTTTTTAGTTTTTGACTTGTCGATAGCCATACCTAGGAAAAAGCCTAGGAGAATTGATGCTATCATCAAGAATACGTATTTTGGCTCACCCCAGCCGTAGAATATAAGACTTGCCGCAAGAAGCACGGCATTTTTCAAAAGCTTTGGTGATAGAAAATATATTATTAAAACAATGGGTAAAAAATAAAAGAGAAAGGGAATACCTGAAAAAAGCATTGAGTCACCGCCTTTTATGGATTAAAAAAGCAGAATGCTCATGCAGATTAACTGCAGGGGCATTCTGCATTAAAAAACTTTTTAGTTTTTCTTTGCTTCAAAAGTAACTTCGCCTACAACCTCTGCGAAAGCATCAACGAAGGGGTCGATGGCAATTTCCATTGAGGAGTCAATCATAACGAGCATAACTGTGTTACCTGATGCAACTGTTCTGATAAGGTCTGCTTCAACGCACATCCACTTTCTCTGGTCGATGCCGTTCATCATGAGAGTAGCAACTGCATCGGGATCATTTCCTTCCGCAACGCTTACAAGAACGAGAGAATAAGCCTGAGAGCCCATCATAGACTCGGAAACAACAACGGAGCTTATGCCTTCATTATCTTCAAGACCTGTGTAGTACTGGTATGAGTCAGCGTTGATCATTTCTGCGGGAATGTTGCCTGTCATGAAAGGCATTGGGTGCTTTTCGTAGATAGCGTTAACTGCTGCTTCAAGCTCTTCTGTGGTGAGCACCTTAACGGACTCTTCTACGGGAGCATCTTCGCCGTTTTGGTTGTTTTCAACGTTTTCTTTGTTGTCTTCTGCTACGTCGTCCTTTGTGGTACAAGCGGTGAATACAAGGGTAAATGCGAGTACGAGTGCGAGTGCGAGAATAAGCTTTTTCATTTTTCTTTTTTCCTTTCGGTTTTTTAATTTGCTTTTTTTATGAAGAAACCATTTGTTTCATCTTTGGAAATACAATATGTGATTTTTTCCTTTTTGCTTTTGATATTGAGGGTATATTCCTTGCTGTTTTCATTTGTTGACACCGACCAGAAGAAGTCGGTATCGTTTTCTATTTCTGTCTTTTGTCCCATATCCTTGCCGTCAATCACGATAAATCCTTCCGAAACGCTAACCTCGGCTTTAGTATCGGTGGTAAGCGTCAGCGGAACGAGCACTTCGCTTGTAACAGTTCGGGCATACTGGCTCACCGCCATTTCAGCAACAGCAACGGAGTCGTTTTTTAGTGCATCGGAGTTATAGTAAAGTGCTATGCTTGACGTAGGATAGAAGGTAAAGACAAGAACAAACACCGCACATAGTGCGGCAACGCCGTAGCAGATACCCGCATTTATACGAAATTTCTTTTGTTCCTTTTCCCTTTCGTTTATAATACGTGCTTTCAGCGTGCTTGGTGCGGCAATTTTTCGGTATGCATCAATTTCCTTTTGATTCACCGCAAAACACCTCTTTTCTATCCCTCGCTTGGGAAATCCATTTTTAATTTTTCTCTTGCGCGTGACAGTCTCATTTTAACGGCGGAAACCGAAATTCTCAGAATCCTTGCCGTTTCTTCAACGGAATATCCTTCATAGTAATGTAACAGTATCGGCGTTTTGTAAATATCCTCAAGCTCAAGCACCTGTCTTGTTATATCACCGCTTCCCGCCTCTTCAAAGACGGTGAGCGCTTCTTCAAGAGGGGCGTGGCTTCTTATTTTCCGCCGTCTTGCCATATCGTGGCAGAGATTTACGGTAACTCTTATAAACCAAGCCTTTTCATGCTCCTCCGAGAAGAAATGAAAAACAGAGTTCATGTACTTTATAAATACATCGTGAACCGCATCCTCCGCATCCTCTTTGTTCAGAAGGTGGGAGAGGGCAATTCTGTATAGCATGTTGGAGTACTTACTGTAAACGGCTTCAAACTGTCCCAAATCGGAACGGCTCATTTGTACCTCCTAACCTTAATACGAATGAGAATGCAAAAAGGTCACAAATTTTTCAAAAATATTTTACCATATTTTTCTTATTTTGGCAAGTACCATTATGGTTTGTCTTGAAAGTCTAAAAAAACTGTGATAAAATTAAAATATAAATAGATTTATTTAAAGGGTGTATAATGCAAAAGAAATTTACAGTTGAAGGAATGAGCTGTTCTGCTTGTTCCGCATCGGTGGAGCGTGTTGTTTCACGCATTGACGGAGTGGACAGTGCATCGGTTGACCTCATTTCAAAAACACTTATCTGCTTGTATGACAGTGAAAAGGTAAGTGAAGAAAAAATTATAAACGCTGTATCCATGGCAGGCTTTTCAGCAACCGTAAAAAATGAAATAAAGGTGGCAAGAGAAGAAAAAGAGGAACTTACTCCTGTGAGAACAAGACTTATTGTATCCACACTTTTCCTTATTATCCTAATGTATATTTCTATGGGACACATGATTTCTCTGCCCTTGCCAAACATTTTCGACAATGCAGTTATCTTTGCAACCTTTCAGCTTATTTTAACGTTTCCCGTTGTATACGTGAACAGAAAGTTCTTTTTTATGGGCTTCCGTGCACTGAAAAACGGCTCGCCCAATATGGATACTCTCGTTGCGGTAGGCTCTCTTGCAGGTGTTATTTACGGAATTTTTGCAATATTCATGATAGTATTCGGGGATACGGAAACGGTTCACCTTTATAGACATAATCTATATTTCGAGTCCTCGGCGATGATTTTGACCCTTGTGACACTGGGTAAGTTCTTCGAGTCACGCTCAAAGGACAGAACGGGTGAGGCACTACGTGGACTTGAATCACTCTCACCTGAAAGGTCATACGTTTTAATAGATGGCAAAGAGGTGGAAATTCTCACCGCTGATATAAAGGCAGGGGATACGGTGGTACTCCGCCCCGGCTCAAGAGTGCCTGTCGATGGAATTATCACAGAGGGAAGTGCATCCTTTGACGTGTCAGCGCTTACGGGCGAGAGTATGCCTGTTGACAAAGAGGAGGGGGACGAGGCGGTCTGTGCTTCTCTTGTGCTTGACGGCAGAGTGCTGATAAAGGCAACAAGAGTAGGAGAGGAAACAACTCTTTCAAGGATAATCGACCTTGTTGAAACGGCAGGTGCTTCAAAGGCAAGAGTTTCAAGGCTGGCAGACAAGATAAGCAGAATATTCGTGCCCTCGGTTATGGCGATATCTGCCTTAACGCTCATCATTTGGCTTATTCTCGGAAAGAGCTTTGACTTTTCTCTTTCCCGTGCCTTGTCGGTGCTCGTTATATCCTGTCCCTGTGCCTTGGGACTTGCCACTCCCGTTGCTATAACGGTATCGGTGGGAAGGCTTGCAGGTGAGGGAATACTTGTAAAATCGGGAAACTGGGCAGAAGACCTGACAAACGTCAAAACTGCAATCTTTGACAAGACGGGCACTGTTACAACGGGTGAAATGTCGGTTTCGGATATTCTTTTTGACGGCGATAAAGATGAAATTTACGGCATTGTAAAGGGTCTTGAAGAAAAAAGCGAGCATCCTCTTGCAAAAGCTATAACAGAGTATATGAAAGAAGTAACGCCACGGGAGATTGGTGACTTCAAGGCGGTATCGGGAAGAGGCGTTGAGGGGGTATATCAGGAGAAAAAAGTATATTGCGGAAATATATCCTTCATGAAAGAAAAGGGGGTAGAGCTCGGCTCTTTTGAAAACATCTCTGAAAGCCTTTCAAAAGAGGGCAAAACCGCAATGCTCTTTGCTATTGAAAATAGAGCTGTCGGAGTTATCGCTATAAAGGATACGGTGAAGCCCGATGCCAGGGAAACTGTATCGGCACTTAAAAAGCTTGGCATAAAGACAGTACTTCTCACAGGCGACAACAGATACACCGCTGAGGCGGTGGCAAAAGAGGTTGGCTTTGACGAGTGGGTGTCCGAGGTCATGCCCGAGGATAAAGAAAAAACAGTCAGAGAATATAAGAAAAACGGTGCCGTTCTTATGGTGGGTGACGGTATAAACGACTCACCCGCACTTGCGGCGGCGGATGCTTCTATTGCAATCGGTACGGGTACTGATATTGCCATTGATGCGTCAAGTATTATTCTCATGTCAAAAGAACTAAAGGGCGTTGTAAGAGTTGTGACCTATGCAGGAGAAACCTTTAAAAACATAAAAGAGAATTTATTCTGGGCATTCTTCTACAATACTCTCGGAATTCCTCTTGCGGCAGGGGTATTTTACTTTGCGGGAATACTGCTCTCTCCCATGATAGGGGCTGCGGCAATGAGCTTTTCTTCGGTTTTTGTTGTAACAAACGCACTAAGGCTATATAGGAAATGAATTGGCTATGGCGTGAATTGAGCTAAAGCTCATGAATTGACGGCTCTGCCGTCATGAATTGAAGGCGTTGCCTTCGTTTAGAAAATTTCCTAAATGGAGCGAAGCGAGAAATCATGTACCGAAGGTGCAAATCATGCGATGAAGCAAATCATGACACGAAGTGTCAAATCATTAAATTAAAAGGAGAATATTATGGAAAAAATTATCAAAGTAGAGGGAATGCACTGTGAGCATTGCTCAGCAAGAGTTAAAAAGGGGGTTGAAGCCCTTGGTATAGAATGTGATATCGACCTTTCAAAGGGTGAGGTCAAGGTCATAGGTGAAAGCCTTGACGATAAGGTGTTGAAGGATACGATAGAGGCTCTGGGGTTTATAGTTAAATAATAAAAAAACAACCTGAACGTTTTTTCAACGTTCAGGTTTATTTTTTTAGAATGACCAGCGAAGCATTGAGAATACAGTTGTTATGTACCAGTCACCGTCGATTTTAACGATAACCATGTCCTGCTCCATTGTATCTTCGTCTTCCTTGCCCTTAAGAGTAGCTTCAATCTCTACTTCAAGCGCTTTCTGTACACTCTTTTTCTTAATACCGTAGGATTCTTTAAGAGTGTCCTTAAGGTCATCAAGGTCGTCCTCGTCCATTACTTCCTTGTCAAGCACCTTGTACTTAACCTTGATGTTTCTGCCGTAGTCGTCTTCAAGCTCCTCAAGCTCATTCTCAAACTGTTCTTCAAGCTGGTCCTTAATGTCCTTGAGCTTTATATCTCTGTCTTCTTCAAGCTTTTCCCAAAAATCTTCGGGAGCAAGCTTTTCAAGCTTGTTTATCTTGCCTTCAACTGTGAAGTCGAAGAAGTTGTCAATAGCCTTCTTGTAGCCGTTTCCTGCAATAGCAGAAATAATGAAGATTACAACTATAAGTGCAACAACTGCACCTGCAAGAATTGCAAGATTCTTCTTGTTAAGGCTTCTAGCCTTGTTTACGATTTTCTCAACGTTGGGGTTTACTGTTGCGGGAGCCGCAGGGTTCTTTGTTCCGCAAAAAGCACAATTAGAAGCGTTTTCTTCAAAGGGCTTTCCGCATTTAGGACAAAATGCCATAATTATATCCTCCTGAAAATATTAAATTTCTGTAACTTAATTGTATCATATTATTCTCACTTTTGTCAACATCTTTTTAGCTTTTCCGACAAAAATGCAAGTAATGTCATGAGAGCAGAATACACTACTGCAAAAAGGAATACTGATGAGTCGGAAAAGGAGTACAGGTAATAATATGTGGGGAAAATCAGCTGTATGATAGAAAAGGATGAAGCGTTAAGAAAAATGGGTGATATAAAAAGTGACGATACAGTGATAAGTGGCAAAATAACAGTAAAGGCAGAAAGCCTTGATATAGTGGTGAGAAGAAGCGTAAAGGAAAGAGAGGTAATAATAAGCACAAGAGCTCCTGATAGCTCACGTGTTACCCCTTCCCATATTCCCGTAAAGTAAAGGGAAATAATGAAAAAGAGGGAGGATGGGATAAGGGCTGACAGTATAGACCAGATGGTAAGAAGCACTCTTTTTCCACCGTGAAAGAGTGAGAAGAGTCCTCTTTTTCTATCCTTTAAGGTGTAAAGGGCGGCGGCAAGAGCAGATAGCATCACTATTACACAAAGAAGTCCTCTGACAGGGGACATAACGATATCGCTACGGCTTTCTCTCTTGTTTCCGTCAGCGTCAATTGTCACGATATCAACAATGTGAGTATCCACGTTTTTATATGAGTAGTAGGAGTCAAGTGCCTCCCTTGAAAGAGTGTCACCTCCTTCAATATTCTTTTTCATGTATTCCTCGAAAAGTGTCTTTGAAAGGTCGGGAAATATAAGGCAGAAAAGCTTTTCACGGGTAAGCTTTGTGATTTCCGTTTCTTCAAGGTTGATAATACGCACCCTTTCGCCAAAGCACCAGAGGGTATCAATCTCTTTGTTCAAAAGTGCCGTTTTTCCCTCATCTTCACTTTCAAACTCCCAGAATTTTATAATCTCACTGTCCTTTAAAGAGGGGATTTCGCCAACATATCCAACGCTTACAACAGAAGAATCTCTTTTTGAAAACTCGTTTAAGGTAATACAGAAAAAAGGTATACAAAAAAGTATCAGGATAAACGAAAGGTGCTTGAAGTTACGCTTTAGAAAGAGAAAAAACCACATCATAAAGCACCTCTTTTCGTACGCACTTTTCTTACAGTTACACTAAGTAAAAGGAAAAAAGCTATATATAAAAAGCATATTAAAAAAACACTTAAAATTTCACCCTTTTTAATAATACTTTCCGAAAGGGCAAAGGCTTTTCCCGTTGGAAGCACCGACGCTATTTTCCTTACTCCTTCTGGGAAGAAATAAGAGGGATAGAAATAGCCCGAAATATAGGCAAAGAGGAAGGAGGAGAAAAACTGTGTGAGAGTTCCTGCCACCACCGAGCCTGAAATTTCATAGATAAAAAACTGAAACGACGATAAAAGGGCAAGGGGCAAAACGAGGAACAGGGTGTTATTTACACCCAGTACAAGTCCCGCTATTACAGAAATAAAAAACGAAAAGGAACCTGTTATTATAAAAAATGCAGTCCATTCATAAATTATCTGACGGGTAACAGATACTCCTCTTGAAGAAAGGAGTATTGAAAGAGATAGATTTTCTTTTATCATATATCCCGACAGCGACATTCCGAGAATAAGGTGGAATACAAGCACCGCCGATATAAAATAGTATTCAAAAAAAGTAGGGCTTTCTCTTTCAGATAGATTTTCCGTTTCAAAGAAATCTTCACGGGCAAGAATTTTTGATATGATGCTAAAGGACATTTTTTCGGTTTCAGCAGTAAGCTTTTCCCGTTTACCGCTGTCCTTCAGAAATTGTCTCATGCCGTAGACAGCCCTTTGACTTTCGGTGAGGAGCACCGAAACGCTCTCAACTATCTCTCCTGTGAGAAGGTGAGAGAGGGAGGAGGGCTTCTTTAAAAGAACGTAAGAAAAAGGAACGTTCTTTCCTTTCATTGCCGACTCAATGAAATTCTCGGGCACTACCGCATAGCCCTGTATCTCACCCGAAATAAGTCTTTTCTTCGCCTCGTCTTCGGAGAGCTGTACCGTTTCAAAATGCTCTGTTTCGCTAAGTATAGCTGAAGCCATATCAACGTAAAAATCGTCGGTATATGAAACAACACCGATTTTTTTAAGCTCCTTCCTGTCAGAAAAGGAGAGGAGCGAAAGAATTATGAGAATAAGGGTCAGTGAAATAAAAAGAATAGAGAAAAGAGAGGGGAGAAGTCTTTTTATGGATAGTGTAAAGTAGGTTTTTTTCATAAGCTATCCACAAGCCTCTTTATATTTCCGTTAAACTCAAAAGGGGAAAGCTTTCCTTCTTTTAAAATAAAAATCTTATCACAAAGCTCAAATTCACTTGTCTCGTGAGTTACAAGAATGGCAGTACCGCCCCTCCTTGTAAAGCTTTTAAGATAGTCCGCGATTTTCTCACGGCAGATAAGGTCAAGAGATGCCGACGGCTCGTCGAGAAGCAGTATTTCAGGATTGTGTGCTACGGCACAGCCGATAGACAGCCTTTTCTTCATACCGCCCGACATTTTGTTAACTGGAGTTTTAATAAACTCATCAATACCAAGGCTTTTGAGGACTCCTTCTTCAAGCTCTTTTTCCATATCTTTTTTAGAATACCACAGCCTCAAATTATCAAAAGCCGAAAGCTCCTCCAAAAGAGGTGTAGACTGAGGCACGAAGCCCAGTACCTTTTCCCTTGCCTTTTTATTTTCAAAAAGATTTTTTCCTCCGTATAGAAAAGCACCGCCGTCACCTTTAACTATTCCAGCGAGAATAGTGAGAAGTGTTGACTTTCCGCTTCCGTTACCTCCTATAATTCCGATGATTTCACCGGAGTCAGCCGAAAGGGATACTCCGTCAAGTACCGCCTTTTTGCCGTAGTTCTTTTTTATGTTAGTAATTTCTGTTTTCATAACTTTTCCCATATTCAAATAAAAGGGTGCGGAAAGCACCCTTTTATATTAGTATCCGTAGTAAGCGTCGGCGTTGCCGTAATAGTAGTCATCGGCATTGCCGTAGAAATAGTCGTCAGCGTTACCGTAGAAGTAATCGTCGGCATCACCGTAGTAGTAATCGTCAAACGCACCGCTGTCCGTAGAAGTGCTAAAGTCATCGTTGAAGCCGTAATCGTAGACGTAATCAGTATCTATGCCAATATCGAACATTGAATCAGCACTGCCGTCATATTCGGTCTCGTATCCGTAGTCATAGTCATATCCGTCATCATAGTAATAATCATCTTCGTAGTAGTAATCGTCCTCATAAGAGCCGAACGCTCCTGACTCGGCTATGAAGGTCACGATATCTATTACTTCTTGGGGAAGTGACTCTGTAAATTTTTCCAGGTCAAGATTTCCTGCCCAGCTCATGAGTGCCGTTGTGTCATCAGCTTCAACTGTCTTTTCGGGAACCTTTATTTTTCCTGCATCAGAGATACCGCACTTTGTTTCAAGCCCTATAATTGAATTTTTGTCCGATTTGAAATCAATAGAGAAAGCACCTTTGTCCTCGGTTTTTTCCATTGATACTTCAAGTGAAAGCTTTGTAAGGTCTATGTCAAGCTCTTCGAGAATACTGTCAGCAAAATACTCTGAAGCCAGTGACTGAACAGCCTTTGAGGGCTTTATAACAATTGTTCCGTTAAAGGGATTTTCTGTATCAAAATCAACGAGTTCAATTTTCGCAACGTCAAAGGACATAGCCTCAAGAGTAGCCTCGCCGTTGAAGATACCCTTCTTAAGCGTTCCCTCGCCGAGAATAGTTACGTTGGAGCCTTCAGCCTCAACGTCAAGCTCGAAGGCTGCTTTCTTGCCCTTTGTTATGTAGAAAAGAGAGATGGTGCTGTCCTGATACTCTATCTCACGTCCGAGAATCTCACCCTTTGCATTAACGTACGTCTTTATAACGATTTCACCAAAGCCCTCGAACGAGCCTTTTATTACGTCCTTTGCATTGTCGAAAAGGGGAACGTCCTTAAGATATTTCTTAAAATCACCCTTTTCAGCTTCACCTGTGGCTACCATAAGAGCGTCAACAATATCGTGAAGCTCCTTGTCGTCCTCAAACTCGCGTATAACGGCAAGAGTGATGCTTTCAAGGGTCTTTTCATCAATTTCCGCTTTGAGACAGGTAGCGTTTACTTCAATTTCACCAACCGATATTTTATCGCTGTATTTATCAACGCTGTCGATTTCTGCAAGTATTGCCTCGGCGTATCTTGCAATTATTTTCTCTGCAGTTTCGCCATCGGGGAGAGCGTCGATAAGCTTAAGACTCTGATTTAATGCTTCTTCATATTCGGGAGAGGAATAAATGTCCTTCATTGTGTCAAAGCCGAGAAGCTTCGGGATATCCATCTTTATTGCAGTATCCGAAAGCTCGGGAAGCTCTGCATAAACTTCCGCATCTTCTGTTGCCGTGATAAGTGCGGAGATAATCTTATTATCCGAAAGACTGATGTCTGCACCAAGAGAAGCAAGTCCGTCTTTTTCTGCCATATCAATATTGATGCCCACTTTACCCAATATGTCAAGGTCCATATTTGACGCAGAGTTCAAAAGCTCTATTACGGGATTTCCTAAAGTGAGAGAAAGACCCAACGAAACCTTCTTGCCGTCAAGCTCACTCTTTACAGCCTTGCCCTCATTGATGGCATCAAGGTTATCTTCAGCAGTCTTTCCGCTCTTCTTTATCTCGTCGAAAAGTCCTGCAACAGCAGAGCCCATTTCGGTAATGCTTCTTTCCTCAACGTTCTGATAATACTTTTCGGGTGACGAGAAGGTCTTTTCTACAAAGTTTTTAACGTAAGGGAAGGAGGCAAAAACGGTCGCACCGAGAACAGCTACTATTGCCACAGCGGCGATAACAATCTTCCCGAGCTTCTTCTTTTTCTTAGGAGCTTCTGCAACAGGCTCAGGCACTTCCTCTACTGGCATCTCTTCTGCCTGTTCTTCTACGGCTTCGGGGATAAGCTCCGCCGTTTCTTTTGCTTCTTCTGTAACCGCTTCTTTGGTTACTTCTGTATTTTCTTCGAGTTTTGCACCGCAAGTGTCACAGAATTTTGTGCCCTCGGGAAATTGTTTTTCACAGTTTTTACAAAACATGATAAATCCTCCTTGAAGTATTAGTACAAAATAATTCTATCACAAAATAATTCAAATGTCTATAAAAAACAAAAAAATATTGAAAAGGCAAAAATATTGTTGTATACTCTATTTATTAAGAAACAAAAAGGAAAAAGAAATATGAAAAATATAAATCACGAAATAGAAAAAAGATGTGAATATATACGCCGTCTTGTAGAAGAAGCCCATGCAAAGGGAGTAATCTTCGGCAACAGCGGAGGAAAAGACAGTGCCCTTGTGGGAATACTCGCAAGGAAAGCTCTCGGTGACGATTTTCGTGTGCTTGGTCTCATAATGCCCTGCGAGTCGAAGATAAACTTTACTACCGATAAGGATGATGCGGATGCCCTTGCCGAAAAATTCGGTATAGAAAAAAGAGTAATTGACTTAACCGACGCTAAAAAAGAGATAGTTAAGAGAACTGAAAAAGAGTCAGCTCTCAACTCTGTAGCTCTCAACAATATTGCCCCCAGACTGCGAATGACAACACTTTATACGGTAGGCACTGCGGAAAATCTTCTGGTTGCAGGAACTGGCAACAGATGCGAAAGGTATATGGGATATTTTACAAAATGGGGAGACGGGGCCTTTGATTTCAATCCTATAGCCGACCTGTTTGTCAGCGAGGTTTACGAAATGCTTGAAGCACTTGGCTGTCCAGAGCACATAATAAAGAAAGCACCCTCCGCAGGACTTTTCGAGGGACAGACCGACGAAAAGGAAATGGGAGTCACCTACTCCGAGGTGGAGAGCTTTATAAAGGGCGAAAAAATATCCGAAAAATCAGAGAAAATAATAAAAGCCTATCACAGCCGTTCGATGCATAAAAGACGTGGTTTTGAGCTTTATGAAAATAAAGAAAAAGACTGACTTACACTCTTTTTTGGAGCTTTTGCTGATATTTTCTCACGTTTTTAAAGATACTTTAAAAAACTCTTGTTTGTCACTTTAACGTCACCCGTTTTTTCAGAATAAACTGAAACGAGGTGAAAAAGGTGATAAATTGGAGAAGAAAAACGGTGATATTTTTTATAACCATTTTTCTTGTGTCGACCGTTTTCTTGTGGTGGATAGCAAGAATTGAGCCTGCGGTGCTTTCCTTTGCCGAGGAGAATTTTAAAAACCGCACGGCAAAGGCGGTGTCCTTGTCGGTGTCGGAGGTAATGACTGAGGAAAATATTGACTACTCGGCACTTGTCTCTCTTGATACGGATACAGAGGGCAACGTTACGAGACTTTCTGCAAACACCCCTGAAATAAATATTTTAAAAAGCAAGGTATCGCTCAGAATTCTCGAAAAGCTTAACAGCGATGTGAAAAGAGAGAGTGTACCCCTTGGAAATCTTACGGGAATACTGCTCTTTTCGGGCAAAGGTCCTTCCTTTGACGTAAGGCTTGTGGGTGTCGAAAGCCTTCTTGTTGAAACAGACAGCACTTTTTTATCACAAGGAATAAACCAGACAAGGCACACGATAACGTTAAAGCTTAAGCTTAGGATGAGTATTGCGCTTTTTACAAAGCCGAAAAAGCTTGAAATAGAGGACAGTGTAGTTGTTGCGGACACAGTAATAGTCGGAAAGGTTCCCGACGGCTATACTGCTATAAATAAAGCTGACGGAGAGCTGATAGGTGACATTGTAGATTTTCGTGCGGAGTAATTTTTTTAAAAAAGACTTTTCAAAACCAATTATTTATGTTATGATTATATTAGCTTTAAAAAGAGAGGAAGTTAAACCATGAAAAGCAGAATTATTTGTCTTTGTCTTTGCGTAGTTGCGGTAGCAGCTACTGTGCTCATGACAGTAAATCTTATAAACTCCGAATATCGCACACCCCCCGTTATCTCTCACAATAAAGGTGAAGAAGCGAATAAGGATAAGACCGATGGCGTAAGCGCTAATATTGAAATGAACAGCAATTCAATTTCCTCTTTTGCAGACAAGGTAGAAAAGTTTGTTGACCGCCTTGCTTACGGAACGGATAAAGAATATGCCGAAGAGCTTTCATATATTATAGAAAACCTTGATGCCGTATCCCAATACCTTGCAGACGGAGACAGTGCAGGGGCTAAGTATCTTTCGGAATTATCTCTTGCCTTCAAGAGTGCAAGGGAAGGCTTCGTAAGCGATATTGATTTTTCAAGCAGAGTATCACGACACCTTTCAGCACTTGACACGGCAAAGGAAAAGCTTACAAAGAATGAAAGCTTCTATCCTGTAATTGATACCGAGGCAGGCGGTGCTATGACACTTGCACTCCTTTCAATGTATGAGAAAACACTCTCCGCCGATGCCGAAACCTTCACTGTAACAGTTGGCGGTGGCGCTATGATGGGAGACAGACTCGGTACTTCCGCCGAGCTTAAATTCTCCGAACAGCTTTCAAAGTATAATTATCTCTATCCCTTCCATAAGATATCACCATTCACAATGAATGACGATTTAACCTTTATAAGTCTTGAAGCACCCCTTACCACAGCAACCGAGTCCGAATCCTTTAACCCGGCAAAGGGCTCACCCGACTATGCAAAGAGACTTGCGGGTATAGATGCCGTATCCCTTGCTTCCTCTGCAATTATGGACTACGGCGAAGCAGGCTTTAACGATACGGTTAAAGCACTTCACGACAACGGAATCTCCTATTCAGTTCAGGAGGGGGCACAGTCGATTTCGAGCGACTTTGGAAAAGTTGTTTATATTACCTTTGACCTCACCGAAACACCCGTTACTGACGAGCAGGCTTTGAGAAACAAGGAGATTATAAAGAAAGCTGTTGAAACCGAGCGTTCAAACGGTGCAAGTCTCATAGTTGTACTCCTTCATTGGAATACAAGACAAAGAAAGTCAGATGCACTTTCCGCTGATTATCTTGGAACGGCGGTGAGCGTTTACGAGCCTCACTTCGATGCATACAACAAGGAAATAGCAAGAGCCGCTATCGGCAACGGCACAAACGGCGCCGACCTTGTAGTGGGATACGGCTCAAGAGTAGCACAGGGTATTGAGTCCTACAATAATAAATTCATCGTCTACGAAACAGGAGACCTTACATACAGCGGAAGCCTTGACAGCGAAAAGAAAAATACGCAGTATTCCTTCCTTTTCCGTCAGACCTTTGCAAAGACGGAAAACGGCGTAAAATCTCTTTCATACCGCATAATTCCTATTGTAAATACATCTGAGGACGAGCTTTATTTGCCTACTCCCGTATTTGATGAAAGAGCTGATACTGTGATAAAAAATCTCGTTTATGAATCACGCTACTTCGGTAACGCTATAACAAGCTTCAACTACATCAAAATTACAAAGTAAAAGAAAAAAGAGTTCGGATTTCTCCGAACTCTTTTCAGTCTGTCGTAATGGAGGGCATCCCTCCATTAAATTATTTCATCATATTACGAACGTCGTCGGCGGCATTGCCGATTGCGTTTTTAACGTTGTTTTTTGCCTTGTCGTAGGAGTTCATTATTCTGTCGCGGGTTTCTTTTGTAACGTTTCTGTCGTTGTTACGGTCATCGGCGTTGCCGTTATAATAACCGTAAGTGCCGTTGTCAGCGTTATAACTGCGGCAAGACACAAGGGACATCGACAAGGTGGAAAGAATTGCAAGTCCTATGAGTATCTTTTTCATGTTTTTCTCCAAAAATATTTTTACGAGAGAAACAAATCTCTCGAAAACAGTATCCCCAAACAATAAAAAAATAAAATGACAAATTTTTATTAAATAGCATTTTTTTGTCAATAATACTCCGAAAGGAGTATTTATGAAATACGTTTTGATAGTTTTTCTCACTCTTACCCTCTTAATTTTTGCATTTACAAATGAAGATACGATACCCGATGTTGCACGAATTCACGTTGTTGCAAACTCCGATAGTGCACGAGATATCGAAATAAAAATGGAGGTTGTAAAAGAGATATCAAGGCTTATTGGAGAGGAAAGCTTTGACAGTACTGAAAAGATAGGGGAGGGACTTAAAAAAAGGCTTCCCGAAATAGAAAAAACTGCAATGCAAGTCCTTGAAAAATCATCGGCAGACTATGGTGCCGTGGCAGAGGTTGGAGTGCGATACTTTGACAAAAAATCACTGGGAAACTCATCTTTTCCCAAGGGCGAGTATACCGCACTTATAATTACTCTGGGAAAAGGTGAAGGTCATAACTGGTGGAGTGTCATTTTCCCTGACCTTTCTTTCAAAGCCTCACTTGCTTCAGGAGAGGAGGGCGGAAAAGGTAAAACCGTGGTTATCGGCGGTGACACTGTGGTGAAGCTCCGATGCTTCTTACTTGAGCTATTGACAAAAGGTAAAAAAAAGAGTACAATTACCCGTGTATGAATTCACGTCACGTTAAGGTAATTTTATGAAAAACAAAATTTTCAATATTGAAAACTTCAAAAAAGTCGGTGCTTTCTTTGTTAAGCATCCCGTTATATATTGTTTTTTACTCTCACTTCTTGTAAACCTTGCAGTAGAGATGCTCAGCCGTCAGTCATTGATACGCGGACTTTTGCACCCCTTTCAGTCACCGTCCGTATTTTTCTATAACTCATTTCTTATCTTTGCTGTGTCCCTTGTATCGCTTTTCTTCAAGAGACGTGCCTTTGCACTTACCCTTACAGTATTCCCATTCCTTGCTCTCGGTATTATAAACTGTGCGGTACTTGCATACAGAGTAAACCCTGTTTCCGCAACCGACTTCGTTAAAATTAAATCTATTTTCGGGATATTCAACCTTTACCTTGAAGGCTGGGTATTCGTGATGGTTGTTATAGCCGTGCTTCTCATAATCGCAGGATTGGTACTTATTTTCTTTAACTGTAAAAAACGTCAAAGACTTGTAAAGACGGGCTTTGTGGCAATGTCCTCGGCAGTTGTAGCAGTAGCTCTTTTCCTCAATATTTTTATAGCAAACGGTGCACTTTCAAAGAAATTTACAAACCTCAACGATGCATACGAGGATTACGGCTTCGTTTATTGCTTCGCATGCTCGGTTTTTGAAACGGGTATTGCAAAGCCCTCGGGCTATTCCAGTGAAAAGGTAGTCACTATCCTTGATGAGATAAAGGCAAAGGAAACACTCTCCCCCGACGAAAAGCCAAATATTATCTTTTTACAGCTTGAATCCTTCTTTGACGTAAATTATATAAATTCTCTTGAATACTCGTCCGACCCCATACCCTTTTTCACCTATCTTAAAGAGAATTACCCTCACGCCTTCCTTGAAGTGCCCTATATCGGCTCGGGAACGGCAAACGTTGAATTTGAAATTATGACGGGAATGTCCCTTGACTTCTTTGGACCCGGTGAATACCCTTACAAGACCGTACTCCAGAATACCGCCTGTGAAAGTATTGCCTTCAATCTCCGTGAGCTTGGCTATACGGCACACGCTATCCACAACCACAAGGGCTCGTTCTACGACAGAGCACACGTATTTTCAAGTCTCGGCTATGACACCTTCACCTGCCTTGAATTTATGCAGGACGTGGAATATAACGTTATCGGCTGGGCAAAGGACTCGGTGCTCACAAAAGAAATAATGACGGCGCTTGACTCAACTGATACAGAGGATTTTATCTACGCCATTTCCGTACAGTCCCACGGCGTTTATTCAGAGGAAAAGCTTGACGGGGTAGACTATAACTTTACTGTAAGCACCCTGAATGAGGAAACTAAGGTAAACGAAACGGCATTTGAATACTATCTGACACAGCTGAACGACGTTGACAGCTTCCTTGAAGGTTTGATAGGAGAGCTTGAAAATCGCGGTGAAAAAACGGTAGTGGTTATCTACGGAGACCATCTTCCTTATTTCGGACTTGAAAATACCGAGCTTGACAACGGTGACGTTTACGATACAGAATACGTAATATGGTCAAATTACGAGACCACTGCCGAAGCAAAGGACCTTTATTCCTATCAGCTCTCATCGCATATACTTGGTGAGCTTGGAATAAACAACGGACTTATAACAAAGCTTCACCAGAACGGTGCCGATAACCCCGACTATTATAAATACCTTGAAATGCTCCAGTACGACATGCTCTACGGCGATAAGGAATGCTTTGGCTATGAGATAGGATACCTGCCCTCTGAGCTTTCAATGGGAATTATACCTCTTACCGTAACGTCTGTTTCAAATACTGAACTTGGCTTTGAGGTGAAGGGTACAGGCTTCACCGAATTCACGAGGGTAACCCTCAACGGAGAAAAGAAGGATACGGTATTTATTGATAATACTACTCTTTTCGTGCCCGAGCTTGAGGTTATCTACGGTGATATCGTAACAGTAAAGCAGACCAACGGAAAGAGAACTACCTTTGCCGAAAGTGAGCCTGTAATTGCAGGGGAGGATATAGAAAAGGACATCTTTGAAGAATAGATACAAAAAAGTTTTCTCAAAAAACTGTTGACAAAAGATGAAACCTGTGATATACTTCTTGAGTACAAAGAAGAAGAACGCTCCGTTCTCACCCTGTCGCAAGATGGCGTACAGCGGTTAATACAGATGACAAGAGGGTAATACCCCCAAGGTTTGTGTGCGGAGAGTTTTTCTCCGCACATTTTTTCGGAGGTGTTTTAGATTAGCACAAAAGAACTTCTTATCAACGAAGAGATAAGAGCAGAAAAGGTAAGAGTTATAGGAGCAGACGGAAGTCAGCTTGGAATACTAAGCCTTAAGGATGCACTTTCTTCCGCCCGTGATGCAGGACTTGATTTGGTGGAGATGTCCCCCAACGCAGAGCCTCCTGTATGTAAGATTATGGACTACGGAAAATTCCTTTACGAAAAGACCAAAAAGGAAAAGGAGTCCAAGAAAAAGCGTACAACGGTAGAGCTTAAGGAAATAAAGTTCTCCTGTCGCATTGACAAGCACGATTTTGACACGAAGCTTAACCATGCAAAGAGATTTCTTGGTGACGGCAATAAGGTTAAGATTACAATCGTATTCTCAGGTAGAGAAATGAATCACACCGACAGAGGATACGACCTCATGGCAAATATCAAAGAGGAGCTTGCAGGCATAGGTGGAGCAGATAAGGCACCGTCACTTGACGGACGTTACATGACGCTGGTTATTTCACCGAGAAAAGACGAAACAAAATAAATTTAAGGAGATATAATTATGGGAAAAATCAAGAGCCATAAGGCATCAGCAAAGAGATTCACTCTCACAAAGAGTGGTAAGATGAAGATGAACCACATGGGACGCAGACATAATACAGGTAACAAGCCCTCAAAGCGTCTCAGAAGCCTTCGCAAGGCAGGATACATGAGCGAGTCAACTGCTCGTAACATCAAGACTATCCTTCCATACGCATAAGCATTAAAAAAGGATTATTTAGGAGGAAATTGAAATGGCAAGAGTTAAACGCGCGATGATGACTCGCAAGAGAAGAAATAAAGTACTGAAACTCGCTAAGGGTTACTGGGGTGCTAAGAGCAAGCACTTCAAAATGGCGAAGCAGCAGGTAATGAAGAGCGGCAATTATGCATTTGCCGGCAGAAAGAACAAGAAGAGAGATTTCCGTGCTCTTTGGATTACCCGTATCTCTGCACAGTGCAAGGTATGCGGAATCAACTACTCGAGATTTATGAACGGTCTTAAGAAGGCTGGCATCGACCTTAACAGAAAGATGCTTGCTGAGATTGCAGTTAGCGACAAGGAAGCATTTGCGGCACTTGTTGAAAAGGCAAAGGCAGCTCTCTAATATTTCACATACGATACAGCCGTGACAGAACCGTCACGGCTGTTTTTGAAAAAGGAGAAACTATGAAAAAGATAACCTTTTTACTCGGACTTCTTGCGGCGTTTTTTGTACTTCTTATATCCTGTGCCGATGAAAATACTGACACACCTGTTGTTCCCGAAAACGTTCCTGAAGAAGCCGTAGCCGTTGGAGAAGATGCTGTAGCTACCTACTATTCTCTCAAGACCCAAGGCTTTGGTAAATACCTTGAAGCTTTCCCCAGCGAATGGCGTGCAGGATTTCAGAGAACTCTTGAATACACCGACGAACAGTTTGCAGAGGCGGTAGCAAATGCAAATGAAACGATACATTCTCAGCTTTACGATGAATATGGGGAAGCGGCTTTTTATATCGAATACGAATTCATCGGCGAAAGAGAGATTTCTGAGGAAGAGTATAAAATTCTCACAGACGAGCTTTCACGATATCTCTATGTGTCAGCAGATACTATCTTGGATATAAAGGCACAGACCTATTCGGTAGTTACCTACGGCATTGACATCGACGGATACGTTGTAAACGAGCAGTTTTCCGAGGAAGAGCTCTACATGCTGAATATCACAGGTGAGGGGTGGAAGGTTTCCCCCCACGAATACAACCTACCCTAAATTTCTTAGAAATTTTGTGTAATACGTCGTCAACTTCAAACAGGGCATCGTCGCCTTACGTTTTGGTAAGGCTTCCTTGCCTTGTTTTTGTTTCCTTGTCTTACGCAAAATTTCGTGGAAATTTGTGTTAGAAATTTTGGTTAAAACCGAAAATGAAAAATTTCAGGTTTTATTTCAAAGTTCTTTTGTAAAAAGCATTCTTCCTTGAATATTGACAGTATTAAAATGTTGTGATAAAATAGAAAGAACATGAATTGAAAGGATTGATTTCTAATGGCTTTTAAGCGTTCCGATATACTCCTTCCGAAATTTGCACGGGACTGTGAGAAGATGCAGAAATGGAGTGTCGTTGCCTGTGACCAATACACCTCCGAGCCCGAATATTGGAACGGGGTAGAGAAGATTACAGAGGGTGCGGAGTCTACACTTTTTATAACCGTACCCGAAATATATCTTGGTGACAGCAACATTGACGATAGAATAAAGAAAACCAATCTCACAATGGATAAATATATAGAAAAAGAGATTTTCGACGAATATAAAGATGCTTATATTTTCGTTGAAAGAACTCTAAAAAACGGCGTTAAGAGATATGGTATCGTTGGAATGGTAGACCTTGAGGAGTACGACTTTTCAAAGGGCTCGAAGTCCAAGATAAGAGCTACCGAGGGCACCGTTATGTCGAGAATCCCTCCAAGGCTCAAGGTCAGAAAGGACGCACCCATTGAGCTTCCTCATATTATGATGCTCATTGACAACGAAAGCCGTGATATCGTAGAATCTAACGCTTTGATAAAGGACTCCTTTCGTAAGCTTTACGATTTTGACCTTATGCAGGATTCGGGTCATATTACAGGCTATCTTATGTCGGATGAGGCGGCTAATGCACTTGATAGTAAGCTTGAAGCACTCTCCGACCTTGATACGTTTAATAAGAAGTACGGTGTAAACGAATCCTCGCCCCTCGTTTTTGCTATGGGTGACGGAAACCACTCTCTTGCAACCGCAAAGACAAACTACGAAAATTTGAAGAAGGAAATAGGAGACGCTGCAAAGAATACTCCTGCAAGGTACGCTCTTTGTGAGCTTGTAAACCTCCACGATGAGTCTCTTGTTTTCGAGGCGATACACCGAGTAATATTCGATGCCGATGCCGATGGTTTTGTTAAGGCTCTTGAAAAGGAATATACCTTAAGCCTTGATGAAAACGCTAAGGGACAGTCCTTTATACTTGTAAGAGAGGGCAAGGAAACAAAGGTTACTGTTACAAATCCCACAGAATATCTTACTGTTGCCACAGTACAAAAGGCGCTTGATGCCTATGTCTTGGAAAACGGTGGTGAAATAGACTATATTCACGGTAAGGACGTAGTTATAAATCTCAGCCGAGGAAAGAATTTTGGAATTGTTTTCGACGCTATGGATAAGTCCGACCTTTATAAATCCGTTATTCTTGACGGTGCATTACCCCGAAAGACATTTTCTATGGGTGATGCTTGTGATAAGAGGTTTTATACCGAAGCAAGAAAAATTAAGTGAAGATAGACATTTTGATTAAAAACTGAATTGCAAAATAATAATTTATGGCAAATTTGTTATACACAAATATATTTTATATGATATACTAAAAAATAAAAAATCTACCGCAAAAGGAGGGTATTATGAAAACCTGTGTAATTATCGGTGCAGGAGGAAGGGGAAAGGATTCTTATGCTCCTTGCATTGAAAAAAGCAAATTAATGAAAATTATAGGTGTTGTTGAACCTGACGAATATAAGAGAGAGCAATTTAAAAATAGATATAATGTATCCGACAGTATGTGTTTTGAGGATTATCACGAGTTTTTTGAAAAGGGAAGACTTGCTGATGCCGTTATTATATGCACTCAAGACAGAATGCATACCGAACCCACACTTTTAGCAAAAAAATGCGGTTATCATATACTTCTTGAAAAGCCCATAGCTCCTACATTGCGGGAGGTAAAAAAGCTTGAACGTGAATTTGAGGGCTACGATAAAATTTTTATGACGGGATTTGTTTTAAGGTATACTCCTTTTATAAAAAAAGTGAAGGAGATAATTGAGCGTGGTGAGATAGGCGACATTGTTACGATGCAGCTTAATGAAAATGAAGGTTTCTGGCATCATGCCCACAGCTATGTCAGAGGCCCATGGAACAGCACTAAAAGGTCATCGCCTCTTATAGTCGCAAAATCAAGCCACGATATCGACCTCATGATATATCTTGTTGGTTCAAGCTGTAAGTACATATCCTCTTATGGAAACAATACTTATTTCAAGGCAGAAAACGCTCCGGGCGAGGTTCCTGAAAGATGCACTGACGGATGTCCTTTTCAGGATAAGTGCATATATAATGCAGTTGAGCAGTACACTCGAGGCAAAGCGAGATACTTTGTACATAAATTTGAGTGTGGAGAAAAGGATGAGGACATTATAGAAGCCCTTAAAAACAATCCTTATGGAAGATGTGTTTACCGTTGCGACAACGATGTTTGCGACCATCAGGTGGTTTCCATGGAATTTGAAAATGGTGTTACCGCTATGTTTACCGTAAGTGCTTTTTCTCTTGAAAACAACCGAACTATCAAGCTTATGGGTACAAAGGGTGAGATAGGAGGTTGTCTTGATACAGGAGAAATTGTGCTGAAAAAATTCAGCGACATGTCTGAAAAAAGAATAAAAATAGACCACGGCGGTTCAAAGCATGCAGGCGGAGATGAGGGGCTTATTGAGTATTTTGCAAAAACAGTTGATAGAGCAGAGCTTGTTGAAGAAAAAATTGACCCTTGGATGTTTGAGGCACATAAGGTAGCTTTTCGGGCTGAAAAATCAAGAGTCAAGAATACCAGAATAAAGATGTAGAGAAGAGTGTCTTAGGACACTCTTCTCTCTTTATATATCTTTATATATAAAATTATACAAATTTCTTGAAATATTCACAGCTTTGTGGTAAAATATACACTGTATAGTTATCGTTTGGAAAGGATATTGAAAATGGAAGAAAAAACGAAAAAAATAACCCTTTGGAAGATTACCAAATGGACACTTATGCTTATAAGTATTTTGGTTTATGCACTTGCATTTACGAGAATATTCGTTTCCTGCGATGCTAGTATTTCCGACGATATAATACTCACGGCAGAGGAGAAAAAGGATTTCGATAATCTCGATATAGATTATCCCTTATACAACTATCAGCCTCTTTCATGGACAAGCGAGGACGGAACTGTACAGATAAAGAACATTCACTATCTTGACCCCTTAGACGAGCTACAGTTGACACTCCGCTATAGAATTTCCACCTACGAAAAGGAAAAAGGAGCGATACCCTTCTACTGTAGGGTTAGAGCAACTGAAGGGGAGAACGAGACGGTTTTTGAAAACCTTGAGACACATTTTGAATCAAGATATAATTACGGATATATCCGCATTTGCATTGACGACATTGTGATAGACGACGGAGAAAAGGTTACAAGCAGAGCACAAAGAGTTGATGACGAGGGCAACGTTACCTACGAAACGGTTACCGAAATAGTCGGCGGTAATAAGGTTTCCCTCGATATATACGACAGCGAGACAGACGAGCTTCTTTTCACCTTTGCTATTGCGGGAAAGCCCCTAGAGGGAATAAGAATGAGAAGAAATAAGGTTGATACAAGAATTATTGAATGAAAGGGGAGGTGGTCAGATGTTTAAGGCAGAGGTAAGGCTTTTATCTGCACTGCCCGAATTTGACCGCCCATACAGCTACTTTTCGGATATACCGATTCGTGTCGGCGATATTGCGGCACTTCCCTTCGGAAGCTCCGACAGGCATCAATACGGAGTAGTAACCTTTGTGGAGCCTTGCGGAGAAAACGATAACTTAAAGAAAATTCTTTTCCTCTTACCCGATATCTATTCACTGAACTTAATTCAGCTTGGCTGTGCGGAATTTATCTCCGAGCAGTTTTTCTGCACCTTCGGCGACGCGCTTCGCCTCATGCTGCCAACAGGACTTGACATTGATACGGCAGAGTATCTTATAAAAGGCGAGAACTTTGCAGAGCTTGACCGTGGTGAGATAAAAGAAGCGATAGAGCGAGACGGAAGATTTTATTTAAATTCTACCGTCACAAAAAAGAGCGTTCAAGGATATCTCAAAAAAGACGTGCTCCGTCATCAAACCGAGGCGGTTTGCCACGTAAACGAAAAAAAAGAACGCTTTGTGAAGGCAGTCTCCGAAACATTCGACGAGGAAAAGCTTCGTGGACTTAAAAACCGTGAGCTTTATAAAAGAGCTCTTGAACACCTTTCGGAAAGCGGAGAAATATCCGTCAAAGCACTACACGAGATATACTCGGTGGGGTCCGCGGGACTGAACACTCTTCAAAAAAGAGGACTTGTAGAGATAATCTCAAAAAGCGTTGAAAGAACGCCCTATAATATACCGAAAAACTCAAAGCCCGTGAAAATCACCCTTTCAGATGAGCAGGAGAGAGCATATACTACACTTGAAAAGCTTCTTTTGTCAAAGGAGCCTTCCGCTGCCCTTCTTTACGGCATTACGGGAAGCGGAAAGACCTCGGTAGTGCTAAGCCTTATAGATAAGGCGGTGAGCGAGGGACGTGGCGTTATAATGCTTGTTCCCGAAATAGCGCTTACCTCACAAAGTGCAGAGGTGCTATTTTCAAGATACGGTGACGAGGTTGCAATAATTCACTCGGGAATGTCAAAGGGTGAAAGGTACGATAGCTGGCAGGCGATAAAGTCGGGTAAAAAGAAGATAGTTCTCGGTACTCGCTCTGCTATATTCGCGCCTGTCGAAAACCTCGGACTTATCGTTATAGATGAGGAGCAGGACGACAGCTTCAAGTCGGATATGAGCCCACGCTACCGCACAAAGGACGTGGCACGATATATTTGTGCAAAATCCTCCTCTATGATGCTTCTTTCATCTGCAACTCCCGACGTTGAAAGCTTTTATAATGCAAAAGAGGGCAAGTATACCCTCGTAACCCTCGATAAGCGTTACGGAAAGGCAACACTCCCCGATATCGTTATTTCAGACCTTTTAACCGACAGAGTTGCTTCTCCCGAAAGACTTATAGGAGAACAGCTTGAAGATGCCCTTCGGGAGACCCTTGAAAAGGGTGAACAGGCAGTGCTCTTTGTGAACAGGCGGGGACTTCGTAAGCTTCTTACCTGCCGTGACTGCAGAACGGCGGTGACCTGTCCCAATTGCAGTGTTCCAATGACACTTCACCAAAAGGACGGCGGCTACAAGCTTGTTTGCCATTATTGCGGATACCAGATGACCCCTCCCACGGTTTGTCCTACCTGTAATTCCCCCCACATGCAGTACAGAGGCTACGGCACACAAAAGCTTGAAGAAGAACTGAAAAAGCTTTTCCCAGACAAAAAGGTACTTCGCCTTGATGCAGACAGTACACGGAAAAAGCTGTCACATGAGGATATAATAAACGACTTTTCCTGTCACCGCGCCGATATTCTTATTGGCACACAGATGGTGGCAAAGGGACACAACTTCGAGGACGTTACCCTTGTGGGGGTAATCATGGCAGACCTTTCACTCTTTTCCTCCGATTACCGTGCAAACGAGCACACCTTCTCTCTTATGACACAGGTTGTGGGCAGAGCGGGCAGAGGAAATAAAAAGGGACGTGCGGTGCTTCAGACCATGAACCCCTATAACGAAATAATAGAGCTTTGCACTACTCAGAATTACGAGGAGTTTTACAAGGGTGAGATAGCACTCAGACGTGCTCTCGTTTATCCTCCCTTCTGCTCGGTTGCAGCCTTTTATCTTTCAAGCGACAGTGAAAAGAACCTTGAAGCAGGCTCGGAGAAGATGGAGAGGACAATAGCCGAAAAGCTTTCGGGTGAGTTTTCCAACGTGAAGATAATCGCCTACGGACCCTTTGAGGCAATTCCGTATAAGCTTAAAAATACATACAGGCGTAAGCTTGTGGTAAAATTCAAAAACAATAAGCGTACTCGTGAGCTTTTCCGCAGTATACTTTCGGAGTTTAATAAAAAGGACAAGGTAAGGTGCTTTATAGATATATCGCCTACCGTGTTATGAAAGGAATAAAAATGGCTATACTTAATATTGTGAAAACAGGAGACGATATTTTAAAAAAGAGGTGTCGTCCCGTAGAAAAGATTGACGAGCGTACCCTCACCCTCCTTGATGACATGAAGGAAACCTTAAAGGTAGCAAACGGTGCAGGACTCGCCGCCGTTCAGGTGGGTATTCTTAAAAGAGTCGTTATAATCGACGACGGAAGCGGACCCGTTGAGCTCATAAATCCCGAAATCGTAAAGACCGAGGGAGAAGCGGAGGTTTACGAGGGCTGTCTTTCATTCCCCGACGTGTGGGTGGTTAAAAAGCGTCCTGCCAAGGTTTGGGGCAAGGCTCTGGACAGAAACGGAAAAGAGATAACCTTTGACGGAGTTGAAGGACTTTTCGCACAGGCTTTCTGCCATGAGACAGACCACCTTAACGGAAAGCTTCTCACAGACGACATTGTAAGATACGTTGAAAAGGATGAGATTGAATGAAGATAATGTATATGGGCACGCCTCTTTTTGCAGCACGTGTCCTTGAAATAATAAGAGAAGAATTTGAGAATTGTGAAATTGACGTTGTGACAAAGGTTGATACCCCACAGGGCAGAAGCTATAAGCTGACCCCCTCTGAAACAAAGGTTATGGCAGAGAACCTCGGACTTCCCGTTTTCCAGCCCGAAAACTTAAAAGAAGAAAACTTCAAAGCTACCCTTGAAGCATCTGCCCCCGACGTTATAATCGTTGCCGCCTACGGAAAGATACTTCCCGAATACGTTTTGAACTTCCCGAAATACGGATGTATCAACGTGCACGGCTCACTTCTTCCCGAATACAGAGGTGCCGCCCCCGTCAACCGTGCCATCATGGACGGCAAGACAAAAACGGGTGTCACCATCATGTATATGGAAAAGGGACTCGATACAGGCGATATGCTTTCAAAGGCAGAGGTCGATATAACAGACGATATCACCGCAACAGAGCTTTTTGCCACTCTTGCAGAGGTTGGAGGAAGACTTATGTGCGATACTCTCCGCTCCATTATAAAGGGTGAGGTTACCCCCGAAAAGCAGGACTCGGAAAAATCCACTTATGCCGAAAAGCTTACCTCCGATGACAGAATCATCGACTGGTCCAAGTCTGCTCGTGAGATTGTCCGCAAAATACACGGACTTTCCGACGAGCCCTCGGCAACCACCCATACCCCCGACGGAAAGCTTTTAAAGATTTTCCGTGCATCTGTCTCAGACGACTCACCCGATGGGGATTTCGGTGAAGTTGTTTCTATCAAGAAAAAGCTTCAGGTCAAGGCAGGAGAGGGAAGTGTGCTTCTTCTTGAGGTGCAGGGAGAGGGTGCGAAAAGAATGAAATTTGCAGATTTTTTGAACGGAAGGCGAATAGCCCTCGGTGATAAGTTAGGAGAATAAAATGCCGTTTTTTTACTACTACGATATATGGATTATACCTGTAATACTCGCCGCTATCTGGTCTATGATTGCAGGGGCGAGAGTCAATTCAACCTTTAAGAAGTTTTCCACCGTTAAAAGCATGAGAGGACTTACGGGTGCCGACTGTGCTATGGCGGTGCTGAGAGCAGGCGGTGTGAATGACGTGAGAGTCGAAAGGGTCAGCGGAAACTTAACCGACCACTTTGACCCCAAAGCGAAGGTAATAAGACTTTCTGACTCGGTTTACTCGTCAAGCTCTATTGCAGCCCTCGGCGTTGCGGCACATGAGGCAGGACATGCTGTGCAGCATAATGTAGGCTATTTTCCCATAAGAGTGAGAGGTGCTATAATTCCCGTAACACAGCTTGGCTCAAACCTCGCTTTACCTCTCGTTATAATAGGACTAATACTCTCAGCACCAACACTTGCATATCTGGGCGTTGCTTTCTTCGGGTTTTCGGCACTCTTTCAGCTTGTGACACTCCCCGTTGAATTTAACGCTTCCCGCCGTGCCATGGAGGCGTTAAGGGACGGCAGTATCCTCTCAGACAGTGAGCTTTCAGGTGCAAAGAAGGTGCTTTCGGCGGCTGCTATGACCTACGTTGCAGCCCTTGCAGTTTCTCTTGCAAACCTGCTCCGTCTTTTCATGATGGTAAACAGAAACCAAAGGAGATAAATTCCCCGTGAAAAATCCAAGGAAGCTTGCATTTGACAGTCTCAAGAGATGCGAAAAGGACGGCAAATACTCAAACCTTGAGGTTGCTTCCCGCATTTCGTCAAACGAACTGGATTCACGTGACAAGAGCCTTTATACCGCCCTTGTCTACGGAGTAATTGAAAAAAGAATATCTCTTGATGCACTCATTTCAAAATTTTCTAAAAAGCCTGTTTCTGATATTGACCGTGAGGCACTCGTTGCTCTAAGGCTCGGACTCTATCAGATAGCCTTTATGGACAGAATACCCACCCACTCCGCTTGTGACGAGTCGGTGGAGCTTGTAAAGAGCTCGGGGAAAAAGGCGGCAGTGCCCTTTGTCAACGCAGTTTTACGCTCGGCTGTAAAGGAGCGTGAGTCTTTTGAGAGAATTTTAAGGGAGGCAGGGGAGAGTGCTCTCTACTCTATGCCACAATTTATCATTTCTCTCTGGCGTGAGGGCTACGGCGAGGAGATGACGGCGAAGCTTCTTTTGGCATTTCAGAAAAAGCCCCCCGTCACCCTTCGGGTAAATACTCTTAAAATATCGACAGAAGGTCTTTTTGAAAAGCTTATAGAGAGCGGTGCAAAGGTAGAAAGGCATCCATTTGCTAGGGATATTATAATTCTTTTATCAGGAAGCGTTGAGGGGCTTTACGGCTATAGTGAGGGCTATTTCTTCGTTCAGGGTACAGGCTCTTACATGGCGGTAAAGGCACTTTCTCCAAAGGCGGGTGAGCGTATTATCGACACCTGTGCCTGTCCCGGAGGAAAGAGCTTTTCCGCATCGGTTGAGATGAAAAACAAGGGAGAGGTATTCTCCTTTGACCTACATAAAAATAAGCTCTCTCTAATTGAAAAGGGTGCAAAAAGACTTGGGATTGATATAATTCAAGCAGAGGAAAACAATGCCAACAATCCACCTGCACACCTTATCGGTACTGCCGACGGCGTAATATGCGACGTGCCCTGCTCGGGACTTGGTATTATTGCCAAAAAGCCCGACATAAAATATAAGGATGCGGAGGATATAAAAAGACTTCCCGAGGTTCAATGTTCAATCCTTCAAAATTCTTCTAAGTACCTGAAAAAAGGCGGTAGGCTGGTTTATTCCACCTGCACCCTCAACCCCGAGGAAAACGAGAGGGTAACCGAAGAATTTTTGCAGGAACACACCGATTTTCACAGAGCAGAGGGGTATCCTGTTACGGTATTTCCCTTTGACGGATACGAGGACGGCTTTTTCTACGACCTCTTAATTAAGGACTAGATATGGAAAAAATAGATATAAAAAGTATGACAATAGAAGAAATCCGAGAGGATATTTCGGCCCTCGGACTTCCGAAATTCCGTGCCGACCAGATTTATAAATGGCTGTATCACTCTCTTGTCACCGACTTCCACGAGATGACCAATATCCCTAAAGCCTTACAGGATACTTTGGCGGAAAGGTACGAGATAACCGCACCAAAAATTGTGTCAAAGCTTGTGTCAAGGCTTGACGGCACCGAAAAGTATCTACTCGCTCTTTCCGACGGTAACATAATCGAAACCGTACTTATGAGATACGAGCATGGAAACAGCGTGTGCGTTTCAACTCAGGTCGGTTGCAGAATGGGCTGTGCCTTTTGTGCTTCTACAAAAAACGGATTTGTCAGAGGGCTTAGACCCTCGGAAATTCTTTCCGAAATTGAAACGGTCACCCGTGAGCATAAGGGGGACAGCGAGCCCTTCCGTGTTTCAAATATCGTTCTAATGGGAATAGGTGAGCCTCTTGACAACTATGACAACGTAATAAAGTTTTTACACCTTGTAAACGATGAAAAGGGTCTCGGCATAGGATACAGACACATTTCTCTTTCCACCTGCGGTCTTGTGGACGGGATTTTGAGACTTGCAAAAGAGGAGCTTCCCATAACTCTCTCCATATCCCTTCACGCACCAAACGATGAAATAAGAAGCAAGACCATGCCCATAAATCGCCGTTACAATATAGAAACGCTTCTCGGGGCGTGTCGTGAATACCAGAAGATTTGCGGAAGAAGAATAAGCTTTGAATACGCTCTTATTTCGGGAGTGAACGACTCTCCCGCACATGCAAAAGAGCTTGCTTCAAGGCTTCGTGGCATAATGTGCCACGTCAATCTCATTCCGGTAAACGCAATTCGTGAAAAAAATTTCAAAAAATCCACAAAAAACGACATAATTCTCTTTACAAATACCTTGAAAAATTGTAAAATAAATGCGACGGTTCGCAGAAAGCTCGGCTCGGATATAGATGCCGCCTGCGGACAGCTCAGAAACGACCATATAAAAGATACGGCAAAAATTTAAGAAAGGAGGATGGGTATGCAGATTTTCGGTACCAGTGACGTAGGAAAGATAAGAAGTCTCAACGAGGATAATTTCAGTGTCGAGACAGATAACGGAATAGTGGTGGCACTCGTTTGTGACGGGATGGGCGGTGCACAGGCAGGCGAGGTAGCAAGCAGAATAGCCTGCAAAAGGTTTTCCGAGAGCATAATGCCCATACTCCGTAAGATAAAAGAAAGCGTTTCGGACAGAGCGGAGTTCATAATATCCGTTGACAGAGCAATTTACGAGGCGACAGACCTTTCAAACACCGAGGTCTTCAAAAAATCCTCTGCCGATAAAAAGCTTTCGGGAATGGGTACGACTCTTTCGGGCTGCGTTATAGTGGGTGATATTCTCTGGACCTTCAATATAGGAGACAGCAGAGTATATCACATAACCGAGGATAAATCCGAACAGCTTACCGTTGACCATTCCTTTGTACAGGCACTTCTCGATGCAGGTAAGATAACCGAGGAGGAGGCGCAAAGCCACCCCAACCGCAACGTTATAATGAGAGCACTTGGAATATCCCGTGACGTTGTTTGCGACGTTTGCCACATGGACCTTGAATCGGGATATTACCTTATATGCAGTGACGGACTTTCCAACTATTATGACGAGGATTATTTTATAAAAACCGTCACCTCGGGAAAACCTATTTCCGAGAAGGTTGAAAGACTTGTTTCCCATGCCAACAGTAAAGGCGGCTCGGATAACATAACGGCGGTGCTTATAGATACCGAGAAGTGAAAAGGTGGAGGAAAAAATGAGTACAAACGATAAATTCGATGCCCTCATCGGACAAGTTATAGACGACAGATACAAGATACTTTCCGTTGTAGGTATCGGCGGAATGTCGGTAGTCTTTAAGGCAGAGGACACAAAGGAAAAAAGAGTCGTTGCCATAAAGGTACTGAATGAGGTTACCGACGGAGACAGTCAGGCTGTAAAAAGATTTGTTAACGAATCACGTGCCATTTCAATGCTCTCCCACGAAAACATAGTAAAGGTTTACGATATGTCCCTCAAGGACGACCTTAAATATATCGTAATGGAGCTTGTTGACGGAAAGACACTCAAGGAGTATATGGCAGAGAGAAACAACCGCCTTCCCTTTGAGGAGACCGTAAATTTTATAGAGCAAATTCTACTCGCCCTTGAACACGCACATGAAAAGGGAGTAATACACAGAGATATAAAGCCTCACAATATGATAGTGCTTCCCGACGGAAAGCTTAAGGTTACCGACTTCGGTATTGCTAAAGCACCCGGCGGTGATACCATTTCAATGACGGATAAGGCACTTGGCACCGTTTACTATATCAGCCCCGAGCAGGCAAGCGGTAAGCCCACAGGCACATATTCCGATATATATTCAGTGGGAATAATGCTTTACGAGATGGCAACGGGTAAGCTTCCCTTTGATGCAGATACACCTGTATCGGTAGCCATGAAGCAGATAAGCGACGAGCCACAGAAGCCCCGTGAGATAGAGCCCTCACTTCCCGAGGGAATAGAGCAGATAATTCTTAAGGCGATATCTAAAAGTCCAGAAAACAGATTTAAATCTGCACGTTCAATGCTTCGTGCCGTGCGTATACTCAAGGAAAATCCTATGGTAGTCTTTGAGGTAAAGGAGCAGAACGCACCGAAAGGCGGAAATACAGTGGCACAGAATAAAAAGAAACCCTATCGCAAGCCCATAAGTAAGGGTACGGGCAAGCCTGCGAAGGTTACCTTCTTCCCTATAATACTCGGTATAGTTATGGCGTTTTTTTCAGTACTCGTCATATCTGCTATCGTTGTCTTGATGGGACTATTTAAGGCAGGTACGAGCAGCGGAGACGACGTAATATACGCCGAAGTGCCCGACCTTGTAGGAGCAGTTTATGAGGAAGAAATGAAGGAGAAATATCTTGAAGACCACTTCAAGATTGAGGTAGTATGGGCTGACAGACTCAACGACTCCTACGGCTACGGTGAGATTTACAACACAAAGCCCTCGGCAGGTGAGGTAAAGAAGATTAAGAACTCAACTGGTACGACTGACCTTATTCTTTACGTTAACCCTCTTGAGGGAAGCGCCCTCTTTGCAGATTACACTATAATGACAGAGGCGGAGGCGAAAATTGCACTCAGACGTCACGGATTTAACAACGTCGTGGTGGTTAAATCACCTCACGATACAGTCCTCTCGGGCTACGTTTACGATACCTACCCGAGAGAAGGACAGATGGTGTCACAGGATGACGAAATAACCCTTTACGTCAGCACAGGAAAGAAGCTTCAGAACGTAATTGCAATGCCCGACCTTGTAGGTAAGACCAAGGGACAGGCAATGATAGATTTAAAGGACTTTGAGGTGGAATTTATAACAGTTTCAAACTCCTCGTCGGTAGGTACTGTAGTAAGACAAAGCGTTACTCCCTTTACCGTAATTTCTCCCGAGTTCTGCGACAAGATTACTCTTTTTGTCAGCGACGGAAACGGCAAGACGGGACTTGATACCGACAGCCTTTATCTCTATATGCCAAACCTTGAGGGCAAGGAGCTCTCCGCCGCATCGGTTGAGCTTGAAAAGTTCATTTCAAACGGAATAAAGGTAGTTTATAAGCCTTCTGAGGAGTCAGCGGAAATAGGTATTATCGTATCTCAAAGCCTTGAAGCAGGCAGTAAGATAATGGTAAACTATTCGGGTGAAATCGTTATCTACTACGGCACGGGAATAAAAGAGCCCGACGAACCTGTAATATCTGATGAACCAAAAACACCTGACGAGCCTGAAGAGTCACAGGGCGGACCAATAGTAATAGTATAATTTTTAAAGAGGGGAGCTTCCCCTCTTTAATGATAGAGAGGATTATGAATAACGGAAAAATTTTAAGCTGTGTCGGAGGAATATATACCGTAAAGTGCGGTGATACCCTTTATGAATGCTATGCAAAGGGGTCTTTCCGCCATGACGGACTCACCCCCATGGCAGGGGACGAGGTAGCCTTTGAAACCGATGAGGGGGGGAAGGGCTTTATAACTAAAGTGCTTGAGCGTAAAAACTTTCTCATCCGTCCCGAGGTTGCGAATATCGGCGTTATGTTTATGGTGTTCGCCCTCCATTCTCCCGACCCGAATTTTCTTGCCATAGATAAGCTCACCGCTCTTGCCGAGCACGCTGAAATCGAGTCGGTTATAGTATTCAACAAAAGCGATATTGCGGACGAGAAGAATAAAAAAGAAATTACGGACGTGTACGAGAGGGCAGGATACCCCGTAATAGTCCTTTCCGCCGCCGATAATCCCACAGAGGTCAGAGATAAGCTTTACCCCTTTGCCAAGGGTAAGGTGGCAGTTTTCACAGGCCCTTCGGGAGTTGGAAAAAGCACTATTATAAACGCCCTTTATCCCACCCTTTCCCTTGAAACGGGAAAGATAAGCGAAAAGAACAGACGAGGAAAGAATACTACACGTACCACTACCCTCTATCCTGTGGACGGGGAAGGTACATACCTTGTGGATACACCAGGCTTTACACTACTTGATTTTGACCGCTTCCGCTTTATGAAAAAGGAGGAGCTTGTTTTTGCCTTCCGTGAATACGCACCCCTTGCCCTTGAATGCAGATATACGAAATGCACTCACACCAAGGAGGAGGGCTGTAAAATTCTTGAGAAGATAAATGACGGAACACTGCCCGTCTCCCGTCACGAAAGCTTTCTTTCTCTTTGGGAAATACTTAAAAACCACAAGGATTGGGAAAAGAATTAAAAAAAGTCTTGACAAAAGAAGAGTTATAGTGTAAAATATGCAAGGTGTAAAGAAAAAATATTTACACCTATGGAGAGAACAGTGAAAGAAAAAGATTTTTCGGTTTGCCTGTTATACGATATATATGCACCGCTGATAAGCGAAAAGAAGAGGACTGTGTTCGAGCTTTCCTTCTGGGAGGATATGTCACTGTCCGAGATTGCGGAGCATACGGGTACGACGCGTCAGGGTGTCAGAGAGCTTATAAAGAGAACTATTGACGAGCTTGAAAGCCTTGAAAGCCTCATGAACTTAAAGGAGATAAAGGATAAACTTCTCCATGTGGCAGAGGTAACAAAGGACAAGGATACCGCCGAAAAGATAAGAAGCCTTTTAGCGTAAAGGAGGGGGTTTATGTTTCAGAGTCTTACGGATAAAATATCCGATGCCTTCAAAAAATTCAGAAACAAGGGAAAGCTCACCGAATCCGACGTTAAAGAGGGAATGCGTGAAATAAAGCTTGCGCTTCTTGAAGCAGACGTAAACTTCAAGGTGGTAAAGGCGTTTATAAATAAGGTTTCTGAAAGAGCGGTAGGCAGTGAGGTGCTTGAAAGCCTTATGCCTGCTCAACAGATAGTTAAGATAGTTAACGAGGAGCTTTGTGCTATAATGGGTGAAAAGCACGAAAAGCTCGTTACCTCCCCCAAGCCTCCCACGGTAGTTATGATGTGCGGCTTGCAGGGTGCAGGTAAAACCACCCACGCCGCAAAGCTTGCGCTTCTTATGAAGAAGCAGGGAAGAACTCCTCTTCTCGTTGCCTGTGACGTATACCGCCCTGCCGCTATAAAACAGCTCCACGTTGTAGGAGAGCAGGTAGGTGCTAAGGTCTACTCGGAGGAAAACGAAAAGGACCCCGTTAAGATAGCAAAGAACGGCGTTAGACTTGCAGAACGCGAGGGCTACGACCTTGTGTTTATAGATACCGCAGGACGTCTCCACATTGATGAGGTGCTGATGCATGAGCTTGAGGAGATAAAAGCGGCGGTAAACCCCACAGAGATACTTCTCGTTATTGACGCGATGCTCGGTCAGGACGCGGTGAACGTTGCGGAGCACTTTAACTCGCTTCTCGATATCACGGGCGTAATACTCACAAAGCTTGACGGTGACACCCGAGGCGGTGCGGCACTTTCGGTAAGACACGTAACGGGCAAGCCCATAAAGTACGTGGGTACAGGAGAAAAGCTTGACAACATCGAGCCCTTCCATCCTGAGCGAATGGCATCGAGAATACTCGGAATGGGCGACGTACTTTCTCTTATCGAAAAGGCACAGGAAAGCTTTGACGAGAAGAAGGCGCTGGAGCTTGAAAAGAAGCTTCGTCAACAGACCTTCACTCTATCCGATTACCTCGACCAGTTCGCACAGCTGAAGAACATGGGAAACCTTGACCAGCTTGTGGGAATGCTTCCGGGAATGAAGCCGGGTGCAATGAAGGACGTAAAGGTAGACGAAAAACAGCTTGCAAGACAAGAGGCGATAATCCTTTCGATGACCGAAAAGGAAAGGGAAAACCCCGACCTTCTGAACTCGTCGAGAAAAAAGAGAATAGCCGCAGGAAGTGGAACGTCGGTTGAAGAAATAAACAGACTTCTCAAGCAGTTTAACCAGATAAAGGAGCTTATGAAGCAGTTTACGAGGCCTGGCAAGAGGTTCGGCAGAAAATTACCCTTCGGTTTTTAATATTCGGAAACGAATTCATAAATAAAAACATAAAAATAAGCCATGGAGGTGAAAATAATGGCAGTTAAAATCAGACTTAGAAGAATGGGTGCAAAGAAGGCTCCCTTTTACCGTGTAGTTGTTGCGGATTCAAGATATCCCAGAGACGGAAGATTTATCGAGGAGATTGGTTATTACAATCCTATGGCAAATCCCGCTGAGATAAAGATTGACGTTGATGCAGCAAAGAAGTGGATTGCTAACGGTGCTCAGCCCACCGAAACTGCAAAGAGTCTTCTTAAGAAGACAGGTGCAATCGACTAATATTTCGGAGGAACAGTTTTGAAGAAACTTTTAATCGACCTCGCATCGGCGATAGTCGATGTACCCGAAGAAGTAGTAGTTAACGAGCGTATGGAGGGAGATACTCTCCACCTTGAGCTCTCCGTTGCAAAAAACGACATGGGCAAGGTAATCGGCAAAGGCGGTAGAATTGCCAAAGCGATACGCACTGTTATGAAGGCTTCTTCCACAAAGAATGATCAGCACGTGGTTGTTGATATAGTAGAAAAAGAGAGGTAAAACCTCTCTTTTTTCTGTTAAGCTAGATATATTTTGGTTAAAACCGAAAACTTTGTAAATTAGAAATGTTAAATGAGAAATGAGAAATTGTGGATATTTTCCTTTCAGGAAAATTACAATTGATTATAATTTTGCTTTCAGCAAAATTTTCCGAAATTTCTAACTTCTAATTTCTAATTTCTAATTTCTAATTTCTCAATTTCTCGTCGCTTTTTTGTAATGTTAATAATTATTATAGTTTTCGTGGGGGTGTAAGGGGGAGTGCTTTTGTAAAAAGCACTCCCCCTTAAAATAAAACCTTCAATACTGCCAGTCGGCAACGTTTCCTTCGGTAATAAAGTAATTGTTTTTGATAAAATGCTTGTCGGCGGCATAAGAGTCTACGATAACAAGCTTTACTTTCATTTTGGAGGGTATAATATTCTTTATGTAGACCGAGGCTACGTCTCCTACCTGTACACCGCCTTTCCACTCCGCAAGACCTGCAAGGTTTGGAGCAAGCTCCACGAAAATTCCGTAGCTTTCAATGCTCCTTACAATTCCTGCCACCGTCTGACCTATTTCAAAGCAGTCGGCATTTTCCTCCCACGTTCCAAGAAGCTCCTTATGAGAAAGGGCAATTCTGCCCAGTGAAATGTTGTTGGGCACCTCAATGGGCTCTTCTCTTGACTTTACCACAGCCCTGATTGACTGACCGATAGAAAATCTGTCGTCGGGGTGAGAGATGCGTGACACCGAAATGGAGTCAATGGAAAGAAGTGAAATAATACCGCAACCGATATCGCAGAAAGCACCGAAGGGTTCAAAGTGTGTAACCCTTGCATCAATAACGTCACCTATTTCAAGGGTGTTGAGATAGTTTTTAACGCAAAGCTCCTGAGCACGTCGGCGTGAGAGGTATGCGACAGGCTCACCGCCCTCAGGGTATTCTATTCTGTCTATTACAAAAGAAACTGCCTTGCCGACTCTCGTTATAACCGCAATATCACGGGGTGCTTTTCCGTCCTCACTCCAAGCCACCTCGTCACGGGGAATGATGCCTCGGCATACACCAAGGTCAACGGATAATTCAAAACGAGAGGAACAGAGCATAACTCTTGCCTCAAGAATTTTCGAGCTTGCCCTTGCTTCTTCAAGAGAAGCCATACTGGACATAGCCTCTTTGTTTCGTGCGGTCTTTATGATAAGTCCCTCGGGAAAGTAATTTTTATCGTTCATATTACGCCTCCAATGTTTTTACTTCATTTTATTCATACGTCAAATTCTTTATGCCTATTTTAATATTTCACCCATATCAAATTTTGTCATATTAAGGGAGTAAAAAAACTATTCAAAAAAATTAAAAAGTATGCTACAATATAGCCGAAGAGAGCCGAACTATTATCGCCGAGCAACTCCCTTTTTGGTCTAAATTTTCCTTTGTCGCTTGGAATACGTAAAGTATTCCTGCACTTCGCATAAAAATTTATCCTCAAAAATCATCTTTCCTCGGTTCGAGGGAAGTTTCAAGTGGTAATTTTAGTTCATATCGAGGCGCATTTTTTGAAGTAATACTTTAGTATTACAAGGGAAATCAACGAAGATATGGGCTAAAATCACCCTTGAAACCGAAAAGAGTTCGACTCTCTTCGGCTATAATAAAGAAATCAAAGGAATGCACAAAAATGAAAAAAGTGGGAATATTAACTCTAGGCTGTAGAGTAAATCAGTATGAAAGCGATGCAATCTCCGAGCTGCTCTGTAAGAAGGGCTTTGAGGTGTGCGATTTTGACGATGACTGTGATATCTACCTTATAAATACTTGCAGTGTTACCGCCGAGTCCGACTCCAAAAGCAGAAAGGCTATAAGACGGGCACTAAGACAGAGAGAGACAACGGGCTCTCGGGTTGCGGTAATCGGCTGTTTCGTTCAAGGGGCAACAAAAGAATATCCCGAGCTTCTTGAAGCAGACTATCTTGCAGGAAACCGCAACAAGGGAGCCGTTGCCGAGAATATCGAGAGACTCCTTTCGGGTGAAAGACTTGACGTGCGAGAAAGCCTTGAGGGAGCACCTTACGAAAACCTGACCATTGCTTCAAGACGGTACGTTAAGGCTTACGTGAAGATTGAAGACGGGTGTAATAACTTTTGCTCCTATTGCTACGTGCCGTATGTTCGAGGCAGAGTACGGTCGAGAGAAAAAGCGGATATAATCTCCGAGGTGTCCCGTCTTGTGGACGGGGGATACCGTGAAATAATACTCACAGGCATCGAGACCTCCTCTTACGGCGAGGACAGAAATGAAAAAGAGCCTCTTTTGTCACTGGTCAGTGAGCTTCAGAACAAATGCCACGTGGAACGGCTTCGCTTCGGTTCACTCCATCCCTCGTTTTTTACCGAGGAAAGAGTAAAAAGACTCTCATGTATCGAGGGCATAATGCCCCACTTCCACCTGTCGGTACAGAGCGGAGCAACAAGTGTACTTGAAAAAATGGGAAGACGTTACGACAGAGAAACGCTCTACGGGGCGGTAGAGAATATACGCCGATATTTCGAGGGCGTGAACCTTTCCTGCGATATGATATGCGGATTTCCAGAGGAGACAGACCGTGACTTTGAGGACAGTCTTCGCTTTATAGAGGATGCCGAAATTCTTCATACACACGTCTTTCCATATTCTCAAAGAGAAGGAACGAGAGCTTCGGGAATGCGTGAAGTAAAAAACTTCATAAAGCACGAAAGAGCAAGACTCATGGCAAAAAAGGCAGAGGAAGTGCACCACAGAATTTTTGAAAAGAGCGTGGGCAAGGAATATAACGTGATGGTGGAATTTTTCAAGAATGGAAAGGCGCTTGGCTACACCGAGAACTTTTTAAATCTTGCAATCCCTATCCCCGAAAACTGTGAAAAGGGCGATATAGTTAAAGTCAAGATAACCCCTGATATGGAAAGATAGAAAAAAAGTTTACAAATTCTTATTGCAAAGCATGGAAAAATCTGCTAGAATATGAGTGTAAGTAAACTTTGTTCATGTTTTAAATGTGAACAAAGTTTAGAGCGTAACATAAAAAAGCCTTTATATAAGGGAATTTGAAAGGAAATAATAAATTATGTCTACAAAAATTCTTGTAATTGACGACGATGCTAATATCTGTGAGCTGCTCAGAATATTCCTTGAAAACGAGGGCTATAAGGTAAAGAGTGCCTCCGACGGTGCAGAGGGCATTGCCGCTTTTAAGGCATACGAGCCCGACCTTGTTCTCCTTGATATCATGCTCCCAAAAAAGGACGGTTGGCAGGTTTGCCGTGAGATAAGAGAAATGTCTCAGAAGCCCATTATCATGATTACCGCTAAGGGCGAGGTGTTTGACAAGGTACTCGGCCTCGAGCTTGGTGCTGACGACTTTATAGTAAAGCCCTTTGATACAAAGGAAATCTCAGCCCGTGTCAAGGCGGTGCTTCGCCGTTATACCGCTCACGACAGAGCGGAGGATGACGAAACGGTGAAGTTCGATAACATCGAAATAAGCCTTCGTAAATATGAGCTGAAGCTTCGCGGTAAGACTATAGATATACCTCCCAAGGAGCTTGAGCTTCTCTACTTCCTTGCATCTAACTATAATAGAGTTTTCACACGTGACCAGCTTCTTGACAAGGTGTGGGGCTTCGACTATCTCGGCGACTCCAGAACAGTTGACGTTCACGTTAAAAGACTTCGTGAAAAGCTTGAGGGAGTAAGTGACAGATGGAACCTTAAAACCGTATGGGGTGTCGGCTATAAGTTCGAGCTTTTATAAAAGCTATGTATAAAAACATATTTAGTAAATACATTCTCACCTTTATGATAATAGTCCTTTTAAGCTTTACAATACTCACTGTTGTTGTAACCTCGCTTATAAACGACTACGTGCTTGACTTAAAGCGTGATTCAATGGAAAAGACCGCCGACAGTATCTATTCAACAGTCAATGGAATAATGTCGGTATCACGTCTTCCCCTTTATAATATCATATCGGTGGATAACGGCTATCTTATAGACGTTCTTAACAAGAACGCCGAAAATAACGATGCTGTAATCTTTATTACAGACAGTAAAGGACACGTCCTTGTGGCAAGCGACAACGCATCGGGACGTATTCCCCAAAACGTAGCAAGTCACCTTGTAGAGAGCTACATTTCAGAGGACTATCTTTACTCCGACCTTGGAGGAATATTCGACAGTGAGCACGTGAATATAATACGTCCTGTTAACGTTATTCCGGCAGGACATCTCGACCAGAATGCCGAAAGCAACGCAGGTGCTATATTTATCTGTTCCGAGAAGACTAACCCCATTTTTGAAAGACTGGGCGGAAGCTTCCTCATGACTCTCATGTGGATTTTTCTCCTTTCACTCCTTGCTATCTATTTCGTAAGTGAACGCATATCCCGCCCCCTGAAGGAGATGAGCTATGCGGCAAAGAGCTTTGCCAAGGGTAAATTCAACGTCCGTGTACCCGTGAGGGGAAACGACGAGGTGGCAGAGCTTGCAACAGCCTTCAACAATATGGCGGGAAGCCTTGAAAAGCTGGAGGAGAACAGAAGTGCCTTTCTGTCTAACGTTTCCCACGACCTCAGAACTCCTATGACTACCATTTCAGGCTTTATTGACGGAATTCTCACAGGTGCTATTCCCGAGGACAAAACAAAGCACTACCTTGAAATCGTGAGAGACGAGGTAGGTCGCCTTGCAAGACTTGTAAATTCGCTTCTCAGCATTACCCGTATTGAGTCGGGTGAGAGAAAATTCAGCATGGCAGACTTCGACGTATGTGAGCTTGCCCGACAGGTGCTTATTTCGTGTGAAGCGAGAATTGATGCTAAAGGGCTTGACGTTCTCTTTGAATGTGATAACGATAACATGACGGTCTCTGCCGACAGAGATGCCATACATCAGGTTATATACAACCTTGTTGACAACGGCGTGAAGTTCTCGGACGAAAAGGGAAGTCTTACCGTCAGCATTCATTCCACCGATAAAAAAACGGTTGTGTCGGTGAAAAATACTGGCAAGGGCATTTCTGCAGAAGACCTGCCTCACGTGTTCGATAGGTTTTATAAGTCCGACCGTTCAAGAGGGCTGGACAAATCGGGACTCGGTCTTGGTCTTTATATCTGTAAAACCATCATCGACCAGCACGGCGAAGAAATGTGGGTAAAATCCGAGGAAAATGCATGGTGCGAGTTTGCATTTACACTTAATAAAAAGAAGTAAGAGGATGCAATGCATCCTCTTATCTTTTTACTGTTAATGTGTATTTTTTTAATTTTTCAATAGGGTGATATGATTCCTTTGAACGACGTAGCCCAAGAAGCCCCATATCCTCCTCACGGTTGATGAGCCTTGCGGGATTGTGCCTTGCAAATTCTTTTACTATCATCTGGTAAGCACCTGCCTTGTCACGCCTTGCCTTTTCAACGTGCACGAAAAGCATATCGCCTATAACCTCACCGAATGCAAAGGAAACGATTTCACCGTCGGCACGGATAAGCCCGCCTGAAAGGGGAAGGTCTTTATATCCTTTATCCATGTAGGATATGAGCTTTTCTCTTTCATAGAGTGCCGTTTCGTCAAAGCCCTCGGTGTCCTTTGAAAGCTCACGGTAGAAGTCCAGTACTTCTGCTATATTACGGGAGTCGATTTCCTCGTATTGCCATTCAGTAACACCTGCGAGAAACTTATTTATATGATTTCTTTCTCCCGAATACCTTTTTCCCCGAAATTCCGACAAATCTTCGTGAAGATAGATATAATCCCACCAGCCCTCGTCGGTTCGGACGTCCTCTACTGTAAAAGCTTTTTTTAGCCTTTCAAGGTCGTTTTCGCAAATAAGAGAAAGGGTAAGTGTGTCCTTTTCTTCTTTTTCAAAAAGCTCCTCTACTGCCGTGACTATATCGGGGGCGAGAGGTGAAAAGCATTCACCGCAGGTCACTGTATGACGTAAAACGAGAGAGTTTTCAAGAAAAGCATATTTAGTTTTATAAAAATCACGCCAGGTAAATATTACAAAGGGCGTAAAATCACATAAAGGAGAGGGGGACTCCCCGATAGCACGAGCTATACGGGAAAACCCCTCCGTACTGACGTCTTCAAAAGTGTCAATCATTTTTTTGCAAGTAACTCCTTAATATCGGAAAGAAGAGCCGCAGTTTCCTGCTGTGCCTTTCTTGTAGCCTCGATGTCTGCCTTTTCTGCCGCTGCCGCTTCTGCTGCTTTAGCCTCAGCCTCTTCCTTAGCTGCCGCTTCCTCTGCCGCCTTCTTCTCTTCTGCTTCATATTTTTCTGAGTCAAGCTTATGCATGATTGCTTCCGAACGGTTCTTGAGAGAGGTGATAACCTTTATTACAACGAAGATGGTAAGTGCAATGATAAGGAAGTCGATAATCTTCTGAATAAAGATACCGTACTGAAGCTCTACGGGTAAAACTTCTTCTACAAGAACAGTTCCGTCTTCGGCAAGCTGTGCAGGAACGCCCTCCTTGAGTGTCCATACAAGCTCTGAGAAGCTTGACTTTCCTGTGAGAAGTGAGATAGCAGGGGTAATGACGTTTGCAACGAGAGAGTTTACAATATCCTTGAAAGCTCCGCCGATTACAACACCTATTGCCATATCAATAACGTTGCCACGGGTTATGAATTCCTTAAATTCTGTCAAAAATGATTTTTTTGCCATTTTAGTATACTCCTTTGTTTTATTTTTTATTCGCCTTACCGCGAATTGATTTCCTGTATTCCTCTGCCGCCTTTTCGGTCTTGTTGTCACCGAAGCGGTAATATACCCTGTCCTTTAAGTCATCGGGCAGATATTGTTGCGCTACCCAGTGATTTGGATAATCATGGGGGTAGAGATAAGCGTCTTTTTTGTCGCCCTCTCCAAAATAGTGGTTGTTCTTAAGTCGGGATGGCATATCCTGACCAAGTCCCTTTTCAACGTCCGCCATTGCCTCGGCTATCGCCATATATGCACTGTTGGATTTAGGGGCGGTTGCAAGAAGTATCGCCGCTTCTGCAAGAGGGATTCTTGCCTCGGGCAGTCCAAGCTGAAGGGCTGAGTCCACAAGCGACTTTACAATAACTGCAGCCATTGGATATGCAAGACCTATATCCTCACTTGCGATAACGAGAAGTCTTCTGCAAGGGGAGATGAGGTCGCCCCCGTCAAGAAGCTTGGCAAGGTAAAAGAGTGCTCCATTCTCATCAGAGCCTCGAATGGACTTTTGCAGTGCCGACAGAAGCTCATAGTGGCAGTCGCCGTCGCGGTCAAAGGACATATAGCTCCTCCCGAGCACTGCCTTTGCCGTATCCTCTAAAATCACGTCGCCCGACATGTGAAATGCAAGCTCAAGTGCATTTATAGACGACCTTAGGTCACCGCCTCCAGAAACAGAAAGTGCCGTTGCCGCCTCATCGGAGAGCACCTTCGAGGTAGCGTTTTCTTCGTTGAGCACCCTCAGTGCACGGTCAAGCGCTATTTTTACCGCCGTGTGTGAAAGAGGCTTGAACTCAAAAACGGTAGAACGGGAAAGTATCGCCTTGTATATGTAAAAGTAGGGATTTTCGGTAGTTGAAGCAATCAGCGTTATACGCCCGTCCTCGATAAACTCAAGAAGCGTTTGCTGTTGACGCTTGTTGAGATACTGTATCTCGTCGATAAAGAGAAGTATTCCATCTGCTCCGAAAAGAGTACCCGTTTCTTGAAGTACTTCTTTTATGTCCTTTGTTCCCGCAACTGTGGCGTTAAGCTTCTTTATGGTAAGCCCTGCCTTTTTTGCGATAATGTTTGCAACAGTTGTCTTTCCCGTACCCGAGGGTCCGTAGAAAATCATGTTGGGAATAACAGGGGAGTCCACGATACGCTTGAGTGCACCCTTCTCCGAAAGTATATGCTCCTGTCCTACAACCTCGTCGAGGGTGGTGGGACGGAGTCTTTCTGCAAGTGGTGTCATGGTTTAGTAAAGAGGATGCTCGTTGCAGAGCTTTTCAACTCTTGCACGTATATCGTCAGCCTTTTCAAACTCGCGAACAGTCATGTAGATAAGCTCGGCAACTTCCTTCATATCCTCGTTTGTAAAGCCACGGGAGGTTACTGCTGCAGTACCGAGTCTTACACCGCTTGTAACGAAGGGACTTTCAGGGTCACCGGGGATAGCGTTCTTGTTGGCGGTGATATAAACCTCGTCCAGTCTCTTTTCAAGCTCCTTACCTGTAATGCCCATGTTACGAAGGTCAACAAGCATAAGGTGGTTGTCTGTACCGCCTGATACAAGGTTGAAGCCCTTTTCCATCATGGCCTTTGCGAAAACTGCACAGTTGGAAACGATGTTTTTCTGGTATTCCTTGAAGGACTCAGAAAGTGCCTCCTTGAAGCAAACTGCCTTTGCCGCAATAACGTGTTCAAGAGGACCGCCCTGCATACCGGGGAATATAGCCTTGTCTATCTGCTTCTTGTATTCCTCACGGCAGAGGATAAGACCGCCTCTCGGTCCGCGGAGTGTCTTGTGAGTCGTAGTTGTAACAACGTCGGCGTAGGGCACGGGATTTTCATGGAGTCCTGCCGCAACAAGACCTGCAATATGTGCCATGTCTACCATGAGATAAGCACCGTTAGAATGGGCAATTTCACCGAAACGCTTGAAATCTATCTTTCTGGGGTAAGCAGATGCACCTGCAACGATAAGCTTGGGCTTGTGTTCTTTCACAAGAGCCTCTACCTTGTCGTAGTCTATCATGCCTGTATCCTCTTCAACACCGTAAGACACGAAGCTGTAGTTGATACCCGAGAAGTTTACGGGGCTTCCGTGGGTAAGGTGACCGCCCTGGTCAAGTGCCATACCCATAACAGTATCTCCGTGCTGAAGGAAAGCCTGATATACGGCTGTATTAGCCTGTGCACCCGTGTGAGGCTGAACGTTTGCATGCTCTGCACCGATAAGCTCCTTTGCTCTTTCTATTGCAAGGCTTTCGGAAATATCAACGCACTCACATCCGCCGTAGTAACGCTTTCCAGGGTAGCCCTCTGCATACTTGTTGGTAAGGTGGCTTCCCATAGCCGCCATTACTGCCTCGGATACTATATTCTCACTTGCAATAAGCTCAATGTTTCTTCTCTGACGAAGAAGCTCCTTCTCCATAGCGTCTGCTATTTCGGGGTCTGTTTTTCTGATAATATCAAGATTTTCTTTAAGCATCTTTTTCTTTTCTCCTGTCAACAATAATAATCATATATAATTATATATCAAAGCATTTAATTTTTCAATAGTTTTTTGCCATTGACAGAAAGAGATATATTTAGTATAATGAAAAAAATACCAAAGATTTGAGAAAAGGTGAATTATGAGCTATATCGTAGGAATAGACGTTGGAGGAAGCACTACTAAAATCGTTGCTTTCGACCACGATAAAAATATAATACATCCCATCTTTGTTACCGCCGAGGACCAGATGACCTCTATCTACGGTGCCTTCGGTAAATTTACAAGTGAAAACGGGATAAAGCTTTCAGACGTTGAAAGAATTATGATAACAGGAGTAGGCTCTACCTTTATCGGAGGTGAGCTTTACAATATTCCCTGTGAGCACGTGAGTGAATTTGAGGCGGTGGGAATAGGCGGACAGTATTTGTCGGGACTTGACAGGACTCTTGTTGTAAGCATGGGTACGGGTACTGCCTGCGTATACGCCAACGGCAAAGAGCGTACTTATATAGGAGGTACGGGAGCAGGCGGCGGTACTATTATGGGACTTTCCAAGATAATGCTGGGAGTCAGCGATATAAATACACTCTGCAATCTTGCCGAGGAGGGCGACCTTAGTAAAATAGACCTCTTTATAGGAGATATTACGAACAAGAGCATCAGCCCAACTCTTGCTGACACCACCACAGCCGCAAACTTCGGAAACTTAAGTGAGCTTGCAACTCATTCGGATATGGCTCTCGGTATCCTTAACCTTATTTTTGAAACTGTAGGTATGGTTGCGGTATTCGCATCCCGTAGCTGTGATATCAAGGATATCGTACTGACGGGTACTCTTACCAGAATCCCTCAGGCAAAGACCATATATGAAAAGATGAGTGCAATGTTCGGCGTGAACTTTATTATTCCCGATTACAGCCGTTACGGAACTGTTATCGGAGCAGCACTCAGCTATTTTAAGGAATGAGAAATTAGAAATTAAGGAAATTGCAGTGAAAAAATTTCAGATTTCAAAAGGTGCAGAATTTGCAACAGCCCGTCTCTCTAAGGCGGGCTTTTCGGCTTTTCTCGTAGGCGGTGCCGTAAGGGATATGGTTATGGGGAAAGCACCCCACGACTTCGATATTGCTACCTCCGCTACACCCGATGAGATGCTTGAAATCTTTAAGGGCGTTACCACCTTTGAAACAGGGGTAACTCACGGTACTGTGGGTGTATTTTTTGAGGGTGAAACGGTGGAGATTACAACCTTCCGTGCCGATGGCGATTACTCCGACCACAGACACCCCGAAAAAGTGAGCTTTTCAAGAGAACTCCGCGACGACCTCTCCCGCCGTGACTTTACCGTAAACGCTATGGCGTATTCAAAGGATACGGGACTGGTTGACCTTTTCGGAGGCAGGGAGGATATTGAAAAAAAGCTTATAAGATGCGTGGGAAATCCTGAAAAACGCTTTGACGAGGATGCACTCAGAATTCTCCGTGCCCTCCGCTTTGCTTCGGTTCTGGGCTTTGAAATAGAGGAAGAAACGAAAAAAGCGATACACATGAAAAAAGAGCTTCTGTCATTCGTTTCAAAGGAGAGAATAACCGAGGAAATAAAGAAAGCTGTTGACGGCGATGCTTTTCTCACTGTTGCACGTGAGTTTTACGACGTTTTTGAGCTTATTTTCGGAAATCTCGAAAAGGACTTCGGCAAGTCTTTAGTAAGTGCTGAAAAGGGGACACCACGCCTTGCGGTATTGCTCTCATCTGTTCCTGACTTTGAAAAGGGCATGAGGAGTCTTACCCTTACGAGAAAGGAAAAGGACGTAATAACCGCATCTCTTAAAATAGCAAAAGAGTTCTCTTGTGAGAACGAAACGGAGCTAAAAAAGCTCATGTCAAAAAACGGCAAGGACAGAGTTTTACTCGCTCTCAAAGTACTCGTTTCAAAAAGGGGAGAGGAGAGTATTTTGGGGCTTCTCGCTCTTGCCGAAACGCTTGACGCTATAAATCCCGACACCCTCATGATAAAGGGACGTGACGTTATTCACGAGGGAGTCCCTCCATCTGCCGAGGTAGGCAAAATGATAGACTCACTCATCGACGACGTTATCGAGGGAAAAGTAGAAAACGAAAGAGAAGCACTTCTCTCAGCCCTTCGTGAAAAAATTTCAAAAAAATATTGACAAATTATATCTTGTATGATATTATAATAAGGCTGTCAAGAACAGTTCGATCCACTAGCTCAGTTGGCAGAGCATTTGACTTTTAATCAAAGGGTCTGGAGTTCGAATCTCCAGTGGATCACCAAAAATAAAGCGCTCAGAAGAGTGCTTTATTTTTTATCCATTGCGAAAGCAATGGCATATCATCAGCACGATAGTGCTGTATATCATCAAGGGCGGCTTTGCCGCCCTTGCATCACATCACGCCATAGGCGTGTATAAAAACACTTTCGCAATGATGATATACAAAGCTATGCTTTGATGATATGCACGGTTTTCACCGTGATTTTTTTATCGCCGTCGCATATTTAGTTGCTTTCACGTCAACAATAATCACGGAGGCGATAGTATGAAAAAGAAAAACGATATATGGGATAATCCTATGATGTTTCCCGACGGGCACGTCGACCTTCCCACCATTCATGCCGAAGCATACGACGTAAATCTTCCATATAGCGGAAGCCTTCGTCACATGAGAGACGTGAAAAAGGCAGAAGAAAAAAGAAAATCTGAACCAGAAATTAAGATGTAAAAGAGCCGTATGGCTCTTTTAATTTTTTTCTTGCAATATCGGAAAATTCGTGCTATAATTATCCATCATGATGTAAAAGGAGAAGAAGTATGAAAAAAACAGTTGCAGATATCCTCAAGATGATAGAAGAAAACGGCATTAAAATGGTCGATTTCAAAATGGTTGACATCAACGGTCAGTTCCGTCACGTAACCATTCCCGCAAAGAACTTTTCCGAAAAGACAATGAAAAACGGTATCGGCTTTGACGCCTCAAACTACGGCTATGCAGTAGTTGAAAAGAGTGACATGGTGTTTATTCCCGACCCCGACACAGCACTTATTGACCCTTTTTGTGAAATCCCCACTCTTTCAATGACGGGTAACGCAATGATTATTGATAACCCCGATAACAGACCTCTTGCACAGTATCCCAGAAACATAGTTGTTGCCGCCGAAAAGTATCTTCGTGAAAGCGGAATTGCAGATACAATGCTCATTCTCCCCGAGTTTGAGTTCTATCTTTTTGACAAGGCGGGCTGGAAGGTTTCTCCCGACTGCGTAGGATATGAAATAGACGCTTTTCAGGCTCATTGGAACTCTGCCGAGGAGGGACTCGGAAACGTTGTTGCAAAGCAGAAAAACTATCATATAGCGAAGCCATTCGACGTTTCTTATGAGGCAAGAAGCGAAATGTGTATGCTCATCGACGATGCAGGCATCGCCCTTAACTACCATCACCCCGAGGTAGGTGCAGGCGGACAGTTTGAGATTGAGCCCGAGCTCGGCGTGATGTCCAAGATGGCAGATGCTACCATGATGATAAAGTATATCATACATAACACCGCAAGAAAGTACGGAATGTCTGCAACCTTCATGCCCAAGCCTATTATGGGCGAGGCAGGAAACGGTATGCACGTTCACATGCTTCTCTTAAAAGACGGCGTGCCCGTATTCTCCGATGACAACGGATATTCAAATCTCAGCCGTGAGGCACACTATTTCATGGGCGGTCTTCTTAAGCATATAGCATCTCTTTGTGCTATAACAAACCCCAGTACAAACTCCTTCAAGAGACTGGTTCCAGGCTTTGAAGCACCCGTTACCGTAGGATACGCTACTTCAAACAGAAGTGCCGTTATCCGTATTCCTGCTTACGCAAAATCTCCCGAGCTTCGCCGTTTTGAGCTTCGTAACCCCGACGCTACCTGTAACCCCTATTTCTGCTATGCGGCAATTCTTATGGCAGGTATCGACGGCATAAAGAATAAGATTGACCCCCACGAAAATGGATGGGGCCCCTACGACTTCAATCTTTTCCACCTTCCCGAGGAGGAAAAGGCAAAGCTCACAGGTCTTCCCACCTCTCTTGAGGAAGCACTGAACGCCCTTGAAAAGGATAACGACTACCTCACAGCAGGCGGTGTATTCCCGAAGGAGCTTATTGACAACTTCCTGAGGACAAAGCGTGCTGAGGTAAGAGAGCTTTCCGCTATTCCTCATCCTGCTGAATTTGATAAATATTACAATCTGTAAAAAAGAGTGAACAAGCTTAAAGCTTGTTCACCTTTTTTTTCTTTGACACATTTTGAAAAGCTTTCTGATAAGCTTTGGTGGCTTTACCGTTATGATTTTCATTGCTTCACCCCTTTATAAAAATACAGCCTGCAAAAATAATGACACAGGCTTCTAGCACCACCAGAACACATTCGGGCAGAAAGAAAGCAACAAGAATACCAAGCCCGAAAGCCGATACTGTGATTCCCATGTGAGAACAGCTTCGTTTCATAAAATTATCCCCCTATGGTATAGTATATGCCATAGGGGTGTATTTGTTCTTTCTTTTTAACTTTATTCTCAAATAAGAAGTGTAAAAAAGAAGGTTATATAAATATTTTACTCGTGCTTTACACACGACTTAACCTATTCTAACATCGTATTATATTTTATTTATTTTATAATGTGTAAAGGTGTTCCACACGTCACCTTTTTTGACCTGTCCGCTTGAGGTAAAGTCAAAATACATCTTGTTGTATGACCCGCCCGCATTGTCGCGTATGCGAAGCCTTCCCTTGCCGAATACCGTGTACTCATTTATCGTCATAGTAAAGTAAAGTCCGCTTTCCTTACCGTACACTGTAGCAGAGGTGGCGCCGTTTACCGTTGGGCTTTTGGAAAGGTCTAACTTACAGGGGTCTGTGAGATTAGTATAAAAGCTGTCGGTGTATGCCTTGGCGGGAGGCATCATAGCAAGATAACAGTAGTTGAGAGGAAAATCGCCAAGCCACTTTACTTTTTGGTCGAGGCGTATGCCGTCAAAGGATGCAGTATATTCCTTGTGATGCTGTATGGCAGGGGTAACACTGTCAAGAGGGTCGTATCCTATCGAATCCTCAATTATCCTAAGACTTTCTATTTCAGTCGCATTGGTAAATTCTCTCACATCTCTTTCTTTGCCGTCAACGATGAATTTTATTTCGGTGAAGTGCTCGTCTCCATGTGCATAACCTCCAATGAAATCGGGACGGCCTTCGAGTCTTAAAGCCATGTCCCACTCACCGCCGACTGTTACCGCAAAAGGCTCACTTAGATTATCATCACAGGCAAAAGCAATGCTCAAACGCCATATATCAGCATTTGCTTTCTCCCATACGGTATGACCGAGAGTGTGATCTATATATCCTTTTTCAGCGGGGATATAGATATGTAAGGCTTCTGTTGAAAATTCTTCACGAAATTCAGGGTCGTATTTTATGTGCAGTTTTTTCATGGCTGTCCCTCTTTTTATTACATAGTAAATTTTTAATTTTAATTTATCTCATTGTAGCACGGGGAATATCAAAAGTCAAGTTTTGGTTATTTGCGATACTATTGCTTTTCTTAACCTGATATATTTTGCAATTCAAAATTTATTCTGATTTATTATTAAAAGAAGGCTCGCTTGAGCCTTCTTTTATCATATTCTCTATAAATATTCCATACCCTTCGGACTGGTTACGCATAAGGACGTGAGTTACAGCCCC
>JAZOLO010000007.1:0-67926 GCA_045653035.1 Eubacteriales bacterium
TACGTAGATACCGGAGGAGAAGTCAATGTAAGTATTGCCGTCAACGTCGGTAAGAGTGTAACCAAAGCCCTTGTCAAAGGATACAGGGAAAAACTGAACCTTGCTGAAATATCCCTTCATCTACTTTGCGCATCTTTCGTGATACTCAATGGACTTGGGACCGGGAACTGTTGCAGACACCATATTAGGAATAGAATTGATGTCAACTGTTGCCCAATTCTTACTCATAGTAAAATCCTCTTTTCTTAATTTTTTTATTTTTTGTGTGAAAACACACTTTATTACAATAGCTATTATACAGAAAAAAGCTAAATAAATCAAGTACTTTTTTACATTGCAATACCAATTCGGCACTTTCCCAAATTTTCGAGGTGTTTTAAACAGGATTTTTTAGGGATTTTGTGCACAATACACTATGTAAGCGATTACAAAATTTAACATCAACTTAACCAAATCTCCCCTTGAATAAATTTTATTGAATTCCAAAAAGCGACCAGCTTTTCGGTAAAATATTCCATTAAGACGGTGTCGGCGAATTGAGTTCAGAGTTATGAGAAAACCTACGGTTTTCGTTATGATATGATTGCCCGATAAAATTAGCATTGCCGATGGCAATTCATAACTGTGCGAAGCACATCATAACTCATATTTTGCTGAAGGCAATCATAACTGAACGCCGCTTTCGGGTGATTTTTTACTCAATAGGTATTATGGGGAATTCTATTGCCTCTCCGCCTGTTATCGCATTAAAGATATCCTGAAGATCTTCCTCGGTTACGTCATTAAAGTGTACTTCAATGCCAAGGGTTTCGTTCTCGTCGGGAGTGATTTCGTCACCGCCTTCGGGCTCATTGGGTTCTTCTGTCGTTTCAGGCTCGGTTACAGGCACTTCAACCTCTTCAGGGGCAATTGTTGTTTCGGGAGTTACGGGAATAGCAGGCTCAACGGGTACTTCGGGTGCTTTGGGAGTCTCTGCCACTTCCTCTTTTTCTTCGACCACAGGTGCTTTTATGTCCTCAATAACCTCTTTTGTATTTACTGCCGCAACGCAGGACGTGAGGGTGAGGGTGAGGATTAAAGCTAAAATAAGTATTTTTTTCATAATAAAGCTCCTTTTTGGGCTTGTAATTTTCCGCAACACTTCGCTGTTTGCAAAAAAACATAGCCCACTTTTATCTTAATTTACAGGGGGTACAAGGAGGAGTGCGATTTTAGATAATGTGTAAAAAGCTAAAGGTAAAAGGTAAGGTGAATTTTACTAAAACAAAATTATAAGTTGTTGTAAGTTTTGTAAGGGAATATCCTTTGGTACATAAATTATGAGAATGTCTTACTTAAAAAACATTTCACCTTGACTGAAAACTTTAGTTTATTTTATCATTTTTTTCGCCTTTTGTAAAGACAAAATTTCGATTTTGCAAAGCAAGCGTTAGTTGTGCACTATGGGCACACGTCAAATATACCACACGGAGAGCCTGGAATAAGTGACTCTACAGAGTGGAACACCTTGTTTTTTTAGTAATTATCAAAAAAATTCTAATTTGTCAGTTGTAAAGAATGAGAACGTGAGGTTTCTTAAGCATATCTATTCTCCTTTTCGAGTCTTGTCATAGCTCTGAACTCAAAGAGAACGAATATTACGCTTATGATAACTGCAACAATGTCGGCAATAGGCCCTGCAATTATAATGCCCATAAGACCGAGGTCTGTCACTCTTGGAATAATGAGCATAAGGGGGATAAAGAGGAAGCACTGTCTTGACATTGAAAGAAGAACACCGCGAAAAGGCTTTCCGATAGAGCTGAAGAAATTTGCGGAAAGGAACTGTACGCCGTTTATAACCATGGTGCAAAGGAATATTCTCATAAAGGTTACTGCAAATTCCATGTAAAGAGGGTCGGAGTTCTTACCGAATAAAACGAGCACGTATTCGGGGAAAAATTCAAAGGCAACAAATCCTACGATTCCCACGAGAAGGTCAACCATTATACCTAGGCGGTAGGTCTCCTTAACTCTCCCATACTCTTTTGCACCGTAGTTGAAGCCCATAATGGGACGTGTACCCTGCTGAATACCGATGTATACCGACATTATAATGGCATTGACCTTCATAACAACACCCACCGCCGAAAGGGGAATGTTAGTGCCGTAGGGAGTCATCGCACCGTAATAAACGAGAGAATTGTTGAGTACTATCTGCACAAGGCATATTGCCACCTGATTGAGACCGTTACTGAGTCCGAGCGACATTGTGCGAAGGGTTGTTTTAAGAGAGGGACGGAAGGTGTCACGACTTATAGCAACACACTTAAAGCGTGGTATATAGAAAACACAAATGATGAACGACACAATCTGTGATATAACCGTTGCCCAAGCCGCACCTGAAATGCCCATGTCAAAAGCAAAAATGAATATGGGGTCGAGTATAGTGTTAAGCACCGCACCTGCCATCATTACTATCATTGAATATCGTGGCTTTCCGTCGGCGTGGATAAGGTTTGAAATTGAGTTTGATACAATGAGGAAGGGCATACCGACTGCCGTAACTCTCACGTAGTCGAGAGCATAGGGCATAATGTCGGGGGTAGCACCAAAGGCTTTCAGCATTGGCACTGCAAAGGCTTCAAAAACGGCAAAGCAAATAACACCGAGCACCGCACCCCAAACGGTGGCAACGCCTACAGCTTTACCTGCCTCTCTTTTGTTTCCGCGTCCAAGCTCAAGGGAGAACTTTGCCGCAGCACCTACACCGATGGTGAGGGAGATTGCGAGCATAATAGAGGTAAAGGGGAAGGCTACGTTGGTAGCGCCGTTGCCGATAGTGCCTACACCCCAGCCTATAAATATCTGGTCAACTATATTGTAGAGTGAGCTTGCAAGCATTGATATAATACTCGGCAGAGCAAATTTTTTGAGTAGTGTTGATATTTTTTCGTATCCCAAAGGATTTTCTTTTCTTAATTCCATAATAACTCCTTTATTTTTCAAACCTTGTTATTTTATCACAGAATTGTGACCTATTCGTGAATAAACAAGAATTTTGTTTGATTGATTTTTGGGGATGATTATGGTATAATGAATTCAACAAGGTTCAATTCAGCGATATAAATCTCTTGCGAGATTTTCGATATGTGCTGACACGATACGCTTGCTATTTGATTGTTCAAAACGGTGACCCAAGAAAAGAGGTTATTGCTCTTGGACAAACATATTTTGCTATACAGACCTATAGGCAGGAGGTCGCAGACAGATTTAATGAGCTTGACGAGTAAAAGAAAATATTACTTTTAACGTTATTCATTTTACAAAATTTAAGAAAGAAGGTGCATTTATGACTTTTTTGAAAAAACACGCATTGAAGCTTTTTGTTCTGCTTGCGGTGATTTTGATTCTTTTTCTTCTTTGGTACCACCTTTTTCCTGTAAAAATTCCCTTTGACCATACTTTGTACTCTCAAAATGGTGAGGAGGTAAAGATTGAAGGAGAGATTCAGTACTATCGCTCTATTTTTAGTCGTGGAGGTAAGGCGGAGGGCGAAGTGTATTTCGGCGACGTAAAATACACCCTTCCCGACGGAGGTCCTTACTATTTTGTATTCCGTAATTACGCGGTTGACAGAGCCGATGCATTAACCGACCAGATAATAATAAATTTCATCGGCAAGAGCTACGAAAACTTTTTTATAACCGCAAGACCTTATCCCTTTGATATTAGTTATGATTATCATTTAACAAATCCACAGGTGAATATAGAATAAAACAAAAGCTTCCCAATTTTTGGGAAGCTTTTAATATGTTTTCGTGGGAGCTTGAGGGAGAGCTTTTATAAAAAGCTCTCCCTCATAAAAATATTACTTAATTTTAATACCTAATTCGTCAAGGCTCTTTTCGGGTACTTCTGACGGACACTGAGTCATAAGCTCGGAAGCGTTCTGTACCTTGGGGAATGCGATAACGTCACGGATAGCGTCAAGACCGAGCATGAGGCTGACAAGTCTGTCAAGACCGAATGCAAGACCGCCGTGAGGGGGTGCACCGTACTTGAAGGCTTCAAGTAGGAAGCCGAACTTAACCTCAATTTCCTCGGGCGTGAGTCCGAGAGCATCGAATACCTTTGCCTGAAGGTCCTGACGGTGAATTCTGACAGAGCCGCCGCCAAGCTCTGTACCGTTGAGAACGATATCGTATGCTCTTGCGTAAACCTTGTCGGGCGCTGACTTAAGATACTGGATATCTTCCTCACGGGGTGCTGTGAAGGGGTGATGCATCGCAACAAAGCGGTCATCCTCCTCCGAGTATTCGAACATGGGGAAGTCGGTTATCCAAAGGAATTTGAATACGTTCTTATCACGAAGACCAAGCTTTTCTGCAACCTCACAGCGGAGTGCACCGAGAGAGTCGAATACTACCTTGTTCTTTGTATCTGCTACAACGAGAAGAAGGTCGCCGTCGGTAAACTCGCATCTCTTGTAAATTTCATTTACTTCTGCTTCAGAGAGGAATTTTGCAAAGGAAGAGGAAACCTCACCCGCCCACTTAGACCATGCAAGACCCTTTGCACGGTAGGTCTTAACAAAATCAGTAAGCTTGTCAATTTCCTTACGCGAGAACTTGTCAGCACCACCCTTAACGTTGATGGCACGAACGGAACCGCCCTCAGAAACCGCACCGCTGAACACCTTGAATTCACTGTCCTTTACAATATCCGAAAGGTCCTGCAGCTCAAAGCCGAAACGAAGGTCGGGCTTGTCGGAGCCGTAGCGTGTCATTGCCTCGTCCCAGGTCATTCTCATGAGAGGAAGCTCTACCTTCATGTCCATAACCTTGTCGAAGAGAGATGCGATGTAGCCCTCTACCATGGTCATGATATCGTTTTCATCAACGAAGGACATTTCAAGGTCTATCTGTGTAAATTCGGGCTGACGGTCGGCACGAAGGTCTTCGTCACGGAAGCACTTTGCAATCTGAATGTATCTGTCAAAGCCTGAAAGCATAAGAAGCTGTTTGTAAAGCTGAGGAGACTGGGGAAGTGCATAGAAGGAGCCGGGATGAACACGGCTGGGAACGAGGTAGTCTCTTGCACCCTCGGGTGTTGACTTGATGAGAACGGGGGTCTCAACCTCGATAAATCCGTTATCCTCGAAATACTCTCTCGTATGTCTTGCAACTCTTGAACGCATGAGGATATTTCTCTGAAGAGGTGCACGGCGGAGGTCAAGGTAACGGTATTTGAGACGAAGCTCTTCCTTAACGTCTGTTTCTTCCTTGATTTCAAAGGGAGGTGTCTGAGATACGGAAAGAACCTCAAGCTTGTCAACGTAAAGCTCAAGGCTTCCCGTCTTCATATTGGGGTTTATAGCACCCTCGCCTCTTGAACGGATAATGCCCTCTGCCGCAAGAACGTACTCTGCTCGGACAGAGAAAGCAATATCGAAAATTTCTCTTTCTGTCTTATCGTCAAAGGCAAGCTGAATGATACCTGTGCGGTCTCTGAGATCTACGAAGATAAGAGTACCAAGGTCTCTCTGCTTTTGCACCCATCCGCAAACCTTTGCTCTTGTGCCGATATCGTTTTCAGTAAATTCGGCACAGTATTTTGTCCTATACATTTTTACTCCTTTGAATTTCTTTGTCTTTTTTCGCAATACTTCGCTACTTACTCAAAAGCCATCGTCGACTTACAACAAAGTAAGCCATCCTTGGCTTTTTCGTGTGCACTCGTCTTGCAAAAAAATACCTCGAAATCTGTATATTATTAAATTTTATAATTTTTGTATCCCCTATTCCGAAAAACAAGGATTTGGGGGATTATTTACTTTTTTAATTTACTTGCAATATCTTCGATATTGTCAAGTGCTACCTCAACGGCTTCGCCCGTTGCCATGTTTTTAAGAATTGCTTTTCCTGCTTCAAGCTCACTGTCGCCAAGCACCATTGAGAAGCCCGACCCTGTCTTGTCGGCGTATTTCATCTGTGCCTTAAGGCTTCTGCCAACCTGGTCAAATGTAACGTTCAGCCCGTGCTTCTTGAACTGAAGTGACATTTCAAAGCTGCGTAGTCTTGCCGCATCCCCCATAGATGCGATATAAAGGGCAGGTGATGAGTCGAACGTAGGAAGCTTGTCCGAATTTTTGAGTGCAAGCATTACACGGGTAAGACCCATAGCAAATCCGATACCCGGTAGTCTCGGTCCGCCAAGCTCCTCAACCAGTCCGTCGTATCTTCCGCCACCACAAATAGTACTCTTTGAACCGATGTCCTCCGAGATGAACTCGAAAACGGTTCTTTGGTAGTAGTCAAGTCCTCTTACTATTTTGGGGTTAACGTTGTATTTTATTCCTGCCCTGTCAAGATAGGTCCGAAGCTCATCGAGATGCTTTTTACAGTCGGGGCAGAGATAGTCGATAGTTTTGGGGGCGTTCTTCGCATACTCCGAGCAAACGGGGCTCTTACAGTCAAGAATACGAAGGGGGTTCTTGTCAAGTCTGTCAATACAGGTCTCACAAAGGTCGTCACGGCAGGACTCGAAATAGTCGTGAAGCGCCTTGTGATATATAGGACGGCAATGACGGCAACCGATAGAATTTATTTCAAGGCTGACGTCAATACCGAGGTTCTTGAAGATATCGTAGCCAAGAGAAATAACGTTAGCGTCAGCCGCCGCATTTTCGGCACCGAACTGTTCAACGCCGAACTGATAAAATTCTCTCGAACGACCCGCCTCGGGCTTCTCGTAACGGAAGCAGGAAATGAGATAGTAAAGGGGAAGTGGCATCGCACCTGTTGCAAGTCCGTTTTCGATAACGCTTCTTACAACGCCTGCCGTACCCTCGGGACGGAGCGTAATGCTTCTCTTGTCATTGTCCTCGAAGGAGTACATCTCCTTCTGAACAACGTCACTGGTCTCACCAACGCCTCTCTTGTAAAGCTCACTTGATTCAAAGGTAGGCAGTCTTATCTCACTGTATCCGTAAAGGGATGCCGTTTCCTTTATTTTATTTTCCATCCACTGCCATACTTCGCTTTCGCCGGGAAGAATGTCTAGGGTTCCTCTTTGTTTCTGTATCATTTTTTTCTTTGTCTTTTTTCGTTATGTGTCGCTATTTGCTCGACTCGGCATCGTCGTTTTACGTTTGTGTAAAGCGTGCTCGCCTCGCTCTCGTGCACTCGCATAACAAAAAAATACTTCAAAAAAAATATTTTTTGTAATGTGGTTTTAATTTAGAAGTTTTTTTCATTACAAAAAAATTTCTTTGAAAAAACCTCCTTAAGTAGTGTTTTTTATTTTTGGATTTTATTATAATTTTCGGGAGAGTCAAGAGAGGGGACTTTTACAAAAAGTCTCCTTTCTTGGACATAATCAAATAATTTTGCAAAGCAAAATTTTCAATAATTCTCCATTTGTCAAGTAAAACCCTGTTTTACTTGACCAGCATTCTCCAATCAAGGTCTCCGCGGTCGAGAGCCATTATGAGGGCTTCGGCGGTAGCAATATTCGTAGCGTAGGGAATATTGTAGGTGTCGCAAAGACGGAGTATTTCTTCTTCGTCGTTCTCAGACACGAAGCCAAGCTCGTCTCTGTCTCTGAAATAGAGGAGAAGGTCTATTTCGTTATAGGATACTTTAGATGCGACCTGCTGAATACCGCCGTGCTCTGGCATCAGAAGAAGCTCAACGTCAAGTCCCGTGGCATCCCCAACGGCTTTGCCGAGGCTTCCTGTGGCACAAAGCTGGTGACGGCTTAAAATACCGCAATAGGCAATACAAAACTGTGTCATAAGTTCCTTTTTCTTCTCGTGAGCCATTATCGCAATCTGCATAGAACTGTATCCTTTCTCTTGTTGATATTTTTAGTAAAGCTTCATTCGCTTATGCTTTGGAACGATGTTATCAAGCAGTGCAACAGCCTCTCCCGAAATCCTTCGGGCAATGTTTTTAACTGCTATTCCCGCCTTGGAGTGCTTATCCTCCGACACTGTTTTTCCCGAGGACAGGAGCCGTTCCACTCTCTTATCAAAGGGAACAACACCAATGAGAGTTACCGACGAGTGGTCAATAACGTCCATGATACTTACGTAGTCGTTTTTACCTGCTCTTTCAAAATCAAAGGAGTTTATAACAAGCCTTGTTTTTTCAACACCCTTCTCCGAGAAGGTAGCACCCAGCTTTTCCGCGGCTCTTACCGATGCGGCGTTTTGAGTAGAGACGATTATCGCCTCGTCCACAAGGGAGCTGTCACGGGCTAGGTCGAGAAGCTTTCCCGTACCTGCCGCCATATCGAGAATAACGTAGTCATACTCTCTTTTTAGGTCGGAGATAAACTTTTCAAAAAGCTTCGGCGTGACCTCGGTATCGTAGGTGATATCCACGTTCATGGGTGCCGAAATGAAGAAAAGGTTTTCGTCCCTTTCATCACTGTCCACCGCAATCCCAAGGGAAGCTTTTCCTGTCATTACGTCAAAACAGCTGGGGGAGGCGGAATTTTCATGACCGAGTGCGATGTCAAGGCTTCTCACACCGAAGTCCATATCTACTGCAACGGTTTTATTCCCAAGCTTTGCAAGGCAGTATGAAAGTGCCGCAGATACTGTAGTCTTACCTACGCCACCCTTTAATGAGGCAATCATAATGACCTTTCCCAAAGCTTTTTCACTCCCGTCAAAATATACTTACAATAAATAATATCATATATTGCACCAAAAATCAAGTAGTCACAGGGGGTAAGTTTATGAAAAGTTTACTGTTTGTACTTGAACTTGACGGCATTTTCTGTTAAACTTATAAAACGCATAGAAAAACCGATTTTCAAAAAAGGAGAAGAAATGAAGTACATATCACCTAAAAAAACGCTTATTTTGACAATCTTTGCTTTTCTTTCAGAGATAACCGTATATGCTCTGCCGATAATACTTCAGAATATGGTATTCCAGAAGATAATAACCATATCGTTTATAATTTTAGGCACTCTTTTAGCCGCCCTTTTTCTTCTTGTGAACGGTGCGTCTACCGCCATTATTGACGGTGAGTACGAGAAAAAATTTATGAAATCCGTAAAGGATGGGAGTGCTACGGGGGAGGGCGAAAACCTCCATTGGAATCCTCTCAAGCTCACCCTTGTAAAGAGAGTATACTATTCCAAGATTATCATGGCGTTCCTTTTTCCCGTCATCATCCTATTCTTCATGGAATATATTGCGCTTCTTATTTATCAATTCATCGATTGAGAGGACTTTTTATGTTTGACGAAAAAATTGCCGACAGTCTTATGCTTGCATATCTCGGCGACTCTGTGTGGGAGCTTCTGGTGCGTGAAAGACTCTTCTTTACAGTGCCCGAGGGAAACAGTGAGGCAAATCGACTTGCCCTCGGCTACGTTACCGCCTCCGCACAGGTAAAGGCACTTGAAAAAATCGAGTCTCTTTTCACTGAGGAGGAAAGGGACGTTTTCAGACGCGGAAAAAACACCAAGACCAACAATACCCCAAAAAGCGTTACCCGTTACGAGTACAAGCTCGCTACGGGACTTGAGGCTGTTTTCGGTTATAATTACCTCATGATGCGCCACGAAAGAAACAGAGAACTGTTTGATACCGCCTTTAATTGTTAATTTTTTATGAACAAGCGATATATATATGGAAAATTTACCCCTATTGTGTTATACTATTGTGCAAAACAAAATTTAGGAGGAAACAAATGAACAAGAAGTATGTTTATCTCTTTACCGAAGGAAACGGTAAAATGCGTGAGCTTCTCGGTGGTAAGGGTGCAAACCTTGCAGAAATGACCAACCTCGGTCTTCCCGTACCTCAGGGCTTCACAATCACAACAGAAGCATGTACACAGTACTATGAGGACGGCAGAAAGATCAATCCTGCGATTGAAGCTGAAATCATGGAAAATATCACAAAGATGGAAGCTATCACCGGCAAGAAGTTCGGCGATAAGGAAAATCCCCTTCTCGTATCTGTTCGTTCAGGTGCAAGAGCATCCATGCCCGGTATGATGGATACCATTCTTAACCTCGGTCTTAACGAAGAGGTTGTAGAAGTTATTGCAAAGAAGTCCGGAAATGCAAGATGGGCTTACGACTGCTACAGAAGATTTATCCAGATGTATTCCGACGTTGTTATGGAAGTTGGAAAGAAGTACTTTGAAGAGCTCATCGACAAGATGAAGGAAGAAAAGGGCGTAACTCAGGATATTGAGCTCGATGCTTCCGACCTTAAGACTCTTGCAGAGCAGTTCAAGGCTGAATATAAGGCAAAGATTGGTGCAGATTTCCCCTCCGACCCCAAGGAACAGCTTATGGGTGCGGTAAAGGCAGTATTCCGTTCATGGGATAACCCCCGTGCTAACGTTTACCGCCGTGACAACGATATTCCTTATTCTTGGGGTACCGCTGTTAACGTACAGGCAATGGCGTTCGGTAACATGGGTGACGATTCCGGTACAGGTGTTGCATTCACTCGTGACCCCGCAACAGGTGAAAAGAAGCTTATGGGTGAGTTCCTTGTAAACGCTCAGGGCGAAGACGTTGTTGCAGGTGTTAGTACACCTATGAAGATTCAGGAAATGGCTGACAAATTCCCTGCTGCTTACAAGCAGTTCACAGAGGTTTGTGCTCTTCTTGAAAACCACTATCACGATATGCAGGATATGGAGTTCACCGTTGAAAACGAGAAGCTCTATATGCTTCAGACAAGAAACGGTAAGAGAACTGCTCAGGCTGCTCTTAAGATCGCTTGCGCCCTCGTTGACGAAGGCCACAAGACAGAGGCAGAGGCTGTTGCAATGATCGATCCCAGAAACCTTGACACACTCCTTCACCCTCAGTTCGATACTAAGGCTCTCAAGGCTGCTACTCCTATCGGTAAGGGTCTTGGTGCTTCTCCCGGTGCTGCTTGCGGTAAGATAGTATTCACCGCTGAAGATGCAGAGGCTTGGAAGGCAAGAGGAGAAAAGGTTGTTCTTGTAAGACTTGAAACCTCTCCCGAAGATATCACAGGTATGAAGGCTGCTCAGGGTATCCTCACAGTTCGTGGTGGTATGACCTCTCACGCAGCGGTTGTTGCTCGTGGTATGGGTACTTGCTGCGTTTCAGGATGCGGCGAGATCAAGATGGACGAAGAGAACAAGAAGTTCGAGCTTGCAGGCAAGACCTTCCATGAAGGCGACTTCATCTCCATCGACGGTTCAACAGGTAACATCTACGACGGTATCATCGAAACAGTTGACGCTACCATTGCAGGTGAGTTCGGTAGAATTATGGCTTGGGCTGACAAGTACAGAAAGCTCAAGGTTAGAACAAACGCAGATACACCCAGAGACGCTAAGAAGGCTCGTGAGCTTGGTGCTGAGGGTATCGGTCTTTGCCGTACAGAGCATATGTTCTTCGAGGCAGAGAGAATTGCTGCATTCCGTGAAATGATCTGTGCTGACACAGTTGAAGAAAGAGAAGCAGCACTTGAAAAGATTCTTCCTTATCAGCAGAAGGACTTTGAAGAGATTTACGTTGCTCTTGAAGGTACTCCCGTTACTATCAGATTCCTCGATCCTCCTCTCCATGAGTTCGTTCCCACAGAAGAGAAGGATATCGAAGCTCTTGCAAAGGCACAGGGCAAGTCCGTTCAGGCTATCAAGGACATCATCGCATCTCTTCATGAGTTCAACCCCATGATGGGACACAGAGGATGCCGTCTTACTGTAACCTATCCTGAAATTGCAAGAATGCAGACAAAGGCAGTTATCCGTGCCGCTATAAACGTTCATAAGGCTCATGCTGATTGGGACGTTAAGCCCGAAATCATGATTCCTCTTACAGGCGAGCTTAAGGAATTCAAGTTTGTTAAGGATATCGTTGTTGCTACAGCAGAGGCAGAAATTGCAGCAGCAGGCATCAAGCTCGAATACGAGGTTGGTACCATGATTGAAATCCCCAGAGCATGTCTCACAGCTGATGAGATTGCTAAGGAAGCTGACTTCTTCTGCTTCGGTACAAATGACCTTACTCAGATGACCTTCGGCTTCAGCCGTGACGACGCTGGTAAGTTCCTCGATGCGTACTATGCAACCAAGATTTACGAAAACGATCCTTTCGCAAAGCTTGACCAGAACGGCGTAGGTAAGCTCATGGATATGACAATTTCACTCGGTAAGCCCGTAAATCCCGCACTCCATTGCGGTATCTGCGGTGAGCATGGCGGTGTCCCCTCATCCGTTGAGTTCTGCCACAAGAATGGTCTTGACTACGTATCATGCTCTCCCTTCAGAGTACCGATTGCAAGACTTGCGGCAGCACAGGCAGCAATTGCAGAAATGAAATAAGTAAAGCTAGATATTTTGGTTAAAATCGGAATGAAATAGTTTTAATAAAAGATAAAGTGTAGTCTTCAGTAAGGCTACACTTTGTTTTTTATCTATTTCATTTTTGTTTTTTTCTGTATTCTCCTGGCGTAATTCCTATATGACTTTTGAATACTCTCTGAAAGTAAAGCCTGTCATTATAGCCTACCTGATTTGCCGTTTCCTCAATGGATAAATTTCCCTCGTCCAGAAGGTCGCACGCCTGCCGTAGTCTTACGAGAGTGATGTACTCACTGGGAGAGTGCCCCATAACCTTTCTGAAAACCTCGCGATAACGGCTTGGGCTCAAAAACTCCATAGCCGACAGCTTCTCCACAGAAAGGGGAGATGAAAGGTGAGTGTGAATATATTTTATAGAAAGGTCGAGCTTGTGATCTGTTCTTTTTACCTCTCTCTTTGAAAGACCGATTTTGAAAAGTATGTAGCGTAGTATTATCGCCGCCGTTTCGTCATACTCCTCAGACCTTGTTCTGAACTCAAAGAAAAGCTCCTCAAACAGGGAAAGCACGTTTTCTTTTATATCTACCTCAAATGGACTGTTGAGAGGAATATTACAGGTGTCAAGCGTTTTTTCAGCATCACTACCCGTAAAATGTATCCAACTGTAATTTATATACTCTGTAGAGGAGGATGAGCTTCTGTAAAAGTACGGGGTATCGGGAGAAACGCAAATAACGGAGCCTCTCTCAAGAACTGTTTTTTTACCGTCACATACCGAATCTATTTTGCCTCCTGTAACGTACATGAGATAAAAGTCGTGCCTTTTTCTGTTTGTTACGAAGTTTTCTCGAATAATCGCTTCACCGCAGGAGTTTACAAGAAGGGGAACGCTTCTGTCGTCAATATCATCAATTCTGAAATAGTATTGCCCTGAGTGCTTTGAGCCGTCTGCCAATTCTCAAACTCCTTTCGTTTTTGTAAATTGTCGATTTGTCCATAAAAACCGTCGGTTTAGTCATTGTGTTTCTACAAGAATTGGTATACTATAAAATTAGAAAAAAGTCAATAGTTTTTTGACTTAAAAAATAAAAAAATAAAAGGCGGTAGTTGAATATGTTGAAAATGGGACTTATAGGTCTCGGTGCAATGGGCCGTGGCCATCTCAGCGTTATCGAAAGACTTATGGAGGAACAAGTAGGTGTTAAGCTTGTTGCTATCTGCGATATCGACCCTAGAGTTTTTGGTAAGGTTGAAGCATCTCTTAACCTTGAAGGTATGGAAAAGGCTGAATACGACTTTTCCGCTTATAACCTTTACACCGACGTTGACGAAATGCTTGAAAAGGAAGAGCTTGACCTCGTTAACGTAGTTGTTCCCACCTACGAGCACAGCACAGTTGCTTGCAAGGTTATGAACAAGGGTATCCACTGTCTCTCTGAAAAGCCGATGGCAGTATCTCTTTCTCAGTGTCAGCTCATGATCGACACTGCAAAGAAGAACAACGTTCATTTCATGGTTGGTCAGTGCCTCAGATTTTGGGGTGAGTGGGCTTATCTTAAGGAAGAATTCTTTGTAGGTGGTAAGTTCGGTGCTCCCATCGGTGGTTCCTTCTACAGAAACGGTGCAACACCTGCAAAAGAATGGTTTCTTTGCCGTGAAAAGGGCGGCGGAGCTCTCTTTGACCAGCACATTCACGACGTTGATATCGTTAATTACCTCTACGGTGTACCCAAGGCGGTTTCTACAGTAGGAAGAATCGTTATACCAGGCTCAGGCTACGACACATGTGCTACCAACTACATCTACGATGAAAGATATTGCGTACATACAGAGAACATTTGGGTTAACTATCAGGGTGGCTTCCGTCACGGCTTCAGAGCGGACTTTGAAGAAGGTACTGTTGTATTCGACGGCAACAAGCTTCAGGCATTTGGAAAGGACTATAAGGCAATTGAAGTTCCCACAATCGCTCAGGATGGCGGTCACTACCCCGAAATGAAGTACTTCATTAACCTTATCGAAAACGGTGGCAAAAACACCATAAATCCTCCTGAATCTTCTATGGACACTATCCGTATCGCTCTTGCGGAAATGGAATCTGCAGACCTTGGCGGTCAGATTGTAGAAATCAAGAAGTAAACTTTAGCAAAGGCTGTGAAAAACCATGTTTTTCACAGCCTTTACTGTTGATTTTTTAAGGCTTTTAGTATATAATAATAGTGAAATAAACAAAAGGAGATAAAATCATGTTGGTATCAGCAAAAGAGATGCTTCAAAAGGCAAAGTCTGGTCACTATGCAGTAGGTCAGTTTAATATCAATAACCTTGAATGGACAAAGGCTATCCTTCTCACAGCAGAAGAGATGAAGTCACCTGTAATTCTCGGTGTATCTGAGGGTGCAGGAAAATATATGTGCGGATTTAAAACCGTTGTTAATATGGTTGAAGGAATGATTGAGGGACTTGGAATTACAGTTCCCGTTGCTATTCACCTTGACCACGGCACATACGAGGGTGCGTACAAGTGTATAGAAGCAGGATTTTCTTCTATCATGTTCGACGGCTCTCACTATCCCATCGAAGAAAACATCGCAAAAACAAAGGAGCTTGTTGAAGTTTGTAACTCCAAGGGGCTTTCTCTTGAAGCCGAGGTTGGTGCTATCGGCGGTGAAGAGGACGGTCTTTTAGGCGGTGGTGAGGTTGCAGACCCTGCTGAATGTAAGATGATTGCAGACCTCGGCGTTACAATGCTCGCCGCAGGTATCGGTAACATTCACGGCAAGTATCCCGCAAACTGGGCGGGACTTCGCTTTGATGCTCTTGAAGCCATCAGTGAAAAGGTAGGCGATATGCCCCTCGTTCTTCACGGTGGTACAGGTATCCCCGAAGAAATGATTAAGAAGGCTATCGACCTTGGCGTTTCCAAGATAAACGTTAACACCGAGTGTCAGCTCGCATTTGCGGCGGCTACCCGTAAGTATATCGAAGAAGGACGCGACCTTCAGGGCAAGGGCTTTGACCCCAGAAAGATTCTTGCAGACGGCGTAGAAGCTATCAAGGCTACAGTAAGAGAGAAGATAGAGCTCTTCGGCTCTGCCAATAAAGCCTAAATTTCGTCGGGAAGCTTCGTACTACTGTGCTTTTCTTTGCAAATTAAAACACGTCAAAAAAGGAAAGGGATTGTATTTTACAATCCCTTGAGTTTTCTATGGATAAAAATTCACTTATAAACCGATATGCCGAGAGCAATGATGAAAGAATAAAATTTGCCCATATAGTTGACCTTGCCGAAAGGTGCGAGAAAAGGAATGTAGTTACGGCAACAGCCTTTCTCACCGAAAGCGAGAGGGCGAGAGTAGATATGCTCCTTCGGGGGCTTGGCTTCGGGAGCTTTGTCTTTTGGGGCGGATACGAGGATGCCGAGCGTACCTGTGCCGTTTTTCTTCCCGACTATATAGAGGAAATATCGAACGAAAGTGCGGATATAACCTTTGTAGGCGTTAAGGTGGATAAATTCAATAAAAACGAGGCGGATTTTTCCCACCGTGATATCCTCGGCTCTCTTATGGGGCTTGGCATCGAAAGGGAGAGCGTTGGAGATATTACCGCTAAAGGCGGAGAGGGCTATTTTGCTGTAAAGAAAAGCGTTTTGCCCTTTGTGCTTGACTCCCTTGAAAAGATAGGGCGTTATCCTGTCGAGGTAAGAGAATGTCCTGATATGGTTTTTGAGAGAAACGACGACTTCGAGGAAAATACCGATACTGTAGCGTCAATGAGACTTGACGGTATCCTTGCAAGTGTGTTCTCGCTTTCCCGAAGCGTTGCATCGGATAAGATATCCGCAGGACTTGTGCAGGTCAACGGGCTGACTCAAAAGAAATGTGACTCAGACGTAAAAGAGGGGGATAAAATATCCCTTAAAGGCTCGGGAAAGGTAGTGCTTCTCAAAACCGACGGCATTTCCCGCAAGGGCAGAATAAGAATAGTATTCAGGAAATATAAATAAAAAGAGGGTTGTATTAAATGATTTAGATACAACCCTCTTTTCGTACATGAATTGATGCCTTTTACATCATGAATTTACCCCAAGGGCACTTCCTCGCTATACTCATAGCTATGCATTCGCCATAAATTTTCAATAATAATATTAAAGCGAATTGGAAGATAGATGAATTTGTTTTGAGAGTGTGAAAGCTCTATCTATTTTTGTGAAAAGATATTTCGCCAATAATATTGAAAAATTGATAAATCGGTGATACAATATACAAAATATATACTTATTTGCAATGGGTTAAGCGTGTAGACTTATACACTTTTATATACATGCGTTGGCATATTATTTAATAAAAATTTCTTTGCTTATGAAATTATCTATGCATATGCAAGTTTACATAAGAGTGTAAACCTTATGCCGGAATCGTGAGCTTTTGCTAATTAGTTCAGCAAAATGGGCTACGCACTTTTTATTTACATTCATTTTTGAAAATTGCAACTAAAATTTACATAATTGTCAAGTAAAGTTGGTGGAAAGCAACCGAAATAATAATGTAGAATTTTACAGAAGGAAGGTGTACAAATGAACTTTGCAGTTAAACTTCTTCTATTAAGAAAACAAAAAGGTTTATCGCAAGAACAACTTGCAGAAATGATTGAGGTATCAAGACAGTCTATTTCAAAATGGGAATCTCAACAAGCCTTGCCCGAAGCAAGTAAAATTATCGCAATTAGTAATATATTTGGTGTTTCTATTGACCAACTGTTAAAAGATGATTTAGAAATCGACGGATTAAAAGAGATAGAAATTGTTGGAACAGATGTTTCTTCTATTATTTCGTTAAAGGTAATGTTTTGTACCAAATGTGGAAAAGAAAATAACGCTGATAGCAAATTTTGTGGATACTGTGGAAACCCATTCATTTCTTTTGTTACAGAGAATGAATTGACGAAAGAGGATATGGATTTTGCATACTATAAAGCAAGTTTAGAAAAGCAACAGCAAGAATTGTTAATGCGTGAGCAAGAACTGGAAGAAGTGCGGCGTCAAAATGCTCAGAGGCAAGAACAGTTATACCTACAACAAAAACAATATGATGATATGATGAAATGTCCACGGTGCGGCTCAACTTCTTTATCAGGTAACAAAAAAGGCTATGGTGTTGGGAAAGGGGTTATAGGTGCAGTTGTGTTTGGACCGTTAGGTTTAATAGCTGGGAATATGGGATCAAAAAAAGTAATTGTAACTTGTATGAAATGTGGCTATAAATTCAAAAAGTAAGGGATGGTAATTAAAATGAAATATTGCTCTAAATGTGGAAACCAAATGGCTGATGATATGGTGTTTTGCCAAAAATGTGGTACAAAAATAGTTGTTGTAAATTCAACTGTTATACAAGAAACAGCAAACACACAAAACGAGAGTGAAAACATCGTAAATAAAGTGTATCCAATGGTGACAAGTAAAGCACCTATTATGCGAAAAGGCATGAAGATAAGTATGATAATTTGCTTTGTTCTAGCAGGTATTTACACGTTAATAGGCTTTGTTGAGACTATGATTATTGGCTTTGGTTTCTTTTTTGCTGTTTTAGGAATTATGTTTTTGTTATTAGGAAAAAGTCCAAAAGGTGAAAAATACATATTTGGTAAATTAAGAAAAGGAGCTTTTATAGCTATATGTATAGCAACAGCCTATGTGTTTGTAATAGTATCTATGTTAGCTTTTGCACCTTCGACTGTAACAACAAGTGGTAACACCAATGGAGAAAACCAAGGTGCATTTGAAAATAATGAGAAGGTTTCACTTGATGATATAGAAAAGTGGTACAAAAACGAAATGCCGAACGTAACTCAAAATCTTATCGAATATTCTAACGGCGTAAAAGGAATTTCAAATATTAATATTACAGATAGCAAGTTCCGTTTTGGAGAGCAATATGGATTGTATGACTGCCATTATACATACTACTTTACTTGTAAAGTAAATGGCGAAAAATGTACAGGCGAAGCAAGAGCTTTTAGAAAATATAATGGCTCGAATGTTGATTGGTTCCATTTTGAAATATCAAAGGATTCTGATTGGTCTACTGTTGTTGAAATATATGATGAATCATTTGATGAAAAAATAGAAAGTTACTATAAAGAATTACTTTCTCAATACAAATAACAAAATAAGATATCGGTTTGGGAGGTTTTCTGTTTGATAAGATCAAGTAAAATCATAGTAATAATTATATGTGTTATGCTTGGATTAAGTATAGGAGTTTATGCAGCTCCTCCTTGTGAAGATGCAGACGGAATGGCCAATGCATTATACGACTTTGGTTTGTTTAATGGTACAGGAATAGCATCTGATGGCTCTCCTATATACAGTCTAGAAAAAACGGCAACAAGACAAGAAGCAGTGGTAATGCTTATTCGCTTGTTGGGAAAAGAAACAGAAGCAAAGCAATGTACAGCAAAGCATCCGTTTTTTGATGTAGATACATGGGCGGATAAGTATATCGCCTATGCATATTCCCAAAATATTGCAAAAGGAATAAGCCCTACTGAATTTGGTTCAAATCAGAGCGTAAATGCACAGCAGTACTTAACTTTTTTATTAAGAGCATTGGGCTACAATGATTCAATTGGAGATTTTTCATACGAAAAAGTATTCACATTTTCAGATTCTGTGGGACTTACAAAGGGGGTATATGCTTTAGGTGATACTTTTTTGAGAAGAGATATGGTATGGTTGTCAAGTGGAGCTCTTCTCCAAAAAAACAAGAATGGCACACCTCTCATCAAACAATTAAAAAAAGATGGTTGTATTTCTTCTGAACAGTATAATAACGGTCTTTCCACTATGATGTATGCTGAACTAATGCATGATTTTCGGTATTTTACTCTTTTGGGTGATGGTGGTGCTGTGCTTGAGGTTGATGTTTATGATTTGTATACTGAACCCGGTCAAGGCGAATATGCAGGCTACTCTAGATTAAGAGGCTATGTTTATGATAAAGAATATCCAATATATTTTCAAGGTCAAATTGGGTCATATAATTACGCAACATCTCACAATCATAATCTCAATGATATCTGCACTTGGACTTATAACGGCATAACGTATAAGAATACTCGCAGTGACTGTTATAGTTTTTTTAGTGATACAACCTTTTTCCAAAGTTATTATAGTTCGTTGTCTAATTGTGTGTTATCAGTAAATTGGTTCCAAGATACTTTTGGAAAAATTTATGATGATTGGTCTGCTTATATGGCGTTTACAACAGGTAACTCTGGTGGTTTAGTACAACGATACTTAGAAATGCAAAATGGAATATATTACCACTTGCCGCACGGAGTATTTTCTGCCGAAGATTATTACGGGTTATTTGACTTCGAGGAATCATGGAAAAATCAAGAGTTAAATACGGATTGGATAGGAGAATACGAACTTTCCCAATTGGCGGGCGACTCAGATTTATGCTTTGGGATAATTGCGGCATCTCTGCCAAATTATTCTGCCGGTATTGGGGATCTAGTTTATGGATTCTATATGCAAGGTTTTTCAGTCCAATATTTATTATGTATATATGATATGCCGAAATCTTTTGCAGACATGGAAAACGGAGAAGCAACATATAGTGGCATTCGTTTCAAAAGAGAAAACGGAAAGTGGTACTTTAATCCAGATGATTTGATGAAAGTTGGTTTGTTGAACGCAGACGGAACACTCAACGAAACAATCCTTGAACAAGATAATAACTGTGGATCAGGAGATGATAATTATTACTCTAACAGTTATAATGACAGTAACAATGATTTTGGTTACGATCCAAGCAAAGTTAATAAAGAGTTCAACAAAGAATGGATTTCCTCCGATGAGTTAGACAATCTTTATGACCTCGATTCATTGTGGATGGGTGAAGAAATTTGGATATACCGAAACGCTTACTCTTGGAGTGATGAAGAAGACATAAGCTTCATACTTACGGGTTCTCCTAAAAGTACTTTTAAAGAAAATACAACGTATGAATGCACTTATAAAAACTTTACAATAAGAGTACAACGTAATGGCAAAACATATAGTATACTCTATTTTAACTATGAAGATTTGTGTAATGCTGGTATAATAGAAAGATTATAATAGAATAGATTACAAATTAAAAAAGACCACACAAAAGGTAAATTCCTTGAGTGTGGCCTTATAAATTTGTTAAATAGAGCTGTTTTATATTAAAATTTTTGAGGGTCAAGGGAACTTTTTTCAAAAAGTTCCTTTGAAAACGTTATTTCACGTAATCGAACTCGAAGCCGTAGATAGAAACTGTATCGCCGTCACGAACTCCCAACTCTTCAAGCTGTTCAAACACCTTTGCTTTTTTGAGTACCTTGTGGAAGTAGGCAAGAGATTCTCTGTCCTCGAAGTTTACGTTACCAACGAGTCTTTCAAGCCAAGCACTCTCTACTACCCATACACCGCCCTTTGAAAGAGTAGCGGTGACGCTTCTGTCGCCCGTGAGGTCGATTTCCTCCTCGATGAACTCAGCCTCGTATCTTTCCTGCTTTGGGAGAGTGGTGAGAAGACGTGCCGTTTCCTTCATAAGCTCGTCAACGCCTGAGCGTGTCGCCGCCGAAACGTAGAAGAGTTTCACACCGTGAGCGTCGGCATATTCCTCAAGTCGCTGTTTATTCTCGTCCTCAACGCCCACGTCGCACTTGTTTAATACGAGTATCTGGGGACGGGTCGCCATTTCGGGATTATAGCGTTCAAGCTCGGCATTTATCTTTTCAATATCATCAATGGGGTCGCGACCCTCGGTAGCCGCCGCATCTACAACGTGTAAAAGAAGCCTGCAACGGTCTACGTGACGAAGGAACTCGTGTCCCAGTCCCGCACCGTCTGACGCACCCTCGATGAGTCCGGGGATATCCGCCATAACGAAGCTTTCGGTATCCACCTTTACAACGCCAAGCATAGGGGAAAGGGTAGTAAAGTGATAGTTTGCAATTTTGGGACGTGCGGCGGAAACCATAGAGAGGAGAGTGGACTTTCCAACGTTGGGGAAGCCCACGAGTCCTACGTCGGCAAGCATCTTAAGCTCAAGCACGAGAGTACGCTCCTCGCCTGTAGTAGCGCTCTTTGCAAATCTCGGTATCTGACGGGTGGGAGTTGCGAAATGAGTGTTACCGAAACCGCCTCTGCCGCCCTTTGCCGCAATAAAGCGTCCGTCCTCACCCATGTCGTACATAAGCTTTCCGCTTTCAGCATCCTTTATAAGAGTGCCCTGAGGGACTTTTATGATAAGGTCCTCGGCGGTCTTACCGTGGAACTTCTCACCCTTACCGTCCTCACCGTTCTGGGCCGTGAATTTTCTTCTGTATCTGAAGGGGAGAAGTGTGTTCTCACCCGAGTCCACCTCGAAAACTACATTGCCGCCGTGACCTCCGTCACCACCGCTGGGACCGCCCTCAGCAACGTATTTCTCGCGGTGAAATGCAACGGCACCGTTACCGCCGTTACCCGCTTTAACGTATATTTCAACTTTGTCTATAAACATAATATACTCCTTTGGAGAATGAAAAATGCAGAATTTCGGAAAATTTGCCGAAGGCAAATTAACTATACTTATTCGCTATTACCTATTACTTCTTACTTTTATTTATCACCGAGTGACAAATAAAAGGAGTTGCTTTCGGCAACTCCTTTTTTGGTTCTTATCTTACGCTGACTTTCTTTCTTCCGCCTGCCATGGGCTCGAACTTAACGATACCGTCGGTAAGTGCGAAGAGAGTGTCATCAGAGCCTCTTCCAACATTTTCGCCGGGATGAATGTGAGTTCCTCTCTGGCGAACAAGGATATTACCTGCTACACATGCCTGACCGTCAGCCTTCTTTGCACCAAGTCTCTTGGACTCGGAATCACGTCCGTTCTTAGTAGAACCAACACCTTTTTTATGTGCAAAAAACTGTAAGCTTAATCTTAACATGACCTCAATTTCCTTTCGTGATATTTTGTTGCTTTGTGGTAACTTTTAGATTCTCGGGATACTGCAACTGTAAGTCCTGAAGCTGTAACATAAAGCCTTTTATTACGCCGTCAACCGAATTCTCGGTTCCGACTACTGCATTTTCTACCATCGCCTCAATCTTCGCCTCGTCCCCGTCAACTATCGTTGCAAGGTCGCATTTAAAGACCTCGGTGAGAGTGTTGATTACAAGATTTGTCATTCCGCTTACTGCCGCACAAACAACGTCTGGACCGTCGGTCTCAAACATGGCATGACCCGTAAGGGAAAACCCCGTAAACCTTTCCTCGGCTTTATAAAAAACGGCTTTAATCATTACTTTGCAATCTTCTGAATCTGTACCTTAGTATAGGGCTGTCTGTGACCGATTTTCTTCTTGGAGTCCTTCTTGGGCTTGTACTTCAAGATGTGAATCTTCTTGCCCTTACCGTTCTTAAGAGCGGTAGCGGTAACTGTGCATCCTGCAACAGTAGGAGTACCGGCAACAAAATTGTCACCATCGGAGAGTGCAAGTACGTTATCAAATGTAATTTCGGCACCTGCTTCAACATCAAGCTTTTCAACAAAGATGATGTCGCCTTCCTGAACCTTGTACTGCTTTCCGCCTGTTTTCATTACTGCAAACACGATAAGCACCTCGCTTTCTATTAACGTCTCGCTACGGTAGGTTGTCTTATGACATTAGATACCCACAATATGCGGCATAATATTCTAACACTACAATAATGGTTTGTCAAGAGTTTTCTTAAAAAATTACTTATTCATTCGATTTTTTGCAAAATTCCATGCCGAACGGCACATTTCCTCAAGTCCGAACCTCGTTTCCCAGTGAAGCTCGTTTTTTGCCTTTTCGGGATTTGCAAAGCAGGTGGGTATATCTCCTGCACGTCTTTCTGTTATAACGTAGGGCACTTTAACACTGTTTACCTTTTCAAAGGCGTGAACTATTTCAAGCACACTGTAGCCCTTGCCCGTGCCGAGATTATAGATGTGAACACCCTTGTCGGTAGCATTCTCTATTGCTGCAATATGACCCATAGCAAGGTCGGTTACGTGAATGTAGTCTCTGACACCCGTGCCGTCAGGGGTGGGGTAGTCGTTGCCGAAAACGCTGAGCTGGTAAAGCTCACCTGAGGCAACCTTTACAATGTAGGGCATAAGGTTATTGGGAATACCGTTGGGGTTTTCGCCGATAAGACCCGACTCATCCGCACCTATGGGGTTGAAGTAGCGGAGAAGGGTTATATTCCACTCCTTGTCGCTTGTGGCAAGGTCGGTATATATTTTCTCTATCATAAGCTTTGTTGTGCCGTAAGGGTTTGTGGTGGAAAGAGGGAAGTCCTCCGAGATAGGCACTGTCTTCGGCTCACCGTAAACTGTTGCTGACGAGGAGAAAATAAGCGTTTTACAGCCGTGCTCTGCCATAACCTCTGCAAGTACTACCGAGCTTGTAATATTGTTTCTGTAGTAAAGCGTCGGCTTCTGCCATGACTCGCCAACTGCTTTGAGTCCTGCAAAGTGAATAACTACGTCAATTTTATTTTCGTCAAATATTCTCTCGGTGGGCTCTTTTTCAGTAAGGTCAACGAGATAGAAGCGAGGCTTTACACCCGTTATTTCTTTTATGCTGTCAAGAACACTCTCAGAGGAGTTTGAAAGGTTATCCGCAATAACAACCTCATATCCTTTTTTTATAAGTTCGACTGCGGTATGTGAGCCGATATAGCCTGTACCGCCTGTTACAAGTACTGTCATAGTTTTAATCCTTTCACAAGATTTCTGTTATTATAATAACATATAACTTTTTCATTTTCAATAGTAATACTTGCACATTTTTATTGACAAATCGGTAACATTTGAATATAATATAGTTAACTAAAATTTAACAAACAAAGGAGAATAACATGGCATTTTTTGACGATTTGGGCAAAAAGCTTTCCAAAGCAGGTCAGAGCGTTATGGATAAGGGCAAGGAATTTGCCGACATAACAAAAATAAACCTTGCTATTTCCGACGAAGAAAAGAAGCTTGATGAAGCTTATAAGAAGCTCGGTAGGCTTTTTGTTGAAAAGATAGGCGACAGGGCCGAGGGCGACTTTGCAGAGCTTGTTTCAGAAGTAAAGGGAGCTCTTTCAAGGATTGACGAATTGAGACAGCAGATTAAAGACATAAAGGGTATCGCGGTATGCACAAAGTGCGGTGCCGAAATTCAGGCTGATTCTGTTTTTTGTAACTCTTGCGGTGCAAAGCTTCAGGGCTCTGACGAACAGTAATAAATTAAAAGGAGATAAAAAATGAAAACAAAACTTGGTATTTCAACAGGCGTTCTTGCCGCACTCGTTTATTTTGCGGCTCTTTTCGGAGGCTTCGGCATAGGACTTATCGTTCTTGCGGGCTACGTGCTTCTTTTTGAAGCAGACGAATGGCTTAAGCGTATGGCGGTTAAAGCAGTAGTGTTTACCGTAACTCTTACCGTTCTTTCTTACGTAATAGGTATTATCCCCGATGTAATTGATGTTATCAACTCAATTATCGACATCTTCAACGGCAAGACTATTTACCTTGAATGGCTGAATGACATCATAAACTTCGTTCTTACCGTTATTTCATTCGTAAGAACAGTTGCATTCCTTCTTCTCGGTATCAAGGCGATTTCAAAGTCTACTGTTTACATCCCAGTTGTTGACGGCATGGTAAACAAATTTATAGGATAATTCAGGAGAAAAAATATGTTTTGTACAAATTGCGGCAACAAGCTTGCAGACGATGCGGCTTTTTGCACTAACTGCGGACAGAAAATAGAAAAAGAAGAAAAGGTTGAGGAAGTAACTCCCGTTGAGGAAGCTCCTGTCGAGGAAAAAAAGGAGGAAGAGACACCTGCCAACGTTAACGTAAGCGTTAACGTTAACAACGGAGGAGCAGAAACGAACGTACCTCCCACACGTCCTGTAAACAGTGCTCACGCAACCTACAACGACGGCTACATAAAGACAGCTCCCGCACTTCAGCTTCCTACAAAGAGAGGACTTCTCAAGTGCATTTTCCTCGGTCTTATTACCTTTGGTATTTACAATCTTGTAGTCATGGTAAAGATGTCTGAGGAAATCAACATCACAGCTAGCCGTTACGACGGACAGAGAACAATGCACTATTTCTTCGTAACACTCCTCGCACCTCTTACTCTCTGTATATATCCGATAGTGTGGATGCACAAGCTTTGCAACAGACTTGGCAAAGAGGTTACAAGAAGGGGTTATAATTACAACTTCAGTGCTTCTACTATGTGGCTTTGGGGCGTTCTCGGTTCACTTATCTTTATCGGGCCTATGATTTATGTTCATAAGCTTATGAAGACCATGAACCTCATCAATACAAGCTACAATTATTACGGATAAAAAGTGGGGCGACGGCTCTGTCGCCCTTTTTCTTTTTAAGGAAAAGAAAGGAAAAAAATAAATGGATTCAAGTACAATACAGATACTTATCGCCATGATAATATACATGGCGGCAGTTATCATAATAGGCTTTGCATTTGCTAAAAAGGCAAACGCAAGCTCTGAGAACTACTTCCTCGGCGGAAGAACTCTCGGTCCTTGGGTAACCGCTATGAGTGCGGAAGCCTCCGACATGAGCGGTTGGCTTCTTATGGGACTCCCAGGCGTTGCGTATTGGTGCGGTGTTGCCGATGCCGCATGGACTGCTATAGGACTTGCAATCGGTACTTACTTCAACTGGCTTATCGTTTCAAAAAGACTTCGCCGTTACAGCGTTAAGGCAAATAATTCTATAACACTTCCCGACTTCTTCTCTAACCGTTTCAAGGAAAAGAAGAAAGTAATAATGACACTTGCAGCTCTCTTTATTCTCATATTCTTCACGGTTTATGCGGCAAGCTGTTTTGTTACATGCGGTAAGCTTTTCTCCACTCTTTTCGGTGCGTCCTATCAGAGCATGGTAGTGATAGGTGCGGTGTTTGTGCTTCTCTACACTATTCTTGGAGGATTTCTTGCAGAGAGCGTTTCCGACTTTATGCAGAGTATCGTTATGATAGTGGCTCTCGTTTCTGTTGTTACTATCGGTGTAGTTAACGCAGGCGGTTTTTCTGCCATTTTTGAAAATGCAGATAAAATCCCAGGCTTCCTTGACTTCTTCGGACTTGCAAATCCTGAGGTTGTTGACGGTGTTCAGGTAGTTGAAAACGACGCTCCTAAATTCGGTGACGCAGTACCCTATGGATTACTTACCATCTGTTCAATGATGGCTTGGGGACTTGGCTACTTCGGTATGCCTCAGGTACTTCTCCGCTTTATGGCGATAAAAGAAGAAGGTCAGCTTAAGCGTTCAAGAAGAATTGCGATGATTTGGGTTATAATCTCTCTTGCAGTTGCCGTATTTATCGGTATTGTTGGACGTCAGCTTTACCCCATAGAGCATCTTACAAAATCGGGTGCTGAAAACATCTTCATCACTCTTTCCACAAAGCTTCTTCCTCCATTCATTGCAGGCTTTATTATGGCAGGTATTCTTGCGGCAACTATTTCTTCTTCCGACTCCTATCTTCTTATCGCGGCATCAGCCGTTGCAAAGAACATTTATCAGGGTGTTGCAAAGAAGAATGCCGCTGACAAGGCGGTTATGACCGTTTCAAGAATTACACTCCTTGTTATCGCACTTATTGCAATGTTCCTTGCCTTTGACGAAAACAGCGTAATCTTCTCCATCGTTTCCTTTGCTTGGGCAGGCTTCGGTGCGACCTTCGGACCTCTCATGCTCTTCTCTCTCTTCTGGAAGAGAACGACACGCTGGGGTGCCGTTGCAGGTATGGTAGGCGGTGCAGGTATGGTATTCCTCTGGAAGCTTGTTATCAGTACCCTCGGCGGTGTATTCGCAATCTACGAGCTTCTTCCCGCATTCATCTTCTCCTCAATTTGTATCGTAGTGGTCTCTCTTCTCACAAAGAAGCCCTCTCTTGAAATTGAAGAAGAGTTTGAGGCAGTAAAAGCAGGAAATTAAAATTTCTTCGTCTTTTTTCGCAATATTTTGTTAACTACAAAAGCCCCATCGTCACCTTACGGTTAAGTAAGGTTTCCTCGGGGCTTTTTTGTTTGGGAAAGCAGAACCAAAGAGATATTTGACTTTGAATGAAATATCTCGCTATGCTCGATGTGAAATACTTTACTACGTAAATTGTGAAATAGAAAACTAAAGTTTTCTGTGAAATAAAATAAATCCTTTATCACACGCCGTAGGCGTATTTTATATTGCGAAGCAATATTTCACGCACGAAGTGCATTTCACAAATCCTGAAAGGATTTATTTCATTGAAAAAACGACAAGTCGAAACTTGTCGTTTTTTCTGGTGACCCGTACGGGAATCGGCGGTTGACTTCGTCACCCTTATTTCGCAAAAGCATAGCTTTTGCATCCCTGCCTAAGAACAGTCCACTGGACTGTTTTCTTTACGGCAGTCTCCCTCTCGGGTTAAATCAAGGCGTAAGCCTTGCATATAATCAAAACGAAGTTTTGTATATCATCAAGCCGACAGTATTTATACACCCTGCGGGTGATAAGATACAACAACGGCAGTGCCGTTGTTGATGATATACAGCACTATCGTGCTGATGATATACCAAGCCTGTCGGCTTGGATAAAAAAAGAACGAAGTAAAACTTCGTTCTTTTTTGGTGACCCGTACGGGAATCGAACCCATGATTCCACCTTGAGAGGGTGGCGTCTTAGCCGCTTGACCAACAGGCCTTATTCACGTAAGCTATTATACAGTATGTCTTAAAAAAAGTCAATAGCAAAATTAAAAATTGACAAAAAAACGCCAGTGTGATAGAATAATTTATACGTTTAATTATACATTCAGGAGGATATTTTATGAAGAAGATTATAGCTTTATTTTTGTGTTTTGTTTTGTGCCTTTCCTTTGTGGCATGCGATAAGGATGCTTCGGATAAAGGCGGGAAAGTCAAGAACGCCAAGGTAGGAGACACCCTTAAAGCTCCCGAAAAGATTGCAGAGCTTGACGATTTCGAGAAGCTCACCGTTTACGTGGAGTTTGTCGCAGAGGCTCTTGGCATAAAGAGAAACGAAACAAACTCTTACTATAAAAACGGTGACACCGCTATTTATTATTATGAAATGAATGATACGGCGGCAGATTTTTCAATGTCTTACGTCACCACCGTAAAGGATGGCAAATCTACTTCTTACTATGAGGGCTGGAGCGATTTTGAGCCTATTGAGGGCATAATGGAAGGAATGACCGACGAGGAATACCATCTTACAAATCTCGCATACCTCGGTATCAACCCCGAAAATGACAAAACTATAGTAGAATACGTAAAGGAAAAGGACGATACCTTTGACGGCAAGGACTGCTACGTTTATACAGTAAAGTATGAGGAAACCGACAGCGAAGAAGAATTTTCCGACTCTACCGTTTGGGTAGACAAAAAGACGGGTCTTTGGCTTAAGAGCTCATTCACCGTTGACGGCAGTGAGATAACGAGAGTTATTACAGGCGTTGAGGAGTCAGTGTCTTCAATCCCTGGAACACTTCCCGCAAATATTGAAAGCACCGACATTTATAACACCTTGAATTTCAGACTTACTGCAAAGAAGCTTGACACCTCAAACCCCAATTTTGCAGGCGTTATAACCTTTGAAGCGGAAAACAAGAGTGATAAGGATATAAGAGTTTATACAAACAGCTTTGATATAAACGGACTTGCTCTTGCACAGAAAGCGTTTGACGAGACTGTTTTAGCAGGCGAGACGGTAGAATTTGAATGTAATATCCCCGATTCTTCGGCAGAGCTTGCAGGAATTGAAATAATAAAGGAAATAACAATGTCACTTCACCTTGAAACCGCAGACGGCACGGTTGTGGAGAATATTGAGGCAGAGAGAATAAAGACAGATGCTCCCGCACTTTTCGTACAGGAAATAGACAAAACAGGTACGGAGATACTGAACGAAAACGGAGTAAGAGTAGTTTTCCAGAGCTTTGAATTTGAAAATGGCAGACCCATGTTCAAGGCGTGGATTGAAAACAGCTTCACCGAGCCTGTGAGAGTTACAATAAACCTCAATAAGATAAACGGTGAGGAATACGACGACTTTGAAAAGCTTTATATGCCAAGCGACTCCGAGGGCTATTCGGCGTTCTATCTTTCGGACGAGAAAATAACAGAGCTTGAAAGCATTGAAATAACGGCAGAAGCCTTTTCTGGTGCACTCTTTAACTCCGACAGAGTAACCGAGGAAACAGAGCCTATTACAATAGAGCTTAAATAACAAAAATATGACATCGGGAAACCGATGTCATATTTTTAATTCTTCAAGTATTTTTACTATAACCGAATTGGAAACGTAAAAGCCTTTATCGGTGAGTGCGATGCAGTTTCCGTGTGTTCTTAAAAGTCCGTTTTTTTCAAGAGTATTAACAAGGTCGAAAAACTCATTTGTAAGAGTAATTTTGTACTCCTTTTCGAGCCTTTTAAGGTCAAGCCCGTCGGAGAGACGAAGGGAAAGGAAGATAAATTCTTCCGTTCTGTCCTTTTCGGTGTTTTGGTATACTTCCTCTTTTTCAGGGCTCTCGATAAACGCTTTTATACTGTCGCCAAAGGCGTAGCGTTCACCCTCGAAATAGGAGTGTGCCGATGCCCCAAGTCCTATATATTCCTCCGCTTTCCAGTACTTCTCGTTGTGGCGTGAGCGGAAGCCCTTTTTTGCAAAGTTTGAAATCTCATAATGCTCAAAGCCGTTTTCTTCAAGCATTTTACATGCGGTGAGGTACATCTCGCGGTCATTTTCGGGGAGGTGCAAGTTCTCGCCCTTTTTTTGCTTCTTCCCGAAAACGGTGTTTTCTTCTATAGATAAAGAGTAAACCGATATATGCGAGAGGGGGAGAGAGAGGGCGGTGTCAAGGCTTTCTTTAAGCGACTTTTCCGTTTGATAGGGGATACCCAGCATCAGGTCGAGGGATATATTGTCAAAGCCCCCCTTACTTGCTGTGAGAATTGTGTCTACTGCCTCGTCGCGAGTGTGACCTCTGCCGAGAGCGTGAAGCTCAATATCCGAAAAGCTCTGTACTCCAACGGAAAGGCGGTTTATACCAAGGTCATGAAATGCCGAAAGCTTGTCCCCGTCTTTGACCGTCATGGGATTTGCTTCAAGGGTTATTTCGGCACCCTTTTCAATAATAAAGGCGTCATTTAATGCCGTCATCACCCTTTCAAGCTCTGAGGGCGAAAAGAGGGAGGGTGTACCTCCCCCGAAAAAAACGGTGTCAATTTTTATTTTTTTGTCCTGAAAATTCAAGGCTTCCCTTATGAGAGCGTTGATATAATCACTTTTTGCCCTGTGGTCGGCAGTAGAATAAAAGTCGCAGTAATTGCACTTTTTCTCACAAAAGGGGAAGTGGATATAAAGTCCTCTATTCATCAAATTTGAGTACCGCCATAAATGCCTCCTGTGGTACTTCAACTGTACCGAGGGTACGCATCTTCTTTTTACCTTCCTTTTGTTTTTCAAGAAGCTTTTTCTTTCTTGTGATGTCACCGCCGTAGCATTTCGCAAGAACGTCTTTTCTCATTGCCTTAACGGTCTCTCTTGCGATTACCTTACCGCCGATAGCTGCCTGAACGGGAATTTCAAAAAGCTGACGGGGAATATTCTCTTTGAGCTTTTCTACAATCTTTCTCGCTCTTGCATACGCCTTTTCCGAATGAACTATAAAGGAAAGTGCATCAACGATAGAGCCGTTGAGAAGAATATCAAGCTTTACAAGACTCGCCTTTTCGTAGCCCGCAAGCTCATAGTCAAGAGAGGCATAGCCCTTTGTTCTTGACTTCAAAGCGTCAAAGAAGTCGTAGATAATTTCGTTTAAGGGGAGTGAATAGTGAAGCTCGGCACGGTCGGATGTGATATACTTCATATCCTTGAAGGTACCGCGTCTTTCCTGACAAAGCTCCATTATAGTTCCAACATAGTCAACGGGAGTGAGTATTGTCGCCTTGACAATAGGCTCACAGGTCTCCTCCGCCTCGTCACCTGTGGGGAAGTTCTGGGGATTGTCGATATACTTTACCTCGCCGTTCTTCATTACTATCTTGTAGATAACGCCTGGGGCGGTGGTGATAAGGTCGAGATTGAACTCACGCTCGAGTCTGTCCTGAATAACCTCCATGTGAAGAAGGCCTAAAAATCCGCAACGGAAGCCGAAGCCGAGAGCAATCGAGCTTTCCGCCTCAAAAACAAGGGCGGCATCGTTGAGCTGAAGCTTTTCAAGGGCATCGCGGAGGTCACCGTATTTCGCACCGTCTGCAGGGTAGATACCGCTGTAAACCATGGGGAGTGCCTCTTTGTAGCCAGGGAACGCCTCGTCTGTGGGATTTTCCGCAAGAGTAACGGTGTCACCCACCTTGGTCTCCGAAAGTGACTTGATACTTGCGGTGATGTATGCAACCTCACCCGCTCTAACCTCGTCACGAGGCTCAAGCCCAAATGGACGAAGGTGTCCTACCTCCACTACCTCAAACTCGGCAGAGGTATTCATCATCTTTATTTTGTCGCCCACCTTGAGCTTTCCGTCGAATATTCTAACGTAAACGATAACGCCTCGGTAGGAGTCGTAGGTAGCGTCAAAGATAAGTGCCTTGAGGGGCTTTTCGGTATCGGCTTTGGGGGCGGGAATATCCTTTATTACCGCTTCAAGCACGTCCTCAATGTTGAGTCCCGTCTTTGCCGAAACGCAAGGTGCGTCCTCGGCAGGAATACCGATAACGTCCTCTATCTCACGCTTTACGCTGTCGGGGTCGGCGGAGGGGAGGTCGATTTTATTTATAACGGGAATTATCTCAAGGTCGCTTTCAAGTGCAAGATAGGTGTTCGCAAGAGTCTGTGCCTCAATGCCTTGAGTTGCATCTACAACAAGGAGCGCCCCCTCACAAGCGGAGAGTGAGCGTGAAACCTCGTAGTTGAAGTCAACGTGACCTGGTGTGTCGATAAGGTTAAGAGAATACACCTCACCATCCTTGGCAGTATATTCAAGCTTTACGGCTCTCGCCTTGATGGTGATGCCCCTTTCCCTTTCAAGCTCCATATTGTCAAGGAGCTGTTCCTCCATCTCGCGTCGGCTGACAGTACCCGTATGCTCAAGAAGTCTGTCGGCAAGAGTACTCTTTCCATGGTCGATGTGTGCAATTATAGAAAAATTACGAATGTTTTCGGGTTTGTACATAGTTTTTTCCTTTATATATTAGGGTTGTTACTTAGTAGTATACCACATTACAAAAATACGGTCAAGAGATTTTGTGAATATCGGGGGAGTAATGTATTATGGTGTAATCTTGAATTTTGGAAAAAATTGTGATATAATCTGTTAAAACAGTTTTTTCTTTAATTTGCTTTTGGAGGATAAAATGCTTAAAAAACTCAATTATCTTTTAATGATAATATTACTAATGTTTGTGTTTATATCATGTAAAGAAAAACATATACATAAATTTGATGAATGGGTTGTAGTTAGTGATGCCACATGTACTGAATCAGGGGAACAAACACGTTTTTGTGCTTGTGGTGAAAGTGAAACTGAAATTATAGATCTTACAGGTCATATAGAGGTTATAGACGAGGCGGTAGATGTCACTTGCCTCACAGAAGGCAAAACCGAAGGAAGTCATTGCTCTGTGTGCGGTGAGATTTTTATACCACAAGTAATAATCCCAAAATTAGAACATACCGAGATTGTTGATGAAGCAATTGTTGCTACATGTACAAAAGAAGGTAAAACCGAAGGGAGTCATTGCTCTGTATGCAGCACAGTGATTATTCCCCAAAATGTTATTCCAGCAATTCCTCATGTTGAAAGTAAATGGATTGTTGATATAGTAGCAACAATAGATTCAGTTGGTAAGAGGCATACAGAATGTGTTTGTTGCGGAGTACAAATACATACAGAAATTATTCCAATAGTTCAGTTATCCAAAAGTGATATTATATCAAAATTACAAGATTCTGTAATAAAAGTAATTTGTTATGATTATGATGGGAAAACCGAAATATCTCAAGGTTCAGGTTTTTTTATAGATAGTCAAGGAACATTCATTACAAATGCTCATGTTATAGAAGATTGCTACTACATTAAAGTTCAAACACGATTTGGTCTTACATATGATGTTGACGCTATATGTGACTATAACTATACTTATTCTGATTATGCTATTTGTAAAGTAAAGAATTATTATCTGTCACAACCTGTAGAGTTTTCTTCTTCGGCAAATGTAGGGGATACAGTGTATGCATTGGGATATCCAAATGACGCTTTTATTATGAGCACCACAAGTGGAATAATTACAAGTACAGATACAGTTGACGGTACAAAGAATTTTTATTCAAACACAGCAAAAATCGACCATGGAAGCAGTGGAGGTGTTTTGGTTGATGCTAAAGGTAGAGTGTTAGGTATAACGACAGGAATATTAGAAGATGGAGAATATGCCGCTTTGAAGTATCAAGATTTCAAATTCGATGCAGAACGTATTCATATTAGCGGTACTGAACCGTTAAAATATTTTCATACAGTAAAAGAATATAATTTAAGCTCTTTTTCAATGTCAAATTATTTTGACATTTATATAGATGTTATTTCTTATACTCAAACTAGTGTATACTATAACGTCAGTGTTCGACTTAAAGATCGCTATCGAAATGCAAAAATTTTGCTAGATAGCTATGGCTCGGCTACAATAACAGTAAAACTTGAAACTATTTATGATTACTATGAGACTATGAGCTATGGAACATATCATCAAAATAAAACTACTAATGATACAATATATTTAAGATATTATTCTACAGATGATTTAATATATGGGAAATCAGCATCTTGTAGCAGTTCAATATTTATATTCAATGACTATTATAGCATGAAGAAAAGCTATGAGGCAGAATTTGGCATCTTGCAATCAGGAACAATACTGTTTTTTGATTAAAATTTTCCTTATTCATGTCTTGAAAAGCAAGTTTATAAAAAAGAAACAAAACATGGGCTGTAGCAAATTTTGCTACAGCCCATAAACTTGTATAAAATCATAAATCATTTTAGGGGAGACGTGCAATAGTTGTTAATTTTTATTGAAAACAGCTAACTTGGTAACGTTCCTTGTTTAATATATTTTCAAAAAACGATTTTTAATAATTATAAAAGCCCATGTCTTCTGCGGTTATTCCTATTTCGGCAAAAAACGTATCAAGATAAGTACATATCATGTCAACCATGATAGAAGCGGTTTCTCTTACTTCTTTTTCGTCTTGCGATGAGTATATATTATCACGAGTATATCCTAACAAAGTATTACTATTATAAGTATTAGCATATAAAACGCCACTCATTTGATATCCGTTATAAGTTCTATATACCCATTCATAAACTCCATTGAAATCATACATTATTATAACTAAAACATCCTTTTCGTATGTGGTACGGCTGGTGATAATTAAAGATAAATCTAAGCTATCATTATTATATTGAGCTTGCCAATTATAAAGGAAATTCTCTGTATATCCTTTTTTTGCAGTAATAGTAAAAAAGCCACCGGCGGAGGACTCAATATAGTTACCCTTACTGATTATATAATTCTTAGCCTTTGTGAAATCATCCTCTTCCACTTGATAAGGGTACCATTTTTGAGGAACGAAGCTGTCGTATCCAAAATCTTTCAAGGTTAAATTAAAATTTTGTGATTTTAGAAACTCGTCAAAAAAGCCAAGCAGAAACACTAAACCGTCTTGATAGGTTTCCATAAGAGATTCTGTTGTCCAGCCTCCACCGCTGCAGCTTTCGTGTTTTAAGGGAGTGAATGCAGTAAAGGAGCTTTTTGAGAAATATCCTGAAGTTACGTTTTCTTCGTCCGATTTGCTTGTATAGGTAGCATAATAGTAAGCGGAATCAGTATCGGTAAGGTCGGTGCTGACAAATCTAATATCGCCGTTATCAAAAATTATCGAATAATCTATACACAGGCTTTGTTCGTTTTGATAGTAAGTCAATGCAAACGTTTCATAATTTGATTTTATAATATCATAACAAACATATCCATTTCCCGTCGAATTATAATTATTTTGCACCCATTCAGACAAAGTATCATAAATTGTATGTTTACTGTCAAAAAGCTGTGAAAGAGTTAACGATTTGTCAAGTTTTATATTTTCAAGCTCGCTTATGGACACTGCAAAGTTAAGATTTTGAGAATCAGTTAATACCAAAGTATTAACACCTATTACTTCACCATATTCGTTTATAAGCGGACCGCCTGAATTTCCGTTAGTAATAGATGCATCGTGCTGAATATAACTTACGTTGTCTAAAACTCTGTTGTAATAGGTTATTATGCCTTTAGAAAACGTATTAGTAAGTCCACGCGATGAACCGATTGCGTAAACGGTATTACCTGTAGCAGAGTCTTTTTCGCATATTGTAGCGTGTGCTAAATTGACCCCGTCAATTTTAAGTATCGCTAAATCAATATTCTCGTCATATCCCAGTACTGATTTGATTTCATATTCAATGCCGTTTATTATAATTTTAGCTGAATATCCACCATCAATAACGTGATAATTTGTTATTACTTTGCCGTCTTCCGTGTAAATAAAACCAGTTCCAATAGATATAGCGTTACCTGATTTATCGAAGCAAGTAATTTCTCCTACGTATTTTTTGGCTTGTTCGTTAAGCTCCTCGGCTGAATAAATCTTTTGTGACGGTTCAGCGTTCACTGCTTTTACGTAACGGGCTAATGCCATACATAATTCTGCACGTGTAATATTTTCTGTTGCTCTAAAGGTTCCATTCTCCTCAAGAGGCATTATTCCGTTTGAGATAACCTTAAGCACGTCATTGCTTGCCCAAGAGGATACGTTGTCGTTGATAGTTATGTCAGATGACGCTAATTCAAGTTTTACAATACGACTGATTATAGCACAGGTTTGCTCTCGTGTTAGCTTATTGTTTCCGCGGAAAGTATTATCTTCAAAGCCATTGATATATCCGGCTTGCTTGGCGATAAGCACGTGACCGTAAAACCAATCCGTATTTTTTATATCAGCAAAATTGATTGTATGAGGGGTAGAAAAATCAAAAATGAGATTAACAATTTTGCAGAGTTCTGCTCTCGTTAATTCATTATCAGGTCTAAAAGTACCGTTTTCGTATCCTCCTACTATTCCCGCATCAGCCAATTTATACACTGCTTGGGATTTCTCGGAGTTGTCGCGTGGCAAATCATAAAAATCAGCAGCGATAACGGATAAGGTTACAATAGTAGAAATAAATACAAAAGCAATGATAATACGCAACAATTTTTTCATAAGCTTCTCCTCGTAAAGACAAATATAAATTTATCAACAATATTATAACATATACTAGTAAACTTTGTCAAATAATAACGTGGATAAAAGAAAATTCGGAATAGCAATTCCTTGCTATTCCGAATTCTTATGTTTTAACTTTCACTCGCGTCAAGTCTTATTCGGGCTTGGGAGCGTCAACAGGGCACACGCCTGCACATGTACCGCAGTCAATGCACTGGTCTGCGTCAATTACAGCCTTTCCGTCGCCTTCAGCAATACATTCAACGGGGCATTCACTGATGCAAGCACCGCAATTGATGCAATCGTCAGTAATTTTGTAAGCCATTGTTATTACCTCCATTTTGTTTTTTTACGTCGCTATTGTAACATAAAATAATGTAAATATAAATAGATTTTCAAAAATTTTTTCAAATTTTTAAAAATTTATTCCATAACATTTGCTTCTTCCTCGGTTTCGGCAGTTTTTTTGTTTGAAAGAACCTTTACGTCCTCTCTTATAAACTGGGTGGGAGAAGCGTCCTTGTTCGAGTCAAGGCTGACACGGACAAGTCCTGCAAGGGGATTTGAGTCTACAACGACGCCCTTGCCTGAGGGTGTCATAACGACAGCCCCAACTCTCGGAGTCTTTTTTATTTCTTCCTCGTAAACGTCGTTCTCAAATCTGAGACAGCACATAAGTCTTCCGCAGGTTCCCGAAATCTTGGCGGAGTTAAGGGAGAGTCCCTGCTCCTTTGCCATCTTTATAGAAACCTGGTCAAAGTCGGATAAAAATGATTTACAGCACAAGGCTCTGCCACAAATACCAAGACCGCCAAGTTGCTTTGCCTCGTCACGGACTCCTATCTGTCGAAGCTCAATTCTCGTTTTGAATACCGAGGCAAGGTCTTTTACAAATTCTCTGAAGTCAACTCGTCCCTCGGAGGTGAAGTAAAAGAGGAGCTTTGAGTTATCAAAGGTCATCTCAACGTCAACAAGGTCCATGTCAAGCTTATGCTCGGCGCATTTTTCCTTGAAGGTAGCCTTTGCCTTTTCAGCGGTCTCCTCGTTTTCACGAAGCTTTGCTTTATCCTCGGGGGTGGCTTTTCGGAGCACCTTTTTGAGAGGAAGCACTACCTTGTCGGCGGTGACTGTCTTGTTTGCGACAAGCACGTCACCGTACTCGGTGCCTCGTGAGGTCTCAACTATCGCCGACTCACCTGTGTGAAATGTAAGACCGTTTGGGTCAAAGTAGTAAATCTTGCCTACTTCCTTAAATCTTACACCGATAATTTCGTAAAGCTCTTTTTCGTTTGTTTTTTCTGTGGTTACTTCTATATTTTCCATTGGTTTTTTCCTATCTTTCAAAATCGTCGCAAAGGGTTACGTTTATTTCGGAAACAGCCGAAACAATATTTATTTTTCCTGAATCACGTATTACTTCATTCACCTTGTCAAAGGCAGAAAGAAGCCTTTCGGTGTTCAGTCTGTCGGCAAGAATGCTAAGCTCGTTATCATCTGAAAAGAACATATTTTTCCCCGTATAGCCTGACCTTCGGGCGATAATATCACGAAGTGCGGGAACGAAATAGGTCATGAGAGTGAAGAGCTTTGCTCTGTCGGACGTGGCAGGGGAGAGTATTGCCGAAAGCTTTGCAAAGCTTGTGTACTCGGTAAGGGCATGGAAATACTCTTTTACTCGTACTACGGCTTCCCTTGAGCTATCGTCCTCAAGAAATTTCATGGCAGGACCGAGTGCTCCGTCGGCTAGAAGGACTGCATCGTCAAAAAGCTGAGAGAGCTCGGGGAAACGCCTTTCAAGCTCACTTTTTATCACTCTGTCCGACAGCTTTTCCGTCTTTATTGTTACAGCTCTTGATTTAAGAGTTGAGAGAAGCAGATTGCGGTTAGTGGTGAGCAGAAAGAAGGTAACGTTTTTTGGGGGCTCCTCGAATATCTGCAAAAGTGCATTCTGCGATGGTGTTCCCATCTGTTGTGCGTTTTCAATTATGAATATCCTTCTGTCACATTCCGCAGGCTTTATGTATGCTTCCTTTATTATCTCACGGATAGAGTCTATTTTTATGATACTCGCCTTGTCGCGGTGAATGATTTCACGTACATCCTGATGCTCGCCTGACATTATTTTACGGCAAGAGGAACAGGAAAAGCAGGGGGCGTCATTGTCGCACACAAGGGTGCAGGCAATGGCACGGGAGAGGGTAAGTCTTCCGCTTCCTTCGGCACCTTCTATTATATAGGCGTGAGAAATGCGTCCTGTCTTTTTTGCTTTTCTGAAGTCAGACAGAACACTGCTGTTCCCTATAATAAAGTCCATTTATACTCTCTCGAAACGCTCGATGTTTGCAACGAATACCGTTGCACCTCCTATAGTTACCTCGATTGGAGCCATGCTGCCCCCGAGAGCTGCAGAGGAAATGATATCAACGGGAGCGTTGTACTTTCTCTTTTTGCTGTATTTCTTGATGACGTCGATAACTTTATCAACGTCTTGGTCTTCTACTGCGGTGATAAAGGTGTTGTTACCCTTTTTCAAAAATCCGCCTGTTGAAGCCATCTTTGTAACGTGGAAGCCCTCCTTGATAAGCTCAGACGATACGATAGGTCCGTCGTCGTTGTTAATGATAGCAAATATGAGTTTCATGGTGTTCCTCCTGGAAAAATATTTATTACTGCGGATTTCGGGGAGCTACCCCGAAACCCGTTTTGTTTTTTTAAACGTCCATAATAATGGGAAGTATCATTGGTTTACGCTTGGTCTTGGTGTAAAGAAGCTTTGTTAAGTCATCGCGGAGATTTGATTTTATAGAGTTGTAATCGCAGTTGCCTGAATCAAGAGTTTTTTCGACCGACTGCCTTGCCAAGGCTCTAACACTTTCCATCAGCTCCTCCGACTCCTTCACGTAGACAAAGCCACGGGATACTACGTCGGGGCCTGACAGAATATATCCGCCCTCAGTATCAATGGCAACAACTACCGCTATAAGACCGTCCTGAGCAAGATGCTTTCTGTCGCGAAGCACAACGCTTCCGACATCACCTACTCCGTAGCCGTCAACCAGCACCTTGCCCGAGGGCACTTGTGTACCGTGCTTTATCGAGCGAGGTTCTATTTCTATAGTCTTTCCTATTTCGGGAATTAGGATATTTCTTTCTTCAATTCCTACTTGACGGGCGAGAGCCTTGTTGCTTGTAAGGTGCTTGTATTCTCCGTGCATAGGCACAAAGAAACGGGGCTTTACAAGTGCCGTAAGGAGCTTTATCTCCTCCTGACAGGCGTGTCCCGAAACGTGTACGTCGGCAACCTGATTGTAAACCACCTCAACGCCCTTGCGTAGAAGCTCGTTAATGATAGCTGAAACAAGCTTTTCGTTACCGGGGATGGGAGTGGCTGATATAACTACAAGGTCGTCACCGCCAAGATTTACTCTCGCCTTTTCCTCGGAGAAGGTCATGCGGTAGAGAGCGCTCATAGGCTCTCCCTGACTTCCTGTTGTAATAAGGGTAAGCTCCTCGGGACGGAAACGCTTCATTTCTTCAAGTCCTATGAGCATTCCCTCGGGAATTCTCATGTATCCGAGACTTGTCGCCGCCTTTAGAACGCTTATCATACTTCGTCCCGTTACGGCTATCTTTCTGCCGAACTTCTCCGATGCATTTATAATCTGCTGTACTCGGTGTACGTTGGAGGAGAAGGTGGCAATGGTAACCCTCTTTTTAGTGTTTGCAAAAATGGTGTCAAGACTGTCACCCACTATTCTTTCAGAGGGGGTGAAGCCCTGCCTTTCGGCGTTGGTGGACTCGCAGAAAAGAGCGAGTACTCCTTTTTTACCTAGCTCACCGAAACGGGTGAGGTCGGTCATTTCTCCGTCGATGGGAGTTATGTCAATTTTAAAGTCTCCGCTAAAAATAACGGTGCCGATAGGTGTGGATATGGAATATGCCACACTGTCCGCAATGGAGTGGTTTACCCTAATTGCTTCAAGTGAGAAAACGCCGACCTTTGTAACAGAGCCTGCCGTAATGCAGTGAAGCTGCGCTATCTTGTCAAGGTGGTGCTCCTCAAGCTTGTTCTGGAGTATTCCAAGGGTTAGTCTTGTTCCGTAGATGGGAACGTTTATGGTTCTGAGGAGATAAGGAATTGCTCCTATGTGGTCTTCATGACCGTGTGTCAAAAATATTGCGCGTACCTTTTCACAGTTCTTTTCAAGGTAGCTTATGTCGGGAATGACAAGGTCGATTCCTAACATATCGTCGTCGGGAAATCCGAGACCGCAGTCGATGATAATGATATCATCGCCGTACTCGACGACAGTGAGATTTTTTCCGACCTCACCTATACCGCCGAGAGGAATAATTTTAAGCTTTTGCTTTTTTGTTTTCGCCATTTTGGTCCTTTCACGCGGGAGGACTTACAGGTTTTCGTCAAAGGTAACCTGTGTGCCCGACCCGCTTTCATTGTAGGTACAGCCCAAATGGTCGTAAGCAGCCTTGGTGACGCACCTTCCCCTTGGGGTACGTGCAAGGAAGCCTATTTGCATAAGATAAGGCTCGTACACATCTTCGATAGTGACGGTCTCCTCGCCGATAATGGCCGCAAGGGTCTCTAGACCTACGGGACCGCCGTTAAAATTCTTAATAATGGACAAAAGCATTCTTCTGTCTGTGTTGTCAAGTCCGAGAGAATCAATTTCAAGCATAGTCAGGGACTTGTCTGCTGTCGCTTTGTCAATAATGCCCTCTCCCTTTACCTGTGCCCAGTCACGCACACGCTTAAGGAGACGGTTGGCAATTCTAGGAGTACCTCTGCTTCTCCTCGCAATCTCAAGGGCTCCGTCGGGAGTAGTGGGAACGCCGAGTATTGATGCACTTCTCTCTACTATCTTCTGAAGCTCTTTTTCGGTGTAAAGCTCAAGACGGTGAATTACGCCGAAACGGTCGCGGAGAGGTGCGGAAAGCTGTCCCGCACGGGTAGTTGCTCCGATAAGTGTAAATCTTTCAAGGGGAATTCTTATACTGCGCGCCGCAGGACCCGTTCCGATAATAATATCGAGAGCGTAGTCCTCCATGGCAGGATAGAGTATCTCTTCAATATTGCGGTTGAGTCTGTGTATCTCGTCGATAAAAAGCACGTCGCCACGCTGGAGATTTGAAAGGAGGGCTGCAAGGTCGCCCTGCTTTTCAATGGCAGGTCCTGAGGTTATTCTGAGATTTACACCCATCTCGTTTGCAATAATCTGAGAAAGCGTGGTCTTACCGAGACCGGGAGGGCCATAGAGCAAAATATGGTCCAGCGCTTCATCGCGAAGACGCGCCGCTTCAATGGAAATCCTAAGGCTTTCCTTGGCTTTTTCCTGCCCTATGTATTCTTCAAGTGACTGAGGACGAAGAGAGCTTTCAGGGTCGATACGGTCTGTGTCTTCCTCTGTTTCAGCGGTTGTTATAAGTCTGTAATCGTCGGCAAAATCCTCTGCACTGAAATTGTAATCGTTTTTCATAAGCTTCCTTTTTTAAGCTTGATATTTTGGCTAAAACCGAAAATGAAATGTTTTTCGGTTTTGCTATAAATCGAGTTTATAAATATAGTGCGAACAAGGTGTAATCAAGCTGTGATCTTTTAATGTAGAAAATCTTCGATTTTCTTTTTAGTTGTTCCAAAATTCATTTTCTTCGCGTGTTGCTCGGACTGGCGTACAGAGTACGCCGACGCCTTCGCACTCCGCGATTTTATCTCAAAATCTCGTCGCTTTTAACAAATGCATTCAGCGTTCAGTATTTTATTACTGTTTTGTAAGTCTTTTAAGAGCGTGGCGGATAAGCTCCTCAACGGGCATACCTTCACTTCCCTCAAAGCTTAGTGCTTTCATAGCTTCGCTTCTTGAATAGCCCAGCGCTTCAAGAGACATAAGAGCATCCTTTACGGCAGAGGTCTGCACAGGGGCTTTGCCCGAAGGTGTCACAAGAGGCACGTCACCGCCGCCTACCTTGTCTTTCAGTTCAAGTATAATCTTTTGTGCAGTTCGGAGGCCTATACCCTGTGCCGCCGAAATGGATTTCGCATCGTCGGATATAACCGCCATGGTGAAGCTTTCGGGTGTGTGTGCCGAAAGGATAGCCATAGCCGCCTTGGGGCCTACTCCCGAAATGGAGATAAGAAGCTCGAAAATACGTTTTTCCTCGGTAGAATAAAAGCCGTAAAGCTCCTCAGAATCCTCTTTTACGTGGAAATGTGTGAAAAGTCTTACGTTGTCAGAGTCAGCACCCTGAAGTCTGCCTGCCGTTTTGTCGCTGACGGTTATCTCGTAGCCTATTCCGTTGTTGTCGATAACGGCAACGCCACGTCCCACAAGGACGAGCTTGCCCGAAACGTAGTAATACATAATTTAATTTCCGCCTGTCTTTTTGGAATATTTCAAGGTGTTAACGCTTTGAATTTTTGAGCTTCTGGTATGCCCGTGACAGATGGCAAGAGCCAAAGCGTCGGCGGCATCGTCGGGCTTTGGCATTGAGTCGAGGTGTAAAAACACCCTCGTCATTTCCATAACCTGTTTTTTTTCTGCACGTCCGTAGCCTACCATTGCCTGTTTTACCTGTAAAGGGGTATATTCAAACAGAGGAACTCTCATTTCCTCAGCTGTGAAGAGTATAACACCTCTTGCCTGAGAAACGTTTATTGCGGTTTTTTGGTTGTTATTGAAGAACAGCTCCTCAATGGAAATCTCGTCGGGAGTGTATCTTTTTATAATATCCGAAAGAGCAAGGTGAATGAGGAAAAGCCGTCTCTCTACCCTCATTCCAGACGGGGTTGAAATCGTACCGCAGTCTATGTATCTGAAAGCACCCTTTTCAAATTTAACAACGCCCCAGCCAACCGTTGCAATACCTGGGTCTATACCTAATATTATCATTTTTTCAAAACCGTATTCCAAAATATCCGAATTTACAATTATTCATGATAATGATATCATAATATGAGAGAAAAGTCAAGAAAAGTTATGGGGGCTATGTATAATTGAATATTGAAGAATGAATATTGAAGAATTATGGTGAATTTATGCCCCGTAGGGTAGTTCCTTTGGTTTGTACGGCAGTGCGAGAGAGGGGCGAAGATGGATTAAATGCAAGAAAGACGAGGGGCTTCCTCGTCTTTCTGCATTGTAAAAGCTTATAACCTTATTTTGATTAGTTCGCACTTTCTAGGTGAAAGAATTCTTGTGTTAAAACCTAAAAATTTTCATTTTCTTTTTAACCAAAATATCTAGCTTTAGTTGCAATATTTTCCGTAGCGGTTAACTTCCCATATTCCGTTACAGCCTTGATTTACAGGCTGGCAAAGCTCGAATATCATGCGTCCTGCACAGGAAACGCCGAGTACCACGTAGGTTTTGTCACAGCAGGTGCACTTTCCTGCAAGGTAGGTGGGGTATCCTCTGAAGCATTCGTCGATAAAGCAGTTTTGCATAAAGCGTGTAGCAACAGCCACGGGGTCAAGACGCCAGGACTCAAAGCCTGAGTCCACAAGGGACTGTGCCTCGCAAAGCTGACAGTCGCAGGTTTCGGGAGCGTTTTCCCAACGCACTCCGCAAAGGTTTACGTCGTTCTGGTTGCAGGGGGTCACCGTACTGCCTGTAAGGCAGGGGTCGTCATCGTGACATTTAGGGGTACAGGAAGGACAGCAAACCTTTCTGCAAGGCTTGCACGAGCCTGAGTTCAGTTCGGGAATTATAAAAAGACCGAGTCCCACAAGAATGGGCAAAAGGGTCGTAAGGTCCATTTTTCTTCTCCTTTCAAAGTGATTTTATTAGGAGTATTTTCTCCGATATCATTATATTCTTTTCTGATGGTGATTGACAGGAAAATAAGGCGGTTTTGCTCATGCTAAATTAAAACTTTCACGGCTATATAAGGAGTAATTTAGTAAAAGTGTTCAAAAAAGAACAAAAGTATTGTGCAATAACGAAAAAGTTTAAAATTATCATTGCAAAAAAAGGGTGCTTGTGATACAATACATTGTGAATTGTTATGTGACATATTCTTTTCGGGAGGAAAATTCATGAAGAAAATATTATCTTTAACGCTCGTATGCATGATGCTTCTCGCAACCCTTTCGGGATGTGCGGTTGACCCTGAAGATAAGGGAGCTATTATTCCCGTATCTATCTCCAAGGAAATGAAGTCTTACGACCCTGTTCCCATGATATACGATGCTGAGCTTGTAAAGAACACAGGACTCCTTTTCGAGGGTCTTACCGTTATTGATGAAAACGGCAAGGTGAAGAAGGGTCTTGCAGAAAAATGGTACACCAAGATAGATGAAGAAAGAGGCGAGTACTCGCTCTACTTTGAGCTTGCAGAAGGCTCTTCTTGGGACGATGAAAAGTATGTTCAGGCAGACGACTTCGTTTATGCCTGGAGAAGAGTTCTCGCACCCTCGACCTCCAGCCCCGCCGCAGCGCTTCTTTATAACATCAAGAACGCAAAGGCTTATAAGTCAGGCGACGTTACCGCCGATGACCTTGGCGTGTATGCCGAAAGCGACTCACTTCTTAAGGTAGAGTTTGAAGGTCCCTTCGACCTCGACCAGTTCCTTATAAACGTTTCAAGCCCTGCACTAGTTGCACAGCGTGAGGACAACGTTTACGGACATGAGGATTCATGGGCAACAAGCCTTGACCGCTTTGCCGCAAACGGTCCTTTCACTCTCAAAAACCTTGAAATGGGCGAAAGAGTTACAATTCAGAGAAACCCCGTTTACAAGCGTGAAAAACAAAGCGACACCGCAGTATTCAAGGTAGTTAAGCCTTGGAAGCTTATGCTGGACTTCACTCTTGACGAAGCAGAACAGATGGAAAAGTTCAACAACGGCGACTATTTCTTCATCAGTAACTTCTCCAAGGAAACCTACGAGGAGAACGAAAAGAAGATAGAGACTGTTGACCTTCTTTCGGTTTATTCATACTTCTTTAATACAACAAAAGCACCCTTTGATAATGCACTTGTAAGACAGGCACTGAGTATTGCTCTTGACAGAGAAGAGATTGCAGAGCTTTCCGGTCTTGGTGCAAAGCCCGCAACAGGTCTCGTTACCTACGGCGTACAGGATACAAAGCCCTCCAAGTCCTTCAGAAAGGTAGGAGGAGAGCTTATCGAAACCTCTGCTAACGTTGAGGAAGCAAAGGCACTTCTTAAGAAGGCAGGCATCAATCCTTCAGATTACAGCTTCTCCATTTATACACTTCGTGACGATGCAGACGTTGCGATTGCAAAGTACACCAAGGAGGTTTGGGAAGGACTCGGCTTCAAGGTTAAGCTTGAACAGGGTGGCGGTAAGATGTATTCGGATAAGCTCTATATGGGCAACTTCGACGTAATCGGTATCGACTATCAGGGTCTTACAACAGATGCATTCTCTTTCCTTGCACCCTTTGCAAAGGAATACAGCGGTGAAGCTATTGATATCGAAGCTGAAGACAGAACAGCTACTCACGTAACAGGTATTGACGATGAAAAGTACAATGCTCTTATTGATAAGATAGCAGGTACTCTTGATAACAAGGAAAGAGTAAAGCTTCTTCACGAAGCAGAAGAAATGCTCATAAGCCTTGCACCTATAGCTCCTCTTCACTTCAACGTAAACTCTTACATGAAATCAAAGAAGCTTTCAGGTCTTGAGGTTTCGGGCTACGGCTACCTTATCTTCACAGATGCAAAGCTCAAGAACTATGAAGAAACAAATGCAATAATTCAAGCCGAAGAAGATGCTCGTAAGAAGGCTGAAATTGAGGCAAACAAGAATAAATAGTAGGATTTTTGCAAAAAATTCATAAAAAAAGAAAATTTGTGTTGACAAAAAGAAAAGCCGTGTGTATAATATACCTTGCGGTTTTTCTGAAATTGACCCCAAAAGAGGTTTTATGGAAGAAATATTTGTAAATTCTTTTAAGCTTGATGTTTCGGGTTTGCTCCGAGGAGAAACGAGACAGATTGATTTTGACGAGTCGGTAGAAATCGACAGCCGTGATTTTGAAGTTACGTTTCCCCGTTTACCTAAAATTTCGGGCAAGGTGGTCAATATGTCGGGATATATTGAATTCTCGGCAGATATATCAGTACTCTATGAAACCGTTTGCTCCAGATGCTTGAAAAGCCTTTCCTTTGAAACGGCTTTGAAGATACAGGCACCCGTTGCCGAAAGCCTTGAAAATATGGACAACGAGGAGTACATCATTCCCGAAAACGGGCTTATCGACCTCGGTGAGCTTGTAAGGGAAGCCCTTATATTAAATCTTCCTATCTCTCACCTCTGCCGTGAGGATTGCAAGGGTCTTTGCGTAAAATGCGGTAAGGACTTAAACGACGGTGATTGTGGCTGTGTGAGAAAAGAGAAGGACCCCCGTTGGAGTGTGCTTGAGCATTTCTTCGACGAGGAATAAAAAAGTATAAACTATATATTTTCATATAGAATGAGGAGGTGTCAAGTAGGATGGCAGTACCCAAGAGAAAAGTATCAAGTCAGAGACAGAATAAGAGACGTTCAAGCGTATGGAAGCTTAAGGTTCCCGGACTCTCAATTTGTCCTAAGTGCGGAGAGTACAACCTTCCTCACAGAGTTTGTTCAAAGTGCGGTTCTTACAATGGCGAGGAAGTCATAAAAGAGAACTAATTTGCAGAGCTAATCTCTCGACTTACTAAAGAGAAGTATGCCATGCCGTGAACTGTCGGTATGGCATATTTTTTGTTAAAAATGCATAATGCAGAATTATCAATTGAATTTTATTCAAGGGGAAATACTTTTTACAAAAGCACTCCCCCTTTGACCCGCACGAAAATTATAAATAATAAAAGTTTTTGAAAGAGAGCATGAGAGAAAACTTTTTGAAAAAAGTTTTCTTTCGTAAAAGCCAAAGCATCAAGCTTCAGGAGGGAAAATGGTAGAAATAAAAGGTGTCGTTCAAGGGTCTTACGCCGACAAAAAAGGAATAAAAGCAGGGGATAAGCTTATTGCCATAAACTCTCACCCTATTTGTGACGTTCTTGACTATCGTTTTTATATGTGCGAGAAAAACGTCACTCTCACCCTTGACACGGGAGATATCACGATAAAAAAAGGCGAGTACGATGACCTCGGACTGGAGTTTGATACGTATCTTATGGACAGACAGAAAAGCTGTCATAACAAGTGTATATTCTGCTTTATCGACCAAAATCCTCACGGAATGAGGGAGGGGATATACTTCAAGGATGATGATACAAGACTCTCCTTCCTTTTCGGTAACTACGTAACACTTACAAACGTAGCAGACGAGGAGCTTGACCGACTTGTAAGGATGCATATTTCACCTATCAATATATCCGTTCAGGCAACAAATCCCGAGCTTAGATGTAAGATGCTCTCCAACCGCTTTGCGGGGAAAATTCTTGACCAGATGAAGCGTCTTGCCGACGGAGGTCTTGACCTTAATGCACAGATAGTTCTTTGCCGAGGCATCAACGACGGTGCCGAGCTTGAACGCTCGCTTCGTGACCTTGAAGCACTTGCTCCAAGCCTTAAAAGCATATCCGTCGTGCCAGTAGGACTTACCAAGCACAGACGAGGCCTTTATCCTCTTGAACCCTTTACAAAGGAGGACTGCATTAGAGTTATAGAGCAGGCGGATAAATTCGGTGACGAGTTCTATAAAAAGTGCGGCACAAGGCTTGTGTTTCTTGCAGACGAATTCTACGTTAAGGCAGAGCTTCCCGTTCCGCAAGCCGAATACTACGAGGACTTCCCACAGCTTGAAAACGGAGTGGGCATGATACGCTCCATGTCCGACGATATTGATGATGAAATAAAATGGCTTATCGAGTCGGGTGAGATACCATTTGACAAAAAGAAAAGAGTGAGTATTGTAACGGGCAGGGCATCCTTTGATTTTATTTCGGGAATTGTTGAAAATATTAAAAAAATCTGGTATAATATAGATTGTAGCGTCTACTGTATAAGAAACGACTTTTACGGTGAAAACGTTACTGTGTCAGGTCTTCTTACAGGGGGAGATATAATAAATCAGCTAAAGAGGAAAGACCTTGGCGACGTGCTGCTCATTCCCCGTAATGCACTTCGGCACGAGGGTGATAAATTCCTTGATGACGTAACGCTTGAAGAGCTTGAAAAAGAGCTTTCCGTCAAGGCTCTTCCCACAAAAGAGGGCTGTGAATTCCTTTACGGTATAATAAAATAGATTTCCCTTTTGATTTATATTAAAGGGGGAATGCTCTTTACAAAAGCACTCCCCCTTTTACCCCCACGGAAATTATAAATAACTATAAAAATTTTTGAAAGAGAGTATGAGAGAAAACTTTTTATAAAAAGTTTTCTCTCATAAAAAGCCAAAAGGTCGAGCTTCAACCAAAGCGGAGAGATTTTGAGATAAAATCGCGGAGTGCGAAGGCGTCGGCGTACTTTGTACGCCAGTGCGAGCAACACGCGAAGAAAATGAAATTTGGAGCAATCAAAAGAAAGTCGTTTTCGACTTTCTACATTAAAAAATAATAGCTTGATTACTCTTTGTTTGCACGTTTTCTTTTGAACGTGTTATACAACAAAATAAAACTGAAAATATTTCATTTTCGGTTTTAGCCAAAAGGTCGAGCTTCAAGGAGGTAATATGGCAAAACCGGTTGTTGCCATCGTTGGCAGACCCAACGTTGGTAAAAGCACTTTTTTTAATAAAATAATAGGTCAGCGTATCTCTATCGTAGAGGATACCCCCGGAGTTACACGTGACAGAATTTATTTTGAAACAGAGTGGTGCGGAAGAAGCATGACTCTTATCGACACAGGCGGTATTGAGCCTAAAACTAACGATATATTTTTAAAGCATATTTTCACACAGGCACAGATTGCCATTGAAAGTGCCGACGTTATTATTATGCTCACCGACGTTGAGGCGGGTGTTACCGCCGCTGACCGAGATATAGCATCAATGCTTAAAAAATCGGGTAAGCCTGTTGTTCTTGCTGTTAATAAGTGCGATAAAGTCGGTGCACCTCCCATGGAGTTTTACGAGTTTTACGAGCTGGGCTTTGAGAATGACCCCATTGCCGTATCCTCCGTTCACGGAACGGGTACAGGCGATATTCTCGATGAGGTTACCTCTTATTTCAAGGACGGCGATGAGGAGGAAGAGGATAATGACACAATAAAGGTTGCGGTTATCGGTAAGCCCAATGCAGGAAAAAGCTCACTTGTCAATAAAATTCTCGGTGAAGAGCGAGTTATCGTTTCGGATATTGCAGGTACGACCCGTGACGCTATCGACTCCTTTGTTGAAAACGAGCACGGAAAATATAACCTTATCGACACCGCAGGCATAAGACGAAATGCCAAGATTGAGGACGCTATTGAAAAATACAGTGTTCTCCGTGCAAATCTTGCAGTAGAGCGAAGCGACGTCTGTCTTATTATGGTAGATGCAGGGGAGGGTGTTACGGGACAGGACGAAAGAATTGCAGGTCTTGCCCATGAAGCGGGAAAAGCCTCTGTTATATGCGTAAATAAGTGGGACACCGTTGAAAAGGACAACAGCACTACAAAGAAGTTTACCGAGGACGTGTATCAGGCACTTTCTTATATGACCTATGCTCCTCTTGTGTTCATTTCGGCAAAGACGGGACAGAGAGTAGACACCCTCTTTGAGCATATAAACTACGTAAATCTCCAGTCTAATCTCCGCATTTCCACAGGTATGCTCAACGACGTACTTGCCGAGGCTACAAGCCGTGTTCAGCCACCCTCAGACAAGGGTAAATTCCTCAAAATTTACTACATGACACAAATCGGTGTCAAGCCTCCAACGTTCGTTATTTTCTGTAATAACGCCGAGCTTTTCCACTTCTCTTATCAGAGATATATTGAAAACTGTCTTAGAACCACCTTTGGCTTTAAGGGTACGCCCATAAAGCTTATCATCCGTGAAAGGGGAGACGACAAATGACCTTTTCAAGAATTGCAAAATTCGGTTACCTTTTTGAAAAACTTGCAGGTGACAAGATTCCCCACGGTGCAGAGATTGAGGGCGTTCTCATTCCCTTCAATTACGATGCAAGACTTATGGCACTTCTCGAAACCGATAAGGGATATATCGCCTTTTTAGCACTTATCTTTTGTGCTGTTCTTTCGTATCTTCTCGGAAGTCTTAATTTTGCGGTAATTCTCTCTAAGGTTTTCTTCCATGACGACGTAAGAAAGTACGGAAGCGGTAATGCAGGTGCTACCAATATGGTGCGTACCTACGGTAAAAAGTGGGGCATCATTACCTTTATTTGCGACGGACTAAAGGCGGCGGTGTCGGTGCTTCTTTCCATGTTTTTAATGGGTGAGGGAGGAGCGTATATTGCGGCACTTTTTGCGATACTCGGTCACATTTTCCCCGTTTACTATAAGTTCCGAGGGGGCAAGGGTGTTGTAGTTGCGGCGATTTCCATTCTTTGTCTTAACCCTGTGGTATTTGGAATTTTAGTACTTCTCTTCCTTGCTATCGTTTCGGCATCCAAGTACATATCCCTCGGCTCGATTATCTGTGCTTTCTTCTATCCAATGCTCCTTAACGCTTTCAGCAGTGATAAGGGCTTTATCGCAACGGTTATCTCGGTGCTTCTTGCGGTTATTGTTATCTTTATGCACCGCGAGAACATAAAGCGTCTTATGTCAAGAACCGAAAATAAAATAGGACAGAAGGCGAAAAAAGAATGATAGCTGAAAGACAGGCTTACGCTAAAATAAATCTTACTCTTGAAGTAGGCAGAAAAAGAGATGACGGCTACCATGAGATTGTTTCGGTGATGGCAAGAGCCACACTTTGCGATAGAGTGGAGGTCATAAAAAAAGGTGTGGGAATTACACTGAGATGTAATGACACGACCCTTGAAACTCCTGATAATCTTGTGATAAGAGCCGTAAACGGATATTTTGAAGCGTCGGGTATAACCCCTGAGGGCGTTGAAATAAATCTTGAAAAGCATATTCCCATTTCGGCGGGACTTGGCGGCGGCTCGGCAGATGCGGCGGCAGTTATCGAGTGCACGGAGGAGCTTTTCGGGGTGCTTTCTCCCGAAAAAAGACACGCTCTTGCACGAGGTCTTGGTGCTGACGTGCCATACTGTCTTGAAAAAACGCCTTGTATTTGCCGAGGTATCGGTGACGAGTGCGAAAGAATAGAGTCGAAAGGCTTTGACTCGCTTTTTCTCGTTATAAAGAAAAATGCCGAAAAGCTCTCCACGGGGGCAGTCTATTCTGCCTTTGATGAACTTCCGAAAAGTGTGAGAGAATATGACCACGAAAACGTTATAAAAGCACTTGAAACGGGAGATAAAGACCTTTTGACATCATCTCTTTTCAACGACTTTGAAAGAGTTGTCTTTGAAAAGACACCCGAGGTAAAAGCCTTGAAAGAAGAAATGCTTGAGGCTGGTGCCGTATCCACCCTTATGAGCGGTGCAGGACCTACCGTTGTGGGCTTTTTCGACGATGAAGAAACGGCAAGAGCTTATAGCAAGAACGTTTATAAAATAGTATGATTTATGAGAGGAAACTTTTTATAAAAAATTTTCTCTCACACTCTCTTTCAAAAACTTTTATAAATAATCAAGGGACTTCAAGCGAAGTCCCTTTTATCATAGTTTTCGTGAGGGGTCAAAGGGGAGAGGACTTTTATAAAAAGTCTTCTCCCCTTGATATAAAAACAAACAAATAAATTACTTGCCGAGAATTGCGAGGTATCTTGAGTATGCATCGTCAAATGCATCAGTTCCTTCGGGCTCATAGCACTTGATTTCAAAGGAGTTTTTAACTACCTGACGTGCCTCGTGGATATCCTTGATTTCACCCAGAGCCATTGCCTGAACAAGAATGTTACCTATAGCAGTAGCTTCAACAGGACCTGCATATACAGGCTTACCGCAAGCGTTAGCTGCAAGCTGACAGAGAGGTGCTTCCTTTGTACCGCCACCAACAATGTTGATGTAGGGCACTTTCTTACCGCTTATCTCTTCAATCTTCTCAACCACGTGACGGTAGGTCATAGCAAGTGAATCGAAGATACAACGGATAACCTCACCCTTGGTCTCGGGCACGTGCTGACCTGTTCTGCGGCAGAACTCACGAATTCTTCCGGGCTCGTCACCTGGAGGTGCAAATTCGGGGGCATCGGGGTCGATGAAGCACTGGAGAGGAGTTGACGCCATTGCCATGTTTGAAAGCTCGTCGTAGGTGGTCTTTTCGCCCTCACGCTCCCACTGACGCTTGGACTCCTGCTCAAGCCAAAGTCCCATAATGTTCTTGAGAAGTCTTATTGTCTTACCGTAACCGCCTTCGTTTGTGAAGTTGTACTTGGTGGTAATATCGTTGATAACAGGCTCTTTCGCTTCACAGCCCATAAGCGACCACGTACCGCTTGAAATGTATACGAAATTATCGTGGTCGGCAGGGACACTCACAACAGCGGATGCAGTGTCGTGTGCCGTTACGTTAATAACCTTTGCAGAAAGTGCACCTATCTCATCTGTAATAGCAGGAAGAAGGTCGCCAAGCACTGTACCCGGCATAACGATATCCTGAAGAAGATGTGTTGGCATATCGAACCTCTTGAGAAGGTCGAAGTCCCAGTTACGCTCCTTTGCGTTAAGCATCTGAGAGGTTGACGCAATAGTGTATTCGCTCTTTGCAATACCTGTGAGGAAGTAGTTAAGAAGGTCGGGTGTAAAGAGCATCTTGTCCGCCTTTTCCAAAATCCAAGGGTCAGCAGAAAGCTTTGTTGCAAGAAGCTGGAAAAGAGTATTGAAATTCATGAACTGGTTACCCGTGGTTTTATAAATCTCGTCGGCGGGAACTATCTTGAATGCCTTTTCGAGAATGCCTTGTGTACGGGTATCGCGGTAGTTGTAAGGATTCTGCATAAGCTGTCCCGACTTATCGAGGAAGCCTACGTCAACACCCCATGTATCAATACCAACAGACGCGATATCACGGTCGTCGGATACGGCACACTTACCGAGAGCAAGCTTTATTTCATGGAATATTCTCATAATATCCCATCTGAAGGAGCCGTTAATGAGAACGGGCTCGTTGGGGAAACGATGGTTTTCTCTGAGGTATAATTTGTTTCCGTCAAAGGAACCTACAATACCTCTACCGCTTGACGCACCAAGGTCAATGGCAAGCATTTTAAGCATTTTTAACACCTCACTGTTTTGTTATTATTAGCATTATACTAATTATACTTTTATCACGTGTTTTTGTCAATGACCCACATGAATTTTTGTCACTTTTTACAAAATTACGAAATTTAGTAATTTTGTATTGACTATTTTACGAAAATATGGTATTATGAACACGCCCCGAAAAAAAGAAAAGGAGAAGTTGAAAGGCGTGAGAAAAAATGAGAATTGACGTGTACCTTGCCTTGTATGAAGATTATAGAAAGAGCGTCATAAATATGGCGAAGATGATTGATAAGATTGAGGCAGGAAGGAATGAAGCAGAAACGCTTTTAACACAGAACAAAAACCATAATCTGCTATTGCTTGAAGGTGAAAGAGCGGGAGAGGAAAGTATTCGGAAGCTTTACGAGAAAAAGAAAAGAATTCTCGGCAGGGCGACAGGAAGACTCAAGCGTGCCATGATGAAAATGACAAATGCAAGTGAGGTTGAATATCTTACCTACAGATATTTTTACGGAATGAGCAATACATATATTGCCGATAATATGACCTTCAGCGAAAGGCAGATATATAGGGTGTCGAGAAGAGCAAAGGAGCATCTTTACGAAAAGCTTGTCGGGGAAATGCCGAAGGCGAGAAGAACAAAAAGATGCCATTATTACGTAAGGTCGCAGGTGTCACGTAAAAGACGGTACAGAAAGTATTCATACGGTAAAAAACATAATTGACAAAGAATGTCTTTTGTGATAAACTCCACTTAAGATGATTTTAATCAGGAGAAACAATCATGAAGTATACTATAATGACCTATAATATTGCATCAGCACATACATTTTTCGGCTATGCAGAAACGGGTAAAGCTACTCTTGACCTTGTAAAGAGTGCTGACGTTATAAAGAGCTTCTGTCCTGATGTTTGCGGACTTAATGAGGTGGATAATCTCACTGAGCGTTCAGGCAAGGTTGACCAGATAGGTTTTTATAAGAAACACCTTGGAATGAACGGTCTTTTCTGTAAGACTATCGACCTTCCGGGCGGTGAATATGGAAACGGATTTCTAACACGTTTTCCCGTGCTTGACAGTGAAATTATACACATCCCCGACGTTGAGAAAAACAATTACGAGCACCGTACAATATTCAAGGTAAAGGTTGACGTTGACGGAAAGACGGTTACTTTTCTTCAGGTACACTCGGGTCTTACTGATGCTGAGAAGAATAACTGTGTAGACAAGCTTTGTGAGATAATTGACTCTATTGATACACCCATTATTCTTATGGGTGACTTTAATATGACACCTGATTTTCCGGCACTTTCAAAAATCAGACAAAGACTTTTTGATACGTCACCTCTATTTAAGAACGGCTTATTTGATACATACGGAACATACCCAGGCTGCACAAAATTGCACATAGATTATATATTTGTATCAAAGCAAATAAAGCCTCTTTCACTTACTACACTTGACACAATGGCTTCCGATCATTATCCCCTTATTATGGAATGTGAAATGTAATGAAAACGACCTGAAAGCACTAAGCTTTCAGGTCGTTTTTTATTGTGTATTCAAATTTGTCAAGCCTTGTAACACCGAGTTCGCAAAGCACTTTCTCACTTTTTTCACGGTCTTTTTCTGTGTTATAGCCATCAATGAGAGGAAGACGGACGGTTATGGCATCACTGCCCTTTTTATCTATGAGAAGCTTTAAGTTTTCAAGAACGAGAGAGTTGTCACTGCGGGTATAACGGCGGTATATTTCGGGATTCGTGTCTTTCACGTCAACGAAGAAAAAATCAACTGTATCTGCTATTAAAAGCAGGTTGTCGGTGGGTACGTTCAAGGAAGTTTCAACGTTTATTTTCCAATAGTCCTTGCAAAGCTGCCGAAACTCCTTTATAAAAGAGCTGTTCAGAAGTGGCTCACCGCCCCCGAAGGTAATACCTCCTCCCGTTGCCTTAAAATATAGGTCGTCAATTTTTAATCTCTCATAAAGACTCAAAGGGGAAAGGTCGGTGACCTTTGCATCTTTGTCAAAGCAGGTGGGATTAAGGCAATATTTACACCTTAAGGGACAGCCGTGAAAGCAAACGAGAGTGGTTACACCTTTTCCGTCAGTGCCCAGTCTGTGCCTTGAAATACCGATAATTTTACTCATTTACTATCAGCTCTACGCGTCTAATAGTTCCGCTTTCTCCATCGAAGTATATTACAATATCCATAGTGTCGGTAAAATATGAGCTTACACATTCATCCGGCTTCGTCTGGCTCATATCCGCTTCTCCCCAAAGCTCTCTTACCGCTTTTATATTTTCTCCTCTTAAGCACTCGTTAAGGAAAAATTCGTCATAACCCTCGTATTCCTCGGGGGTAAGGGGAAGGAAATACGCTACAGGCTCACCCATGAGGAGTTCTGCTTCGCCTTCGGGAGCAAGCTCTCCCGTGATTTCCACCTCTATAAGCTCTTCATCATTTTCGGGAAGTGCGATAAGTCCGTCCACTTCCTCAAAGGTTTCCTCAACCCTCATATCGCCCTGAAGGGTTTCACTGTGAAGCTTTTCTTCCACGTAGCTACAGCCCACCGACGACAGAGTTATACCTGCTGCAACGCCTGCCACAGCAATACTCTTTCCAAGTCTTTTCTTTATTTCAAGCTGTCTTTCAAGGTATCTCACTTCAGCCTCGCATTTAGGACACGTGCCAAGACAGTCGCCCTTGTGATTACACTCGGATACTGCAAACTCTATTCCGTTTTCTTCTGCGATTTTTGTCCTTATTTCTTTGAGTATTCTGCAACGCTCTTTGCCTTTCATGGTATCATTCCTTTCGTTTTTTTGTTAGACATAAAAAACTTACAAAAGTTCCAATTAAATTATATTCAGAAGCTGTAAAAAGCAATAAAGTTAGGATATTTTATATCTCAGAGGGTATTTAATACTAAAAATCATTTAATTTTATCATAGTTTTGGGGAGAGTTAAAGAGAGGGGGATTTTTGAAAATCCTCCTCTCTTGAATATAATCAATTCTATTTAACTATTGCCCTTTTAATATCCTTTATTTCTTTTTCGATTTTTTCAAGATGCCTCAAAATATCGTCTTTGCTTTTTATGTTAATATCACTCTCGCCTAAAAGATAGTCGGTACTTACTTCAAAAAATCTCGCAAGTGCTACTATTGCGAAGCTGTCAGGATTTGTCTTGCCTGTTTCGTAGTTTGAAAGTGTCTTTTGGTCAATACCCGTTGCATTAGCTACGTCTATCTGCCTTAAATCTCTGTCCTCTCTTAAATCCTTTATTCTGTTCATAACTTCTTCTCCTATAATCATTATATAGAATTATTTGCCTATTCATCAATAATTATAGAAAAAAATTAGTAAAGTCTATTGACATACTAATAATTTTCAGTTATAATGTCATTGTACTAAAATTTTAGTACAAATATTAAAAGAAGGGAAGTAAAAAAATGAAAAAAGGAATTGTTTTGATTCTTATTGCAGGTCTTATGGCTTCGATGCTTGCTTCTTGCGGTGCGGGTAAATGCGATATCTGCGGAGGAAAAGCGACTGAAGAGTATGAAGGAGTTGCATACTGTGATGACTGTATAGATGACATTAAAGATTTATTTTTTTAAGATTTTTTAATCAAGAAGTCAGCGGTTGAGTTATAAAGACCGCTGAACTTTCAAGCAGGAGGTAAAAAAATGTTTTGCAGAAATTGCGGAGAAAAAATTAGTCAAAATCAAGCAATATGCTTAAAATGCGGAGTTAAAGTAGGGGAAGGAAACTCTTTTTGCAAAAATTGCGGTAAAGAGGTTTCTCCTGAAGCCGACGTTTGTCTTAATTGCGGAGTTAAGCTTAAAGGAATTACAATGACATCAGGCAATTCAGATTATCTTAACGGTCAGGATAAAATTATGATGGCTTTAGTTTGCTTTTTCCTTGGTGGTATAGGAATACATAATTTTATGCTTGGCGAACAGAAAAAAGGCATTGTTAAAATTGTTGGATGCTTCGTGTGCGGAATAAGCAGTATATTGGCTTTAGTTGATTTTATTAAAATTCTTACCGACAAATATGTTGTAGACCCCGATAAAATGTTTTAACTAAAAAACTCCGTGCATGGCATGGAGTTTTCTTTATATAGAGATGAAGTATAAATTTATTGCAATTATAGTTTTTTTGATTTTATATTTTGCTTTTTATAATAATGGCGTTACTTGTGTTATAAAATGTCTTTTTGGTATAGAGTGCTTGGGGTGCGGATATACGAGAGCATTGATACAGGCTTTGAAATTAAATTTCAAAGATGCTTTTTCCTTGCATCCTATGTTTTGGAGCTTTCCAATTTTACTGGTGTATTTCTTTTTTGATGGGAAAGTTTTCAAAAACAGAACAGTAAACTATCTTATTCCTTTTTTTGTTTTAGTAGGATTTATATTAAATTGGTTTTTCAAAATTTAATTTTATCATAGTTTTCGTGAGGGGTGAAAGGGGAGAGGACTTTTATAAAAAGTCTTCTCCCCTTAAAATAAAACCTATTTAACAATAGCCTTTTTAGTCTTTTCTACTGCGGATTTGGTGATTACAAGCTCTTTTGCGTCCTTCTTTGAGGGTAGAGTATACATATACTCAAGCATGATGCCCTCCATAATTGAACGAAGTCCTCTTGCACCTGTATTGTTTTCACACGCTTTTTTTGCAATAGCCTCAATGGCATCCTTTTTGAAGGTAAGCTTTACGCCGTCCATTTCAAAAAGCTTTTGATACTGCTTCACAAGTGAGTTTTTCGGCTCTGTGAGAATTTTTATAAAAGCCGCCTCGTCAAGAGAATCAAGAGTTACTATCATGGGGATTCTTCCTACAATTTCGGGTATAAGACCGTACTTTACAAGGTCATGTGCCTCAAGCTTTCCCAGTATATTCTCCTTCTTCTTTTCTGCTTTGGTCTGAACATTTGCACCGAAGCCGATGTTCTGCTTTCCTGTACGCTGGGTAATGATTTCTTCAATGCCGTCAAAAGCACCACCGCAAATAAAGAGGATATTAGTGGTGTCAATCTGTATAAACTCCTGATTGGGATGCTTTCTTCCGCCTTGTGGAGGAACGTTCGTCACCGTACCCTCAAGAATTTTAAAAAGTGCCTGGTGAACGCCCTCGCCCGATACGTCACGGGTAATGGAACGGTTTTCACTGCGACGTGATATCTTGTCAATCTCGTCAATGTAGATAATACCCTTTTCAGCACGTTCAATATCGAAATCAGCCGCCTGTATAAGACGGAGCAGTATATTCTCAACGTCCTCGCCAACGTAGCCCGCCTCTGTCAGGGTTGTGGCATCTGCAATGGCAAAGGGTACTTTAAGAGTCTTTGCAAGAGTCTGGGCAAGATAGGTTTTGCCAACGCCTGTAGAGCCGAGAAGAAGTACGTTGCTCTTCTGAATTTCAACGCCGTCGTCGGTGTCCTTTTGCAAAATTCTCTTGTAGTGGTTGTAAACCGCAACCGAAAGAGTAATCTTTGCATCATCCTGTCCAATTACGTACTCGTCAAGGGTACGCTTTATCTCCTCGGGGCGGGGGAGAGTATCAAAGGAAAGCCCGTCCTTTGTCTTTGCCTTTTCTTCCTCATCCTCAAAAATGGTGCTACAAAGCTCAACACAGTTGTAGCAAATCTTTACACCGTCGGGGCCTACAATAAGAGGACCTACCTCTTGTTCACTTTTTTTACAGAAGGAGCAAACGCTCATTTCGTTTTTGTTTTCTGACATGTTGTTCCTCGTTCACGAATTTAACTTGATTTTATAAAAGACCGTCCGTCGTCAGACGAACGGTCTTTTATGTCCGTTATTTGTTATTAAAGTCTTTTTTCAATAACCTTATCTATAAGTCCGTACTCAAGAGCCTCTGCACTTGTCATAAAGTTATCGCGTTCGGTATCACGTTCAATAACAGAGATATCCTTGCCTGTCTTTTCGGCGAGAATTTTGTTCATGTTGTTACGAACACGGAGGATGTGGTCAGCGTGAATTTTAATATCACTTGCCTGACCCTTCATTCCGCCAAGGGGCTGATGAATCATAATCTCACTGTAAGGAAGAGCAAATCTCTTGCCCTTTGTACCTGCTGCAAGAAGGAACGCACCCATACTTGCCGCCATACCTATACATATTGTGGATACGTCACACTTGATAAAGTTCATGGTGTCGTATATCGCCATACCTGCACTTATTGAACCGCCCGGTGAGTTGATATAAAGGCTTATATCCTTGTCGGGGTCCTGTGCTTCAAGAAAGAGAAGCTGTGCTACAACAAGGGTAGCGGTAGCATCGTTCACCTCGTCGGCAAGAAATACGATTCTGTCGTTGAGAAGTCTTGAATAGATGTCGTACGAGCGTTCTCCGCGGTTTGTCTGTTCTACGACCATGGGTACAAATGGCATCTGTTATCCTCCTTTAGGTGGGCTTATTATTCTGCTTTTTCTTCTTTCTTTTCAGCAGTTTTCTTGGTAGTGGTCTTCTTTGCAGTTGTTGTGGACTTAGTAGCAGTTGAAGTGGTCTTCTTTGCAGGAGCCTTCCTCTGCTTTTCCTCGCCCTCTGCCTTTTCTTCTGCCTTTTCAGCAGTCTTCTTTGTTGTAGCTTTCTTTGCGGGAGCCTTCTTCTGCTTTTCTTCGCCCTCTGCCTTTTCGGTTATCTTGGCATTTTCCTTTACAAGTGCTACTGCCTTGTTAACCTCGATGTCTTTTTTAAGCATTTCGGGAGCGATAGCTGCACGAATCTTTTGAGGCTCCATCTTGTATGCATCGGCAAGCTTTGCATATTCTGCATCAAGCTCTTCGTCGGATGCGGTGATGTTTTCAAGCTCTACTATCTTTTCAAGAGCGAGCTGAAGCTTAACCTGTCCCTCTGCCTGAGGCTTGAACTGCTCCTTGAAGTTTTCCATTGTCATGCCTGTATACTTCATGTACATTTCCATAGAAATGCCCTGAGACTGCATTCTGTAGGAGTAATCCTCAATCATACGCTCTACTTCGTTTTCAAACATACATTCGGGGATATCTGCTTCAACTGCCTCTGCGAGTGCCATTTTAAGCTGTGCTTCAACGTCGCCGTCAGCCATATCGGCATATCTCTTTTCTATATTTGCCTTGACGTCAGCCTTATATTCATCAAGAGTATCAAATTCAGAAACGTCCTTTGCAAACTCATCGTCAAGAGCAGGAAGCTCTTTTACTTCAAGCTTGTGAAGCTTAACTGCAAATACCGCAGCCTTGCCCTTAAGGTCTTCTGCATGGTATTCTTCGGGGAAGGTAACGTTTACGTCAAATTCATCGCCTACGCTATGACCTACTATCTGATCTTCAAAGCCTGGAATGAATGCGCCTGAACCAAGCTCAAGCTTGTGTCCCTCGTCCTTACCGCCGTCGAATGCAACGCCGTCAACTGTGCCGAGGTAGTCTATGGTAGCAAAGTCGCCCTTTTCAGCAGCACGGTCAACCTCAACCATTCTTGAAGCTCTTTCTCTTGCGTGGTCGATTTCGTGCTGAACGTCCTCGTCTGTTACTTCTCTTGTGGTCTTTGTTACTTCAATGCCCTTGTAGCTCTTGAGGGTAACCTCAGGCTTTACGTAGTAGAGAGCAGTTACTTCAACGCCCTCGTCGTTAATGTCGCCAACCTCTATTTCGGGACGGCTTACAACGTCAAGCTTCTTCTCTTCAACAGCCTTTGCAAGCTCTTCGGGAAGAATGTCGTTGAGAGCATCTTCATAGAATACTCCCTTGCCGTACATCTTTTCGATAATTCCACGGGGTGCTTTACCCTTTCTGAAACCGGGAACGCTGATTTTGGAAGCGTTCTTGCGGAATGCCTTGTCTACTGCCATATCAAAGTCTGCCTTTGCAATAACAAGCTCAAGCTTAACCTGATTTTTTTCAGCAGCTGTAACGTTTTTTACGCTCATTTTTTCCTCCTGCTATATGTAACCTTGGTCGGGAAAATTATTTATCCCAAATTACATATATTTATACATTATAATTCATACTATATTTTATACAAAATACAGAATTTGTCAAGTGAAAACGCAAAATTTTTTCAATTTATTCTCACAGGCGTGAACATTCTGAAGTCGGCAGACACAAGGGTCAGCTCGACTCCTCCCGCACTCTTTATAAGTCTGTTTTCCGAAACGCCGTGAAGGTGTCCGTAATAAAGACGCTTTATTCCGTGACGCACCAGCACTTCAAGTATGGGTGATGTCTCCTCGCCGGGGGACAGGACGGGATAATGAGAAAAAGCAACTATTTCACGGTCACTGTCGCCACGAAGCTTTTTTGCCTCGGTAATTGATAAATCAAAGCGAATGGCTTCTCTTGCAATAATCTTTTTGTCATCCGCCGAAGGAGATGCTTCACAAGCCCAACCGCGTGACCCGCATATAATAAGGTCTTCTACGGCATAAGCACCGTTGTGAAGAAATCTCACCGTGTCAAAGCCGTTTTCCTCGGTAAATTCCTGAAGCTTTTTCATGCTCTGCCACCAGTAATCGTGGTTGCCCTTCATGATTATTTTATTGCCGTGAAGAGAGTTTATGAATCGAAAATCCTCTATTGCTTCGGATACGTTCATAGCCCACGAGATGTCACCAGGCACTACTACCGTATCGTCTTCCTTCACCATGTAATTCCAGTACTCACGAAGCTTTTCGGTATGTGCCTCCCAAAGAGAGCCGAAAACGTTCATGGGCTTATCTGTCGAAAAGGACAGATGCAGGTCGCCGAGTGTAAATATTGCCATATTTTGTCCTTTTCCTTTCACATAGTTTGTTGTTTTTTGGGCTAAAATAAATCCGTAATCCAATAAAGAAAGGGGATTAGAATATGAACGATTGTTCAAAGGGTGGCTGCAGTATAAAGAAGCACAATGAAGGCATATCTTGCATGGTTAAAAACTGCACCTACCACGACGGCGAAAGATATTGCACCGTTAAGGAAATCAGTGTCGGTCCTCACCACGCAAAGTCAAGTGCCGATACTATTTGTGCAACCTTTAAAGCCAGAGACTAAAAGGAAAGAACCTCGTCTGCCATTGAAGTTTTTTCAATGGATTTTGTAAATCTTATCCGCTTCTCGTGTAATTTTACAAGGGGAAGCGGAATTTCTTTTCCAGAAAACTCAAGGAGCTTTTCGGGAGCTTCTATTCCTTCTACACCCTTTTCACCGCCGATTGCTTCAAGAACAGAGGTCGCAAATTTGTAAGGACTTGCAGTTGAAACCACAAGAGTCTTTTCTGCTGCCTTTGTTTTAGCATTGTATTCATCAGCACACTTCATTGCAACGGCAGTATGGGTATCAAGAAGATAATTAAATTCTTTGAATACGCGGCTTATTGTTTTAGCCGTTTCATCTTCTGTAGTATAGCCTGCGGCAAAGCCCTTCTGGAGTGCTTCTCTTTCATTTTCTGTGAGAACGTACTTTCCGTCCTTCTTAAGGCTTTCCATATACGCCTTAACGGTGTTGGTACTAGCTAGAAGTGAGAGCATTCTCTCAACGTTTGATGATACGAGAATATCCATTGAAGGACTCATTGTAAGATAGAAGTCTCGGTTCTTGTCGTATACGCCATTTTCAATAAAGTCGGTGAGTACCGAGTTCTTGTTGGAGGCACAGATGAATTTCTCAACGGGAAGTCCCATAACACGTGCAAGGTGACCCGCAAAAATGTTACCGAAGTTACCTGTGGGAACAACAACGTTTATCTTGTCGCCAAGCTTAATTTCACCGCTCTTTACCATATCGCAGTAAGCCGAGAAGTAGTATGCAATCTGAGGAACCAGTCTGCCCCAGTTGATAGAGTTTGCACTGGAAAGGAAGGTACTCTTCGCAAGAAGCTTTTCTGCAATCTCCTTTGATGCAAATATTTCCTTAACACCTGTCTGTGCATCGTCGAAGTTTCCGTTTATAGCAACAACCGATACGTTTTCACCCTCCTGAGAAGCCATCTGAAGCTTCTGCATAGCGCTTACACCGTTTTCGGGGTAGAATACCATTATCTTGATGCCGTCAACGTCACGGTAGCCTTCAAGTGCCGCCTTACCTGTATCACCCGAGGTTGCAACGAGAATGAACGCTGTCTTTTTCTCGCCTGTCATTTTAAGTGCCTCGGAGAGGAGCATGGGCATTATCTGTAAAGCCATGTCCTTGAAGGCTGAAGTCGGGCCGTGCCATAATTCAAGGATACTTACCTTGTCGTTAAGCTTCACTACGGGTGCCGCACCGCCGGGGAAACGGCTTTCGGAATAAGCTTTTGTGCATATATCGTGAAGTGTATTTTTGTCGTAGTCGGTGAGGTAAAGGGAAAGCACCTTGAATGCTCGATCACTATAGCTGTCCTCTACCATGCCCGAGATAAAATCAAGGTCAATTTTCGGAATTTCGGTGGGCATGTAAAGACCGCCGTCTTCTGCAATACCTCTCTTGATAGCCTCGGCAGAGGTTAAAAGGTTTTCAGAGCCTCTTGTGCTTTTGTACATAATTTTTGTCATCTGTATGTCCTCTCTTTTTTGTAAAATGCATTTTCTATGTGATTTATTTCTGGTGTATCACGGTTGAGATACACCTCAACAACGTCGAAGCGGTATCCGTCGTAGGCACAGCGGTGCTTCATTATATAGTCTCTTGCACACTCTATTATACGCTCTTTTTTGTTTTTATCAACAGCCTCTGAGGGACGTTTGAAGTCCTCTGACCTGTCGCTGGAGGTGGTCTTTACCTCAACGAACACGATAGAGTCGCCGTCCTCCGCAACAATATCTATTTCGTTTCTTTTGCTTTTGAAGTTACGCTCTAAAATCTTGTAGCCCTTTTCTTCAAGGTAGTCTGCAACAATGCTCTCACCTCGGTTTCCTACGGCTTTTTTGAGGGTTATTTTCACTGTGGTAAAATCTTTTTAAGAAAAGTTTTTCTGTGCTCGGGACAGGGGCCTAATTCTACCACCTTTTTGCGGTGATATTCTGTCGGGTAGCCCTTATGTACTTTGAAGCCGTATTCGGGATATTTTTCGTCCATTTCAAGGCAAAGCCTGTCACGGGTAACCTTTGCAAGTATTGATGCCGCCGCAATGGAGGGAATGAGAGCGTCTCCCTTTATTACGGTTTTTACGGGGATATCAAAGCCTTTTGCTCGGTTTCCGTCTATAAGAAGAAGGTCGGGCTTTATATCAAGCCCCTCTGCCGCCCTTTTCATGGCAAGCATGGTAGCGCCCAATATGTTGTATTCGTCAATTTCCTCATGTGTTGCAAGGGCTACCGAGTAGGAGAGGGCTTTTTCGCAGATTATATCAAAAAGAGCCTCACGCTTCTTTTCAGAAAGCTTTTTTGAGTCGTTAAGACCCTCTATTATAAGACCCTCGGGGAGTATTACTGCCGCCGCAACAACGGGTCCTGCAAGAGGCCCTCGTCCCGCCTCGTCAACACCTGCAAAAACAGAGTACCCTTTTGTCAGTTCTTTTTGTAACTCCAAATCCATATTTTTACACCTTTATTCAAGAGTAATTTTTCCGATAATTCCTCGTCGGAATTCGTCGAGAAGCATGGTGGCGCATCTGTCGAAATTCACCTCTCCGCCACGCTGGAGAATACCTCTCTTTTTACCGATAATCTCGAAAATATCGTAGCCGTCAAGGTCTTCAATTTCTTCTCTATCAAGTGCGTATCTTTCGCAGAGAAGCGTAGGATAACGCTTTTTAAGCTTTAGGCAAAGTGCCATTGCAATCTCGTCCTTTTGCAGTACCGTGTCCTTTATAGCGCCTGTAATTGCAAGGTTTTCACCGATTATTCTATCGTCAAACTTTGGCCAGAGAACACCCGGCATATCGAGAAGCTCAAGACCGATTGTTGTTTTTACCCATTGTTTTGTCGTGGTAACACCTGGTCTGTTTTCGACGTTTGCCTTCTTCGCACCGCAAAGCTTGTTTATAAGTGAAGATTTACCAACGTTGGGAATACCGAGTATCATCGCCTTGACGGTTCTGCCCTGCATTCCTTTTTCTTCGTAGCGTTTTATTTTTTCGGCAAGTACTCTCTTTATTTCTCCTTCAAGCTCGTCAAGTCCCTTGCCTGTAAGACAGTCGGTTATAATGAGCTTTTTGCCATTTTCCTCGTATCTTTTTTTAAGATTTGCCGATGAATTGGGGTCGGCAAGTCCTGCCTTGTTTAAAAGGGTTATGATAGGCTTTGGAAAAACAAGTGCTTCAAGGTCGGGATTTTTACTGCTCTTTGGAATTCTCGCATCAAGCAGCTCGATTATCACGTCAACGTCGGGAAGTGACTCCTTTATAAGCCTTTTGGTTTTCGCCATGTGTCCGGGAAACCATTGTATAATATCTGTGGGCATTACTTTATCACTCCTGTACGGGGGGCAATTCTGAAAAATACCTTGCCCAGAATATATCTCGTCTCTATTGCCTCTATTTGCCTACTGTCCGACGAGCCGTTGCGGTTGTCACCCATAACGAACACACACCCCTCGGGTACTGTGTAAGGGTACTCTATCGTTCCTTTATACATGGGGTAGTTATCTACGTGAAACACGTAAGGCTCGTCTATAGCCTTGCCGTCAACGTATACCTTCCAGCTTATGGGGTCGATATTTACAGTCTGACCCTCGGTGGCAATAACTCTCTTTATATAAGGTGCACCCTTTGACTGATAGTGGAGAAGCTCAAGATTGTGAGTTACGTCAACTACTACCACGTCACCTCTTTCGGGGGTGTAGGGGAGAGAGGAAATGAGAAGCCTGTCGCCATTATGAAAAGTCTCACGCATACTGTCTCCCGATACTGTTACGAATTTAAGTAGGAAAGTGAATACTAAAATAACGGCAAGAAGAGCCACAAGAAAGGTTTCAAGCCACTCGTATATTTCTTTCAGTACGTTTTTTTTCATGTTTTCCTCATTCAAGTATAATTTCGTCAAGATTTGCAAGGTCGATAATATCGTTGTCGGTACGGGCACGAAGCGTGCGACTCGCCTGACACTTGTCACAGGAAAGGACTATCTCGTCAAAGCCCACCTCTATCATAACGTCATTCTCCCCGCAGCTGCATCTTATCTTACCTGCGTCGCTCAGCTCTTTTAAGAGATAGAGCATACCGCTTGTAACTACCGCATCGAAATATTCGTATTCGTCAGATTCGCGGTTGTTTGGATTTTCACTGTTAGAATGGCACTCCTCACAGTCACAGTCATCTCCGTGGTCTTCAAAATTCTTGAAGATATCGAAGTCCTCATCAACGCCGAAGGTGTCGTTGTCGGCAAACTCCATAAGCTTCTGAAGCTCTATTGTGTTGTCGTCTACTGCCTTGATAACCCTTGCCTTGTCACCGATGAATGCGGTATCAAGACCCGTAGCAGAGCACTGAAGCACGAAAAGCTCACTGTCTCTGAAGGTAGATGCTGAAATCTGATAAGGGTGAGAGGTAGGACATGCAACACAAGGTACGTTAAGACTAACAGTATCCCTTGACTTTATATAGTTTATTGACATAACCGACTCACCGCAGCTGCATCTGAGGTGTGTTTCGCCAGACATGAGTGCAAATATATTTATTTCGCCTATCATTGCGACACCGCAATCGGGGCAGCGGTAGGCGACGGTTACTTTCTCTTTCATAAATACATCTCCTTATTGAGCTTGATATTTTGGTTAAAAACGGAAATGAAAAGTTTCAGTTTTTAATAGATGTTTTCTCAAAAATATAGTGCGAACAAAGAGTAGTTAAGATACAAGTTTTTTAAGGTAGAAAATCTTCGATTTTTTTATTATTTGGGATTTCATTTCCTTCGCGTGTTGCTCGGACTGATGTACAAAGTACAGCGACGCCTTCGCACTCCGCGATATTACCTCAAAATCTCGTCGCTTTTAGTGTCAGCTGAAGCTTGACCTTTTGGCTTTTTATGATAGAAAACTTTTTATAAAAAGTTTCCTATCATACTCTCTTTCAAAAATTTTTATAATTATTTATTATAGTTTTCGTGGGGGTACAAGGGG
>JAZOLO010000008.1:0-141787 GCA_045653035.1 Eubacteriales bacterium
TCCAAAAATAAAATTTTTTCTTTTTTGTAAAATTTCATCAAAAAAGTTTTTTCCGTATGCCCATTTTGCCGCAAATATATAAAATTTTAATAAAGGTATTTACAAATAAAATTTTTTATGATAGAATAAGGCACGCGAAAAACAATATATGTATTTTCTGCACAGATATTTACTACATAACAACCATTATGTCATTATACGTTGTCTACAGGGCAACGTATTTTTTTTGGTTTAGCAGCGAAGCAAACCAAGCATTTCTATTTGCTTTAAGTGAGAAATTCCTGTTTCGGCAGTGTAAATTCGAGTAGTGTTGACGTTAGAGTGTCCAAGCACGTCAGCAAGACGAACTATATCCCTTTGAAGTGCGTAAAAGGTGCGGGCAAAAAGATGTCTGAAATTGTGAGGAAACACCTTTTTAGGAAGTACTCCTGCAATTTTACAAAGGTCTTTGAGCATTTTCCATACGTTTGAACGGTTAAGCGGAATGCCGTTTCTTGTAACAAATACCGAGCCGTCTTTTATTCCTTGTTCCTTTATATATTCCAAAAGCATTTTACAAAGCCCTCGTGGCAAAAAAACCTGACGCATTTTACCCTTGCAGTTTATATGTGCTTTTCCCGTCTTTACTGCATTTACGGTAATGTAGGAAAGCTCGGATATTCTTATTCCCGTACTTCCTATAGTTTGCATAAGGTAATACAGTCTATCGTTATTTTGAGATTTTGCCGCCCTTAAAAGACGCTCGTACTCCCCTTTTGAAAGCTCTCGGTCGTCATCAGCAAAAATCTGTCTTTGTATTTTCAGTGTTTTTACTTTCAAGTCTGCACGTTGTAAAAACATAAAAAAGCTATTTATGGATGAAAGCATAGAATTTACGCTTTTAGGGGCAAAAGTTTTACAAAGCTCGTTTTTATATTCTAGTATACAGCTTTTATCAAGCTTTCTACCGTCAAGCCACGTTAAAAAACACCTTATATCTCTTTCGTATTTTTCAATTGTGTTTTTACTTCGTTCTTCTTCGATAAGGTACTGCGTGAATTTTTCTATTTCTTTATTTCCAAGTGTCATATTTAAGTTCCTTTCATAATTTAATATTTTCCTCACTTATTTTTTACAAACAAAATACGTTTATACTTAAAAAACCGCAAGACTTCTTTTTTGAAATCTTGCGGTTTTCTTGATGAAATAAAATTTACATTTCATTTGACTGTGTTAACAGGCAAATTTCATTGAACAAGTCTTACTTGTTCATTGCCTCTTCAATTGCAACAGCACATGCAACGGTCATACCAACCATGGGGTTGTTACCGGCACCTATCAGTCCCATCATTTCAACGTGTGCGGGAACTGAAGAAGAGCCTGCGAACTGAGCGTCGCCGTGCATTCTTCCCATTGTGTCTGTGAGACCGTAGGAAGCGGGGCCTGCTGCCATGTTATCGGGGTGGAGTGTTCTACCCGTACCACCGCCTGATGCAACGGAGAAGTACTTAACGCCATTTTCTATAGCCCACTTCTTATAGGTACCTGCAACGGGGTGCTGGAAACGAGTGGGGTTAGTGGAGTTACCTGTGATGGAAACGCCAACGTCTTCTTTTCTCATAATTGCAACGCCTTCGGAAACGTCGTTAGCGCCGTAGCAACGAACCTTAGCCTTTTCACCGTCGGAGAACTTAACCTCACGAACAATCTTAAGCTCGTCTGCATAAGGGTCGTAGTCGGTTTCAACGTAGGTGAAGCCGTTAATTCTTGCGATGATATAAGCGGCGTCCTTGCCAAGACCGTTAAGGATAACGCGAAGGGGCTCTTTTCTTACCTTGTTAGCGTTCTTTGCAATACCGATAGCGCCTTCAGCCGCTGCGAAGGACTCGTGTCCTGCGAGGAAGCAGAAGCACTTGGTTTCTTCTCTTAAAAGCATTGCACCAAGGTTACCGTGGCCGAGACCAACCTTACGGTTAGCGGCAACGGAGCCGGGGATACAGAAAGCCTGAAGACCTACACCGATGAGTTCTGCGGCATCTGCAGCGTTCTTAACACCCTTCTTAAGTGCGATAGCACAGCCGAGGGTATATGCCCAAGCGGCATTTTCAAATGCGATAGGCTGAATTCCCTTAACTATTGCATCGGGGTCAACACCTTTGTTAAGACAAATCTGACGAGCTTCCTCAAGGTCCTTGATTCCGTACTCTGCCATGCAAGCGGTAATGCCTGCAATTCTTCTTTCTTTACCTTCAAATTTTACTTCGTTAGACATTTTGTTATCCCCCTTTCTTATTCGTGTCTGGGATCGATATACTTGGCTGCGCCATCATATCTACCATAAGTTTTGATGTTAGATTCGTATGCTTCCTTGGGGTCCTTGCCTGCCTTGATAGCATCCATCATCTTACCGAGGTTAACGAACTTGTATCCAATAACCTCGCTGTTTTCGTCGAGAGCGATATTCAAAACGTAGCCCTCTGCCATTTCAAGATATCTTACGCCCTTAGCCTTAGTACCGAACATAGTACCAACCTGAGAACGAAGTCCCTTACCGAGGTCTTCAAGAGAAGCACCGATGGGAAGTCCGTTTTCGGAGAAAGCGGTCTGGCTACGTCCGTAAGCAAGCTGCTTGAAGATTTCTCTCATAGCTACGTTGATAGCGTCACAAACGAGGTCTGTGTTGAGTGCTTCGAGAAGTGTCTTGCCTTGAAGAATTTCACAAGCCATAGCTGCCGAGTGAGTCATACCCGAGCAACCAAGGGTTTCAACGAGAGCTTCCTCAATGATACCGTCCTTTACGTTGAGAGTGAGCTTACAGCATCCCTGCTGAGGTGCACACCAGCCTATACCGTGTGAAAGACCTGAGATATCTTTAATCTCATAAGCCTTTACCCATCTGCCTTCTTCCGGAATGGGAGCGGGACCGTGGTGGGGACCCTTAGCAATGGGACACATATTTTCTACTTCGTGTGAATAAAAAATGTGGTCTGTCATTTTTATATCTCCTTTTAAATTATTTACTTATTTAATTATTTCACCGAATACTTCACCAACTGCAGCCGCGGCATTTGATTCATCGGTGTCGATGTGCATAGCTGCTGCAAAGTTCTTGTTTACTCTTACAACAACGTCACCGAAAACAAGACTTCTTTCTGTGTCAAGCTTTACGGATACAATCTGTTTGTCCTCAACGCCGAAAGCTTCTGCATCAGCGGGAGTAAGGTGAATATGACGCTTTGCGGCGATAACACCTTCTGCGATTTCAACCTCACCGCAAGGGCCAACGAGCTTACAGCCGGGTGTTCCTGCGATATCGCCTGACTCACGGATAGGAGCTGAAAGACCGATGCTTCTTGCATCAGTAAGTGAAAGCTCTACCTGTGTTGCGAGTCTTACGGGGCCGAGAATGCTTACATTCGCAAGCTCTCTCTTAGGTCCTACAACTGTTACTCTCTCCTCGCATGCAAACTGACCGGGCTGAGAAAGCATTTTCTTCATAGTGAGCTCTGCACCCTTACCAAAAAGAATCTCAAGATGCTCTGCCGACAAATGTACGTGGCGGGCAGAGGTTTCAACTAGTACTTTATTCATTTTTTCTTCCTTCTTTCTATTTTTTATAAGTATTCAAATTATTATACATTATTTTACTAATTTTGTAAAGCACGAAAATAAAAAAATATCGTTTATTTTTGAAAATAAATTGCTACGCTTTCGGTAATACTTAATTTAGCATTAAAGGAGGTTAAAAGCTATGTACAACAAAGTTGAAATTTGCGGTGTAAATACAGCGAGACTCAAGGTACTCACAAACGAGGAAAAGAGTGAGCTTATGATAAAGATGAAAAACGGAGATGAAAAGGCTAGGGATGAGCTTATTGCAGGAAATCTCAGGCTTGTGCTCAGTGTTATGCAGAAATTTGCAGGTCGCGGTGAGTCACCCGACGACCTGTTTCAGGTTGGGTGTGTAGGACTTATCAAGGCGGTAGACAACTTCGACGTGACTCAAAACGTCCTTTTTTCTACCTATGCCGTGCCAATGAACGTCAAAAGTTGAAAGACATTCATTGAGGCATATAAAGCGAGGGAATGCTTTTTATAAAAGCACTCCCTCGGACTCCCACGAAAACTATAATTTTTAATACTCTATTTTGAATCTTACATAAGTTAATTTATCGCACTCGTTGCAAGTATAGTATTCACTAACTGGAGTATCAATTCCTACTCCCGTCATATCCAGTCTATGTGAACGCACGCTACAATAAGAACAAACAGGATAATAATTTATCATAAATACCTGCCCCTTAGATGTTGAAACGGCACTTGAGATTTCTGCATTTTGTGCACGAACTACATTATTAGAACTATACTTATACCAAGTGTCAGGCTTAATGTAACTTTTTTCTTTTGTTGTACCAATAGAAGCATTGTTGTTTTTTTGAACCTTATCCGAGGGTTGCGATTGTACTTGTGATGTTTGAATGTTCCTTCCTACAACACTACCATTCTCCCAAACTTTATCCCCATAACAAGTTCCATAATGTATATCATAAGGTGCAGTGTTTTCAACATATAATTTCATATAAAGTTTATCACTCGAATATACTAAATATTCATTCATAGCGTTGTGAAATCACTTAAATAACTAATGTCAATAATATCGTTTTTGTCAAAATTAGAAAGAGACAATGTAAGATAAGCGTCACCCTCTTCAACTACACAAAGAGCAAACTTTTCTTCCAATGACACTTCGTTAAAAATTGATGGCGTTTCTGAATAGTCTGCTGGTTCTTCCAAATTGTCTGCTGGTGTATTGTTAGAGCAACTAATCATCATTGTAGTAAGTAATATAAATAGTAATAATAACTTTTTCATTTTATTCTCCTTTTATTGTAAATTCACACAAGTGAATTAAATATCTTAAAAATTTCTGTGGCTGTCGCTACATTTGAATTCATTTGTTGTTTTATTACAAAAATATCGTTCTTTTCCTGAACGTCTTTTGTTTCAACAAGTGATATATAATTCTTTCCATAAAGAATCAAATTTTCATTACCGAATCTTTTGAGCAGAAAATCAAGTGTTTTTCCTCTTGTATGACAAGCACATATATAAATATCTGCTTCTCCAAATTCAAAATCAACTCTCTTTAACCATTCATTCAGTCCGTTTTCATCATCCCCTAAAGTAGTTATTGCTACCTTTTGTCCAAAATAAGAAAAGACACATTCTTTGTCATAAAAACAAAGTCTTTCTTTGGGAGATAATAATTCTATCTTACCGTCAGAGCATTCTGTATGTTCAAGAATCATATCAATCAATATACTAATAGTTTGCGTTTTCCCACTATTCCCTCGTCCTTGTAATGCTATAACCTTCATCTTAGTCTCCTTTTAATAAAATTTTGTCATTATTTTTTGTAATTCTTATCTTTAACACAATTATAGGTCAAAAATATGTTAAAGTCAAGAAAAATTCTTAACTTTAACATAACGAGGTGTAGATTTTGTGAAAATATACGATTTTAACGGCAAAAAGAACGTTTGCGGTGACAGAGTGCATGAAGCAAGGTGTAGGTTGAAGCTTACTCAGAGCGATCTTGCAGCAAGACTTCAGATAGAGGGCATTATAATAGAGCGTGACAGTATATCGAGAATAGAGATAGGTACAAGATTTGTGGCAGACTATGAGCTTAAAGCACTTTCCAAAATTCTGGAAGTGGAAACCGATTGGCTTCTTGGAATATAGCAAAAACGACAGATGCGAAAAAACATCTGTCGTTTTGTTTTAACGGAACAAATCACTATGAGTTCCTGTTCTTGTAAGATATAATATCAATTCTTTATCGTACACCTCATAAATCAAAAGCCAGTCGGGAGTTATATGACATTCCCTACAGCCTTCAAAGTTACCTGTCAAAGCGTGGTCTTTATTCTTTTCGGGAAGCTTTTCTCCATTTGAAAGTTTTTTGATTATCTCTGTAATAAGAGATATATCATATCCTCTCTTTTGAATACGCTTCAAATCTTTTTGAAACTTAGAGGTTGGCTTTATAGAATACATTATTTCAAAAGCTCCCTCATCATTTCATCAACATCGGTGTAACTCTTTCCTAAAGTTTTATCGGCTTTCATAGCCTTAACCTCGGCTATCGCTTCAAGGGTTTCGGCATTGGGAACACGCATAGTAATATCAAAAGGAATTCTCTGCTCTCTTACCGCCTGCTTTGCAGAAAGAGTGAAAAACGTTGTCATATCCATTCCAAGATTAGAAACAAGCTCTTGAAGCTGTGCCTTGAGTTCCTCGTCCATTCTCATCGTTACGTTAGTAATTGCCATAACATCAACTCCTTTCACTTATAATATAGCACAACAATATTACATTGTCAATATATTATATGCACGTTGTCATAACAATATACAAAAATAGTCAAAAAACGGACAGATTTCTCTGTCCGTTTATTTATTCAATATCAATCCATTCTACAGATTCTTTTTCACTTTGCAGAGCTAAAGCTTTGTTACATTCTTCTTCGCTCACGTGTTTTCCGTTTACTTTGAATATCCCCTCATAAGTATTATGAACAATAATATCTTCAAACTCTACTTGACCGTCAAAAAAGCTTATTTTACAAATTCCGTTATCAAAAGCACTGGCACTCCAGTTTGCTGTGCCGTCTTTCTTTATATCATTATACCATCGGATTGGAAGATAATACGCTGTGCTTACACCATCGGTTATATCAATTATTGCTCTGTCACCTGTAGGGTCATACTCAATAACCAGTTCTCTTGCCCCGTCTCCGTCTAAATCAACAAAGGCATATTTCGTCGGTGTCCCCATATATACAAGCTCATAAATGGTAACAGTCTTCTTTCCCTCGTAATTATCAACCGTAATTTCTCCAGCCAAGAATTGCTGTGCTATTTTTTCGTTGATATCTTCGACATTTAAGTAATTTTCTGTGTCATTGTTATTTGTTTCTTCTTTTTGCGGTTTGCTCTCTACCTTATTAACAAACAGAAAGTTAGAAACAACAAGCAGTAGTATAAGAAGTGTTTTCATTTTATTCTCCGTTATTTAAGAACGTGCCGCATTCTCAATGTCTGCAACCATATATAAAGACCCGTAGGCAAGGACGGCACCGTTCTCCCCTGCTTTTTGTTTTGCGAGTTTTACGCCTTCTTCAATTGAGTCGGCAGAGGTTACGGGCTTTGAGAAGCGTGTGAGGTAGTCGGCAAGTTTTGTGGCAGAGAGTGCTCTCGGGTTTGGGGGTGTGACTGTTACAAATTCTGACGTAAGCGTTGCCATATCGGCGTACATACTCTCAAAGTCTTTATCACGAAGGACTCCTGTGAGTACAACGAGCTTTTTATCGCCGAGGTATTCCTTGACGTTTTCAAAGAGGGCTGCCGCACACTGTGGGTTATGTCCTCCGTCAACGACGAAGGTGGGATTTTCAGACACAAGCTCAAATCTGCCCTGCCATCTGACGCTTTCAATTCCATTTATAATATTTTTATCCGTTACATTCCAGCCCTTTTCACGTAGTGCTTCAATGACTGCAAAGACTGTTGCGGTGTTATTCAGCTGATGTCTTCCGAGGAGAGGGAGCTTTAGGTTTTTGAAATCTTTGAAGTCAAAAAGCTGTCCTGCAAGAGATGCACTTTTCGGTTTCATTTCATCAAATTCCGCGATTTTGAGCATTGCGTTTACGTCAAGGCATCTTTTCTCGACAACGCTTTTAACGCCGTCTGTTGAGGGGTAAAGGACGGCAATAGAGTTTTCCTTTATAATCTTCGATTTTGTTTCGGCAATCTTTTCAAGGGTATCTCCGAGAAAATCGGTGTGGTCGAGTCCGATATTGGTAATTACTGCGACCTCGGGTGAGTCGATTACGTTAGTGGAGTCAAGCTCACCGCCCATTCCTACCTCAAGCACTACGACATCGCACCTTTTACGGTAGAAGTATTCAAAGGCGATACAGGTTACAAGCTCAAACTCGGTGGGACTATCCTCCATTTTCTCGGCAAGGGGTTTCACAAACTCTGTCACTGAAACCAGCTCGTCATCCGAAATATTCTCGCCGTTTACTCTCATTCTTTCGTTAAAGGTAAAGATATAGGGTGAGGTGTAGAGTCCTACAGTGTACCCTGCTTTTTCAAGAATATTGGCGGTCATGGAGGCGGTTGAGCCTTTTCCGTTAGTACCTGCAATATGAACGAATTTAAGCTTCTTTTCGGGGTTTCCCATGAGAGATAAAAGTTCTATTGTTCTCTCCAGTCCAGGCCTGCTTCCTTTCCAAGAGACCGAATGTATAAATTCAAGTGTTTCTATGTAATTCACTTTTTTCTCCTAAAGACTTTCGAATAAGCTTCTGAAATTACTGTTTTTATAAAGCAGGCACATTACAGAGACCTCAACCGCTACAATAGCTGTGTAAAGGGGTATCCTCCAAAGAACTGCTATACCGTAAAAGGTATAAAGACCGATAGATTTTATAACGACCGAGCCGATAAGATGAGACACCACTCCACTCACTATAAACTTCGTATAGCACATCTTTTTTAGAAAGACGCGTGACACAACACCCGACATAACACCTATCATCATAGCACCGAAGGTTACAATGAGGTTTGGCGGGTAAATCTGTGCCGACAAAAGATAGCTGATAAGGTCAGTGGCAATGCCCACAAGACCGCCCGTAACGGGTCCGAAGAGGATACCCGATAATATTATAGGCAAATTCTCGAAGGTGACTCTGAAAAGACCGCCTCCGAAATTCATGAAGTTCTTGCAAAAGATGCCGATAATTACGCTCATGGCAACAAGGAGTGCCGAAAAGGTAATTCTTCTTGTTGCAAGTTTTTTATCCATAAAAAATACCTCCTTTTATGGAGCAAAAAATAATAATATGCTACCATTAGGAGGTAATAAGCTCTTAATTGTAGCAGCGGGATGCGAGTTAAACTACCGCAGGCGTACCCTTCGTCAAATCGGCAACTCCCCGTCCGATAAGCACTGTAAGCTAAAAAATTTCAGCTAACGCAGTTAACTCTACTCTGCGAGAGATAATATATCACAAATAACATAATTTGTCAAGAAAAGAAATAAATAAAAAAGAACGAAGCTTTCACTTCGTTTCTTTTGGGGCTGATAACCAGAGTCGGACTGGTGACCTCATCCTTACCAAGGATGTGCTCTACCAACTGAGCTATATCAGCACGACTTGGCGACCTGGGTGGGGCTCGAACCCACGACCTCTAGCGTGACAGGCTAGTGTTCTAACCAACTGAACTACCAGGCCGTATGGTGGGGACTACAGGGCTCGAACCTGTGACCCTCTGCTTGTAAGGCAGATGCTCTCCCAGCTGAGCTAAACCCCCACGTTTGGAGCGGATTACGGGGCTCGATCCCGCCACCTCGACCTTGGCAAGGTCGCGCTCTACCAAATGAGCTAAATCCGCAGATATGAGTCGCAGATGGTGCCTCCGGTCGGAATCGAACCAACGACACGAGGATTTTCAGTCCTCTGCTCTACCAACTGAGCTACAGAGGCATAAGCGACTCAACGCAATATATAATATCACGATAAAAGTAATTTGTCAAGACAATTTTTGCATTTTTTTAATTTATTTTTTAAGTATCTCACTCATAGAGGTAAAATACCTATAGTCTTTTGATTTGAGAGTATTTTCTACCTCTTTCATTCCGAAAAGAAGCGTGTTTACACAGTGGGTATCAGACGTAATGATAAGACTAACTCCCCTTTTTCCCATTTCTTCAAGCAAAAAATCCTCAGGGTAGGGCGTGGTACGGTAACCGCGGGATATAGCACCAGTGTTTATTTCAAATGTTACAGGACACTTTTCAAGGCTGTCAAGTGCTGAAAGTGCTGAACTTCTGTATCGTGGGCTATCGGTATCGTATATGTGCTCTTTTTCATCGAATTTTGTAATGATATCAAAATGACCGACAATGTTGCACCCCGTTTTGTTATAAATATCCCCAACAGTTTTATAATAGTCCTCGGCAAGAGCATTGCTATCACCGCCGTACAGCTCTTTTATTGCATCCTTATGATGCTTTACCGTTTCGTCTACTGGTATATAATAACCGTTTTTCAGAACGTAATGCACAGAACCGAGTACGTAGTCATAGTCACTTGTGTCAAAATCTGAAAAGTAGTCGTACTCTATTCCGAGAAAAATCTGTATTCTGTCAGAATACTTATCCTTTAAGCGGAGTATCTCCTTTTTATAAAGCTCGGTGTTTTCACGAGACATACACCATCTTTTATCGTGCTCGGTATATGAATGAGAGGAAAAGCCTATTTCGGGAGAGCCCTCTTCAATCGCACGAAGCACCATTTCCTCGGCAGTATTTTTTCCGTCGCAAAAGGTCGAGTGGGTATGAAATGACGAAAGGGTCATTTTGTCATTTTCTCCTGCTTAACTTTTTTGTCGATTATATGACGGGAGGCAAGCTCGCGGTGTACGTCTTCAACACTTATTCCCATTTCTGTCATAAGAACCATTACGTGATAAGCAAGGTCAGCGATTTCATATATGGTTTCTTTTTTGTCGTCTGCCTTACCTGCGATGATTACCTCGGTGCACTCCTCTCCTACCTTCTTTAAAATTTTGTCAATTCCTTTATCGAAAAGATAGGTAGTATACGAGCCTTCGGGGCGGTCTTTCTTTCTGCCCTCGAGAAGCCCTGCAAGGGAGTCGAGAGTGAACTGATGAAGCTCATCGCTTTGATAGATAGTGTTTGTGAAGCATGAATTGGTGCCTTCGTGGCAGGCAGGTCCATCCTTTTCAACTACAACCACAAGGGCATCCTTATCGCAATCGGCGGTAATGGAAACCACGTGCTGATAATTTCCGCTTGTCTCGCCTTTCAGCCAAAGCTCGTTTCTTGAACGGCTAAAGAAGCAAGTGAGTCCCTTTTCCATTGTGACCTTAAGGCTTTCCTTGTTCATGTATGCAAGGGTAAGCACCTCTCCGTTTATGGAGTCTACCACAATGGCAGGGATTAGTCCTTTTTCATCAAATTTAAGTTCTTCTATGTTTATCATTTTCAAAGCCTCACGTTTATATTATTTTCTTTAAGTTCTTTTTTAAGTTCCTTTATTTTGATTTCTCCGAAGTGGAATACCGATGCTGCAAGTCCTGCATCAATGGTTGGGAGCATCTTGAAAAGGTCTATGAAGTCCTTAGTGCTTCCTGCGCCGCCCGATGCAATAACGGGTACGTTTACGGCACGAAGGACTGCGTCAAGCATTTCAAGGTCGAAGCCCTTCTTCACACCGTCGGTGTCGATGGAATTAACAACCACCTCACCTGCCCCCAGATCTACTGCGTGCTTTATCCAGTCTATTGCTTCCATACCTGTATTCTCTCGTCCGCCCTTGGCAAATACACGGTACACTCCGTCAACTCTTTTTACGTCGGCGGATATTACAACGCACTGGTCGCCGTATTTCTTCGCCGCTTCTTCAATGAGCTTGGGGCGTCTTATAGCACCTGAATTCACACTCACCTTATCAGCACCGCATTTCAGCACTCTGTCAAAATCCTCAACAGTATTTATACCGCCGCCAACCGTAAGGGGTACGAAAATAGTTGACGCTACCTCACGGAGTATATCGACGAAAAGTCCTCTGCCCTCGGCGGAGGCTGTTATATCGTAAAATACAAGCTCGTCTGCACCGCACTCGGAATAAAACTTCGCAAGCTTTACGGGAGATGACACGTCGGCGAGTCCCAGAAAGTTTACACCCTTTACTACCCTTCCGTCTTTGACGTCAAGGCAGGGAATTATTCTTTTTGTTATCATTTTGACACCTCAATAGCCTCTCTTAAATCAATAGCACCCGTATAGTATGCCTTGCCGATTATAGCACCGTAAAGGTCCATTTTTTTTAGTGCCTTTATATCGTCAAGAGTAGATACTCCTCCAGATGCGGTAATATTCATGGAATATTTCTCACTAAGGGCTTTATACATTTCAAGGTTAGTGCCAGACATTGCACCGTCCTTGGAAATATCGGTACAGATAATGTAGGATACTCCTACACCCTGCATATCTGAAAGGAATGCATCGAGTGTTGTTTTAGACGTTTCGAGCCATCCTTTGATGGCAATATATCCATCTCTGACATCGGCACCCACTGCTATTTTATCACCGTATTTTTGAACGGCTTTTTTTAGAAAGTCACGGTCGTTTATTGCGACAGTACCGAGTATTGCACGTTCTACCCCTGCATCAAAATACTTTTCAAGGGTTTCTTCACTTCTGATACCCCCTCCTATTTCAACAAAAAGTCTTGTATTCTCGCATATATTTTTTACTACGTCAAGGTTTGGAGTAGTGCCGTCCTTTGCACCTTCAAGGTCTACCACATGAATAAAAGTTGCACCTTTTTTCTCAAAGTCAAGGGCTACCTCAAGGGGATTTGTATTATAGACTGTCATGTTATTATAGTCACCCTTAAAAAGGCGTACAGCCTTGCCGTCATAAAGGTCTATTGCGGGGAAAATATTCATTATTCGTTCCCCCATTCTGCAAAGGCACGAAGTATGGAAAGTCCAACGTCACCGCTCTTTTCGGGGTGGAACTGTGTGCCTGTAATATTATCAAGCGCTACTGCGGCGCAAAGTTCTTTTCCGTATTCCGTAGTGGAAAGAAGGCTTTCCTCACAGTCTGTTGCATAATACGAATGAACAAAATAAACAAAATCGCCCGTCTTTATATACTTGAATATAGGGTGCTCCTTTTTCTTTTCAAGGGCATTCCATCCGATGTGAGGAATCTTTAGTTCAGGGGGTAGAGTGTCTGCCATAGAAACAACGCTTCCTTTTAAAAGTGAAAGTCCCTCGTGTTCTCCGTATTCAAAGCTTTTTTCAAAAAGAAGCTGCATACCAAGACAGATTCCCATAAGCTTCTTGCCGTTTTTTGCTTCCTCGATCACTACCTTGTCAAGTCCTGTTTCACGAAGCTTTCTTCTGGCATCCTCGAAAGCACCGACACCGGGAAGTATGATTTTATCGGCACGTCTTATTTCGTCGGCATCGGAGGTAACGGTAACGTCAGCACCTACTGCACGAAGAGATGATACAAGAGAAAAAAGATTTCCAACACCGTAGTCAATAACTGCTATCATCAGATTACTCCTTTTGTAGAGGGTATCTCTCCCTCAAGCTCAGGGTCAATTCGAGTAGCCTTTCTGAGTGTTCTGGCTACCGACTTGAATATCCCTTCTATAATGTGGTGAGAGTTTCTGCCGTCAAGCATTCTTATATGAAGTGTAATTCCTGCTTCTCTTACAAAAGCCGCAAAAAATTCCTCCGAAAGCTCTGTATCGAAATCACCTACCTTTGCGGTGGGACATTCTGCATTGTAAGAAAGGTAAGCTCTTCCCGAAATGTCAACTGCAGAAAGGATAAGTGTTTCGTCCATAGGAAGCGTGGTGTCGGCATAGCGGGTTATCCCTTTTTTGTCACCGAGGGCCACACGGAAAGCCTGTCCGAGTGATATACCTATATCCTCGGCGGTATGGTGAAAGTCCACCTGAATATCGCCTCGGCACTTTACATCTATACAAAAACGTGAATGCTTTGCGAAAAGGGTGAGCATGTGGTCAAGAAAGCCTACACCCGTATCAATTTTGCTCACTCCCTTTCCGTCAAGGTCAAGGGTGAGTACTATATCAGTTTCGGCGGTCTGTCTTTTTATTTCTGCCTTTCTCATTGTTATTTCTCCTTTATGATATCTGAAACTGCCTTTATAAACGTTTCCATCTGTTCATCTGTGCCAATGGTTACTCTCACAAAGTCCTTTATTCTTTCTTTCACAAAGTGTCTTACGAGTATTCCTCTTTCTCTTAGTTTAAAATAAAGGTCGGCGCCCGAAACGTCGGGACTTTTTGCAAAGAGGAAATTAGCCTTTGAGGGAAGCACCGTAAAGCCCAAGGCTTCAAGCCTTTCGGTAACAAAGGCTCTTGTTTTTTCTATTTTTTTGCAGTTTTCAAGGTAATAGCCGTTAGTGTCAAGAGTTGCGATACCCGCCGCCATAGTCATGCGGTTTATGTTGTAAGGGTTAGTTGAATATCTGAGGGTATTGATATCTGCAATAAGCTCAGAGTTACCAACACCGAATCCAAGTCTTGCACCTGCCATTGACCTTGATTTTGAAAATGTGCGGGTGACGAGGAGGTTATCGTATTTTTCTATAAGAGCAACTGCACTTTCGGTGCCGAAAGCAACGTAAGCCTCGTCGATAACCACAACGTTCTTGGAGTTAGACTTCACTATTCTCTCAATATCTGAAAGAGGAAGTGCAATACCTGTAGGGGCATTGGGATTTGCGATAAAGATATTTTTGTTTATAGCTATGTAGTCCTGGACTCTTATATTGAAATTTTCGTCGAGAGGGATTTCCTCAAAGGGAAGATTGTAAAGTCCTGCGAACACCGAATAAAAACCGTAGGTAAGGTCGGGAAAAACCACGGGGTGCTCTGCATCGGAAAATGCAAGGAATGCAAAATTCAGTATTTCGTCCGAGCCGTTGGTAACAACAACACATCTTTCGTCAACACCGAGATTCTCGGACAGTCTTCTCACAAGCTCACGGCAGTCGGGGTCAGGGTAAAGCATAAGGCGGTCTGCCTCTTTTGAAACCGCCTTCAAGACCTCGCTTGAGGGTGGATAGGGTGATTCATTGGTGTTAAGCTTTATATATTTTTTATCGTTTAACTGTTCGCCCGGAACGTAAGGGACAAGGGCTTCGTGGGTGGAAGAAAAAAATCTGCTCATACTATTCCCCTCTCACCTCGGCACTTCTTGCATGGGCATCAAGCCCCTCTTTTCTTGCAAAATACGCTACCTTATCCGCTACCTTTGAAAGTGCGTTTTCGGTATAGTAGATTATCTGTGACTTCTTTACGAAATCGTCAACGCTGAGAGGAGACGAAAATCTCGCACTTCCGCTTGTGGGGAGTGTGTGATTTGGGCCTGCGAAGTAGTCTCCAAGTGCTTCAGGGGTATATTTACCCATGAAGATAGAGCCTGCGTGCTTGATCTTATCAAGGTAGTCGAAGGGATTGTCAACTGCAAGCTCCAGATGCTCGGGAGCTATTTCGTTAGCAATATCAATAGCAAGCATAAGGTTATTTTCCGCTACGATGATTTTCGCATTATTGTCAACCGATGCTCTTGCAATCTCACTTCGAGGAAGAAGAGGAATCTGTATTTCTATCTCGTCGGATACCGCCTTCGCAAAATCGAAGCTGTCTGTGACGAGAACCGCAGTTGCCATTTTGTCATGCTCTGCCTGTGAAAGGAGATCCGCGGCAATATATTTGGGGTTACAGGTGGAGTCGGCAACAACGAGAATTTCACTGGGACCTGCTATCATGTCGATAGAAACCTTGCCGAATACCTGCTTCTTTGCTTCGGCAACGTAGGCATTGCCCGGACCTACTATTTTGTCAACGGCAGGAACCGTTTCTGTGCCGTAGGCAAGAGCGGCAATAGCCTGTGCACCACCTGTCTTGAATATTCTGTCAACTCCTGCAATCTTTGCGGCTGCAAGAATTACGGGATTTACCTTACCGTCCTTCGAGGGTGGTGTTACCATAACGATCTCACGGCAGCCTGCGATTTTCGCAGGGATAGAGTCCATAAGAACGGTCGAAGGATATGCGGCAGTACCACCGGGTACGTAGAGTCCTACCTTTTCAATGGGACTCACACGCTGTCCTGTAATTACTCCATCCTTATCGTTGATAAAGAAGCTGTTTGTTACCTGTTTCTTATGGAATGCGGTGATATTCTCTGCCGCTTCCCCCAGTATTTCGATAAAGTTTTCGTCAATCGACAAAAAGGCTTCCTCTATTTCCTCGGCAGTTACCTCAAGGGCTGAAAGCTTTGCCTTATCGAACTTTTCCGCATAGTCGAAAAGTGCCTTGTCTCCGTTTTTTATAACGGTGGCAATTATTTCGGAAACTACTCCTTCAACGCCCCGTGATATATTATCACGGCGGTATATTTCACTGTTCGGGACGTCGCCGTACTTCATAATTTTAATCATCTGTTTTTACCTGTGCTTTCATTGAGTCAACGATTTTTTCAATTTCCTCGGTCTTGAACTTAAAGCTTGCTTTATTGGCGATAAGTCTTGCACTAATGGGAACGACTGTCTCTACTACTTCAAGGTCATTTTCACGAAGGGTAGTGCCTGTTTCCACTATATCAACAATAACGTCGGAAAGCCCGAGGATAGGCGCTATCTCTATTGAGCCGTTGAGCTTTATAATGTTGATATCACGGCAACGGGAGGCATAAAAGTTCTTTGCAATATTCACGAACTTGGTTGCTACCTTAAGAGTTTTTTCGTTGTCGTCGTAAAAGTCCTTCTTTGCTGCTACCGCCATACGGCATTTCCCGATATTAAGGTCGAGAAGCTCGTAAATCTCGGGAGAGTATTCAAGAAGGATATCCTTTCCCGCAACTCCTATATCCGCCGCACCGCGTTCTACGTAAATGGAAACGTCGGAGGGCTTTACCCAGAAGTATCTTATCCCTTTTTCTTCGTTTTCAAATATGAGCTTACGGTTATTTTCGTGAATGGAGGGACACTCGTAACCTGCGTTTTCAAACATTGCAAGTACTTTTTCGCCAAGTCGTCCCTTGGGGAGTGCTATGTTTATCATTTTATTTTTCCTCCCCTATTTCTTCAAGTATTCTGTAACGGAGTTTATCGGGCACGTTCTTCTGTGCACTGACGGTAAAACCACCCTCTGTGAGAGTCTTTGCTCTGTCGAAAACCACTTTAGGTGAAGCGTTCTCTTTATAGAGAAGAAGCACGTCCACGTCATAACCTCTTTTTTCTGTATTAAGCTCTTCCAGAAGGTCGAGGTAGATAGCAAATCCCACAGCACCCGAGCGTCTCTTCATTCTCTCCATTAAGGCATCATACTGACCGCCTGCAAGAACACCCTCGGGTATTCCGCGAAGAAATCCCTTGAACACTATTCCGTTATAATAATTCATATCGTTTATGACAGAGAAGTCGATCTTTATGCGGTCTGCAAACTCGGTTGCAGAAAGAAGTGCCGAGAGCTTTTCAAGCTCTGTTAGCGCCTTCTTTTCCTGATCGCTTTCACAGATTTCCGCAAGTGCCTTTATAACCTTTTCGGGCTTTCCGTAAAGGTCAATAACCGAAAGGAGCTTATTTTCACTCTTTTCGTCAAGGGCATACTGACGGCAAAGGGAAACGGTCTCGTGCTTGTTCTTTTCGGTAACGAGACGTATGATTTCTTTCTTGAAAAATTCGTCCTTGCCCGTAGAGTCGAGAATAGCCTTGAAAACGCCCATGTGGGAAATATCAAGGGCAAAATCGGGGCTTATTGTATCAAGGCTCTTTGCCGCAAGGTACACTACCTCGAAAATATCATAAAGGTCAATATCTCCTATACATTCTAGTCCCGTTTGCATTATCTCTTTAAATCGGTGAGTTGAGCCCGATACTCTGTATACGTTTTCGTTATAATAAACCTTTTCCTTGCATCCTTCGGCATCAACGGTATTCTTTATAATGGAAAGAGTAACGTCAGGCTTGAGAGCAAGGAGTGTGCCGTTGGTGTCGTTAAAGGTTATGACTGCATCGGAAACGAGAAAGTCCTTGTTTCTAAGATAGAGGTCATACTCCTCGAATTTACTCATTTTGAACGGAAGGTATCCGTATTGTTTATAAAGTGAGCGAAGTGCAAAAACAGCTTTTTCTTCGCTTTTCAAAAGGTCCTTTTCTTTCACTTGTCTTCCTCCGAAAGTTTTTCGAGAACTTTTTTATATCCGCCCGAGCCGTATTCAAGGCATTTATTTACACGGCTGATAGTGGCAGTGCTCATTCCCGTCGTTCTGCTTACCACAACGTAATTCTCACCGTTTTTTAGCATTTCTGCCGCCTTAAAGCGTTGAGATATGTCAAGAATCTCCTTTACCGTACAGGCATCTTCAAAAAAATTATAGCAATCCTCCATAGTTTCAAGAGTCAGAATTGCTTGAAAAAGCCTGTCCACCTCGGGTGTATGAAGTTTATCCATTTTTATTCTCCTTCACTTTAGCACTTTACTACGCTAAATTATAATACTATTACTACCCTTTGTCAAGAGGTTTTAACAAAAAAACGAAAGGAATTTCAAATCCTTTCAGTTTTGTTTTCTTACTGTTTTATATTCGTCATAAAGCTGGAAGTACGGGCAAGAATCGAAGGAGCTTTCCATGTATTTCACATACTCGTCCTCATCTAGAGATACCATGCACACGTTAGCACCTACCTCATCGTCGTACACAAAATTAAGACAGGTTTCGCAGTTGGTTACGATTTTCTTTTTCGTCATAATAACACCTCGGTTATATTTTAGCACAATGCCTTATAAAGTCAATACACTTTTTGGTTGACAGAGGCTTTTTCCTGTGATAAAATTAAAAAGAGGTGAGAAATATGACGAAAGCAAGAAGAATTACACGAATAGCACTTTCAGTAGTTTTGCTGACACTGGGTGCGCTTATTATAATTCCACGTTCCGCACCCCCTCTTACTTTTCAGCTTCTCTGTCTTTTCATCACTTCGTCACTCCTCTCTCCCCAAGACGCTTTTCTCACCGCTCTTATATATCTTTTACTTGGTGCGGTAGGCGTGCCTGTTTTTTCGGGCTTCACCTCGGGATTCGGTATTCTTTTCGGGGTTAGCGGAGGTTTTCTTATCTCTTTCCCCTTTATTTCGTTGTTTATCTCTTACTTCATAAAAAAGTTTGCCAAGACCTTTATCCCTCGTTTTACAGTATTTTTTATCGCTACACTCATTTCTTATGTTTTCGCGTTCCTTTGGATAGTCATTACAAAAGCAGTTGACGCAAGTGCAGGTGCTATACTTATGAACTACGTGATTTGTTTCTTGCCCTTCGACCTTCTTAAATGTGCTCTTGCTCCCTTTATCATAAAAAAGCTTGAAGGGATTATAAAGCAATGAATTTTAATATAACACGCTTCAAGGTGCTTGATTCAACAAGCACCTATCTTAAAGCCCTTGCCGAAAAAGGTGAAAAAGAGGGTGCGGTAATTGTTGCCGATGGTCAAACCATGGGTCGGGGAAGATGCGGAAAAAGCTTTTTTTCTCCCGAAGGTACGGGACTTTATATGAGTTTGCTATTAAAGCCTGCTCTCCCACCCGACAAAGCACTATTTATCACAACGGCGGCGGCAGTTGCAGTCTGCCGTGCCATCGAAGCTTTATATCCACACAAGGCTAAAATCAAGTGGGTAAACGACGTTTATATAAACGATAAAAAGGTAGCGGGAATTCTCACCGAAGCGTCCTACAATTTGGATGGGAGTATTAAATACGTTGTCCTCGGTATAGGTGTAAACATATGTACCGATAACTTTCCGAATGAGATAGGAGACATTGCAATATCTCTTGGAAAAGAAGACCTTAGAGAATCACTTCTCATGGAAATTCTTTCTGAATTTTCTTTGCTATATGAGGCGTTGCCATCTATTTCGTTTTTTGAAGAATACAAGAGCCGTTCTATCTTGATAGGACGTGAAATTGAAATACTGGGAGAAAAGAGCACGTTTGGTACTGCTGTTGATATTGACGGTGAGTGTCATCTTGTAGTGAAGCTCGGCACAGGAGAAACGATTTCTCTCACATCAGGAGAGGTTTCAACAAAATTGAAAAAGTAGTCGGATTTACCGACTACTTTTTCAATTTTTATTTAATTACTATTACAATCATGGAGAGTCAAGCATGAAAGTTTTTCGTCTTTCTTCAAGGTGTCTTTTCATAGCGTCGAAGGACCTTTCGCTTATAACGTGCTCTATTCTGCAAGCATCGTCAGCTGCTGTCTTCTCATCAACACCAAGCGCCACAAGCAACGTGGTTATTATGGTGTGTCTTTCGTATATTTTGTGTGCCGCTTCTATTCCTGCATCGGTAAGGGTAATATAGCCTTCATCATCCGCCACAACGTAACCGCCCTGCTTCAAAAGACCTATGGCACGGCTTACACTGGGTTTAGAGTATCCCATATATTCACTTATGTCCACAGAACGCACTGCTTTCATTTTCTTTGTCAGAACGTATATGGTTTCAAGATACATTTCTCCTGATTCCTGAAGTGACATTCTATCCCCTCCTCCAAAATCATTATAGCACAAAAATTTAAAAATGCAACACGACAACGACTTTTATTTCGACTTGCAATAAGCCTGTATTGCGAGGCTCATATAAAGAGCAGTTCCCTCTCCGAAAACATCTATTTTCTCTCTGAAATCGTCACCCGCATACATGGAGCCGAGTGCTTCAAGAAGCTCGTCGGTACACTCATAGTAATTTGCTGTCATAAATTTCTGCCACTTTTTCACAAGTGCTTTTACTTCAAGAGAATCAGTAGAAACTCCTAAGTTTTTATAATCTACAAACTCATAAACTATATCGGCAAGACCATCGTCAAAACCGTGATTATCTCTTTTCATAGTGTTTGTCCTCCGTTACATCACTTACATTTTAGCACATAAAAATTTTAATTCAATGGTTTTTGAAAATAAAGTTTGAAATATTCAAACTTTTATGCTATAATTTTTTTGATAAAAGGAGGTAACACACATGAAAAAACTGATGTATTTAATTGTTTCTGTTATTTTTGCCGTTATTGCCCTTTCGGGCTGTTCCGATACAGTCACTGATATAGAGGAAAGCTTTGAATATGATTTGGTGCTCCGTATGCCAAAAGGTGCGGTCATCGGCGATGATTTTACGGCATCTGACGTTACCTCGCCTTATTACGACGAGTATCATATTACTGCCACCTCGGAAGATGACGTTATGATACTTAATGCGGAAGGTGATTATTTTGAGTCCTTTGAAATCACCTTAAATCCCGATATAAAAAGTCTTGACTGTACCTCGTCGGCGGTTTTGAAGAATGGAGAGGAGAAAAAAATCGTTGATGCCGCGGCAACTTACATTATAGGACTTTATTATGCCGCACAAAACAGTGAAAAGGATATCCCTCTTGACAGTTATCTTTTCTCAGGAATTTCAAATGAAACAAAGGAAAAGCTTGAAGAATATTACGGTCTTATAAAGTCTTCATTTGCTTCTCTTGACGAAGACGGAAGCGTCGATTCCCACGGAATGTATGACCTTATGTTTTCGGACTTTTTCGGAAACGTTACAAAAAACAATAACGGCACATTTACAGCAAACGTTACGCTTTCCTATTCATACATTTTCAAGCACCCCGATAATGAGGATAAAAACGTATTTACTGATATAACTATCAAGATTGATTTAACAAGAGAAAACGGAAAATGGGTAGTTATTGACCTTGATAATCCTTTGATAATATAAAAATTAAAACGGCAGATTAGTTTCTGCCGTTTTTTTCTCGTCTTCGTTTTCTGCGTACAGAATTTATATGTCTTTCAAATGAACCTTCCGAAATCAGCTTTGATATAAGATACTGTTCAAAGGTTGGTACTGTGCATGAATAAAATCCAAGCTTTTTTTCAAACTCATCGAAAAGCTTTTCGGGAAGCACCATATAAGCAACTCTTAGCGATGAAGATATAGTCTTAGAAAATGTATTTATATAAATAACGTTTTCGTGATTTGAAAGAGAAAAAAGTGTTTCCTCGGGTTTACTCAGCGGTGTAAATTCTGACTCAAAGTCGTCCTCAACAATAAAAGACGATGTCCGTTCTGCCCATTTTATGTATTCATATCGTTTTGAGGGCGTTGCAGTAACTCCGCTGGGGAAGCTCCTGTAAGGAGTTATGTGAAGAACGTTTGCTTTGGTACGCTTAAGCTCGGAGGTAGCAATGCCGTCTGCTCCCAGCTTAAGGTGGTCAAGCTTCACCCCCTTGGCACGATATACCTGCTCTATCTTCATATATGACGGGTCTTCTATTCCCCATATTTTATCATGCCCCAAAAGCTCAACGATGAGTCCGTACAAGTATTCGGCACCCGAGCCGATAATTATTCTGCTATAAGGAACTTTTATTCCTCGGCTTCTGTAAAGATGTCCTGAAATCGAATTTCTAAGTTCTTTTAAGCCGTAATTTTCAGTTTTTTGAAGTATAATATCTCCTTTTTGTGAAATTACGCTTCTTACCGCCTTTGCAAATACTGAAAAAGGAAAGGAAACGTTATCACTCGGTAAAGTTTCTCTAAAATCTTTTATTTCCTCGTCAGGTACTCTAAAGGTATCCTTTTCAAGATAAATGACAAAATATCCGCTTCTCTGTCTTGCTTCAATATATCCCTCGTCTGAAAGTAAGCCGTAGGCATGTTCTACAGTAATCACACTATAGCCCGTTCTATCAGATAAGGCTCTTTTGGAAGGAAGCTTTTCACCATTTTTATATACTCCCTTTACTATGTCTCCTCTGATTTTTTCGTAAAGTAACACATATGCAGGCTTTGTAATTACTTTATCTCTGTTACGTTTCATCTGGTATTATAAAAAACTCCTGTTTTGGTTATTTTAATATATTCAGTTGTATTGTATACTCTTTATTGTAAAAAGTCAATAGGAGTTTTTTTATTATGAATTCTACAAAAAGAATTATAACTGCTGCCATGCTTGCAGCCCTTACCTTTATCGCAACTATAGTAATAAAAATACCGTCTCCCCTTAACGGATACTTAAATTTAGGAGATTCACTGGTTTTACTCACAGGCTCTCTCCTTTCACCAACACTTGCTTTTCTTGCCGCTGGAATAGGCTCGGCAATGGCAGATGCCGTTTCAGGATTTTTCATATATATCCCCGCTACGTTTATTATAAAAGGTGTTATGGCACTTCTTGTTTCTTTGATTATGAAACACTCTAAAGGAAAAAAACTTCTTTCAAAAATTATAGGTGGCGTTTTAGCGGAAATAATCATGGTTGCGGGCTACTACATATTTGAAGGCTTCCTTTATGGGTTTGGTGCTTCGATGATAAATATTATTCCAAACGCACTGCAGGGAATTGTCGGTTTTATTATTGGAATGATACTTGTTAAGCTTTTTTACAAATACAGAATTACAAATTGAAAAAATAATAAATATATAAAAAATGTGTAGTGCGACTCTATTCGCACTACACGTTTTTTATAATTACTTTACAAGCTCGATGATTGCCATTTCAGCGGCGTCACCGCGTCTGGGTCCTTTACGAAGGATTCTTGTATAACCACCGTTTCTCTCTGCATAAGCAGGAGCGATTTCGTTGAAAAGCTTTGTTACAACGTCCTCTTTAGTGATAAATGCAATTGCCTGTCTTCTGGATGCGAGTGTATTGGTCTTACCAAGTGTAATCATCTTTTCAGCAAGGCTTCTTACTTCCTTTGCTCTTGTTAAAGTGGTTTCTATTTTACCATTTTCCAAAAGGTATGTTGTCATGCCTCTGAGCATTGCCATTCTTTGGTCGGTTGTGCGACCTAACTTTCTTGTTCCTGGCATTTTGTGTTCCTCCTTTACTCAGTATTACAAACGTTGTGCGTTTACTCGTCTTCCTTCTTGAGAGAAAGTCCCATAGACTCAAGCTTCTGGATTACTTCCTCAAGGGATTTCTTACCAAGATTACGCACCTTGATCATTTCGTCTTGTGTACGATTAGTCAGGTCGCCTACTGTATCAATACCTGCTCTCTTTAAGCAGTTGAATGAACGAACTGACAAGTCAAGCTCCTCAATGGTCATCTCAAGCTGGATTTTCATGACGGTTTTATCATCGTCTACCATTCCAACGGCAGGTGAATTTGCACTGTCCGAAAGATTGATAAACAATTCAAGATGATCGTTGAGAATCTTGGCGGCAATCGAAACTGCCTCTTTTGCAGTAAGTGTTCCGTCGGTCTGCACTTCAAGAGTGAGCTTGTCAAAATCTATGCTGTTACCTACACGGGCGGGTGTAACGGTGTAATTTGCGTTATACACGGGTGTGTAGATTGAGTCAGTATAAATCATGCCGATGGTACCTGCACCGTTCTGCTTATTTTTATCAGAACTTACATATCCTCTGCCCTGATCGAAGGTAAGCTCCATATAGAACTTAGTATCAGCTGCAAGAGTTGCGATATGATGGTCAGGATTGATTATCTCGATATCAGCGTCGGTTTTGATATCACCTGCTGTTACCTCACCCTCACCTGTCATATCAATTACTACTGTCTTAGGACAGTCACAAAAGAGCTTAGCCGTAATGCCTTTTACATTAAGGATAATTTCGGTTACGTCTTCCTTCACTCCGGATACTGTTGAGATTTCATGTAAAACACCATCTATTTTTACACAGGTTACAGCAACACCCGGAAGAGAGCTGAGAAGCACTCTGCGGAGGGAATTACCTAAAGTTATACCGAAGCCTCTTTCGAGGGGTTCAATTTCGAATTTGCCATATGATCCGTTGTCGCTAACTTCAACAGTCTCTATACTCGGTCTCTTAAATTCTATCATCATTTTCCTCCTAATAATTAGTTTTAATTAAACTACATGCTTTATCACGCGGCACACTGAATTGTACCACGCAAATAAAAGCATCGGGCTTGTTGATGATAACTCTTATTTGGAGTACAATTCGACGATAAGGTTTTCCTGAATCTCAAAGTCAACGTCTTCTCTTGCAGGAAGAGCAACTACCTTAGCGGTAAGATTTGTCTTGTTAACATCGAGCCACTGAGGATTCTTCTTATTGTCGATATTTTCGATAAGCGACTTGAACTTAGGAAGAGACTTGCTTGTTTCCTTAACTGCTATCTCGTCACCAAGCTTTACAAGCTGAGAAGGTATATTTGCCTTGATGCCGTTGAGAGTGAAGTGGCCGTGACGAACGAGCTGTCTTGCATCTCTTCTGCTTTCAGCAAATCCCATTCTGTAAACTACGTTGTCAAGTCTTCTTTCGATGAGCTTGAGAAGGTTTTCACCTGTCATACCCTCGGTTGCATTTGCCTTGTCATAGTAGTTTCTGAACTGCTTTTCAAGAACACCGTAATATCTCTTTGCCTTCTGCTTTTCACGAAGCTGAAGACCGTAGTTCTTCATCATGCCTCTTCTGGCTGCACCGTGCTGACCGGGTATTGTACTACGTCTTACGATGGCACACTTGTCGGTAAAGCATCTGTCGCCTTTAAGGAACATCTTAACGCCTTCTCTGCGGCACTGTCTGCATGAAGGTCCTGTATATTTTGCCATAATCTTGCACCTCCTTCTTTAATTATACACGTCTTCTCTTGGGAGGACGGCATCCGTTGTGCGGAATAGGTGTTACGTCTTTGATGAGTGTAATGTCAAGACCTGCTGTCTGAAGAGCTCTGATTGCAGATTCTCTTCCCTGACCGGGGCCTTTTACAAATACTTCAACAGTTTTGAGTCCGTGCTCCATTGCTGCTCTGGCTGCCTGTTCTGCTGCCATCTGTGCTGCAAATGGTGTGGACTTCTTTGAACCCTTGAATCCGAGTTCACCGGCTGATGCCCAAGAAAGAGCATTTCCGTCTACGTCAGTAAGAGTAACGATTGTGTTATTGTAAGTGGAGCAGATATGTGCCGCGCCCTTTTCAATGTTCTTTCTCTCACGACGTCTTTTAACAGTCTTTTTAGCCTGTGCTTTTGCTGCCATTTAACTTGTCACTCCTTACTTCTTCTTATTCGCAATTGTCTTTGCGGGACCCTTACGTGTTCTTGCGTTGGTCTTTGTTCTCTGTCCTCTTACAGGAAGTCCCTTGCGGTGACGGATTCCTCTATAACATCCGATATCTGTCATTGTCTTGATGTCATAAGCAATCTTTCTTCTGAGGTCACCTTCTACAACGTAGCCGTTTTCAAGAGCTTCACGAAGCTTCGCGAGTTCGTCGTCTGTAAGGTCCTTAACACGTGTGTCAGGGTTAATACCTGTATCTGCAAGTATTTTGTTGGATGCTGTTCTTCCGATACCGAAAATGTATGTGAGACCTATCTCAACACGCTTTTCTCTCGGAATATCTACGCCTGCTAAACGAGCCATTTACTTTTCCCTCCAATCAGCCTTGTTTCTGCTTATGCTTAGGATTTTCGCATATAACCATTACAACGCCTTTTCTTCTGATAATCTTACACTTCTCGCAAATTTTTTTTACAGAAGGCTTAACTTTCATATCATTAACCTCCATTGTGTTATGATTTTATTTAAGTTTTATAGAATTACAGTCTTCTTGTAATTCTGCCCTTTGTGGTGTCGTATACCGAGATATCTACAAGTACACGGTCACCGGGTACGATTTTAATATAGTTCATTCGCATCTTGCCTGAGATATGAGCAAGTATTACGAGTTCGTTTTGAAGCTTTACCTTGAAGCACGCGTTGGGAAGTGTTTCCACAACGAGTCCCTCAAACTCCATTACGTCTTCTTTTCCCATAATTATTCTCCTAATCGAAAAGTTGTGTTTAACTGTTCAAACTTTCTTTGATTGCACGGTAGAGCATTTTGTTTGTCACAGTCATATTCTGAACTGCACACTTTGTGCTCTCCGTTACTTCTTTGTTTAAAAATTCAACATGCTTTGGCTTTTTGTGCTTCGGATTTTCAAGCTTTCTTTGTCTGCCATTAGCAAGTATGAGTAAGTCGCCTGTTTCTCCGATAACCGCCAGATACGTTCCTTTATCTCTGCCCGAGGTTGACCTCACTATTTTACCTATCATCGACATTTTAAGCCTCAGTAAGGATTTCAACACCCGTATCTGTTATTAGTACGGTGTTTTCGTAGTGTGCCGCCAGCTTTCCGTCACAGGTCACAACTGTCCAGTCATTGTCAAGGGTTCTGACTTTATAGTCCCCCTGACAAATCATAGGCTCAATCGCTACCGTAACTCCGCTGTACAGCCTCGGACCTCGTCCTGCTCTTCCGTAATTCGGAACGTCAGGCTCCTCGTGGAGATGTTCACCAACGCCGTGACCGATATAGTCTCTGACTACCGAGTATCCGTGACCCTCGGCAAAGGCTTGAATACCTGCACCGATATCACCAACTCTGGATGAATCCTTTATGTTTTTGATACCCTCAAAAAAGCTCTGTCGTGTGACATCAATTAGCCTTGCGGCATCATCCGATATGTCACCAACGGGGAAAGTGTTGGCACAGTCGCCATGGAAACCTTCAAAGTATGCTCCAACGTCTACCTTGACGATATCGCCCTCAAGCAATATCCTTGTTCCCGGAATTCCATGTATCACTTCTTCGTTTACACTTATACAAGCTGATGCGGGAAAACCGTTATAATTGAGGAACGAGGGTTTTGCTCCGTTTTGTTCGATAAAGCTTTTTATCTTTCGGTCAAGCTCGGCAGTGGTCATACCCGGTCTTATTGCCTCGCCTGCCATCTTCAATGCGCCTGCCGTTATTCTGCAAGCTTTACGCATTTTATCAATGTCTTTTTGATTTTTTACGTTAATCATTTCAGATCCAGTGCTTTCATAGTAAGTGCAGTTGTTTCAGAAACTTCCTCTTGTCCAACTACATCACACAAAATGCCGCGATTTCTATAAAACTCTTCAAGAGGCGCTGTCTGCTTGTGATAAACTTCAAGGCGCTTCATGATTGTTTCAGGATTGTCGTCAGCACGCTGAGTAAGCTCTTTCCCACAGTTTGTGCAATGAACGCCGTCCTTTGATGGGTTATATACTACGTGGTAGGTTGCACCACAAGAACTGCATGAGCGTCTGCCTGCAAGTCTTTCGACGATCTTCTCGTCGGGCACGTAGATATTTATAACCTTATCTATGTTGATGTTCATTTTGTCAAGAGCTTCAGCCTGAGCAATCGTTCGGGGGAACCCGTCAAGGATATATCCGTTCTTGCAATCGGACTCTTGAAGTCTAGCAGTGAGTATATCAATAACGAGTTCATCAGGAACGAGTTGTCCGTTTTCGATATAGGTCTGTGCCGAAACACCCAAAGGAGTCTTGTTTTTGATTGCTTCCCTTAAAATCACACCGGTTGATATCGTGGGAATACCTGCTTTTGCTGCTACCAGCTCAGCCTGTGTTCCTTTTCCTGCTCCGGGAGCTCCCAAAAATATTATTTTCATCTTTCTTCCTTTCTGCGTGTCGGACACTTTCTTAATCAAGAAATCCCTTATAGTTACGCATCATTAGCTGACTTTCAATCTCTCTTACAGTTTCAAGAGCAACACCAACAACGATAAGAAGCGATGTACCGCCGAAAGAAATGTTTCCAAGAGAAGGAACAACCATTGCGAGAACCATGGGAAGAATAGCGATAATACCAAGGAAAAGTGCACCGATGAGAGTTACACGGCTAAGAATCTTAGTAATGTAATCTGCAGTGGGCTTGCCGGGACGGATACCGAGTACCACGCCACCGTTGTTCTTGATGTTGTTCGCAACTTCCACGGGATTGAAAGAAATTGCCAGATAGAAGTATGCAAAAGCAATAATGAGTACAAAGAGGATAATTGCGTAAACAGGTGAGGTGTAACCTACCAAGTTGAACGCCTTGTACCAGAATGTACCTGCTTCAGGACGGAAGATAAGCTGAAGAGTAGCGGGGATAGAAACTATCGACTGAGCGAAGATGATGGGCATAACGCCTGACATATTCAGCTTTATAGGAAGTGATGAGCTCTGTCCGCCGTACATCTTTCTGCCAACTACCTTCTTAGCATACTGTACGGGAATTCTTCTCTCTGATTCGGTAATGAATACTACGAAAGCAACAATCGCGATAACGAATACAGCAGTAAGAAGAGCTGCAACAATCTTGAAAATAATGCTTTCGGGCTTAAGAACGATACCCAGAATCATTGAGGGAAGACCTGCAACGATATTGGCAAAAAGTATCATGGAGATACCGTTTCCGATACCGTGCTCATTGATTTTTTCAGCAAGCCACATAACGAGTGCGGCACCTGCTGTATAGGTTGCAACGATAACAATTCCTGCGAAGGCACCTCTGTCGGTGAGAACGCCGTCGATTGAACGGAGCCATGCGTAGTAACCGTATGCAGTAATAACTGCGAGGATTACTGTGAAATATCTGGTCCAGGTTTCAATCTTACGTCTACCCTCTTCTCCCTCTTTTGCAATACGCTCGAGTGCGGGGATAGCGATTGTTAAAAGCTGCATTATAATCTGTGCTGTGATATAGGGTGAAACTGAAAGTGCGAAGAGTGTACCTCTTGCGAATGCTTCACCTGAAAGAATGTTCAAGTACTGGAAAACCGAGCCTTCTGCCGACTTGAAGGTAGCTTGAAGGATACCGGAATCGAAGTACGGAACGGGGATAACGGAACCTAAACGGAAGAGTACAAGAATGATTACCGTGAAGATCATTTTTGATCTAAGGTCAGCAACCTTCCATGCATTCTTAAGGGTGGTAAACATTTAGATCACCTCTGCTTTTCCGCCTGCGGCCTCGATTTTTTCTTTGGCTGCAGCTGAAAAGACAGTTGCCTTTACAGTAACCTTCTTAGTGAGTTCGCCACCGCCGAGAATTTTAAGACCGTCATATGCTTTCTTAATAACCTTTGTGTCGAGAAGAGTTTCAATGCTGATCACGTCGCCGTCATTGTACTTATCAAGATCACCAACATTTATTATTGCATATTTAGTAGCAAATTTGCTATTGTCAAAACCTCTCTTAGGAAGTCTTCTGTACGCAGGAATCTGACCGCCTTCAAATCCGGGTCTTACTCCTCCGCCGGAGCGCGCATTCTGTCCTTTATGTCCCTTTCCGGCTGTCTTACCGTTGCCGGAGCCGGCACCTCTGCCCTTACGCCAAGCGGGAGTAGCAGAACCGGGTGCGGGTGAAAGTTCATGAAGCTTCATACTTTTCCTCCTTTGCTTTAATGAAATTAGTTTGTTAATCAGCCTGTTCTACCTTTACAAGATGCTTTATTACAAATATCTTGCCCTGCAAAGCCGGAGAGTCTTCAAGAACCTTTGAGTCTCCGATTTTCTTCAATCCAAGAGAACCGGCAGTTTTAACCTGTTTGTCAAGTCTGCCTATGAGACTCTTTACAAGTGTAATCTTTACCATAATTTTTCTCCTTATTTCAGAATTTCTTCGGGCGTCTTGTTTCTGATAGCTGCTACGTCTTCAACAGTTCTCAGGTTTCTAAGACCTTCGAAGGTAGCCTTTACAACGTTTGTGGGGTTGTTGGATCTAAGGCACTTTGTTCTAACGTCCTTGATACCAGCCATCTCTACAACGCTTCTTACTTTACCGCCTGCAATGACACCGGTACCGGGTGCAGCGGGTTTGAGGAGGACTCTGCCTGCTCCGAACTCACCGATTATCTCGTGAGGAATTGTAGTTCCCTTGAGAGATACTTCGATAATGTTCTTCTTGGCATCTTCCATTCCTTTTCTTACAGCCTCGGGACGTTCTGCGGCTTTACCGAGACCGTATCCTACGTGACCGTTTTCGTCTCCTACTACAACAAGAGCTGTGAACTTTCTTACACGACCGCCCTTAACTGTCTTGGAAACGCTCTTTACATCAACAACAACTTCTTTGAGATCGAGTGTTGCGGGATCTATTTTACGAGCCATGAATGAATCCATTCCTTTCTTAAACAATTAAAATTTCAAGCCGCCCTCACGCGCTGCTTCAGCAAGTGCCTGTACTCTTCCGTGATATACGTAACCGCCACGGTCAAATACTACTTCTGTGATGCCACGCTCGAGTGCTCTCTTAGCGATCATTGTGCCTACAGCCTTAGCTGCTTCTTTGTTTCCGCCGTAACCTTCAAATTCTTTATCAAGAGTTGAAGCAGAAAGAAGGGTTACGCCGTTTTCATCGTCAATAATCTGTGCGTAGATGTTCGCATTGGAACGGTATACGTCAAGACGAGGTCTTGCTGCTGTTCCGGAAATCTTTGCACGAATTCTCTTATGTCTTCTAAGACGCTGTTTGTTAGTATCAACTTTACTAAACATTTAATCCCACTCCTTTCTTTATTTACCGGCTTTTCCGGCCTTGTGACGAATAACCTCGTCAGAATACTTGATACCCTTGCCATGATAAGGTTCGGGAGGTCTCTTGCCTCTGATTTCAGCTGCAACCTGACCTACGAGCTGCTTATCTGCACCGCTGATTACGAGCTTGTTGGGGGTAGTTGCCTCAATCTTGATACCTGCGGGTGCATCATACTTTACGTCGTGTGAATAACCGAGGTTCATAACGAGGGTGTTACCGTTCATCTGTGCTCTGTAACCGCCTTCACTGATTTCAAGCTCCTTCTGGTAGCCATTTGTTACACCCTCTACCATATTGGCGATAAGTGTACGGGTAAGTCCGTGAAGTGAACGATTAAGTTTGCCGTCGTCGGGACGTGCTACTGTAATTTCAGCAGTGCCGACTTCAACTATCATATTGCTGTGTACAGCCTGAGAAAGCTTTCCCTTGGGGCCTTCTACGGTGATAACACCGTTTGCGAAAGCTACCTTTACACCGGCAGGAATAGCGATTGGCTGCTTACCAATTCTTGACATAGTCTATTCCTCCTTACCAAACGTATGCGAGCACTTCGCCGCCAACGTTTTCTTTTCTTGCTTTCTTGTCTGTCATAACTCCCTTAGGTGTTGAGAGAATAGCGATACCGAGACCTCTCATTACACTGGGGATGTCCTCGCAGCTTGTGTAGATACGAAGACCGGGCTTGGACACACGGCGAAGACCTGAAATAATTCTTGTCTTACCGGGGCCATACTTGAGTGTTACCTTGATAACACCCTGCTTTGTGTCGTCGATAACCGTGTAGCTCTTGATGTAGCCTTCTTCGAGAAGAATCTCTGCGATGGCCTTCTTGATATTAGAGCAAGGGATATCAACAGTTTCGTGCTTTGCTGAGTTAGCGTTACGAATTCTAGTAAGCATATCAGCAATTGCGTCTGTGATTTGCATCTTTTTTCCTCCTATTCAGCAATCAGTTTGTTACTTGGCTTTGTGCCTTTCGCACTTAATATGCTCTAACCCAATCGTTCGATTGGATACGGCTATTACTTTACCAGCTTGCCTTTCTTACGCCGGGGATTTCACCCTTGTAAGCAAGTTCGCGGAAGCAGATACGGCAGATACCGTATTTACGAAGATAAGCATGAGGTCTGCCACAGATTTTGCATCTTGTGTATTCTCTTGTTGAGAACTTCTGCTTTCTCTGCTGCTTAATAATCATTGACTTCTTAGCCATTTACTTATCCTCCTTACTTCTGAAAAGGGGCACCCATCAGAGCGAGGAAGTCACGTGCTTCTTCGTCTGTTTTGGAACTTGTAACGAATACAATGTCCATGCCTCTTATCTTGTCGATTTTTTCATATTCGATTTCAGGGAATATGAGCTGTTCTTTAAGTCCGAGTGTATAGTTTCCTCTGCCGTCGAAAGCGTTGGGGTTGATACCCTTGAAGTCACGTACTCTGGGAAGAGCGAGGTTGAAGAGTCTGTCTACGAACTCATACATTCTCTCGCCTCTGAGTGTAACCTTAGCACCAATCTTTGTGCCCTGACGGAGTTTGAAGTTTGCAACCGACTTCTTAGCAGTTGTAGGAACGGCTCTCTGACCGGTGATAGCTGAAAGGTCTTCGATAACGCTGTCGATTACCTTTGAGTTATCCTTAGCTTCGCCTGCACCTACGTTGATTACTACCTTTTCAAGTCTAGGAATCTGCATAACACTTTTATAGTTATACTTTTTCATAAGTTCGGGAGCAACTTCATTCTTATAAACTTCTGCAAGTCTTGCCATTCTGTTTGTCCTCCCTTATTATAATGTCTCGCCGCATTTTGCACAAACGCGAACGCTCTTACCATCTTCGAGTTTCTTATGCTTAACTCTTGTTGCCTTGCCGCACTTGTCGCAGTAAAGCTGTACCTTTGAAGCGTACATAGCTCCCTCAACCTTGACGATGCTGCCAGCTTCGCCCTGACGGCGAGGCTTAACGTGCTTTGTCACGATGTTAGCACCTTCAACGATTACCTTCTTTTCCTTGGGAGAAACTTCAAGTACCTTACCCTTTGTTCCTTTAGAGTTACCAGAAACAACGATTACGGTATCATCTTTTCTTACATGAATCTTATTCATTTTTTTACCCCCATTAAAGTACTTCGGGTGCCAAGGACAGAATCTTCATAAAGTCCTTTTCACGAAGCTCTCTTGCTACCGGGCCAAAAATACGGGTTCCCTTGGGTGTCTTGTCTTCCTTAATTACTACTGCTGCGTTTTCATCAAACTTGATGTAGGAGCCGTCATTTCTTCTGATTCCTTTAACGCTGCGTACGATAACCGCCTTAACAACTTCACCCTTCTTAACCGCACCGCCGGGAGCAGCTTTCTTTACAGATGCGACTACGATGTCGCCGATGTTGGCATAACGTCTGCCTGTACCGCCAAGCACACGGATGCACATCAATTCTTTAGCGCCGCTGTTGTCAGCGACTTTCATAAGTGTTTGTGTCTGTATCACTGAGTGTATCCTCCTTTGGCTTACTTAGCTTTCTCAATAATTTCCACGAGACGCCAGTTCTTATCCTTGGAAAGCGGTCTTGTTTCCATGATGAGTACCTTATCGCCTACACGGCATTCATTGTTTTCGTCATGAGCTTTGAATTTAACGGTTCTTCTTACTATCTTGTTGTAAAGAGAATGTTTTACGCTGGTTTCAATAGCAACTACGATGGTCTTGTCCATCTTATCGCTAACTACTTTACCTACACGTGTTTTTCTGAGTGTTCTTTCCATTTTCTATTCTCCTTCCCGCTTAATTCTTACTGCTTTCAGCAAGTTCTTTCTCTCTGATAGCTGTCATAATTCTGGCAATATCCTTCTTTGTTTCAACTATCTTGTGAGGGTTATCAAGCTGATTGATAGCATGCTGGAAGCGGAGATGTAAGAGTGCGTCCTTCTTCTCGCGAAGTTCCGCGTTAAGCTCTTCGGTAGTCTTTTCTCTTATTTCAGTAATTTTCATTCTGCTACCTCCTCAGCTTCTTTCTTGATGAATTTACACTTGATGGGAAGCTTGTGTGTTGCAAGACGCATAGCTTCCTTTGCTACTTCCTCTGAAACGCCGTCCATCTCGAAGAGTACTCTTCCGGGCTTAACTACTGCTACCCAGTACTCAGGAGAACCTTTACCTGAACCCATTCGAGTTTCAGCAGGCTTTTCTGTTACAGGCTTGTCAGGGAAAATCTTGATCCATACATTACCGCCACGCTTTGTGTAACGGGTCATAGCGATACGGGCTGCCTCTATCTGGTTTGAGGTTACCCATGCAGGCTCTTCTGCAACGAGACCGTAACATCCGTAGGAAAGAGTGTTTCCTCTGTATGCACGTCCTGTGAGTCTGCCACGCTGCTGACGTCTGTATTTTACTCTCTTAGGCATTAACATTTCTTTTTCCTCCTTCTCTGGAAGAACGTTCTCTACGACGAGGTGCGGGCTTTTCTACATCTCTTTTAACCGATGTACCAAGCACTTCACCCTTGTAGATCCATACCTTGATACCGATCTTACCGTAGGTTGTATTTGCTTCTGCAAAACCGTAATCAATGTCAGCACGGATTGTCTGAAGGGGTATTGTTCCTTCATGGTAGTGCTCTGTACGAGCAATTTCCGCACCTGCAAGACGTCCGGATGCTGCAATCTTGATACCCTTTGCACCAAGCTTCATTGTTCTGCCGATGCACTGCTTCATAGCTCTTCTGAAGGAAATTCTTCTTTCAAGCTGGCTTGCAATGTTCTCTGCAACGAGCTGAGCGTTGAGGTCGGGGTTCTTGATTTCGTTTACGTTAACTGAAACAGGCTTGCCAAGGAAGGCTTCGATATCCTGTCTGAGCTTTTCAATCTCAGCACCGCCCTTACCGATAACCATACCGGGCTTAGCACAGTGGATGAGAACCTTAACTCTGGCACTGTCTCTCTCAATTTCAATCTTGGGTACGCCAGCAAGCTGGAGCTTGTTTTTGAGATACTTTCTTAATTTGTAATCAGATACAAGAGTATCGCCGATGTTCTTGTCGCCAAGAAGCCATCTAGAATCCCAATCCTTGATTACGCCGACACGGAGTCCGTGAGGATTAACTTTCTGTCCCATAAAACTGATTCAACCTCCCTTTCTTTAGTTTCTCTCTTTTACCACGAGGGTAATGTGAGATGTTCTCTTTAAAATACGGTCTGCTCTGCCCTTTGCTCTCGGCATAATTCTCTTAAGTGTTCTGCCGGGGGTAGCAAAGCATTCAGCTACATAGAGCTTGTCCGCACTCATGCCGAAGTTGTTTTCAGCATTTGCGATTGCTTCTTTTACTAATTTTGTTATATAAGGTGCAGCTGCCTTAGGTGTATTCTTCAATATACCAAGTGCAAGGCTTGCATCTTTGTCTCTGATAAGGTCGAGTACTATCATGACTTTTCTGGTGCTGATTCGCACGTCACGACGGTATACCTTAGACACTGCTTGTTCTGCCATGCAGATCCTCCTTTCGCGGCTTTAAGCTTGTTACCGCGTTTCCTTATTTTAGTTATTTGATGTTTTAGATCCTGAGTGACCCTTGAAGGTTCTTGTCAGGGCAAATTCACCAAGTTTGTGACCTACCATATCTTCGGTAACATATACGGGAACATGCTTTCTTCCGTCATAAACCGCTATCGTATGTCCTACGAACTCGGGGAATATTGTTGAGGCGCGTGACCAGGTCTTTATAACCTTCTTTTCGCCTGCCTTGTTCATGGCTTCAATTCTGTCATAAAGCACTTTTTGAACAAAAGGGCCTTTCTTTACGCTTCTACTCATTATTGTTTCCTCCTTTCGATAACAGCTTATTTGTCGTTTCTGCGTTTAACTATGAACTTGTTTGTGCGAGCCTTCTTGTTACGTGTCTTGTAACCAAGTGCGGGCTTGCCCCAAGGAGTAACAGGTCCGGGACGACCGATGGGTGAACGTCCTTCACCACCACCGTGAGGGTGGTCTACGGGGTTCATTACAGAACCTCTTACTGTAGGACGGATACCGAGGTAACGTGTCTTACCTGCCTTACCGCGTTTAACGTTTTCCGCTTCAACGTTGCCTATCTGACCGATAGTTGCCTTACAATCCATACGGATGTATCTTACTTCTCCGGAGGGAAGTCTTACCTGAGCCATTTCGCCTTCCTTCGCCATGAGCTGTGCTGCAGAACCTGCTGTTCTTACAAGCTGAGCACCCTTACCGGGATAAAGCTCAATGTTGTGAATGAAGGTACCAACAGGAATGTTAGCAATAGGAAGTGTGTTACCGGGCTTGATGTCAGCTTCGGGTGATGACATAATCTTGTCGCCAACCTTAAGTCCAACGGGAGCGATAACGTATGCCTTTGTGCCATCCTCGTGCTCGATAAGTGCGATGTAAGGATTTCTGTTGGGGTCATATTCGATTGCAAGAACAGTTGCAGGTGTTGCATTCTGTCTCTTGAAGTCGATAATTCTGTATTTCTTCTTGTTTCCGCCGCCTCTGTGACGAACTGTAATTCTACCGGTGTTGTTACGGCCGGAGTTCTTCTTAAGCTCTACAATAAGGCTTTTCTCAGGTGTCTTCTTTGTTACTTCCTCAAATGTGGGAACAGACATCTGTCTTCTACCGGGAGTTGTGGGTTTATAAACTCTTGTAGCCATTTTTTCACTCCTCCTTCGATTACATCATACCGTCGAAGAATTCGATGGTCTTGGAGTCAGCTGTAAGTGTTACAACTGCCTTCTTCCATTCACTTGTCTTACCAAGGTGAACGCCAAGTCTCTTAGGCTTGGACTTCATGTTAACTGTGTTAACGTCAAGTACCTTTACCTTGAAGATTTCTTCGATGGCTTTTTTGATTTCTACTTTATTTGCAGTTTTTGCAACTTCAAAGGTGTACTTCTTATCTGCAATGCCCTGCATGCTGGCTTCTGTGATAATCGGTCTTATGATAATATCGCAGGATGTTTTCATTTTGCATATACCTCCTCGATTATTTCAATTGCCGGTTTTGCTATAACGAGACTGCCTGCATTGAGAATGTCGTAAACATTCAAATTGTTGGCAAGTGTTGTTTTAACTCCGGGAATGTTTGCAAAAGACTTGATAACTGTCTTGTCGTTTTCAGGGAGTACTACGAGAGCCTTCTTTGCTGCTCCGATTGCTGCAAGCATATTAACCATGGTCTTGGTCTTGAACTCGCTTGTTGCGATTGACTCAACAACCTTGATATCTTCTGCTGCACATTTAGCGGAAAGTGCACTCTGAAGAGCGATAGCACGTACTTTCTTGTTGAGAGAAAGTCTGTAGCATCTAGGCTTAGGACCAAGAGCTACACCGCCGTGTGTCCACTGAGGAGAACGGGTTGAGCCCTGACGTGCTCTGCCTGTACCCTTCTGTCTCCAAGGCTTGATACCGCCACCGGAAACCTCAGCTCTTGTAAGGGTAGACTGTGTACCCTGTCTCTGATTTGCAAGGTAAGTGCGAACCGCTGCGTGAAGAACTGCTTCATTTACTTCAGCTCCGAAAAGCTTTTCAGAAAGTACTACTTCACCGGTCTCTTTACCTGTCATATCGAATACTTTAACGTTCGGCATTGTTTTTCCTCCTTCCTAAAGGTTACGCCTTAACAGAGTTGCGAATGAACACAATACCGCCCTTAGGTCCGGGAACCGCACCCTTAACTGCGATGATGTTCTTTTCGGCATCAACTCTTACGACGTCGAGGTTCAGTATAGTAACCTGTTCGTTACCCCACTGACCAGCCATTTTCTTGTTCTTGAATATTCTCGCGGGGTCGATAACACCCATAGAGCCTGACTGACGGTGGATAGGACCAATACCGTGAGTCTTACCAAGCATGGAAAGGTTCCAACGCTTGATGGCACCGGTGTAACCGTGACCCTTGGAAGTACCTGTAACGTCAATCTTGTCGCCTGCTGCGAAAATGTCAGCCTTAACTTCGTCGCCTACATTGTAAGCACTGATGTCGTCAAGTCTGAATTCCTTAAGATGACGCTTGAGGGTGATGTTAGCTTTTTTGAAATGTCCCTTAACAGGGTTTGTTACCTTCTTTTCAGTAACGTCTGCAAATCCGAGCTGGATTGCATCATAACCGTCCGTCGTGGCAGTCTTCTTCTGTACTACTGCACAGGGGCCTGCTTCGATAACGGTTACGGGAATTACTTCTCCGCTTTCGAGGAAGATCTGGGTCATGCCAATCTTCTTACCGATAATACCTTTATTCATTTTTTCCTCCTAATTATTGGTTGGCTCTGCCAACATGACTAGTTTTTGTTTTTGCCGTGCTACGAATTAAAATACTTTAAGTTCGATTTCAACACCGGCGGGAAGTTCAAGACTTGTGAGAGCTTCAACAGCTGCCTTGGACGGCTTGATAACGTCTATAAGGCGCTTGTGAGTACGCATCTCGAACTGCTCACGGGAATCCTTGTACTTGTGTACCGCACGAAGGATAGTTACCACTTCTTTTTCGGTGGGCAACGGAATAGGACCTGAAACCTGAGCGCCGAAACGCTTTGCTGTTTCCACAATCTTTTCCGCTGACTGGTCGATGAGAGTGTGGTCGTAAGCTTTAAGTCTTACGCGGATTTTTTCGTTTGCCATAATTTGCCTCCTTAAAAATTTGTGTTTTTTGGGAGCAGAAACTTAACACCGCACCGGGTGTTTCATCAACACCCTTTACAAAAGGATTTTAAGGTTCCTCAAAATCCACAGGCACACCTCACCCCATAGGAGCAAGGCTCTTTACTGTTGCAACTCGATTTTTACCCCTATATAATAGAAGGAAGAAAATCTAAACAGTATTGAATAATGTTAGTTTTACTGTCGCCCGTTTTTCGGACATACTCTGCGGAAATTCCCTACCTCACGGTAGCAACCTCCCGCTTCATCGCATATCAAGCTTTGATATTATAATATATGTTGTAAAAATTTGCAACATTTTTTGTTTAAATAATCTTGTATTTTTTGTATAATTTACAATTTGTTCACAATTTTTCGTTATTTTTGCTTTTTTCTATTTGCTTTTACTTAATATTTCACTATTGACAAAACATAGAGGTTAGAGTATAATTGGAATGTTAAATAAACGTTTGAACAAGGAGATTACATAATGAAAAGATTTGCGTTTTTAATGCTCGCTCTTCTCATGCTTTCAATGACGCTTCTCACCTCTTGCTCTGCAAAGACAGTAACCGTAAGAGTTCTCGATGCTGAAGGTAAAGTAATTTGCGAAGAAGCAGTTGAGCTTGGTAAGGCTTTTGAAGAAGGTGCTCATGATGGTGTTGTATATTACGGTATCGACTGCCTTGAGGTTGCACTTAATCAGGCAGGCATTGAATACTACGTTAACAAAGAAGACTACGAAGCATTCGCTGTAACAAACATCGGAGATATTGCTTGCGATAAAGAAAACCAGTTCGTTTACTACGTTAAGGAAAAGGGCGAAAAGGAATTTGTCAACATGAACGGTCTTACCGCACAGCACGATGCAATGGAAGGCGGAGAAGTGCTTGAGTTCAGATATGAGGTAGTTTCTACAGAAGAAGTAAAATAAAAAGCAAATTTTGTAATGACCGCAAAAGCGGTCATTATTTTTTTGTAAGTTGTTGTATTTGCCCCTCTTTTTTGATATAATATAGAAGTAACATAAATTAGCCAAAGGAAAGAAATATGAACTTTATAAAAAAAGATTCAAAGATTAACAAAGCGGAAATTCTGGGGGTAGCGAAAGAAAACCTCAATGAATGGAAAGAAAAGACAGGTGGCAACGCTCACTTCTATGATAGCCTTACCGAGGAAGAAATAATTCTCAACTTTGCGTACATTATAGGCTTTGGTACAGCAGGTCTTCGCGGAAAAATGTTACCTGGTCCTGCTAATATGAACAAAGAGACCGTTGCTCTTGCGACCTTTGCTCTTGCACGTCTTGTAGTAGAAGCAGAAGGCAAGGACGCAGGTGTTGTTATTGCATGCGACTCGAGAAACAACTCGGACGAATTCTCCCGTCTTGCGGCAAGTGTTCTTGCGGCGACAGGTGTAAAGGCTTATATTTTCGATTCTCTGCGTCCCACACCCGAGCTTTCATTTGCTATAAGACATCTAGGATGCATGGCAGGTATCAACATTACCGCATCCCACAACACAAAGGAATATAACGGCTACAAGGTATATTGGAAGGACGGTGCACAGCTCCCCCCTGTTGAAGCCAAAAAGGTAGCTGACAAATTCTACGAGACAGATATATGGAATATACCCACCGTTGATTTCGACGAGGGTGTAAGCCAAGGAAAGATTGAAGTTATCGGTAAGAAGGTTGACGGTGAATACGTTAAAAACGTTCTTGCACAGGTAAAGAACAAAAATCTAATAAAGGAAAATTCCGACAAGCTCAACGTGCTTTACACTCCACTTCACGGTGCAGGGTACAGACTTGTTCCGGAAGTGCTTGAAAAGGCGGGCTTTAAAAATGTGCGAACAGTCAAAACACAGCTTCAGCCCGACGGCAATTTTCCCACCGTTGAACGCCCCAATCCTCAATTTATACAAGCATTTAACGAAGGCATTAAGGTGGCAGGAGATGCAGACCTTATCATCGCCACCGACCCCGACGCTGACAGAATGGGTGTAGCACTAAAAAACACTGATGGTAATTTTGAAGCACTTACAGGTAATCAAATTGCACTCATCATCATAAACTATATAATAAAGTCAAAGGCTTTACCCGAAAATCCTGCGATGGTTAAATCTATCGTTTCCTCTGCCCTTGCCGAAGTAATATGCAAAAAGAATGGTATCGAGGTATTCAACGTTTATACAGGCTTTAAGTATATTGGTGAAAAAATCAAGGAGTTTGAAGAAAAGGGCAATTACAACTTCGTGTTTGGCTTCGAGGAAAGCTACGGATATCTTACAGGCACTTATGCCCGTGATAAGGATGGTGTTTCTGCATCCCTCACAATTGCCGAGGCGGCACTTTCAGCAAAGCTCGAAGGAAAAACACTTCTCGATATAATTGAGGATATTTACAAGGAATACGGCTTTTGGGGCGAGTACTGGGGCGAAGCAATAATTACGGCACCAAACTTCTCCGAGGTCATGTCGGACATTATGAAGAAGCTCAGATGTGAGCCTCCTCATGATATTTCAGGTCTTGAAGTCATAAAGACTACCGACTATGAAAAGGGCATCACAAAGGACCTTATAACAGGAAAGGAAGAGACTATCCCGTTTGAACCCGAAAACGTTTTGACCTATACCCTTTCGGACTCAAGCTCTGTAACGATACGTCCTTCAGGAACGGAACCTAAAATCAAGCTTTATTACTTTATTTCCTCGAAGACAAAAGAGGAAAGCCATGAAAAGCTCGAAAAATTAAAGTCCTTTTTCAATTTTTGAAAAGCTATTGACGAAATATAAAAAATAGTGTAAAATAAGTATAGTAAAAGACTTAAGGAGGACATTAAAATGGCAGAAAGAGAAGAATTTGAAGCGGATATACTCACACTCACTGACGAAGAGGGTGCAGAAAAGAATTTTGCAGTTATCGGAGATATGGAGCTTGACGGAAACAACTATCTCGCACTTGTTCCCGAAGACGAGGATGGAGACGAGTTCGTTATTCTCAAGCTTGCTGTTGATGAAAACGGCAACGAGATGCTCGTTACCATCGACGATGACGATGAGTTCGACAAGGTTGCTGACGCATTCGAGGACGAGCTTATGGAAGAGTGCGACCACGACGGTTGCGACTGTGGTTGCGAAGATTGCAAGAAGTAAATTATATAAGGGTTTCACCCTTAACCCACCAAGAAACTTTTTATAAAAAGCTTCTTGGAACTTCAAAAATTTAATAGTATTTTTTCTAAAAAAGAAAATCTACTTTTCCTGCGATTCTCGTGATACCCGTATATAAACCCACAACACTAAAATGGATTCCCCTACTCGAAGCAGGTGCAGACCTCCCGTACAGGCTCGACCTATACGGACGTTGGGAGCAAAAATGTTAGAAAGCGGAAACCGCCCTTGCATATGCAGGGTTTTTATCTATGGGTACACGGCCCCGTGGGAAGGACGTGTAAAAAATAGGAGTCTGACTTCGGTCAGGCTCCTTTTTTTACAGTTTTGTTTTTGAAGGGAAACTTTTTGAAAAAAGTTTCCCCTCATACTCCCCTTCAAAAACTTTAATACATTTTTAGATAAATAACAACTGCTTATAACTATAACTCTAATTATGTTTATTATATCGTTTAATCACAAGCACAGCCGTTATTATCAACAAAGCAAAGTAAATTATCCAATCGAGTGTCGTATCTGCACCGTTAACTTTGGCAAGTTCTTCATTACCGCTTAAGGATACTAATTGTAATACGGCTCCGATTGAATAAAATATCCAAGCTTTTTTTGTTTTAGCACTAATAATTGATACAATCATAAATACTATCATGACAAGTGCGAAACCTAAACTTTCAGCTAAATCATATACGAATAACATATAAACTTCCTTTCTCTATTTATTACAAATATCTCTTTTATCAAAATTCAAAGTCTCCTTTCAACAAATCTTAAAGAAATATTCGCTATGTGAATATTATATTCCAAATCTTTATGAATGTCAAGAATAAAATATGTCATAATTGAATATAGAGGTGAGGAATATGAAAAATATAAAGCTTATAAGAGTTTCAAAGGATTATACACAGCTAAAAGTTCAAATGGATACGGGAATTTCGCAGAGTGTTTTATCAAAATATGAAAGAGGCGACCTCATGCCAACAAGCGAAAATCTTTTGATACTTGCAAAATACTATAACACAAGTCTTGATTTTCTCATGGACCTCACCGATGAAACGTCGCCGTATCCGAGAAAGAAATAAAAACAGTGAGTACTTCGGTACTCACTTATTTTTTACAGTTGAAAATGAAAAATTATGTTTGAATTCTGCCACAGAGGGTATTTTGCAAAACAAAATCTTCTTTTTTATTGCTTTTTATAGCTATATATGATATAATCACCTCGGCTACCAAAAACGGTAGGCGGTTAGCCCTCTGACTCAGAGGGAGATTATAAGCCCTCTGTTAACATAGAAATCTGACTTGTCGGAAATCGAATCATCAGGGGGAATGCATGATGACATCGTATGAAGTAATTACGCTTTTTATTGCTGTAATCAGTATAATAGTGAAATTGCTCATTGAGCTAATAATTGCAAAAAAGTAACCGCCCGAGCCTGAGAAACTTGGCGGTTACCTTTTCGTAACTGTTAAATTCAGGGCTGACCGTCTATCGGTAGCCTTTTTCTGTAATCATTATACCATAAGGTAAATAAAGTGTCAAGAAAAAAATAAATATTGTTTTCGTGGGGGTTAGAGGGGGAACACTTTTATAAAAAGTGCTCCCCCTTGAAAAACATTATTCTGTTGTGTAGTTATCGAAGTAGCCCTGTATATAAACGATAGGGGTACCCTTGTCGCCTGAGCCTGACGTCAGGTCGCAAAGTGAGCCGATAAGGTCGGTGAGACGGCGGGGAGTTGTACCCTCACTTGCCATTTTACCGAAAAGGTTTCCGTCCTTTTCCTTAATCTTGCCCTTGATAGCTTCACGAAGCTCGTCGCCCGAAAGTCCTGCAAATTCGTTATCTGCAAGGTACTTGAGCTTAAGCTCGTTGGGAGTACCCTCAAGTCCTGAAGTATAAGCGGGAGAAACAACGGGGTCAGCAAGCTCCCATATCTTTCCTACGGGATCCTTGAAAGCACCGTCACCGTAAACCATAACTTCAACGTTCTTGCCTGTTGCATCATATATATTCTTCTGAATGGCATCAACTACAGGCTGACAGTCACGAGGGAAGAGCTTAACCTGATCTTCTGTCGCCTTATTTGAGCCGAGAAGTCCGTAGTTTTCATTATAACCGCTGCCGTTAACGCTTTCATTCAATATCTCGTCAAGTCCGAATACACGCTCTGCACCTGCCGCATGGAGAAGTCTCTTGCTTCTAGCCCTTGTATGGATATCACAGGTAATAACGTTCTTGGTGTAATCGAGAACTGCACGGGGGTCGTTAGCAAATATAATCTCTGCCTCGGCTCCGCATTCCTTGATAAGAGTCTCATAGTACTCAACGTAGTCAACGCCTGTAAAGGTATGCTTTTCATAGCCGAAAAGCTCACGATAGTTAGAAAGAGAGAGAACGTCGCGGTAGGGGTCAACTCCCTTTTCGTCAAGTGCATCGAGAGAAACAAGGTGGTTTCCTACCTCGTCGGAGGGGTAAGAGAGCTGAAGAACTATCTTCTTCGCACCTTTAGCAATACCTCTGAGACATATAGCAAAGCGGTGAGGGCGGAGAATAGGAAGGATAACACCAACGTCCTCGCCGCCAAGCTTTCTCTTAACGTCAAGGGCTATATCGTCAACGCTAGCGTAGTTACCCTGTGCACGGGCAACGATAGCTTCGGTCATGGCAATAATATCTCTGTCATGAATTTCAAATCCTGCGTCCTTTGACGCTTCAAGAACAGACTCGGTAACGATTTTTACAATATCATCGCCGTTTCTGATAATAGGTGCACGGACACCTCTGGAAACTGTACCGATCATACGGCTCATAGTTTTTAACACTCCTTGTTATGCCGAGATAGCTCGGCTCATAAAATAACGTATATATTTTATACCAAAAGACGATGTATGTAAAGATTTTTTTAAAAATTTATCAAAAAATTTATATTTTCTCCTTTTTTTCGCTTCTTAAAGCTTTGAAGAAATCGCTTAGTAACGTACTGCTCTCCTCTTCCATTATACCCCCTACTACGTTTGGGTGATGATTGTACGGAAAGGAGTTCAAGTCAGCAAGGCTTCCGAAAGAGCCTGCCTTTTTATCATACGCTCCAAAATAAACGTTTTTTATTCTTGAATTTATTATAGCGCCCGCACACATAGGGCACGGCTCAAGGGTTACGTAAATATCACACTCGAAAAGACGCCAGCCCCCAAGCTTACGACAAGCTCTGTCTATAGCCATTATTTCAGCATGGCAAAGTGCATTCTTTTTTGTTTCTCTGGTATTATAGCCCCATGAAACTATCTCATCGCCACGCACTATCACAGCACCAACGGGTGTTTCACCTTTATTTGCGGCAAGGCGGGCATAGTGTAGGGCTTTTTGCATATAAAATTCGTTCATTTTTTCCTCTAATAGTTGTTAATTAAAAATGAGGGCTAGTACGTTATTTAAGAAATGTGCTAAAAAGGGGAGCTTTATGCCACCCGACAATTTATAAATTAGATACAGGACAAGTCCGGCAAAAAAGGCAGATGGAAATCCATAGAGCCCGTGAAAAACCCCGAAAATTAAAGATGAAACAAGAGGTGCTGAAAATCGTCCCAGCCCCTTTGTAAGAAGCTTTCTGAAAAAAATCTCCTCATAAAGAGGTCCTAGTAGAGTTATAAAGAGCACGTTCAACGTAGTTTTCTCGGGTGATATATTTACAGGAAATAAAGCTGATAAAATAAATGAAAAGACCAGAAATAAAGGAACAAATGCAAGTGCTTTTTTAAAAGAAAGAGGCTTTTTTATTTCGTTTAACAGGTCTGCATCTTTTCTGAAAAAGAAAAGAACAAGAGTAAAAAAGAAGTAGTTTAAAACAGAGCTGCTTGAAGCAACGAAAAATATTAAGAGAAGCACAGTTGCCGCGAATATGCGGCAACTGTAGCGAAGATTTCTTGTCATTGTGTAACTTCTTCCTCTTCTTCGTCCTCAAATTCCTCGGGGTGAAGGGTGCGGTAATTTTCGCAAAGGACAGCCCAAGACTCGTTGTTATTATCGTTATGCTCTACGCACCAACTGTTTACAGGACGGGCTACACCCGATGTATAACCGGGGAAAGTACCATTGACATAAAGGTTTATAAAGAATGGTAAATTAGTTTCTTTGGGATAAACGTAATCAGAGGGTACGTCCATATAGGTATACTGAGCATCGGTTACCGCCGCATCCTTTTCAAGACGTCTGTTCTCGTTTCTAATAAGGGCAATTGTTACAACGCCCTCCTTAGGACAGCCATCACCAGCAACGGCACCTGTCACCGTACACCACTGTACAGGCACGTGTACGTCACAGGTTGCGGTGGGGATATTATCCCTTGTGGCATAGCCTGTTGCGACTCTCGAGCCTCTTGGGTCAAGTGAGCAATACTCTCCTATGAGAAGTCCTGAGTCTCGGCAATAGGTGTAAGAAGAAAGCTCTGAATAATCAAAATGACGGAGAGCGGGTCCTCCGTTTTTACTTGATGTGACATAATCCTCGTGGATTTTGTTCATTACAAGGTCCCAAAGAGTGAGAGAGGGACTTGGCGAGAGATTGGGAAGGTATCTTGGCTGTTCATAACCGAACCAAACACCACCTACAAAGTAGGGTGTATATCCTACGAAATAGATATCCTTGTTATCGTTGGTAGTACCTGTTTTAGCGGCAACGTCAACCTTGCTTGTAACGGTGAGTCTTCTTGCAGTACCGTAGCCTGTGGGGTCTGCAACTTCTTCAAGCATATTAGTCATAAGCTGGGCGGTACCTGAGCTTAGTATTACTTCGCTGTCCTCTTCGTTGGAGAGGATAATATTTCCGTCAGCATCACAAACCTTGATATAGGTTCTTGAGGCTGTGTAGATACCAGAATTTGCAAAGGTGGCGTAAGCGGTGGTTATATCCCTGATGGTTACACCGTGAGTAAGACCGCCAAGTGCCTTGGCAAGTCCCATGTCGTTAGTACTGCCTGTGTCAACGAGAGTTGAAATTCTGAATTTATCGCGAAGGAAATAGAAGGAGTCCTCAACGCCTACCTTCTCCATAAGTCTTACGGCAACTGTATTTACAGAGCGAATAAGTGCATCGCACACACTCGTATACCCTCTGTACTGGTTAGGTGAGTTAGAGGGCCAAAGCTTGCCCGTTGAAGGATTTACGTTAACGGGATAATCGTCAACGATAGTCGAATAGCCAGCAATTCCTGCCTCTATTGCCTGTGCATAAACTGCAATGGGCTTGAAGGAGGAGCCAGGCTGACGGCGTGACATTGTTGCGTTGTTCCAATCGCCGTTGGTCTTCTTCTCCCCTCTCGCACCGATAATTCCGAGAACGTTACTGTTATAGGGGTTTATAACTATCATAGCCGATTCAGGCTGTACGCCTTCAAGCTTGGGATAGTTTTCTTCATTTGCAAAGACCTCGTCCATTGCCGTCTGCACCTTTCGGTCAACGGTGGAATAAATTTTAAGTCCTCCCGAATACACAAGCTTTGTAGCGGTGTTTTCGTCAAGTCCCTTTTCTTCCATAAGGTCGGATATAACGTCTGCAATAAGAACCTCGGTAAACCATGAATGAACTACAGCGTCCTCCTCTTCCTTCTCGTAATCCTCATCATCAAAAAAGACAAGCTCTTCTGCTACTGCCTCGTCATATTCCTTCTGGCTGATGTACTTCTGCTTTCTCATCTCCTCAAGAATTACTTCCTGACGGTATTTGTTGTTTTCGGGATTTTGAATAGGGTCGTAATAGGTGGGTCTGTTAGTAATTGCCGCAAGAGATGCACACTCTGCAAGAGTAAGGTCGGAAACATCCTTATGAAAATAGAAGTTTGCCGCCGACTGCACTCCGTTACAGCCCTGTGACATGTAAATCGTATTGAGGTACATTTCAAGGATATCCTCCTTGCTCTTTTTCTCCTCAAGGGAGAGAGCACGGAAAATTTCCTCTATTTTTCGCTGTATTTTAACGTCCTTGTCGCCCGATACGTTCTTTATAAGCTGTTGGGTAATAGTTGAACCGCCGTAACCGAAAGAGCCTGTTCTGAACACGGTAACGACAGCGCCTAGAGTTCTTTTCCAGTCAACTCCCTTATGGTCCCAAAAGCGTTGATCCTCGATAGAAACGAAGGCGTTTATAAGATGGTCGGGGATATTATCGTAGGAGACCCACAGACGGTTTTCACTTCCGTGTATTCTCTCCTCCTCCCACTCTATCCAGTTACCCACCGTTCTCTCCTCATCGGTATAATCCATATAGTAGATTGAGGTGGTCTGGTCAAGGTCTAGCTTTAAGTTTTCAATATCGTATTCGGTATTTACGTAGCTCTTGATATACATGGCAAGAGCAAGTCCCATAATAGTACCCGATATCATCATGATAAGGAAAATTGTCAGAAGAGTATTAAGAACTCCTTTGATAATCTTCTTTGTTCTGTGCGAACTGCGTTTTTTCATCTGTTTCCTCCGTCATCTGTTTCCTACGTTTTTACTTAAGAACAACGTTTTCTTTGCCAACAAGCTTTTCAAGATTTATGATAAGCTCAGGCGATGCATCAGCCGACGCACCCACAAGTCTGAACTGCTTTTTCTCGTCTTCTACAAATATTATCACGGGTATATTCCCGTCGAATATTCCCACAAGCGCTCCTACTCTTTTAAGAAGAGCCTCATCGTGTGTTTTCAGTCTAACGTAAAGCTTTGAGGGTATGGGCTCGGTTTTCTTTTCAGTAATAGGTTTGACGTCTTCACCGTATTTTATCATCTTGGGGAAGGCTTTTGTCTCAGGCTGTGTTTCGGTGAATTTCTCATCGGGAACGGCGTATCTTAGACTCCTTGCAAGAAGCTTCACTTCGTCGTCTTTTTGAGATATTTCACTCTTTACAACCACTACCTTATCCTTTTCTATAAAGGAAGCAGTGCTTTCATAGGTCTTTGAAAAAACCACTACCTCAGCAGATGATGATACGTCGAAAAGCGTTAAGAATGCCATGAGAGCACCTGTCTTTGTATCCTTTATCTTCTTTTCTCCCACAACGCCAAGTATGTCTACCACCTGTCCCTCTCGGTAGTCTCCTGTTTCATTTTCAAGAGAAAGCCTTATATCGGTAATCGCGGCACATCTTCTGCCCTCTTTTTTATATCCCTCGAGAGGGTGTCCCGAAAGGTATACTCCCGTGGTGCTCTTCTCCATGTTAAGTCTCTCGGTAAGAGTATCGGGCGGAAGCTCGGGATAGGTAAGTCTAAAAAGTGTTTCTCCCGTTTCCCCCTCTGAAAACAGGTCAAGCTGACCTGTAACGTTTCGCCTGTTCATGTCGGAAAGGGTGGTTATTGCAGAGTCAAGCACCCCTGCCTTTTCACTTCTGCTATGAGGAAATGCGTCAAGAGCACCTGCGAAAATAAGGCTTTCTACCATCTTGCGATTGAGAGAAACGGTTGACATTCTCTGAAGGAAGTCCTCGAAGTCCCGGAAGCGACCGTTTTCTCTTTCAAGAACAAGTGCATTTACAAAGTTTATACCAACGTTCTTTACTGCAAGAAGTCCAAATCTTATGCCGTTTTCGGTTATACTAAACCCTGCACCGCTTTCGTTTATATCGGGTGGCAATACTTTTATACCGCAAGTTTTACATTCACTTACGTAAAAGTTCACCTTTTCCTCCACATCAAGAGTTGAGGTAATAAGAGATGCCATATACTGTGCAGGATAGTAGAATTTCAGGTATGCTGTCTGATAGGTCAGATAGCTGTATGCACAGGCATGTGATTTATTGAAGGCGTATTTTGCAAATTCCGCCATATCGTCGAAAAGACGCTCTGCCGTCTTTTTGTCCGTTCCTCGCGAAACGGCACCTTCTATAAACGTACCTCTCTCACTTTCCATAACGTCCGCTTTTTTCTTCGCCATGGCACGTCTCACTATATCGGCATGTCCGTAGGAATAGCCTGCTACCTCACGGAAAATCTGCATTACCTGCTCCTGATATACTATACAGCCATAGGTAAGAGAAAGGATTTCCTTAAGGCAGGGTGGGTCATAGTTTATCTCTGAGCGTTTTTTGCTATTGTCGATATATTTCGGTATTGCATCCATAGGGCCCGGGCGGTACAGGGCAATCGCCGCTGTTATATCCTCCACCGACTGTGGACGGAGTCTGATTATAACGTTTTTCATTCCGTGAGACTCAATCTGGAACATACCCGAGGTATTACCCTCAGAAACGTATTCAAATACTTTCTTGTCTTCGTAGTCGATTTTTGAAATATCAAAGGAAGGATTCGTTTTCTTTACCATCTTCACCGCTGTATCAATGACGGTAAGATAACGAAGACCGAGAAAGTCTATTTTAAGAAGTCCAAGGTCTGCTATTGTATTCATAGGGTACTGGGTTATCACCGCATCACCGCTTGTACAAAGAGGCACATATTCACTGACAGGATTATCAGTTATAACAACCGCCGCTGCGTGAACGGATGCGTGTCTCGGCATACCCTCAAGTGTACGGGATATATTTATAAGCCTTTTCACGTCGGGGAAGGTAAGATATTTGTCCTTCAGCTCCCCTACCTCGTCTATAGCCTTGTCAATAGTTATATCAAGTCTTCGGGGTATCAGTCTTGCTACCTCGTCAACGTTTGCATAAGGCATACCCATAGCACGTCCTACGTCACGGACTACCGCACGTGCCGCCATTGTGTTAAATGTGATAATTTGCGAAACGTGGCTCTGTCCGTATTTCTCTGCCACGTACTCGATTACCTCGTGTCGTCTTTCCTGACAGAAGTCAATATCAAAGTCGGGCATACTTACTCTTTCGGGATTAAGAAATCTTTCAAAGAGAAGCCTGTGCTTTATGGGGTCAATTCCTGTAATTCCAAGGCAATATGCCGCAAGGCTTCCAGCACCCGAGCCTCTACCGGGGCCTACGGGAATACCTTGGCTTTTTGCGTAGTTTACAAAATCACGGACGATAAGGAAATACTCGCAAAAGCCCATTTCTATAATAACCGAAAGCTCGTAGTCTACCCTCTGTCGGTATTCTTCCTTTTCATCAGAATCTACGTGGTTTTCTCGAAAAATTCTATCAAGTCCTTCACGGACGAGCTTTTTGAGGTAGTCCTCGTTAGTCATTCCCTCGTTGTTTTTGAAGGAGGGTAAAAAGTGAGCATCGAAATCAAAATCGAAATTGCATTTATCGGCTATTCTCCCGCTGTTCTCGACTGCCTCGGGAAAGGCACGGAAAAGAGCTTCCATTTCCTCGGTGGATTTTAGATAAAACTCGTCCGTTTTAAATCCCTCGGGTCGTCCCCCGTCTATTGTTGTATTGGTCTGTATGCACATAAGCACCGCGTGGCTGTCGGCATCGGTTTTATCAAGATAGTGAACGTCGTTGGTTGCTACAAGAGGGATATTCTCCTCTCTTGATATACGAAGGAGTCCTGAATTTGTCGTGGCTTCCTCCGTTATAAAATGATTCTGCACCTCAAGGTAAAAATCCTCTCCGAATATCTCCTTCATTTCACGGGCATAAGATAGTGCACCATCGAAGTCTCCTGCCAGTATATACTGAGGTATTCGTCCTCCTATACAGGCAGAAAGTGCAATTAGTCCCTCGTGGTACTGACGAAGAGTTTTCATATCTATTCTCGGCTTTGAATAAAAGCCCTCGGTATGTGCTATTGAATTGAGCTTTATGAGGTTCTTATAGCCCTTTTCGTTTTTAACAAGAAGAACTAAATGGTAGTTTTCTCGGTCAAGGGAATAGAGCTTATCCTCAAGACCTCTTGACGCCATGTATATCTCACAGCCAATAATGGGCTTGATACCTGATTTTTTCGCCGCCTTGTAAAAATCTACCGCACCGTACATTACTCCGTGGTCGGTTATGGCGACAGCCTTCTGACCGTGCTCTTTCACGCGGTCAAAAAGGGAGTCTATACGGCATGCACCGTCAAGCAGACTGTATTCGGTATGAAGATGAAGATGTACGAAATCTGCCATTTTTACCTTTCCTTTAATCTTTCGATAGCTCTATGAGCTTTTTCATTCTGTGGTTAAGTCCCGAACGTGAAATGCCTCCCTCGTAGAGAAGTGCAAGTGAGGAAAGTGGCTCCTCGGGATATTTTTCCCTCAGCTCCGCTGTCTTTTTGAGTTCCGCGGGGAGAGAGGAATATTTTCCGCTTTCGCGGAGTTTTTTTATTGCATAGCACACCTCGACAGATGCGGTTACCGTTTTTTTGGTGTTTGCATTCTCGCAGTTACAGCTTCTGTTAAGGGTGTTCATTGTTTCTTTTTCAATAGTTCTCTCTATTATGTCAAGTGTCACGCTTTCGGCACCAATAAGAGTGAAAAAGCTCTCTACCCTTTCGCTTCCCTTAACGTATACAACGTAAGAGTTTCCTCTTTTGGTAAGTCTGCCCTCAATATAGGGACACAAAAATTTCAAGAATGATTGGGCAATCTTTTTGTCACCGAAGACAAATTCAACACGATAGTCACGCTCAGGGTCGGTTATGTTTCCTGCCGCAAGAAAAGCACCTCTCAAAAAGAAGCTGATGCAGTTTGGGCAGATAGAAACAAAAGAAAAATCAAGCTGGTCGTCAAAAAGCTTATCTGCAAGGTCCCTGCCTACAAGCTCTTTTTTAAATGATACCTCAAATTTTCTCTTGCCTGCCCTTTCCTTTTCGCGAACTGTTGGTACTGCAAGAAAATGCTGTATCATGATATAGGTGCATATTTCAAGAAGCTTTTCGTTGTCAAGAGAAAGGGTCATAGTTTCCTTGTCAAGCTTTTTTGAAAGGAGCATTACTCCGTAAAAAAAAGCCAGAGTACAGCATTTGTCGGTGACCTTCCCTTTTGATGTGCCGTGGAGTCCTATCCCTTTTGCCGTTTTTTCGGACAATTTTTCCTTAACGGTCATACTGTATGAAGGATTGAAGTTCAAAGCTTTTCCTCCCCCTCAGATGATAAATACTTGACCTCACACTCTATTAAAACCCCCTCTTTTTCATATACCTTTTCGCGAACGGCAGAAATCAGTGCTATCATATCGGAGGCGGTAGCGCTTCCGTCACTTACAAGAAAGCCTGCGTGCTTTTCTGAAACAAATGCACCGCCTATACGAAATCCCTTAAGCCCTGCATCCTCTATCATTTTACCAGTAAATCTGCCTGGGTATCTTTTAAAGGTAGAGCCTGCACTGGGATATTCGAGGGGTTGCTTTTCTCGCCTTGCTTTCAGATGCTCCTCTTCTTTTGTATGTATTTCAAGCGGGTCTCCGTTAAAGAGCTTCATAGTACAAGAAATTATTATCTTATCACTATCACAGTATGCACTGTGACGGTAAGAAAAATCCTGTTCTTCCCCCACAAGAGTACCAAATCCGAGAGTCGGTGAATAATAGTCGGAGGATACTGTTATATCCTTCATTTCTCCGCCATAAGCACCTGCGTTCATATACACTGCACCGCCGATGCTTCCGGGTATTCCGCAAAGACATTCCATTCCCGAAAGCCCACGCTTTCCTACAGCTCTTGAAAGGGTGGTAAGTCCAACGCCACATTCGGCACGGACTGTATTGCCGTCGAACTCTGTGCACGCCATATCAGAGGTGAATATGATGACACCGCGGTACCCTTCATCAGCAACGAGAAGGTTGGAGCCCCGTCCTACGACGTAATAAGGAATACCTGTGTCTTTTGCAAGAGTCACCGCCCCTCGAAGCTCGTCGGCAGATTTAGGAAAGAGTGCAACATCGGCAATGCCTCCTATCTTGAAGGTGGTATATTCACTCATCTTAACGCAGGTTTTAACGTTCCACTCATTTGAAGCTTCCTTTAAGAAAAGCTCGGTATTCGTCATAACATTTACTCCAAGTTATCGCTCCTCAGGAAGGTCTATATTCCCCATGAGCTTTTTATTAAATTCAACCGCAGTATTGTAGCCCATCTTCTTCTGACGGTGATTCATAGCGGCAATCTCGATAATTACCGCAAGGTTTCTACCGGGCTTGACGGGAACTGTGATACTGGGAATATGAAGTCCCATTATCTCGGTGTACTCGGTTTCAAGTCCGAAACGGTCATAAAACTTATCCTTATCCCAAAGCTCCAGATTTATAACAAGGTCTATCTTTTCGGTATTTTTTACGGCACCCATACCAAAAATTCGTCTTACGTCAACTATTCCAATGCCTCGAAGCTCGATATAGTGGCGAATAATTTCAGGGGCTGAACCGACAAGAGTTTTATCAGATACTCGTCTTATCTCTACCGAGTCGTCGGCAACAAGTCTGTGTCCACGCTTGACAAGCTCTATTGCCGCCTCACTCTTACCTATTCCGCTGTCGCCCGTAATAAGGATACCCTCACCGTAAACCTCAACGAAAACCCCGTGCTGAGAAATCATGGGAGCAAGCTTTACGCTGAGTGAAGAAATAAGAGCCGCCATAAATGGTGATGTCTTTTGACCTACATGTAAAAGAGGTACTCCGTACCTTTCTGCAACATCTCTAAAGCCTATAGGTATTATGTCGGTATGCGACAGAATTACAAGAACTGGCTTCAGAGCAAAAAAAGCATCAAGCTTCTTTGTTTTCTCCTCATCGGTCAAGCTATCAAGATATCCGTACTCCACCATACCAAGAACCTGTATACGTTCTCTGTCAAAATGCTCAAGATATCCCGACAGAGGAAGTCCGGGACGGTTAACCTCGTTTTTTGTAATATGAGTTTCCTCGGCTCCTTCCGGTAAATAAACCGGAGTTAAAGCAAACTCCTTTATAAGCTCACCGAGTGTACAGAAGATTTCATCCATTTGATTTACCTCTTTTCTCCATATACTTATACATAATATATTATACTATATTAAATACAAAATTACAATAGAAAAAAACAAAAAAAGCGTTGCCGTTTGGCAACACTTTTACGTTACTGTTTATTCTTATCATAAATCATCGCAAGGACTACGAAAAGCATTATTTGTATTACCGATGTGATAAAAAAGGATATAAAGTAAAGCGACGAAAAGAAAAAGTTTACAAAGAGGTACGTTCCCATAAGAGGAAGTATCGTAAGGAAGACTTCCATCTTCTTTCCCCGCATCATCTTTGCGCTTCTTTTAAGTGCTTCAAATACGGATATTTCAGGGTTATCCGAAAGAAAGAAAACCGACATGGAAAAGGCAAGATACACAGGGAACACAAGAACGAAAATGCCGAAAATTTCAAGGATTGAAATAACTATAAGAAGCACCGCCCCTTTAAGAAGAAGTGCAGGAGTTCCAAAGGGCTCGAAAAACCTTTTTATGGGTATAGAGTTTAGTGGTGACTCTCGGGAAATGAGAAGATAAAAACGCTGGGCACAAAAGGCAAGAGGCATATTTATCACCGATGCTAAAATCAAGGTGAGATAAACTATTCCGAGTGTTTTCATGTTGGTTGTAAATAACTCCACGTTGTGAGTGCTTGCAGTTAACTGCATGTTATATATAACTGCCGTTGATATAATTCCCGACAGCACGTATGCAATAAGTCCCTTTGACAGATGTGCAAACACCTGAAAACGAGCCTCGTCTCTGAGTCTTTTTCTTTCGAGTTTCATTGGTATCCTCCCTCTCAAGTTACTTTGATAATTTTACCACAAATGTAAAAAAAGTCAAGACAAGAGCCTCCCTAAAGGTTGCATTTTGTGTAAAAATATGGTAAACTTAATATAAACAAATATATAAACAAATTTGACCTTAAGGAGACACAATGGATTTTATAAAAGCTATTGCCAACGAGTTCGGTATAAAAGAAAGTCAGTCAAAAAACGTCATCAACCTTATTGATGACGGAAACACAATTCCATTTATTGCCCGTTACAGAAAAGAGATGACGGGCTCTCTTGATGACCAAGTATTACGTCAGATATTTGAAAGACTCACCTATCTGCGAAACCTTAAAAAGAGAAAAGAAGAGGTACTTTCCTCCATTGAGGAGCAAGGGAAGCTTACAGACGAGATACGAGAAGCCCTTGAAAAAGCCGAAACAATGACGGTGGTTGAGGACATTTACCGTCCCTTCAAGCCCCACCGTAAGACAAGAGCCTCAGTTGCCCGTGAAAAGGGTCTCGAGCCTCTTGCCGAGCTTATTTTCGCACAGGAAATAAAGCAGGGTGACCCTCTCGAATTTGCGGCAGAATACGTAAACGAGGAAAAGGGCGTTTCCACTCCCGAGGAGGCTTTACAGGGTGCTCTTGATATTATTGCCGAGGACGTGTCTGACAATGCGGAATTCCGTCAGGTAATGAGAGAGCTTATCTTTGACCACGGTCTTATCACCTCCAAAGCGGCAAAGGAGGAGGACTCCGTTTATCGCATGTACTACGAGTACAGCGAGGCAATTAACAAGATACCCTCTCACAGAATTCTTGCCCTTAACCGAGGCGAGAAGGAGGACTTTCTCAAGGTATCGGTAGAAATAGACGAATATCTGCCCTTATCATTCCTCATAAACAGATGCGTTATTATGGGTAGCATTTTCACCTCTCTCGTAGACAGTGCGGTAAGAGATGCTTATGCAAGACTCCTCTTCCCCTCACTTGAAAGAGAAATACGCTCTTTGACATTTGACGACGCAAGTGAAAAGGCAATTCTCGTTTTTGAGGACAACCTTAAAAATCTGCTTCTTCAGCCACCGCTTAAGGGTAAGACGGTAATAGGCTTTGACCCAGGCTACAGAACAGGCTGTAAGCTTGCAGTGGTTGACAAGACAGGTAAGGTGCTTGACACGGCGGTAATATACCCCACAAAGCCTCAGGAGAGAACAGAAGAAAGTGAAAGAATAATGCTTTCTCTCATAAAGAAATACGGCGTTGACGTAATCTCCATCGGTAACGGTACGGCATCAAAGGAAAGCGAAATGTTCGTTGCCTCCATGCTCAAAAAGAACAATCTTAAAACGAAGTACATCGTAACCTCCGAGGCAGGTGCGTCTGTTTACTCGGCATCCGAGCTTGCGGCAAAGGAATTCCCCGACTTCGACGTAACACAACGCAGTGCCGTATCTATTGCAAGAAGAATTCAGGACCCCCTTGCAGAGCTTGTTAAAATAGAGCCCAAGGCAATAGGTGTGGGGCAGTACCAGCACGATATGAAGCCTCAGCGTCTTGACGAGGCACTCGGCGGTGTTGTTGAAAACTGTGTTAACAGTGTCGGTGTAAACCTCAACACTGCATCCGCTCCCCTTCTCTCCTACGTTGCGGGAATAAATGCGGCAAGTGCTAAAAACATCGTCAAATTCCGTGAAGAAAACGGAGAATTTGAGTCAATAGAAAAGATTAAAAAAGTGCCCCGTATCGGAGACAAGGCTTTCGAGCAGTGTGCCGGATTCTTAAGACTCCCTGACGGAAAAGAGCCTCTTGACAACACAGGTGTTCACCCTGAGTCCTACGCTCAGGCAAGAGAGCTTATGAAGAAATTCGGCTATACAGAAATCATACGAGAGGGACTCAGTGGACTTTCCGACAAGGTAAGCTCTTATGGTGCAGACAGTCTTGCAGAGGAGCTTGGTATCGGTGTGCCTACTCTTCTTGATATTGTAAAGGAACTTGAAAAGCCCGGTCTTGATATTCGTGACGATTTTGACGAGCCTGTTCTTCGTGACGACATTCTCGATATGAACGACCTTTACGAGGGGATGGTACTCACAGGTACTGTTAGAAACGTTTGCGATTTCGGTGCTTTTGTTGATATAGGGGTACATCAGGACGGTCTTGTTCATATTTCCGAGATTTCAGATAAATACATCAAGCACCCCTCCGAGGCACTTTCTGTAGGCGACGTTGTGAAGGTCAGCGTGCTTTCAGTAGACGTTCAGAAAAAGAGAATCGGTCTTACCATTAAAGGTGCTAAATAGACGTTCTGAAATTTGTGCAAGTTCATCAAAAAGTATTTTTTTAAAAACACTAACCCCTTAAAAATGGGGGCTTTTGGACATCTAGTATTCAAAATTTGTGCAATATTAACATATGACGACCATTAAAATTGGGAAATAAAACTCTTTACTATTTTTCGCTTTTCTGTTATCATATTATAGCAATAAAATTTACTTTAGTGGAAACTATAAGTTTTACGTTTTTTTAGGAGGTCACCCCATGGCAAGTGTATCACTTAAGCATATTTACAAAAAATATCCAGGTGGAGTTACAGCCGTTTCAGATTTCTGTCTTGAAATCAAGGACAAGGAATTTATCATCCTCGTAGGTCCTTCAGGTTGCGGTAAGTCTACCACACTGAGAATGATCGCAGGTCTTGAAGAAATTTCCGAAGGCGAGCTTTTTATCGGTGACAGGATTGTCAACGACGTAGCACCTAAGGACAGAGACATCGCGATGGTTTTCCAGAACTACGCTCTTTATCCTCACATGACCGTGTTCGAGAACATGGCATTCGGTCTTAAGCTTCGTAAGACTCCCAAGGAAGAAATCAAGAGAAAGGTTGAGGAAGCCGCAAGAGTTCTTGACATTGCTCACCTTCTCGACAGACGTCCTGCCGCTCTTTCCGGTGGTCAGAGACAGCGTGTTGCACTCGGTCGTGCTATCGTTCGTCAGCCCAAGGTTTTCCTTCTTGACGAGCCTCTTTCAAACCTTGACGCTAAACTCCGTACTCAGATGAGAACAGAGCTTACAAAGCTTCATACAAGACTTGCTACTACATTTATCTACGTTACTCACGACCAGGTCGAGGCTATGACCATGGCTACACGTATCGTCGTTATGAAGGACGGTCTTATCCAGCAGGTTGACAGCCCTCAAAAGCTTTACGATTATCCCGTTAATATGTTCGTTGCAGGATTCATCGGTACTCCTCAGATGAACTTTATCAACGGTACTATTGAAAAGGTTGGCGACGACGTTTGCTTCTGCTTCGGCAAAAACAAGCTTCCTCTCCCTGCCGAAAAAGCTAAGAGTGAAGCACTTCAGGAATATATCGGCAAGGAAGTTGTTGCAGGTATCCGTCCCGAGTGTATTCATGACGAGCCCATGTATCTTGAATCTCTTTCAAACTGGGTTATCTCTGCTCACGTTGACGTTACCGAGCTTATGGGTTCATGCATCTACCTCTACCTCGTTGCAGACGATCAGAACATTATTGCTAACGTTAATGCACACTCCAGCTCGAAGGTTGATACCGATATCAAGGTTGCTCTTGAAGTTAACAGACTTCACATCTTCGACAAGGATACCGAAAAGTGCATCGTTCACTAAAATGATTAAAAGAACCAAGGCTTCCGCCTTGGTTCTTTTTTCTTACGTCAGCTTACGGCGTGTCTTTTGGGTGAAAACCGAAAATGAAAAGGTTTAATATTTTTTACATTATCTCTCCTAAAAGCAAAATATGAACACACTATCGCCTCTGTTACAAGCTTTCAAGGAAAAGTTCGGACTGTTTCGTCCGAACTTATTTTATTTATATTTTAGGGGAAGTGCTTTTATAAAAAGCACTTCCCCTAAATAAACGTTATTCAGCAATCTCTTTAATGCCCGAAACTAGTCCTGCAACGCTTTGGATTTCACTTGGAATAATAATCTTTGTAGCTTTTCCGTCTGCCGCCTTTTCAAAGGCTTCGAGGCTACGGAGCTTAATTACTGCTTCTGACGGTGTTGCTTCGTTGATACGCTTGATACCCTCCGCAGTTGCTTCCTGCACCTTAAGAATGGCTTCGGCTTCACCCTCTGCCTTTCTGATACGAGCTTCCTTTTCCGCCTCGGCGAGAAGTATCTGCTGCTGCTTCTGTGCCTCTGCATCGAGAATCATCGCCTGCTTCTTACCCTCGGCTGTAAGGATATCAGCCGCCTTAGAGCCTTCTGCGATGAGTATCTTTTCACGTCTTTCACGCTCTGCCTTCATCTGCTTTTCCATGGCGTCCTGAATTTCCTTGGGGGGAATAATATTTTTAAGTTCTACTCGGTTTACCTTAATACCCCAAGGGTCGGTTGCTTCGTCAAGAGTATTTCTCATTCTTGAGTTTATAAGGTCGCGTGAGGTAAGAGTTGAGTCAAGCTCTAATTCACCTATAATGTTACGAAGTGTTGTGGCAGTAAGATTTTCAATAGCAAAGCTTGGGTTTTCAACGCCATAGGTATAAAGCTTACAGTCGGTTATCTGATAGAATACTACGGTGTCAATTCTCATTTTAACGTTATCCTTTGTAATAACGTCCTGAGGCTCAAAGTCGGAAAGCTTTTCCATAAGAGAAATCTTACGTCTTATTCTGTCGATAAAGGGTACAGTCATGTGAAGACCCGTTGACCAGGTAGCGTGATAAGTACCGAGACGTTCGATAACGTACGCCTGTGCCTGAGGAACGATACGGATATTTGAAATAAGAATTGCCGCTATAATGATGAGAAGAATTACTATAATTGATGTCATATTATTACCTCACTTTTTATTTACTATTAGTTTAACTCCTTCAATGGCAAGTACCTCGACGGTCTCCCCTTTTTCTAAAAGAGACGAGTCGTTTGTTCTGGCGGTCCACACTTGTCCGCCTACCTTTACCTGTCCCTTGAAGTTAATATTGTCAATATCCTCGGTAACTATACCGATTTTACCGATTACCGCATCGGCGTTTGTAGGTACAGCTTTCTTTTTAAGCGCTTTTTCAACATGTTTTCTGAAAAACAAAATGCAGATGAGAGAAAGCACAAAAAAGGTTACTACCTGAACAGCGATACTCAAATCAAAAACGGAAAGCACAATACACACTGCCGCCGCTGGTACAAACCATATAGCAACAAGTGCATACGTACCTGCCTCTACCACGAGGGATACTATGATAGTGAGTATCCACAAATAGGTCATGTAATTTTCCAATATACCCACTCCTTTCAATTGTCATTATATCATAAATAAACCTCATTGTAAACAGTAATTTTTGAGTTGAGGTAATTGACATAAGAAGAAATATTTAGTATAATTATTTTATATAATTAAAATAAAAGGTAGAAAAAATGGCTAAAAAACAAACTAAAAAAACAACTAAAGTAAAAGAAGAAAATACCGCAAAAAAGAAGGGGTACAATCCGCCAAGTGAAATAAGGCTTGGTCTTATGCCCTATTTTCTTGTGCTTATTGCGTTTTTCCTGCTTTTATGTATATTTGCTACCGCCTTTACGGGGGTTGTGGGAAGCTGGCTAAAAAACGTCCTTGCAGGACTTTTCTCATGGGGTATTTATTTTATACCCGCACTTCTCGTTGCCCGTGCATTTCTCTATAGAAAAGAAGCAACCTCACGTTTCTCATCAAAGGGGTGGATTGTTTCCTTTCTTTTCGTAGTAACTGTATCTGCTATCGTTGCTACCGCCAAGAGTCATGCCACCGGCTTCAACATTGTAGAACACTATAAATCGGCACTAACGGACGAGGGGCACATCACAACAGGCTCACTTTTCGGAGGTGTTATTGCAAATGCACTTTCTCCTCTTATCGGACGTGTGCCTACCTTCATTATTCTGGGACTCTCTGCCGTAGTGCTTCTACCCATGACTGTTGGTAAGACCCCGCTTGACCTTGCTCGTCTTATCGTTTCACTTATGAAAAAATCCCGTGAAAAGGGACTTGAAATAAAGAAAGCGCGTGACGAGTACTTCGATAATAAAGAGAAAGAAGAAATAGAAAAGGCGAAGCTTGAAGAAAAGGCAGAAAAGTCCAACAGAAAGAGACCTTCCATTGAAGAGTTTGAAGAAGAAACGGAAATACCCGAGCGTGAGATAAGTGAGAATGAAGATATTACCGACACTCACGTAATTGACCTTAAAGAAAAAGATTCAGCCCTTAAGACTATCTTCGGTAAGAAGGAAGACCCTGAAATTTCTGAAATATTTACTCCCGAAGAAAATGAAAACGTTGAGGAAATGGCTGAAACGACAGATATAGACCCTGACGATGACCTTGACACAGAAATAAGTGAGGTGTCGATTGGCGAAGAAAGCGAAGAAGCACCGCTTGAATACGTATTTCCTCCCGTTGAGCTTCTTACAAAGGGTACTCCTCCTACAGATTCAATGAACGCCGAGTACGAGCAGACGGCAAAGAAGCTTGTAAATGCTCTTTCCTCCTTTGGTGTTAAAACAAAACTTATAAACATTGCAAAAGGCCCGACAGTAACACGTTATGAGCTTCAGCCCGAAACAGGTGTAAGAGTACGCTCTATCAGAAATCTTGCAGACGATATTTCCCTTTCCCTTGCCTCGAAGGGTGTTCGTATTGAAGCACCTATCCCAGGAAAAGAGGCAGTGGGAATTGAAGTTCCCAATAAAACTACGTCTGTTGTAAATATAAGAACACTCATTGAGTCAAGTCAGTTTGAAAATTCAAAGAGCAAGCTTACCACATGTCTCGGTAAGGACGTTGCGGGAAACCCTGTATTCTGTGATATTGCAAAAATGCCTCACATGCTCATTGCGGGTACAACAGGCTCGGGTAAATCGGTTTGTATAAATAGTATCCTTATGAGTATTCTTTACAAGGCAAGACCCGATGAGGTAAAGCTTATACTTATAGACCCCAAGAAAATCGAGCTCGGCGTTTACAACGGTATCGGACATCTGCTTGTCCCCGTAGTCAGCGACCCGAAAAACGCGGCAGGTGCTCTTGCATGGTCGGTTAACGAAATGGAAAGACGATTTGCTCTCATTGAAGAAGTGGGCGTTCGTGAAATCAAGGCGTACAACGAGGTGGCTCTCCGCGAGGGTGACCGTGAGGTGCTTCCCCAGATAGTTATTATCATAGACGAGCTTGCCGACCTTATGATGATGGCGAGAGACAGCGTTGAGTCCTCTATCTGCCGAATTGCCCAAAAGGCAAGAGCCGCAGGTATGCATTTGATTCTCGGTACTCAGCGTCCCTCGGTTGACGTCATTACAGGTCTTATCAAGGCAAACGTTCCCTCACGTATAGCCTTTACAGTAGCATCACAGACTGACTCAAGAACCATCATTGACTTTGCAGGTGCTGAAAAGCTTGTGGGTAAGGGTGATATGCTCTATGCACCCGTAGGCTCTATGACACCTACACGTGTTCAAGGCTCCTTTGTAAGCGACAGTGAAATTGAAGCAGTAATATCCTTCCTTAAGAACAGCACACCTGTTTCCTACAGTGAGGAAATTATGGACAGCATTGAAAAGGAAGCGGCAAAGTGCGGTGAGAAGAGAAGTTCAAGAGGCTCTGACGACGACGATATGGATTCAGGTGACGAGGTTACTCTCAACTCCGACGAAATGCTTCGTCCTGCTATTGAAATAGCGCTTGACAGCGGTACTATTTCCACCTCGATGCTTCAAAGAAAGCTCAAGCTTGGATATGCGAGAGCCGCAAGACTTGTTGATATGATGCAGGAGCTTGGAGTTGTCAGTGAATTTGCAGGTTCAAAGCCCCGAACAGTGCTCATATCACGTGAGAAATATATGGAAATGGTTGCAAGCAGCGAAAACTGAAAGGACACAAAATGGACGAAAAGATAAAAGCCTTTGAGGAGCTTTGTGAAACCTCAAAGGTGAAAGAAATACTTGAAATCGGTGAAAAGATAAAGAAGCTTGACAAATCCATGGAAAAAAGAACTCTCGGTATCATTCTCATATCTGTAATATCTATGACGGTGCTTGGCTTTATTTCCTTTGGCTTTACAGGCTCGATACTATTTTTTGCGATTACAGTCATCGCATCCTTCTGGCTTTTCTATTCATCAAAAAAGAATACGCTTCTCAAGTATCTCACCTTCTACCGAAATAAAATCCCACAAATCATCGGGGTGGCAGAGGGTGTTTCGGTGAAGAGTGAAGATATGCCTAGAAAAGACACTTTATCCACCATACACGAAGGAAAGCCTGTTTTCAGAATGTGCCATAAATACGATGATATTTACATGGGCTTTCTGAAATTCATGTCAGGAGATAAAAGCCTCCTTCAAGGCTTTGCAGTAGCTGTTCCTTGGAATAATGAAGGCACTGATTTTCAAGAAAAGCTGAAAGAGATTTACTCCGACTTCGTTATAAAAAAAGACGGAGATACGGCAATTCTCTTTATTCCCGGCTTTGACGATTATCTTGGGGGCAGATTGGAAATGATAGACGACCTTTCTCTTCCCTATCTTACACGTCAATACCGCTATTACCTTTTAGCCGATGCTTTCGGAAAAGCTATGATAGGTGAAGCGTTTGACAAAAACGCCATAAACGAGATATAATCTATAAAACGTGAAGCCGAAGCTTCACGTTTTTTTACAGAATATTCACACCAAAAAAGGTTGACAACAAGCGCCTTTTGCAATATAATATGTTAGACATCTAACAATTAAGGAGGTGGCGTTTTGAAAAAGCCCGAAATGACGCTCGGGCGTCTTATCGGTATAATATCAAATAAACTTAAGAGGTCTGCCGACGAAAACCTTGTAAATGAAAATATGACTATTGAGCAATTACAGGTTCTGAAAATGATATATCTCAAAGAGGGTGAAGTTCCCCAAAAGGAGATAGAAAAGGAATTCGGTGTAAGGCGATCTACCGTTACAAGTGCAATGCAAATTCTTGAAAAGAAGGGGTTTATAGAGCGCTTCCCTGACCCTCGCGATTCAAGGGCAAAGCTCGTAAGACTGACACCTTCGGGTAAAGAAAAAAACGAAAAGCTCATATGCTTTATTGTAGAGCGTGATAAAAAACTTCTTAAAAGTATAACCAAGGAAGAAGCAGATACTCTTATGGCACTTCTTTTAAAGCTACTTGAAAATATTGACTAAAGAAAGGATACGTTATGTACAAAAAGATTTTCTCCCATCTGGGAGAATACAAAAAGTACGCGATACTAACGCCTATTGTCATGATAGGTGAGGTTGCGATGGAAATTCTCATCCCCTACGTTATGGCTGAAATGATAAACGTAGGTATCAAGGGTGACGGAGGCACTGCCTTCACTGTCAAGGCAGGACTTCTTATGATACTTATGGCTGTCATTTCTCTCACCTTCGGTGCTATGGGAGGTATGACGGCGGCAAGAGCAGGTATGGGCTTTGGTAAAAACCTCAGAGGCGCTCTTTTCAACAAGGTTCAGGATTTTTCCTTCTCAAACGTTGACAAGTTTTCAACTGCATCTCTCGTAACAAGACTCACTACCGACGTTACAAACGTGCAAAACACTCTCATGATGCTGATTCGTATGGCAATACGAGCACCCTTTATGCTTGTGGGCGCTATTATAATGGCTATTAAAATAAGCCCCAAGCTTTCTACGGTATTCTTTGTTGCTGTTCCTGTGCTTGCAATTGTTCTCGTTTTAATCATGACAAATGCACATCCCAGATTTGGAAAGATGCTCAAAAAATACGATGCCATGAACTCATCAGTTCAGGAAAACCTTATCGGCATCAGAGTAGTTAAGGCGTTTGTGCGTGAAAGACACGAAAAGGAAAAGTTCAGAATATCGGCAGAGGAAGTAAGAAGCTGTCAGATAATGGCTGAAAAGCTTATCATTCTCAACGCTCCTGCAATGCAGATTTCAATGTATGCATGTATTGTGGCAATCCTTTGGTTTGGCGGAAATCTCGTTATTTCCGGTGCAGGAATGGACACAGGTGACCTTTCGGGCTTCATCAGCTACGTAACGCAGATTCTCTCCTCCCTTATGGCAATCTCATTTATATTTATAAGCCTTGTAATTTCCCGTGCATCTATTGGAAGAATTTCAGAGGTGCTTGACGAAGAGCTTGACATAAAGGATAACGGCGACAGTACTCTCGTTCCTGCCGACGGCTCGGTTGAATTCAAGAACGTTAATTTCAGCTATTCTAAAAATGCAGATAATCTGACGCTTACAAATATAAACATTAAAATAAACTCAGGCGAAACAATAGGCGTTATAGGAGGTACAGGCTCGGCAAAAACAACACTTGTTCAGCTTATTCCCCGTCTTTACGACGTGCTTGAGGGTGAGGTACTTGTAGGCGGTCGAAACGTTAAGGAGTACTCGCTGAACGCCCTTCGCGACAGTGTTGCCATGGTGCTTCAGAAAAACGTTCTTTTCTCGGGTACTATAAAAGAAAATCTTAAGTGGGGTAATGCTGAGGCAAGTGACGATGAAATAATAAACGCTTGTAAAAATGCCGAAGCACACGACTTTATCTCCTCATTCCCTGACGGCTATGAAACAGTGCTCGGTCAGGGTGGTGTAAACGTATCAGGAGGACAGAAACAGCGTCTTTGTATTGCAAGAGCACTTCTTAAAAAGCCTAAAATCATTATTCTCGATGATTCCACCAGTGCGGTTGACACAGCAACGGATGCAAAGATACGCTCAGCTTTCAAGCGAGAGCTTTCCCACACTACCGCCATTATAATTGCACAAAGAATTTCATCTGTTATGGACGCTGACAGAATTATCGTCCTTGACGACGGAAAAATAGTTGCCTTTGATACACACAACAATCTGATGAAGAGCTGTGATATATACCGTGAAGTATATGAATCCCAGCAGAAAGGAGATGAGTAATATGCCACCACCAAAAATGAGAGTGCCTGCAAAGCCAAAAAACATAAAAGCTACACTTGGAAGAATTTTAAAATATCTTGTAGGACAAAATAAGATACTGCTTTTACTCGTTCTTCTGCTTGTGCTTTTAAGCTCAGGTGCACAGGTTGCAGGTGCTTCTATGCTCAAGCCCATTATCGACGATTTTATTGAGCCGCTTATAGGAAACCCTGATTCAAAAAAGCTTGCTGAATTTGCCTCAATGCTTGTTTTGATGGGTATTATCTACCTTTTCGGTGCAGTTTCTACATATGTATATCAGAGAATTATGCTCTCTCTTTCAACGAAAGCACTTCTGAGTATCCGTCTTGACCTTTTCAATAAGATGGAGACTCTCCCTCTTAAGTACTTCGACACCCACACCCACGGAGAGCTAATGAGTCGTTATACAAACGATACAGATACCCTCCGAGAGCTTCTGTCAAACAGTATTATAAGCACCATTTCTTCTCTTATCACGGTTATTTCAGTGTTCATAATGATGATGACCTATAGCTGGCATCTTACACTTCTTGTAGTTTTAATGCTTTTCCTTATGACCTTCCTTACCAAGAAGATAGGGGGTAACAGTGCAAAGTTCTTTATAAAGCAACAAAAGGACCTTGGTGCGGTAAACGGATATATTGAGGAAATGATTGAAGGACAAAAGGTTGTAAAGGTATTCTGTCACGAGGACAGTGCAAAGGGTGAATTCGCAAATCTTAACGCTACCCTTTGTCATTCTGCAACGAGTGCTCACACCTTTGCAAATATTCTCGGTCCTATAATGAACAATCTCACTCACACCCTTTATGCCATAACCGCCATGGTGGGAAGCGTACTTACTATTACTGAAGTTTTATCTCTTGGTGCGGTAATTTCCTTCCTACAGTTCACAAGACAGTTTTCAATGCCCGTTTCACAAATTACACAGCAGATAAACGCAATCCTCACAGCCCTTGCAGGGGCAGAGAGAATTTTCGCGGTAATTGACGAAGAACCCGAGGTTGACGAGGGATACGTTACGCTGGTTAGAGCAAAGAAAAATGATGACGGTACTTTCGAGGAAACCGACTCAAAAGAAGGTATCTGGGTATGGAAGCACCCTCATTCTGCTGATGGCACAATAGAATACGTACCTGTTGAGGGTAAGGTTGAATTTGACAACGTGGTATTCGGATACGAGGAAAACAAGACTGTCCTTAACGGTATTTCCCTTTATGCAAAGGCAGGTCAGAAAATAGCGTTCGTTGGCTCAACGGGTGCGGGCAAGACCACTATCACAAATCTTATAAACCGCTTTTACGACGTGCCTGACGGCAAAATACGCTATGACGGCATCAACATAAACAAGATAAAGAAGAACGACCTTCGCCGTTCCCTTTCCATGGTTCTTCAGGACACGCATCTCTTTACGGGAAGTGTAATGGATAACATACGCTACGGAAGACTTGATGCTACAGACGATGAATGTATTGCAGCGGCAAAGCTTGCAAATGCGGATTCGTTTATACGACATCTTCCTGAAGGCTACGACACTATGCTTTACTCCGACGGTGCAAATCTATCGCAAGGTCAGCGTCAGCTTCTTGCTATTGCCCGTGCCGCCGTTGCAGACCCGCCTGTTCTTATTCTAGACGAGGCGACATCCTCCATCGACACGAGAACTGAGTCCCTTATCGAAAAGGGTATGGATTCTCTTATGGAAGGACGAACAGTTTTTGTTATCGCACACAGACTTTCTACTGTTCGCAACTCTAATGCAATAATGGTTCTTGAAAAGGGTGAAATCATAGAACGCGGAAACCATGAAGAGCTTATCGAAAAGCACGGTAAATACTATCAGCTTTATACGGGTATGTTTGAGTTAAGCTGATAATTTTTAGTATTAAAGAGAGGAGACTTTTCATAAAGGTCCCCTCTCTTAAACTCTTACTAAAGCTATTATAATAAATATTAAATGCATTTAGACGATGTGTATTTAAGCATATTCCACCTCTTTTATTTGCAGTGTATAAAGCCTTGACTTTTGTGTATGTAAGCTATATAATTAAACCAAGAAAAGAGGAGTAGCCTATTTTATGAAAAATAATTTTTCCTATTTCAAAAATTCTAAGTGTCAATATTTTCCATGTCATAAAGCTGAAGATGAAAATTTTAACTGTATGTTCTGCTATTGTCCGCTTTATGCACTGGGTGACAAATGCGGCGGCAACTTTGATTACATAGAAGACGGAACAAAAGACTGCTCAAACTGTCTTATTCCTCATAGTGTAAGCGGGTATGCTTATATAATCTCCAAATTTCCCGAAATTTATAAAATAGCTAAGAAAAGCGAAAACGAATAAAAAAGCCCGTCGGGCTTTTTTAATTATTTAAGCTGTATAAAAAATATGTGACTGCAAGCAAATCCGCACACCCACCCGGAGATAAGTTGCGCTTTATAAATTCTTCATCTAATAATTCAATTTCTTTTTTCGTAGGTTCGGGAGAACCTTTTAACATATTCCTTACGGCTTGTACGGCATATTCAGCACCTTCTATTCCTCCGCGATTATAGATATTAGTATCTTTAACATTTGCAATAAAATGAAGCAATGTAATAACGCCTGCATCATTTTGACCAAAGTTTTCTTCTATAAGGCTTTTGTAGCACGGAAGTCCAATTTTCAAAACGGAATAAAAGCCTGATAAAACTTCTCCGCGAATCCCGGTAAGACCGTACTTCAAGTATAGTCTTCCCCCCGCAGTAATTGCAGATATTTCTTCAAAATCTTTTTTTACAGCATTTTTAACAATATTTGAACTCTCCAAGCAAACGTTTGAAGCATCTGCAAAAGGATTTTCGGGGGTCCAAAGTCTCCCAATGCTTGCACATAGAATTCCTATAGAATAGATTGCACCCTTGTGAGTATTTACTCCGCCAGTAGCATTATACATAGCTTGTTCTGCTAAAATTCCGGCACTTCGTAAAATAGCAAACGTTTCATCATAAGTGAGATTTGACGTTTCTTTCCCAATAGAAAAGCACTGGGCAAAATACGTCTTAAGAGCATTTGCACTCTTTTCAAATAGGTATAAGTTCATATCAGTGTGGCTTCCGTTGTTGTTACGGTCTACCAATCCGGGCTTTGGGGTAGTATATACTTCATCTAAAAGACTTTTTACTGCAAGAGCGGAACAGCGTTCCTTATCAAGAAGAAAGAAATTGTTTTCTATAATTTCTCTTGTTGCTGTCTGCAGTTCATCAACTGAATGTACTCTGCCTGCGGCACAGATTCTTCCGTCAGCACCGCAAACAAAGCAGCCCCTAACCTTTTCCCGCTCAAGCTTTCTTCCGTCCCTGTCAATTATGTCCATATCAAAAAGTCTTCCCATAGACACGCTGTCTTCTATATTTGTGCAGATATTCTTAAGCGTTGTTGCATCAGCGTTAACTGAAAATATTGCCTCACAGCCCGTGACTTTAATATTTGTTTCTTCATATGCAACGCTATCTTTCGGTAAGCTTTCTTTCAAAAGCTTGAGCCCTTCAAAAAATGCACGTTCAATCATAGGCGACGTTTTAACGGGCCCTGCAATATTCATAGTAAAGCTTATAATCGGGTATTTGAACTTGCTCAATATATTTTGTTGCCTTTTAACACGTTCATCGCGTGAATCAAGTATTTGGGTCAGATTAGCTTCAGCCATTTTATCCCCCGAATATAGTTACATAATAAAGTTACACTGTTTTTCTTGCTGTACATCTAGTTTTTTTAGATTGCTTTCGGAATTCTTCCCAACGCATCCAACCAGCAAATAGTGTCTGTTAAATCGGTCGTATATAAAGTGATTAAGTAAATGAAAATCCTCGATCATTCCTGTGTGACTTACATGAATTCGCGGACCGGTGCAAAAATGACGACGACCTCCAACGGATATGTGATTATTATCTACGTAAGTAATGGGAAGATTTTTTGCAATCATTTCGTTAACTTGCTTTTCAATTTTGAGAATATCAAAATCTGGCTTTGTTTCAGGAAATGTGATGACAAAGCCGTGCCTTACGTCATCATGTCCGCAACGTGCCAGTTCATTCTCGGGCATACATAGCTCACACAAGTCCTCTGCAGTATGAGCCATGAGACGGTACGGCAGGGATTCATACACATTATCGCGTATTTCTTGAGGTTCAGGACCAAAAAGGTTTGGTCTTGCAATTTGTACTTGCTCGCCCACACCTATAATAAGATTTGCATTAAAGCCCAGCAGTGGATATACAAGGTCAAAATGTTCGACAATAACGCGTTTTCCGTTGTGTAATGCCTCGATAATGGCTTCAGCAAGAACAGACATTTGCGTAAAGCCGTTTTCAAAGCGGATATCAACATGATAGGTATGCGGAGAAAAATATCCATTATCTTGCTCCAATAAAGGAAGCGGGCGTACGTATACGCCGTCATCATCATTAGTAAGCTCAAGACCGGGAAACATTCCTCTGAGCAAGGCACTTTTACCTGAGCCAGCATCTCCTATAACGCCTATAAGCTTATCGAAAGGAGATAAGTAAAGCTGTGCTAGCTGCATACCGAGAGAGTACATACGATGATGCCCTCTTGGTGCAAAATAACTGCTTAAAATATGATTTTTTTGACGTTCTTGCATATTTAATTCTCCTAAATTATATCAAATTTTTACTAATCAAAAAATTATACGTTGTCTCGGGAACCAGTGATTTAACACCCTGTATGTCCTTTGAAGCAATTAAGGCTCTGACTTGACTTGCACTTATTGGAACACCTGACTTTTCAAGCCGTGGAAGCTCTTTGAGTGCAACGCTGTGCTTCGGTAAATATTCCTTTAATGCCATATTGTATTCATTTGTAATTGGCGAAATAGGCTCTGTACCGACATAGCGAGTTGTTATATTAAGTCTTGGTACATAATATTTTACAAATATTTCAATATCTAAAAGGCATTGAATATGTGTTACACTTTCTCTATTGTCCAAAAAATAGGTAGGAAAGGTTGCTGAAGAAATAAGGTAAGGTCCTGTAGGAAGCACACTGACACCAGGAAGGTGTGCTGTGCCGAGGCGAACCATCTCGATTCGGTCATCTGCCGAAAAGCTGCTTTTGTCCTCAGACACAACGAATACATAAAGATGGTCACAATCCTTAGACGCACTTTCAATAAGATAGCTATGCCCCAGAGTAAATGGATTGCAATTCATAACGATACAACCAATTTTCCCTGTGGGTTTAATGGGGGAAAGCTTTTCTAAATACTTATTTATTCCATCTTTTTTATCTTCCATTAAAAGCACCTTATCGGTTTGTGCTACAGGATAAAAGAATAAATCGGAAAACATCATTTTATTTTGTGGCTTAGTATAGAGAAAAAGATGGTTTATCCCTTCTAAAAAAGCTTCTTTTCTCAAAGCGGTGATGATAGTAGCTGTAAGTCCTTCTCCTTGACGGGATTTGTCTACAGCAATACATTTAAGCAAATTACCGTCCCTTGAGCCTGTAGCAACAAGAATGTCGTTATCCCACAAAAGTGCGGTTTGACTGATTGAAGCATCAGATTCTAATAAGGATTTTTTCAACAAGTCTTTCCACATATCAAGTTTTGTGTTATTTAGCTTTGACAAGAGTTCGATATACATAACCAATACCTTTAACGTTTTTATATCATTTATATCAATATTATAACTCATAACCAATGAAAAAGTAAAGAAAAAATGAAAAATAATTGCTTTTTTAAAAATTGTGTTATATAATATCTGTAAATTAGAATATACCTTTTGCAAAAAAGAAAGGGGTTTGTGTAAAAATGGTTATAAAAAAATCTGCATTCGCCGGAACGATGGAGTCAAGCGACGTTTATGTAGAAATAAAACCTTGTGATGACGGTATAAAGATTGAGCTTGAGTCTGTTGTAGAAAAACAGTTTGGCGAAAAAATCAAAAAAACCGTTAATGATGTTTTAGCTGAAGCGGGTATAGAAAATGCCCACATTAGAATTGTTGACAGAGGTGCTCTTGAATGTGTAATACGTGCCAGAGTGGAAACTGCAGTTCTTCGCGGAAGGGAGGAAATATAATGCGTCGCAGTATGTTGTTTTTGCCCGGAAATAACCCTAATATGCTTATAAACGGAAACTGTTTCGGTGCTGATGCCGTTATATTCGACTTAGAAGACGCAGTTGCACCTCAGGAAAAGGATGCTGCACGTATTCTTGTGAGAAATACAATGCGTTATATGGATTTTAACGGCTGTGAAATAATTGTTCGCATAAATTCCATTGATACAGATTACTGGAAAAAAGACCTCGAAGCTATCCTCCCCGAAAAGCCTGACCTTATTCTTTTGCCTAAAACCTGCGTGCCCGAAAACGTGCTCATGGCAGATGAATATATGGCATATATTGAAAAAAAATACGGCATAGAAAATCAAACTATAGGGCTTATGCCTCTTATCGAGACTGCTTTAGGCGTTGAAAATTCATATAAAATTGCATCATGCTCAAGCCGTGTTAAAGCCCTTTTCCTTGGTGCTGAGGATCTTACTGCTGACCTTCAGTGTAAACGCACAAAGGAGGGCAGAGAAATAGAATATGCAAGAACACGTCTTGTCATTGCTGCACGCGCCACAGGTGTTGACGTATATGATACTCCTTTTACCGACGTAAACGATGATGAGGGCATAGTGCAAGACGCAATGACAGCTAAAGCACTTGGATTTACGGGCAAGGCGTCCATTTCACCACGACACATTCAAGCTATAAACGAAGTATTTACTCCCACTAAAGCCGAAATTGATTATGCTTACGAAGTAATGGATGCGATAAGCCTTGCAAAAGAGAGGGGTCTTGGCGCTATATCACTTCATGGTAAAATGATAGATGCCCCTATCGTTGCAAGAGCACAAAAAACCATTTCTATTGCTGAGGCTCTAGGGTTATAAAGGAGGGACACAAATGAATAAATTAGTAAAGTCTATCCGTGAAACTATTGTTCTATCGGGCTTAAAAGACGGAATGACGGTTTCTTTTCATCATCATCTTCGCAACGGGGACTACGTTTTGAATATGGTTTTAGAAGAAATATCAAACCTCGGAATAAAAGACATAACTGTAAATGCAAGCTCACTTTTTGATGTACATATGCCACTCATAAATCACGTAAAGAACAAAGTAGTAACAGGTATTGCAACTGACTACATTTCTGCTAACCTAGGCAAGGTTTTTTCACAGGGAATATTGGATAAACCTATAGAGTTTCGTACTCATGGGGGCAGACCGAGTGATATAGCCTCCGGTAAAACTCCCATTGACGTTGCCTTTATCGCAGCACCTACTTCTGATACCATGGGTAATTGCTCGGGTAAATACGGCAAATCTGCCTGTGGAAGTCTTGGATATGCTTATGCCGATGCTATGTTCGCAAAAAAAACAGTAGTAATTACCGATAATCTGGTACCTTATCCTATGCAGGATTGGTCTATTTCTGAAAATTATATTGACTATGTAGTTAACGTTGATGCTATCGGAGATCCGAGCGGAATTGTTTCGGGAACAACAAGGATTACCCGTGACCCTGTAGGTCTGGTTATGGCAAATCATGCCGCAAAGGTTATAGAAGCATCCGGTCTTCTAAAGGACGGCTTCTCTTTTCAGACGGGTGCGGGCGGTGCATCTCTTGCTGCAGCAAAGTTCCTAAAGGACATAATGCTTGAAAAAGGTATTGTTGGAAGCTTTGGACTGGGCGGAATAACAGGCTATATGGTAGATATGCTTAGATGCGGTTGCTTCCGCAATCTTATGGACGTTCAGTGCTTTGACCTTACAGCAGTGGAATCTATAAAAAACGATCCAAGACACAAAGAGATTTCGGCAATGCAATACGCATCCCCAACTAGCAAAACTACTGCAGTTGACAGCCTTGACGTTGTTATTTTAGGTGCTACCGAAATTGATACGGATTTTAACGTAAATGTTCATACAGACTCAAACGGATACATTATGGGTGGCTCGGGCGGTCATAGCGATACAGCGGCAGGGGCTAAGCTTTCTATGATTATTGCTCCTATGTTTAGAGCGAGATTGCCCATTATTACAGATAGAGTAACCTGCATATCAACTCCTGGCAAAGATATAGACGTTTTGGTAACGCAGGGGGGTATTGCCGTTAATCCAAAAAACAAAGAGCTAAAGGAACGATTGATAGAAGCTAAGCTTCCTGTTATAGATATTATAGAACTCAAAGAAAAAACCGAACGTATAACGGGCAAACCTCAAAAACTTCCTAATGGCGATAAAGTGGTAGCAGAAGTTATCAGTCGTGACGGCAACATTTTAGACAGAATATATAATGTACGGTAAATAAAGGACTGGAGAAAAAGCTATGCGAGAAATTGATGCTATAAAAATTACTAACACCGTTAAAAAGCTTTGCATTGAGGCAAATTGCCATTTATGCAGTGACGTTAAGGAACGCATAGAAAGCTTCTGCAAAGACGAAACGTGGCCACAGGCAAAAGAAATATTGGAACGCATTATTGAAAATTATAATATAGCAGATGAAAATAATCAGCCTATTTGTCAGGATACAGGCGTTGCGTGTGTGTTTCTTAAAATCGGTCAGGATATCCATGTAAAAGGAGATATTACAAAAGCAGTAAATGAAGGTGTAAGAGAGGGCTATGAAGAAGGCTACCTTAGAAAGAGTGTGGTTCGCGACCCACTTGACAGAGTAAATACCGGAGACAATACACCTGCTATGCTTTATTTTGAAATTGTACCCGGAGACAAAATAGAAGTTACCGTTGCACCAAAAGGCTTTGGCAGTGAAAATATGAGCAAGATTGCTATGCTTCGACCTTCTGACGGCTTACAGGGCGTTAAAAACTTTGTAATAAAAACCGTCGAGGAAGCAGGTGCAAATCCCTGCCCTCCCATTGTTGTAGGAGTAGGTATAGGAGGAACGTTTGATAAGGCTGCTTACCTTGCAAAAAAAGCACTCCTTCGCCCTGTGAGCGTTCCTAATGATGACTTGTTCTATGCAAATCTTGAAAAAGAACTTCTTGAAGAAATAAACAGCCTTGGCATCGGACCGCAAGGCTTTGGCGGAAAGACTACTGCACTTGCAGTTAATATTGAAAAATATCCTACACATATTGCGGGCTTACCTGTTGCCGTTAATATAAATTGTCACGTTACAAGGCATTGTACGGAGGTGATATAAATGGCTATTTTTGTTAAAACTCCTCTAACCCGTGAAGATGCTGTAAAGCTTAAAGCAGGTGACAGCTGTTTAATATCAGGTGTAATATATACAGCAAGAGATGCTGCACATAAGCGCTTGTGTGAGCTTGTTGCACAAGGTAAAGAGCTTCCGCTGGATATAAAAGACAGCATCATATATTTTGTAGGACCTACACCTGCAAAGCCGGGACAAGCTATAGGCTCTGCAGGACCAACTACATCATATAGAATGGACGCTTACAGCCCTGATCTGATTGCCATAGGGCAAACCGGTATGATTGGTAAGGGTAAAAGAGGTCCTGAAGTAATTGCTGCTATGAAGAAATACGGTGCAGTATATTTTGGTGCTATCGGCGGCTGCGGAGCACTTTTGAGCAAGTGCATTAAAAAGGCTGAGGTGATTGCCTATGATGATCTTGGTGCAGAAGCTATCAGAAGACTTGAAATAGAAGATTTTCCTGCTATTGTAATAATTGACAGTGAAGGAAGAAATCTTTATGAACTAGGCAGAGAAGCTTACCTTCAACAAAAATACAAATAAACATTTTAAGGATACGCATATAATAGCGTATCCTTAATTGTTATAAACAGTGTTGACAAAATCACAAAAAAGTATATAATTGTTATATAACAATTAAAGGAGCGAAAATTGTGAAATCAATTTATAAAATTAATACAGAGCTTAATATTCCAATATATCAACAGCTTGTTGATGCTATTTGCTCTGCAATAAAAAACGGAAATCTTTCATCAGGTCAACAGCTTCCTACTGTTTTTGAAATGACACAAGAACTTGGCGTTGCAAGGGGTACAATAAAAAGAGCGTATGACGAACTGGAACGCATCGGATTTATAGAAAAGGTGCAAGGAAGAGGAACTTTTGTAAAATATCAGCCTTTGAATTCTGCAAGCAGAAAAGAACAGGCTATGGCCGCCATCGACGAAATGCTTAGCCGATTGGAAAGCATGGGCTTATCTGCTCAAGAAATAAACATATTTTTAGACCTCAAGCTTCGCGAATATTCTCAGAAGGAGGCACAGGTAAAGGTTGCGGTAGTGGAGTGTAATCCCGAAAATCTGTCACAGATATCTGAACAGCTAAGACATATTCATGGTGTTAATTTATATTCCTATACACTTGACAGTGTAAAACAATACCCTTATAAATTAGGGGAGGATTTTGACCTTATTGTTACAACTTCTCTCCATGCACAATATCTCGAAAGCGTTGTTCCGGAAAAGAAAAAAGTGGTAAGAGTAGCATTACAACTGTCTACAGGCTGTCTAGCTCATATTTTCAAAATTCGTTCGGAAGAAAGTGTTGGCATAGTGGGATACAGTGAGCGTTTTGCAAAGCTTATACATTCTTCCTGTGAAATGTACGTTGAAAACATATCTTTAAGCAATCCGTACATTACAAGCACTGCTAAGAATATACAAAGCTATCTACGCGATAAAGATACAATTCTTTTACCTAAAAATTATGAAAAATACTTTGATGAAGAAACGCTAAAGCACATAAGGGAATTTAAGGGTAATATTATAGATTGCAATTATCAAATGGATGAAGGTTCTGTATTATATCTCGAAACCAAAATAAAAAGACTTCGAGATGAAAAACAATATAAAAACAGCTTTAATTATTCTTGACAAATGTTATATCTCATTGTATTATATATGTATATAACAATTATCGCTATTTGTCTAAGTAATACAATGGAGGTATTTATATGGAAGAAAGAAAGAAAAAGGTGTTGGTCATCGGTGTTATTGGTGCTGATGTTCATGCTGTGGGCAATAAGATTTTATACCATGCTTTTACAGAAGCAGGTTTTGAAGTAGTAAATCTTGGCGTTATGGTTTCTCAGGAAGAGTATATTGCGGCTGCGATTGAAGCTAGTGCAGATGCAATAGTTGTATCATCTCTTTACGGACAAGGTGAGCTTGATTGTCGAGGCATGCGTGAAAAATGTGATGAGGCTGGTCTTAAAGGTATTCCTTTGCTTGTTGGAGGAAATATTGTTATAGGAAAGCAGAAGTTTGAAGATGTAGAAAAGCGCTTCAAAGCAATGGGATTTGACCGTGCATTTCCTCCCGGAACGTCACCTGAAACCACTATCGAAGCTCTTCACGAGCTTTTGGATACGGATGGTGAAAATCAATGAGCAATGTTTTGCTGATTGATTTTGGTAGTACATATACAAAGCTTACTGCTGTAGACATAAAAAGTGAGCAAATTCTTGCAACCGCAGCTGCATATACAACTGTTCAGACCGATATAAACGATGGACTGAATGAAGGTCTTAAGCTTTTGGAGAAAAAAACAGGAAAAATAGAATATGATGCCTATTATGCCTGCTCGTCTGCTGCAGGAGGATTACGAATGGTAACAAGCGGTCTTGTTCCTGAACTTACAGTTGAGGCGGCTAAGCTTGCAAGTCTTGGAGCAGGTGCGAAAGCCGTAGGCAACTACTCATTTGAATTGACCGAAGACGATATCGACGAAATCAGGAAACTCAATCCTGATATATTCTTGCTGGTGGGCGGGACAGACGGAGGAAACACTGAATGCATCATTCATAATGCCAAAATGATTGCAGAGATGAAGCCAGAGTTTCCTATTGTACTGGCAGGAAACCGTACTGCCGCAAAAGAGTGTCAGGAAATTCTAAAAGACTGCGAGGTTTACGTTTGTCCCAATGTAATGCCTAAATTTGGCACTTTACACATAGAACCCACACAAAAGAAGATACGAGAGATTTTTTTGAACCGTATCATACAAGCTAAAGGATTAAGTAAAGCAACAGCACTTCTTTCCGATATAATGATGCCTACACCTTCAGCAGTGCTTCTGTCTATTGAGCTACTTGCAAAAGGATATGAAGACGAATCGGGAATTGGTGAGCTTGTTGCTATTGATGTAGGCGGTGCAACAACTGACGTTTATTCAATCGCAGATGGAATGCCCGAACACATGAACACAGTATATAAAGGTCTCCCTGAACCATACTCAAAGAGAACGGTAGAAGGAGATATAGGAATGAGATACAGCGTGCAGGGTATCGTAGATGCTCAGGGAATAGATAAGATATGCTCTTATTCAGGTCTATCTAAAGAAAGAGTATTGACTCTAATAGAAGACCTAAAACAAAATCCCGACAAGGTGCCTAATGGAGATACTGAGCTAACGGCACTTGATTTTGCACTGTCTTCGTGTGCTATAGAAGAGGCGGTAACACGACATGCGGGTACTATTTCTGAAACGTATACAATGATGGGGCAAACTTTTGTCCAAGAAGGGAAAAATCTTACAAAAGTAAAACAAATTGTGGTTACCGGCGGTAGTCTTATCCATACCAACGACACAGAGAAAATTGCGGCTCACGCCCTTTACTCACCGCTAAAGCCCGAGTCACTAAAGCCAAAAAGTGCAGATATATGGATTGACAGAACATATATTTTAGCTGCGATGGGACTTTTGTCATCTTATCATCCTAAAACTGCTTTAAGAATTATGAAAAAGGAGCTTATACACAATGAATATTCAAAATAAACGTATTTCGGATGGTGAATTCAACCGACTTCGACAGGAAGTTTTAATGCAATGGCCCACTGGAAAGGATGTAAATCTTGAAGAAGCTGTAGCCTATCACAAAGCTATGCCTGAATCAAGAAATTTTTCAAAAAAACTTTTAGATGCCAAGCGTGATAACCGAACTTTAGTTCAACCCCGTGCAGGCGTTCCCGTTGTCGAGGAACATATAAAGCTTATGCAGTATCTTGAAGAACACGGAGAGGCTGACCTGTTACCTTCAACTATAGACAGCTATACAAGACAAAACCGCTACGAAGAAGCAGAAAACGGTATTGCAGAATCTTTGCGTTTGGAAAGAGCTATGCTCAACGGCTTTCCAGCAGTTAATCACGGCGTAGCAAAGTGCCGTCAGGTTATTGAGAGCGTTAACGTTCCTATGCAGGTTCGTCACGGCACTCCTGATGCAAGACTTTTAGCTGAAATTACATACGCAGGTGGCTTTACAAGCTACGAGGGCGGTGGCATTTCCTATAATCTTCCCTATTGCAAAAACATTCCTATGGAAAGAACAATTTGCGATTGGCAGTACGTTGACCGCTTGACCGGTATTTATGAGGAAATGGGAGTTTCTATTAACCGTGAACCGTATGGCCCTTTGACAGGCACCTTGGTTCCTCCTTGTATCTCTCATGCGGCTGCAATTATTGAGGCCTTACTTGCGGCTGAACAGGGAGTAAAAAATATAACCGTTGGCTACGGTCAGTGCGGTAATCTTGTTCAGGATATTGCAGCTATTCGCACATTGCAGGAGCTGACTGATGATTATTTGAAGCAGTACGGATACTCAGACGTTGAAGTTACTACGGTTCTTCACCAGTGGATGGGTGGCTTTCCTGCTGATGAAGCAAAAGCATTTGGTGTTATTTCTTCTGGAAGCCTTATAGCAGCTTTGTCAAAAGCAACAAAAGTAATTGTAAAAACACCTCACGAGGCCATTGGTATTCCAACAATGGAAGCAAACGCTCAGGGGCTACGCTGTACAAAGCAGGTAGTTAATATGCTTGCAGACCAAACGTTCCATTCAGATACATTAGAAGAGGAAAAAGAGATAATCCGCCAGGAAACCCGTGCAATTGTTGATAAATGCTTTGAACTTGGAAATGGCGATATAGCAATTGGCGTTTGCCACGGTGTTGAAGCAGGAATTTTAGACGTTCCATTTGCTCCTTGCCGTGTAAATGCAGGAAAAATGTTGCCATGCCGTGACAATGACGGTGCGGTTCGTATCTTAAACATAGGTAATCTTCCGTTTAGTCAGGACCTTATTGATTTCCACAGAGAAAAAATTGAAAAGCGTGCAGCTGCTGAAAATCGCAAGGCATCTTTCCAAATGGTAATTGATGACGTGTACGCTATCGGTAAAGGTCGCTTGGTTGGTCGCCCAAAATATTGATATAGGAGAGAAATTATTATGAAAATTTTAGATATTATTTGTTCATCAGGCCGTACAGGTTTTTACTTCGATGACCAACGTGCCATCAAGCAGGGGGCAAATCATGATGGTGTGTTTTATAAAGGTAAACCTGTAACAGAGGGATTTAATGCAGTGCGTCAGGCAGGCGAATCTATCTCCGTTATGATAATACTTGAAGACGGACAGATTGCGTATGGTGACTGTGCCGCTGTTCAGTATTCAGGAGCAGGCGGTCGCGACCCGCTATTTCTTGCACAAGATTTTATACCGGTTATTGACAAATATATAAAGCCTGAGCTTATCGGAAAAGAAGCTGGTAACTTCCGCGACTTATGTGCAATGATGGAGGCTATTTGTGTGGACGGTAAGCGTCTTCACACAGCTATTCGTTATGGCGTATCTCAGGCAATACTTGACGCAGTTGCAAAAGCTACAGGAAGAATGATGTGTGAGGTTGTAGCTGATGAATACGGATGTACCGTGTCAGAAACACCTATCCCGATTTTTACACAGTCGGGTGACGACCGCTACGACAATGCAGATAAAATGATTATCAAACAAGCACAGGTTCTTCCACATGCTCTTATCAATAACGTCGAGACAAAGCTTGGCAGAAACGGTGAAAAGCTCAAAGAATACGTAGCGTGGCTCCGTGAGCGTATTTTAGCCTTTCGTTCAAGTGAAGATTATACACCTGTTATGCACATAGACGTGTATGGAACAATAGGTGCGGCCTTTGGCAATAACAACTATAAGGCGATGGCAGACTACATAGAGGAGCTTGGAAAAACAGCAAAGCCCTTCAGACTTCGTATCGAAGGACCTATGGACTGTGACTGTGATAGAGAAACACAGCTTACGGCACTCTCAGCTCTTACTAAAGAGCTGGACGACAGAAAATGCGACGTAGAGCTTGTTGCAGACGAATGGTGTAACACGCTTGAGGATATAAAGCTTTTTGCTGATAATAAAGCAGGTCATATGGTGCAGATTAAAACTCCTGACCTTGGCGGTATCAATAATACTATTGAAGCAGTACTTTACTGCAAAGAAAAAGGAATTGGAGCTTATCAGGGAGGTACGTGCAATGAAACCGACCGTAGTGCTCAGGTATGTGTGCATTGTGCTATGGCAACAAGGCCTGTTCAAATTCTTGCAAAACCCGGCATGGGTGTTGACGAGGGATATATGATAGTATATAACGAAATGAATCGTATTTTGGCTATCAGAAAAGCAAAAAATTCAAAAAAATAACTATATAAAACAGATCAAGGACTCCTTACGATAACGCAAGGAGTCCTTACTTCATTAAAAGTTAGACGAAATTATCTTATGCCGTAGTGTTCAATAATATAATCCATATCCTTATCTCCCCTGCCCGAGAGGTTTATAAGTACTGAGCCGTGCTCCATAGTTTTTGCAAGCTTCATACCGAAGGCTACGGCGTGAGAGGATTCGATAGCGGGGATGATACCCTCGAGACGTGAAAGCTTGTAGAATGCGTCTACGGTTTCCTCGTCGTTGATAACGTCGTATTTTACACGTCCAATTTCCTGAAGGAATGCATGCTCAGGACCTGATGAGGGATAGTCGAGACCGCTTGCTACAGAGTATACGGGTGCAGGCTCACCGTTTTCGTCCTTAAGCATTATAGAGTTGAAGCCGTGCATAATGCCCTCAGTACCGAATTTAAGGCTTGCCGCATGGTCACCGAGCTTTTCACCGCGACCGAGAGGCTCAATACCATAAATATCAACAGGGTCATTAAGGAAGCCTGAGAAGAGTCCTGCCGCATTGCTTCCGCCGCCAACACACGCAACGATAGCGTTGGGAAGGTGTCCTGTCATATCAATAAACTGCTCTCTTGCCTCAATTCCCACAACGCTCTGGAAATCCCTAACCATCATGGGAAAAGGATGAGGGCCGAGAACCGAGCCGATACAGTAGATTGCATCGTTATACTCTTTGCTGTATGCATCAAATGCAGCATCAACAGCCTCTTTAAGAGTCTGAAGTCCGTGAGTTACCTCTACAACGTTTGCACCGAGAATCTTCATACGTGCAACGTTAGGTGCCTGCTTCTTAATATCAACAGAGCCCATATAGATATCACATTCAAGTCCGAAATATGCCGCCGCAGTAGCAAGAGCAACGCCGTGCTGACCTGCACCCGTTTCGGCAATAACCTTCTTCTTGCCCATATACTTTGCAAGGAGTGCTTCACCCATACAATGATTGAGCTTGTGTGCACCCGAGTGGTTTAAGTCCTCACGCTTTGCATAAAGCTGTACCTTTCCGCCAAGGGCATCGGAAAGTCTTTCAAGGTGTGAAATGGGGGTAGGTCTGCCCTGAAATTCACGTCTTATTCTGCGAAGCTCTGCAATAAACTTTCTTGACTGGCAGATAGAGTAATATGCTTCAGTAATCTCTGCCATAGCGGCTTTAAGCTTATCGTCAATGTAAACACCGCCGTACTTACCGAAGTATCCGTTTTTATCGGGATAGTTGTTAAAATAGGTTTCAAAATCAACGCCGTTAAGTTTCATAATATTTTTCCTTTCAAAAACAAAAAATCTGTCCCCTTTTCGGGACAGATAAATCTGCTATGCCACCCATGAAAGAAGACGCATACTATCATATGCACGTCACTGTAACGGTTGACCTCCGTCTCGCCTACTGTAAGTTCAGCTCGCCCTCCCAAGTCCATTCGGCTTCTCACCATTATCGCAATCACACCGCCTGCGACTCTCTAAAAACGGCTTCATAAAGCTTACTATTCTTGTTCATCGGTTTAAGTAATACTAACACATTATTTCTTTTTTGTCAAGAGCATTTTTTTGGGGAGCACCAAAATACTTGGTACTCCCCAAAATCACACTATGAAAACGCTTTTTACTGTGCTTTCTTTCCTACAACTGCACGGATAACGAAAATAGTTGCTATCATCATTACTATTGCAATGGGAAGAACGATAAATGCATTCTGTACAAAGCCTGCGATAACGTAAGCTACTGCGGAAACTGCCGCAACTGTTATTGCATAAGGCATCTGTGTTGAAACGTGAGTTATGTGGTTACACTCAGCCCCTGCACTTGACATGATAGTGGTATCGGAAATGGGTGAGCAGTGGTCACCGCAAACTGAACCTGCAAGACATGCTGACATAGCGATAAGTCCAAGCTCAGAGTCGAGACCGATAGCGGTTGAAACGATAGGGATAAGGATACCGAAGGTTCCCCATGAAGTTCCTGTCGAGAATGAAAGGAAGCATGCAATAAGGAATACGATAACAGGAAGGAAGGACTTGAATGCACCTGCATCAGCAAGAATACCCTTAACGTACTCGTCTGCACACATAAGGTTTGTTACGTTCTTAAGAGAAGTTGCAAGGGTAAGAATAAGAATTGCAGGCACCATTGCAATAAAGCCCTGAGGGATAGATTCCATAGCCTTCTTAAAGGAAACTGTTCGTCTGATAAGGAGATATATAACTGTAACAACAAGTGCTACAATAGAACCGAGAGGAAGACCTACTGTTGCATCGGTGTTACCAAACGCACCTGCAAGATCCCACTTATACGCACCTGAGAAGAACTCACCAACGTAAAGGAGAGCCGCAACGCATGCAACAATAAGCACGATTATGGGGAAAAGAAGGTCGAATACAACGCCACGAGGATTGCCCTCAACAGATTCCTCGGATTTTGCAATGTCGTCGGTGTCACCGATGATATCGCCGTTCTTTGCTTTTATTTCGTACTCTGACATCTTACCGTAATCAAAAGAGATTGCAGAGATAACAACGATAAATACGAGAGTAAGAAGCGAATAGAAGTTGTAAGGGATAGCCTTGATAAAGTATGTAAGTCCCTGTCCGTCTGCAACGTACTCGGAAACTGCTGCTGCCCATGAAGAAATGGGAGCAATCATACAAATGGGAGCCGCTGTTGCATCAATGAGGTATGCAAGCTTTGCACGGGATATCTTGTGAGCATCTGTTACAGGACGCATAACGGAACCAACTGTAAGACAGTTGAAGTAGTCATCGATGAAGATAAGAACGCCGAGAACGAAGGTTGCAAGGCATGCACCTACTTTTGTCTTAACGTGCTTCTCTGCCCATCTGCCGAAAGCGGCTGAACCGCCCGACTTATTGATAAGCGCTACCATGATACCGAGAATTACAAGGAATACGAATATTCCCGCGGTATCGGAAACTGCAGCGATGAGACCGTCGTTTACGATGGTATCAATAGCTACTATGGGGTTAAAGTTTGCGTACATAACACCGCCTGCTATAACACCTATGAAAAGAGATGAGAAAACCTCTTTTGTGATAAGTGCAAGTACGATAGCAATAACCGGCGGCAAAAGTGACCAGATAGTTGCTTCAAACATAGGAAAAATCCTCCTGAAAATAAAAATAGTTATGAGGTGCTTACACTCATAACCAAAGTCACAAATGATAGCACTCCACATTAAATGTGACAGTTGAATACATATTCTGCATTCACCCAACCTGCAAGAATAAAGCTCTCCTTACAGATTTCGGCGATATCTCCTTTTACCGTCCCTAGCCTTCGGGGTGTCACGGCTACTTATAGGCATCGCACCTCTATCGTCATTATGTTAACAAAAATATCACAATTTGTCAAGATTTTTTTATAATTTGTCGAAAAGAAGGAGATGTAAAGATTACATCTCCCCCTTTTTATCTTTGGTGGTAAAGCTTCTTTGTCTGGTATTTAGGCTCACAAGTGAGATTTATACCAAGCTTCTGAAATACGTTTTCGTCAACTCTTGAAAGAATGACTGTGGAATGTGCTTCGCAATTTTTAAGTCTTGGAAGCTGTTCCATTGCAAGAGCCGCCGTTTTGTCGGTTACGGCGCTGATAGACAGGGCTATGAGAATTTCGTCTATATGAAGTCTCGGGTTATTGTTTCCGAGGCTGTTGACCTTAAGCTTCTGTATAGGCTCAATTACAGTGGGTGAAATGAGCATAACGTCGTGGTCAATTCCAGCAAGAGCTTTAAGTGCATTAAGGATTGCCGCGGCAGATGCACCCAGAAGTGATGAGGTTTTGCCATCGACAATATTTCCGTCGGGAAGCTCTATTGCAACGGCGGGGCCGTTTGTTTCCTCCGAGCGTTTAATCGCCACGTCAACTATCGGACGGTCGTCTTTTGTAATCGATAGCTTATTCATTATAAGCTCAAGCTTTTTAACCTCTGTTTCCTCCGACATTCCCTGACGGACAGATGCACAGATATTATAATATCTGCGGAGTATCTCCTGCTTTGACGCAGAAGAAACCGCGTCGTCGTCAAATATGCAGTTTCCTGCCATATTTACACCCATATCAGTAGGGCTCTTATAAGGAGATACGCCGAGAATTTTTTCAAGCATTGCATTGAGTACCGGGAATATCTCAACATCTCTGTTATAGTTTACAGTAGTCTCGCCATACGCCTCAAGGTGGAATGGGTCAATCATATTCATGTCGTTGAGGTCGGCAGTTGCGGCCTCATAAGCAAGGTTTACAGGGTGGTTGAGGGAAAGATTCCAAACGGGGAAGGTTTCAAACTTGGCGTAGCCTGATTTTATTCCCCTCTTGTGGTCGTGGTAAAGCTGTGATAGACAGGTTGCCATCTTTCCGCTACCTGGACCTGGGGCTGTAACCACAACGAGTGAGCGTGTGGTTTCAATATAATCGTTAAGACCAAATCCGTTATCGCTAACGATAAGAGGTATATTGGAGGGGTAATCAGGAATCACATAATGGCGGTAGGATTTTATGTCCAGAGACGCAAGGCGCTTTTCAAAGAGTATGGCGGTGGGCTGGTTATGGAAATGAGTTATAACCACACTGCCCACAAAAAGACCTATTCCACGGAAAGCATCTATAAGTCGGAGTGCGTCAAGGTCATAGGTTATTCCAAGGTCTCCCCTTCTCTTATTTTTCTCAATGGCATCTGCACTTATAACAATAACTATCTCGGCACTGTCCCGAAGTTCAAGAAGCATCTTGACCTTACTGTCGGGCTTGAATCCAGGGAGCACACGGGAAGCATGAAAGTCGTCAAAAAGCTTTCCTCCGAATTCAAGATAAAGCTTTCCTCCGAACATATCAATTCTGTCTCGTATCTTCTGAGACTGCATTGCTATATATTTGTCATTGTCAAATCCTATTTTATGCATACTTCCTCCAAAAAATCTAAAGCGTCCCCTTGCGGAGACGCTCTGTTTAGGTGCCCTATTTATTATATCACTTTGGGTAAAAAATGCAATATGTAAAATATTACAAATTTATGTCCCATTTATTGAACAATTTTTAATAAGTGTTAAAAATACGGTAAATTGTAAGAACAGATTGCTCTTTGGTATAAAATCCGTTAGGGTCGAATTTTCCGTTCTCTACACCGCCCATCACTCTCATTCCCTGTTTGCTCAGAGATGCTGAAACGAAGAATATGCCCTCTTCTCCCCATTGTGCAAATTTGTCACTATCGGTAAATTCAAGCTTTTCTGAGTTAGGCTCTGATACCCCCATCACCTTTGCGGTGCGGTAAAGCATGGTTGCCGCTTCCTGTCTTGTAATGAAGCCTTCGGGGTCAAATTCATTGTTCCCTTTTCCGTTTACAATTCCGAGAGCATTGGCAGACAAAATATACGAATCGTGTGTATCGTGGAAAACGTCGTAGTTAAGCTCAAGACCCTTTTCTAAAAGAATATCTTCAATACTCTTTGAATTTTTTACTGTAAGCATATTTATAACAAGATAACAAAATTCCTGTCTTGTAATCTTATCCTTCATGGTATTATAAAGGGTTTCAAGTACGAGTCCGTCGTACATTGCAGCTTTGACCTCATTTTCAGCCCATTCAGAAACGCCTGTTCCACCAAGTGTTACGGGACGCTCTAAGATAAGATGCTTCAGCGAAAGCATTTCGGGGGTTATATCAAAATAGTGAATCAAAGGATTCTCTTCTGTGACTTTTTCTTTGAGTAGTGTCTTGTTATAGCTGTCCCAAGTTGGGTCCATTATAATCCATCTTCCGTCAACGTAAGCCTCTACCCATGCGTGGTTGGGCTTTAAGGTGACCCCTTTTGTTTCCCTCCAGCTATTAGCAGCGTCAACACCCAAAGCATATCCCTTTGTTACAAAGGCGGGAATTCCTGCTGAGCGCAGCATTGCTACGGCAAGATTTGAATATCCCTCGCAAACACTTCTTCTCTCCGTAAGCACCTCTACCGGTGTGAGAGGAGTGAAGGTGGCATAGTTGTTGACATAGTTCATGTCGTAATAAATGTTTTCAGCCACCCATTTATGAATAGCCTTTGCTTTTTCGTAATCAGTTTTAAGATCCGTGGTTACATTTGTGGTAATCATTTTAACCGCAGATGGTTGCTCGTGATTTATGTGTTCCTTTTCAAACACCCAACCAGAAAGCATAGAGGTGTTCTTTTCAAGCACTTCTTCGTCAAAGACAAAAAGATATTTTCCCTCGCTCTTTTCAAGTACTATATCATCACCAAAAAATATGCTTGTAAATTCCTCTGTCAGCGACTTTCCTAGAAATACGCCAAGCGTTACCCTTTCAGTTTCGATTGCAGTAAGGTCAATTTCGGTCTTGAATTTCAATTCCGCGGATATAGGAAGAACGTATTTTTTATCAATGGTGATAACGATGTACTGTAATTCTTCGTTATCTACCATACCGCTAACGGTAAGAATGTTGTCGCTTACAGAAAAAGCAAGTCCTACAGTATCGTTCGTTACGTTCAAGGAATCCTTGTAAACAGCCGCAGATGCCGTTATAACAAATACTGTAATTAGAATTACCGCAAAAAATAATATTTTGATTTTTTTCATTGTTTCTCCTTTATCAAAACGCCCAGTTCCCGTTTTCAAATATCTTGACGCTTCCGCCTCCACGAACATTACCTATGACACAAAGGTCAGCGGTTCCTATCATAAAATCTTCATGGACCATAGAATCGTTTATACCTTTTTTGTGACATTCCTCAAGAGTGATTTTATCATAATCTACAAGAGTATTTGTATATCCTGCACCAAGGGCAAGGTGGCAAGATGCATTCTCATCAAAGAGAGTATTATAGAAAGTAAGTCCCGAATTCTGAATAGGTGAATCGTAAGGGACAAAGGCACATTCTCCAAGATATGCAGCACCCTCGTCCATAGATATAAGCTGTTTTAATAGTTCCTCGTTTTTCTCCGCATGTACTTCTACCGCTTTACCTTTTTCAAAGCGTATAGAAAAATTCTCTATCATCTCTCCATTATAAGCAAGAGGCTTTGAGGAATATACAATTCCCTCCGCCTCCCCACGCCTTGGAGAAATGAACACTTCTTCGCTGGGGATATTCGCATTAAAGGGATTGCCTGAGAGAGTTGTTTCGCATCCTCCCATAAAAGCAGAGCCCTCAATAAGCCCTACTGTGAGGCGTGTACCATTTGATGCTGAATACTCAAGGCTTTCAAGGTTTAGCGAATTGAGGTACTCGCATTTTCTTCTGACGTTCTCGTTATGCTCCTGCCATGCCTTTATAGGGTCATCGCCGTCGGCACGGGAGGTAAAGAGTATCGCTTCCCAAAGCTTTTCGATTGCCTTTTTTGAAGAAAGCTCGGGGAACATCTTTTTCGCCCACGCTTTTCCGGGCACTGCTGCAATGCACCATTGATAACGATTTTCCATCTTGTCGCGATAGGGCTTTATAATCTTATACCTTGCCTGTGAAGCTTTAGCGTACTTTTCTCGGTCAATGCCTTCAAGACCATCTGGGTCCTCTGACAAGAGGTAAATCATACAAGGAAGAATATCCGCTCTGTGTGAGAGTCTCTCCTCCTCCCATTTTTCAACGGTTGAAAGCACCTCAAGAGTGCGGTATTTCTGATGTATCTTCAAAAGGTGCTGTACGTCCCATTCAATTTCTACTTTTTTTGCCCCTGCCTTATAACATTCCTCTGTCACCATTATAACAAAGTCGGGCTGGTCAAGGTCTGCACGAATAATTACAGTTTGTCCGGGAATAACGTTTACTCCCGATTTAACTATAAGCTTTGCATATTTTTTCAGTTGTGTTTTTTTCATTATATCACCCAAAATAATAGTATCACAAAAATAAGCTTTTTGCAATAGAATTGTTTACCTAAATGGGATAAAAAATACAATAATGGGAGTTCTTTCAAACTCCCATTAGTTTTTTATTCTGCAAGGTCTCCCTTATGCTCTTCGATAATCTTCTGTGCAATACCGGAGGGTACTTCGCCGTAACGCTGAACCTCATAGGTGTAGGTTGCTCTGCCCTGTGTTATTGCTCTGAGCTGGATAGCATAATTTGACATTTCGGACTTGGGTACTTCAGCCTCTATTATGCTGACACCCTTCTTTGTCTCCGACTGGTCTGTACCAAGAACCTTTCCGCGTCGTTTTGTAAGGTCGCCTATTACGTCGCCCATAAGATTATCAGGCATTTCAACAACGAGCTTTCCGAGAGGCTCAAGGATAACGGGGTTTGCGTTCTTAAGTCCCTCCTTGTATGCAAGGTGAGCCGCAAGCTTGAATGCCATTTCAGAGGAGTCAACGTCGTGGTAGGATCCATCGTAAAGGTTTGCCTTAAGCTTCACAACAGGGAAGCCTGCAAGTACTCCCTTTTCCATAGCTTCAATAAGTCCCTTTTCAACTGCGGGATGGAAGTTCTTGGGCACGGAGCCACCAAAGATAGACTCGCTGAAGGTAAGTCCCTCCTCCTCTCCGGGGGCAAACTCTATCTTAACGTGACCGTACTGTCCGTGTCCGCCTGACTGCTTCTTATGCTTACCTTCTGCCTGGACACTCTTCTTTATAGTTTCCCTGTACGCAATTTTTTCTTCAGAAAGCTTAACAGACGTACCGAAGCGTGTCTTCAGCTTGGAAGAAAGCACGTCAAGGTGCACATCTCCAAGACCTGAAATTATCATCTGCTTGGTTTCGGCATTGTTAACATAGTTAAGGCTCAAATCTTCCTCGAGGAGCTTGGAAATCCCCTGTGAAATCTTGTCCTCGTCGCCCTTTGCAAGAGGCTCTATCGCCATAGAATAGTAGGGCTTGGGAAATCTTATCTTATGATAAGTAATATCACCTGATATAGAAAGTGTGTCGTTTGTATTAGCAAATACAAGCTTTGTGGTAAGACCTATATCACCGCAAACCATTCCCTCAACCTCGGTCTGCTTCTTACCTCTTGCACAGTAAATTCTTGCAATCTTTTCTTCCTGACCGTTACGTGAGTTCTTAAGTACCTGATCCTTTTTAAGAGAGCCGTTCATAACCTTGAAAAAGCTCATCTTACCAACAAACGGGTCGGCAACTGTCTTGAAAATAAAGAGAGCTGTCTCGCCTTCAGGGTCAATGGCAATTTCCTCCCCGTCCTCGCTCATCTCGTGAGTTCTGGAAACAGGGCTGGTAAAGGATTTTGATACCTTATGAATAAAGTAGTCAATACCTTCAAGGGTCAGAGCTGAGCCTGAAAATACAGGCACGATGCTTCCCATCTTAAGTCCCGCCTGAAGGGCATCCGTTATCTCATCATCTGTAAACGGAATATCGTCAAAATACTTGAGCATGAGCTCGTCACTTGTCTGTGCAAGTGCTTCAAAGAGCATGGCTCTGTACTCTAAAATCCAGTCTGCATTGGGATCTGGAACAGGAATTTCTTCTGCTGCTCCGTTTGTATATTTATATGCCTTAACTGCAATTATATCAACATAACCAACAGTCTTGTGATTTTCAAACAAGGGAACGTAAAGAGGACAGATTGTCTGACCGAAAGTTTCCTTGAGGGTATTAAGTATTGCGGTAAAGTTGATATTATCCTCATCCATACGGTTGACAAAGAAAGCCTTTGCAACGCCTGCATCGGTAGCTCTCTGCCATGCAAGCTGTGCACCAACCTCCACGCCCGCCTTCGCATCAATCACTATGACTGCATTTCTTACTATACGAAGCACCTGCTCACTTTCAGCACTGAAATCAAGATAACCCGGTGTATCTATAAAATTGATTTTCTTGTTATCATAAAATATGGGTGCAACTGACGCTGAAATTGACATTTCACGCTTAATTTCCTCGGGGTCAAAATCACATACGGTATTTCCTTCGGTGGTTTTTCCAAGTCTATCAGTCTCTTTTGCATAATAAAGCAATGCTTCTACCAAAGATGTCTTTCCGCTGCCACCATGTCCTAAAAGACATACGTTTCTGATTTGTCTTGATAAAATATTCGCCATTTTTTCATTACCTCCTGATTAGTCTTATTTAAGCTTAGTGCTTATACTAATTATATAATAAAACTTTTCTACAATCAATACAGTTTTTTACATTAGTTGGAGTTAGACTGACAAAAATATAGCCCCAATTTTGTTTAAAACAAACAAAATTGGGGTTCTTTTATCATTTTTTTTGGTGGTTATGTACTCTTTGTTCGTGATTTTTTGCCTATGACATTGATGACATTTTACGCTGTGAAAGTACAAGAGAATAGTAAATTCCCTCTTTTTTCATCAGCTCGTCATGAGTACCGAACTCTGCAATTTTGCCCTTGTCAAGTACTATGAGCTTCGTTGCGTTTCGGAGCGTTGAAAGTCTGTGGGCAATAGCAAAGGTGGTTCGGTCCTTTGTAAGCGAGGATATGGAATCCTGAATAAGACGCTCAGTTTCGGTATCAAGAGCAGACGTTGCCTCGTCAAGAATAAGTATCTTGGGGTCACGGAGTATTGCACGGGCGATGGCTATTCGCTGACGTTCACCGCCCGATAAGGTATGTCCCCTCTCCCCTACCTTAGTGTTATAGCCGTCGGAGAGCTTCATTATAAACTTGTGAGCTCCTGCCATTTTAGCGGCTCTTATTATATCCTCACGGGTGGCTGTCGGGTCAGCATAAGAAAGGTTGTCGTAAATAGTTCCAGAGAACAGGAAGGTTTCCTGCAAAACTACGCCTATCTGTGAGCGAAGTGAGTGCTGTGAAATTTCCTTTATATCTATTCCGTCAATAAGTATTTGTCCGTCACGGACGTTGTAAAGACGCATAACGAGATTGATAAGGGTGCTCTTGCCAACACCCGAACGTCCTACTATACCAATCATTTCTCCTTTTTTAACGGAGAAGGATATCTTCCGAAGCACGTCCTCGGAATCCTCATAGCCAAAGCTTACGTCACGAAATTCAATGTTTCCCTCTATTTCATGGTCGATAGCATCAGCTTTGTCCTTTACGTCTATTTCCTCGTCGATGATTTCATATATCTTACGGGTAGATGTTACCATCTGTATAAACTGCCTTGGAAGCTTTGTAAGCCAATCAAAGGCATAATATATCTGACCTGTAAAAAAAGTGAACATGGTCATATCACCGAGAGTCATTGTGCCGCCGAGAATTTTGTTTCCAACGTAAGCAAGTACTATATAGTTACCTATACCTATAAGATAGGTCATATATGGTACAATAAGAGCCCACGTAATTTCGTTTTTCTCGGATATTTCGGCTACCTTCTTTATTGCCTTATCGTAACGTTTTATTTCTCTTTTTTCCATACCGAAAACTTTAACTACACGAATACCTTGAAAAACATCGTGAAGTACGGTGTTGGAATTAGATTCCATATACCATTGACGATGATAGAGGCGGTGAGTAAAACGCCACACCTTACGTACAACGTACATGATTATGGGAGCAGGCACGAGTACCAGAAATGCCAGTTTCCAATCGTAAATGAACATGGCAGTTCCTACAATGAGTATGATGAGCGCATTTTCTGCAAATTGAGGAAGTGCGTGTACAAAGAAGTTGGAAATTACATTTGTATCTCCTGTAATTCTGTGGATAAGCTCACCTGAAGTTCTTCTTGCAACAGCAGATACCGATAAAAGCTGAATTTTTTCAAACAGAGCTGACCTGAGCTTCTTTATCAGCTTGTTATTCACCATCATCAGTATGTTGGTTCTTACAATTTCAAGAAACTTATAAAACGCCTGTAAAAGGAAGATTGAAAAAGAGATTACCACAAGCCCAAGAAGCAGATTTTCCTTCGGCTCTGTTATGGTTATGTAATCGTCTACCATCTTCTTTTGAAGTACGGGATTTATTACCTTTACAAAGCTTAAAAGTCCAAAAAATGCAAATGAAACTATAAGCATCGGTAGCTCTTTTTTTACCATGCTGAAAAGTCTTGTAAACATAGACTTTGTATTTGCACAGTGAGAGCACACCGTCATACCTTTTTTGAAGGGACGGTGGCACTTGGGGCAAACTCTCATATCAGGCTCGAATACCACATTGAAATCGGGGTTGTCCTGATTGTCAAGCATGGCATTAAGAGAACGGGAAGCATCAATAACGAGATTGGCAAGTGACATATCCGAGCGGCAAAGCTCTACCGTTTTGTTATAATCGGCAGAAACTGCCTCCAAGGCTACGTTTCCTACGTTACGTCTTACCTCAAAGGAAGTATAGTCTGATATATTGAAGACCTCCACTATGGTCGGTGATTTATCCTCGTTATCATCAGCTTCCGTTGCACGGAAAATAAAGTCCTGCGTTACGCCTAGAATGCCCAGTCTTGTGCGGTTTTCATTGTCAAGATTAAAGTTGAACTTGAAAAGCAGTGAGGTTTCGTCAACCTTTTCCCGAAGTCCGTCAAGGAGATGTGTGCGTCTTTTGTTACGCTTGTCTCTGATGCTTTTTCTGAGATTTTCTGTTTTACTCATAAATACAGCTCAATCCTTCTGAAGCTTGCCTTGTCAAGAGATGACAAGCTTTCTATTTCATATCTGTTAGCGTCTTCATCTATTACTATTGCACGGTCGTCACCTATGTGTATAATACTCTTGAAGGTATCCTTCAAGGACATTACCCTCATTCCGTTTGGCGTTTCCACAGTCCACGTAGAGTTGCCAAAGCGTTCTTCAACATTCAGTATTTTAAGTATTTTGGCTGCAAAATATTTCTTTTCAAGCTCGTGCCTAATAATATCCCTTGCCTTTTCGTCAAAGTCCTCAAGAGTTCGTATTATTCCTATTTCATTCTGCTCTTCATCGCTAACCGAAATAAATTCAAAAGGAAGGTCGTGAGGAAAAACACGGCTGAGGAACACTCTTTTGAATTCTTCCGCACCATCAAGCTTTGCTGCAACAAATCCGTTTTCGGTTGCCTTAAATTCAGCGTTTTGGGGATTTATATAATATAGCTCGGCACTTTGCTTTATGCCTATTCTTTCATTGTTTTTCATAATTATTCCTCCACTCCGATAAGCTTAAGTGCATCGAGCTGCATCTTATAAAGGGTATAATAATCGCCCTTCTTTTCAATGAGCTCACGATGTGTGCCCGTTTCGGTCATCCTTCCGTCTTCTATAACTATAAGCCTGTTCGCATCCTTAAGAGTTGACAAACGGTGAGCTATAATAATCGTAGTTTTTCCTCTTGTAATATCCGTTATAGCCTTTTGTATCTTCAACTCCGTTGCAGTATCCATTGCCGCTGTTGCTTCGTCAAGAATTAGTATCTTGGGATTTTTGAGGATTGCACGGGCTATTGATATACGCTGACACTCACCGCCCGAAAGTCCTTTGTTTCCAAAGCCTATCTGGGTGTTGTAACCGTCAGGATATTTTACAATAAAGTCGTGTGCTCCTGCCGCCTTTGCCGCCTCAACCACCTCTTCGTCGGTTGCATCGGGTGCGGCATATCTTATGTTATCTGCAATAGAACCGCGGAAAAGATAGGTTTCCTGTGATACGATTGCAATATTATCACGGATAAAGCTCATGGGAAGGTCTTTTACGTTGTTGCCGTCAACAAGCACCGCACCTTCGGTAACGTCGTAAAGTCTCATAATAAGATTTACAATAGTTGACTTACCTGCACCAGTGTGACCGACAATACCGATTGTTTCTCCCGCCTCAACCTTAAAGCTTACTTTTTCAATTACACGGCGGTTTTTAACGTATTCAAAGGAAACATCCTTAAATTCTACTGTACCATCAAGCTTTTCGGGAATGATAGGGTCGGGTCTGTCCATTACGTCGGGCACTGTATCCATTATCTCAAAAAGGCGGTGTGCGGCGTTCATACATTCAGAAAGCTGCTGACCGAATCGATTAAAGAAATCAAGCGGTGCATAAGCCATGGCAAGCATGGAAATATAAGTTACAAGAGTACCATAGGTGAATATTTCGTTTCCGCTGATAGCCCCCTTTGCAACCATGTATCCGCCGAAAGCCCATGCGGAATATGTGCCAACCTCAAGAATAAGAGTTACCGGATATATAAACCAGTTGGTCTTTACAGTTCCGTCATAAACAGAGTCCGCATAAGCGTAGCTTCTTTTATCAAACTTCTTTTGTTCAAGGTCTTCATGGGAAAATGCCTTTACAACTCGGTTACCTGTAAGTACGTCAGCAACAAAGGAGTTAAAAATTCTGGATCTGGAATAATTACGGGCATGGATTTTTCTGGCAAATCGGTAAAGTGAGCGTCTCACTGCTACGTAAATAGGAATGGGAAGCATTACAATAAGAGACACCTGCCAGTTCATGACAAAGAGTAATATAACTATTGCTACAAACTGAACGATGTTGGTTACGAAATAAGGAAGTCCGTCAACAAAGAACCAATAAAGAGAACGGGAGTCCTGATTTATCTGAGTCATAAGACCGCCCGTCTGTCTCGATGAGAAGAATGAAAGGGACAGTCTTTGGATAGATTCAAAAATCGTCTTTTTAAGGTCGTAAACGACCCTTGCCGAAATTTTTGCGGTAACAATAGAATGTACCATCATAAATACAGTTGAGAGAAGTTTAGTTCCTGCAATGATTATTATAGCCTTTGCTATCTGTCCGTAAAAGGAGCCCTTAAGGTTAAGCACTTCGTCGATAAAGAAAGCACCGCTTACGTACGGCGAGAGAAGTCCGAGGAGTGACGAAAGCACAACCATTATAAGAACTATAACCGTATACCATTTATATTTCAGAAAAAACGGTAAAAGCTTTGATATAAGCCGTTTGGTTTCTCCGCTTTTAATACCTTTTAAAAAGCTGTTTTTTCCGTCACCGTGCGGAGGTCTTGGAGAAGGAGTTCCCGATATGCCGTCTCCTTTACGCATGTCAGGCCCGCCCTCTATTTCTCTTTTTCCAAAAATAATTTCTTCCTGTGTTACGGTGTCGTCGGTTATTCCGTGGCAAAGAGTATATATGCCGTCCTTAACGGTGTTGGAAAAATAAAGAACAAGTGTATCAAGTCCACTGTTTTTATCCCTTGCTACTACTCTTCCGCCTGACAAAAACTCCTCTAAATGGAAATTCTCATAGTCTTCAAGTGAATAAGTTCTGAAGCTTCGTTCGACAATATCAGTCTTTGTTTTTTTCATATCAAAGACATTATGCGTCTTACGGGGAAAGATACCGCCAAGTGTTTCAAGAACAACAAGCTCAGTATCGGTAAGAACTGCAAAGCAGTCACAAAACTCCATTTCAATACCCATATCGGACTTACAAAAAAGTCGTATGTTGGCTTCGGGTATACCTTTTTCCAAAAGCTTATTGATAATATGAAAAGGCAAATTCATACTATCTTTTTGCCTTTCATTCATTCTTTCCATCATGCAATATACCTCTTTTTTGCGGAACATTCTCTTTAACTGTAATATATCACATGAAAAACCGCGAGTCAATAGAAATACACCAAATATCCGCATATTTTTTTCTTTCCAAAAGCTTGTCTTTTTTTGTAATATATGGTAAACTAAAATATATGCTATAAACAAGGAGTAAAGCCATGCTTAAAAAACTTAATTCAAGACCTACAAAGGGTCCTCTTACACTTATTGTTATGGACGGTGTCGGTTTAGGAAAAGAAAACGAAGGAAATGCCGTTTTCTCCGCACGCACACCAAATCTTGATATGCTCATGAAAAACTACCCTACCCTTTCGCTCAAGGCTCACGGTACTGCCGTTGGTCTTCCTTCTGACGATGATATGGGCAACTCCGAGGTAGGACACAACGCCATAGGTGCAGGACAGGTTTATGCACAGGGTGCAAAGCTTGTTTCCTCCTCCATTGAATCTGGAAAAATTTTCACTTCCGATACATGGAAAGCTCTTACCTCAAACTGCAAAGAGAACGACTCAACTCTTCACTTCCTCGGTCTTTTCTCCGACGGAAACGTTCATTCTCACATTGACCATCTTAAGGCACTTGTAGAAAGAGCAAAAGCAGATAATATTACTAAAGTAAGAGTCCATATTCTTCTTGACGGACGCGACGTTGGTGAAACCTCAGCTCTTGACTACGTTCTTCCTTTTGAAGAATTTCTCGACACTCTCCGCGATACTTCCTTTGATGTTAAGATTGCATCAGGTGGCGGAAGAATGAATATCACCATGGACCGTTATGAAGCAAACTGGGATATGGTAAAGCGCGGTTGGGACATTCACGTGCTTGGCGAAGGCAGACAGTTCTCCACCGCAAAGGAAGCTATCGAAACCTACAGAAGCGAGGGCGGATACGTTGACCAGGACCTTCCAGGATTTGTTATTGCTGAAAACGGCAAGGCTGTGGGTACTGTAAACGACGGCGACAGTGTTGTATTCTTCAACTTCAGAGGTGACCGTTCTATAGAAATTTCCCGTGCATTTGAGGAGGAAAGCTTTGATAAATTTGACAGAGTACGTTTCCCCAAGACAGTTTTCGCAGGTATGCTTGAATACGACGGTGACCTTCACATTCCTTCAAGATATCTTGTTTCTCCTCCCGAAATTACAGATACTCTCGGCGAGTACCTTGCAGGTGAGAAAATCACTCAGCTCGCACTTTCTGAGACTCAGAAGTATGGTCACGTAACTTATTTCTGGAACGGAAACAAATCGGGTAAGTACGATGAAGAAACCGAAACTTATATAGAGATTCCCTCTGACGTTGTTCCCTTCGAGCAGAGGCCCTGGATGAAATGCGCTGAAATCACAGATACTCTCATTGAGGCACTTGAAAGCGGAAAGTACGAATTTATAAGAGTAAACTTTCCCAATGGTGACATGGTAGGTCATACAGGAAGCCTTGAAGCTACTATCGTTTCTATGGAAGCTCTCGACCTTTGTATCGGCAGAATTCTCAAGGCGGCAGACAAAATAGGTGCAACAGTACTCTTTACTGCTGACCACGGAAATGCTGATGAGTGTCTTGAAAAGGACAAGAAGACAGGCGGATTTGCTATTGACAAGGAAACAGGTCTCCCCAAGGCAAAGACAAGCCATACACTCAATCCCGTTCCTTTCATTTTCTATGACAAGAACAATGACGGCAAATATGACGTAATTGAAGGAAGCTATGGTCTTTCAAACATTGCGGCAACAGTTGCAAATCTTCTGGGCTACGAAGCACCTGAAAAATGGGATGCAAGTATGATAAAGGTTAAGTAAGAAAAAGTAAAAATCCTGAACGCTTAAGTGTTCAGGATTTTTGTTTAACTATCTTTATATTCTTTATATTTTGCCGTTTTGTACCCATTCGGGGATTGATTCAAATGTTAAGGTTTTATCTTTATACGGAAAAGTAAGCTTTGTTGAATAGAGCATAGGAGATAACACCTTGTCCCTTGCACCGTATTTTCTGTCTCCTACAAGCGGAAATCCGCGGGACGCAAACTGTACTCTTATCTGGTGGCTTCTTCCTGTATCAAGCTTTATTCTCACAAGAGAAGTGTCCCCCTCGCTGAGTCTTGTATATTCAAGCCTTGCCTTTTTTACGCCTTTGCGTTCACTCTTTACCACAAACACCTTGTTCTTAGAGCTATCCTTGAATAAAAGGTCTTCAAAAATACCCTCTTTATCGGGAGTTCCGTGAACACACGCTATGTATTCCTTTATCATTTTGCCTTCAGTTATTGCACGGGATAGTTCTGCGGCAGCTTTTTTGTTTCTGGAATACACCATAACACCGCCAACGTTCATGTCCAGTCGGTGTACTGTAAAGAAGTCTCCACCGAGTGTCTCACAAAGCTTTTTGGGAACATCTTTTTCACTGTCAAGTCCCACAGGCTTTACAATAACCGCTAAATCTGAATTTTCAAAAATAATTTCCAAAATTATTCCTCAGGGTATCCTATTTCGCTTTCAAATTCCATCATCTTATCAAAAATTCTAAGTCCGTCGATAGAATTCTTTTCAGTAAGGTTACATCCTGCAGCGGCACCCGCTACTCGAAGTGAGTATTCAGGGTCGAACTCCTTGTAAAGAGAATAGAGCATTCCTGCACAGAAGGCATCTCCTGCACCTACCTTGCCCTTTATCATATCCTTTGTAAGGTTAAGCGCTGCTTGATAGTAAATAGCACTTCCCTTTCTTGCAAACCAGCCGCCCTCAGGTGCGTGAATACACACTACCTCGCGTACACCCTTTTCAAAGAGTGCATTTATAACCTGCTTCATGGCACTCTGTGAAATCTTGCCTTCCTCGTCTCTTACCTTTATTCCTGTAACCTGTGCCGCTTCTACCTCATTGAAAATAAGATAGTCGCAATACTTAAGACAAGGTGTTACAATCCTTGAAAAGCGGTCACCCTCTTCACTTACTACGTCAATAGAGGTCTTTATGCCAAGACTGCTTACCTTTGCAAGTGTTCTTGCCATCACAGTTCCGTACTCGTCATCGGGCTTATCAAACTCGTCAAGAAGTAGAGCGTAGCCTATATGAAAAATATCTACGTTGAGCTTGTCAAAATCAATATCGTTCATAGAAAACTTGGCATTAGCACCTCTCGCCTGAAAGAAGGTTCTTTCGTTTGACGACATATCTGACATTACGTCTGTGTAAGAAGTATCAGCGTCATTTACGGTGATAACTCCGTTTATATCAACTCCAAGGTCGGAAAGAACAGCTTTAGTATATTCTCCGTCAGCGTCGTTGCCTACCTTGCCAAGTACCACAACGTTAATCTCAGGGTCAATTTTAGCAATATCTGCCGCGGTATTTCCTGCACATCCGCCGATGCACTTGGAGGTCTCTCTTATATTTGTAAGCATTCCGGGAGCAGGGTAATTATCAATAAGTTTTACGTGGTCAACAATAATGTTTCCGACTATTGCAATGCCTTTATTCATAGTAAATCCTCACTTTTATATTATACTCAATTAAGTATATCACACTTTGTAATTTTTTGCAAGTATTTGTATTATTTGCAGTAAAAGGTTCTCTTTAAAATTGCAAAAAACGTGTCAAGGACCCCTGCCTTCGGGATATCCTCCCCTACCCTTACATCCGTTTCAAAAAGAGTGGTATCTCCTATATTATATTTGATTTTTCCTATTACGTCACCCTTTTTAAGAGGTGCTTTCAAATCCTTTTCTATATCTATCGTCTCTTCAATTTTGTTTTCTTCTCCCTTTTTAACAAGGTATGGTGTTATGATAGTATCAAGCTTTACCGTGTCCTTTTTACCGCCCCATACTCGTACAGGCTCTAGTTTTTCAGTCTTTGGATAGTATACCGAATAATTAGAAAAGCCATAGTCGAGAAGCCCCTTTGCGGCAGAAAAGCGCTCAGCACTTGTGGGTGCACCCAGAACTACTGCAATAAGCTTTACTCCGTTTCTTTCAGCCGTTGCAGAAAGGCAAAATCTTGCCTTTGAGGTAGATCCTGTTTTAAGCCCTGTAGCACCGTCATAAAAGCGAATTAGCTTATTGGTGTTGGAAAGTCCGAATTTTCCGTCGCGTATGGAGTCCATCCAAATAGTAGTATATTCAAAAATGCGAGGGTGCGAAATTAGTGCTCTTGACATAATTGCAACGTCTCTTGCTGAAGAATAGTGCATTTCCTTATCGTCAAGACCCGTACAGTTTACAAATTCCGTTGAGGTCATTTGAAGCTCTTTGCATTTTTGGTTCATTAGCTTTACAAACTCACCCTCACTTCCTGCAAGGTGCTCTGCCAGTGCTACCGCACCGTCGTTACAGCTTGAAACAGATACTGCTTTGAGCATATCGTGTACGCTCATTTTCTCTCCTGCCTCCATAAATGCCTGACTTCCGCCCATTGAAGCGGCGTTTTCGCTGACAGTAACTATATCGTCAAGTTTAATACGCTCATCGTCAAGAGCTTCCATTACAAGAAGCATGGTCATTACTTTCGTAACCGAGGCAATGGGAAGCTTTTCATCGGGATTATGTTCAAAGAGTACCTCTCCGCTTTCTGCCTCCATAAGTATAGCGCCTGCTGCACAGTCGGCAAGGGCATCCACTGATATTGCATCATTTACACCAAGTGTATAATCGTCAGCTGAAAAAACAGGTCTTTCGTCCTCAGCTAAGTCAGCTAAAGCTGTTAGGGCAGGCAAAAAGCACAAAAGACATAAAAAAAGTGCAATAAATCTTTTCATAAAAGTTCTCCTTCGTTTTTTATACATTTTATGCTGGAAGGAAGAGTTTATGAAAAAAATAGAGTTGTTACCGAAGTAACAACTCTTTTCTCTTTCTTTGAAAGTTACGCTCTTGTAACTGCATCAGAACGCAGGCAACGAGAACAAACGTACATACTCTTATGAGTACCGTTTACAACTGCCTTTACCTTTCTGATATTAGGCTTCCAAGTGCGATTTGTCTTTCTGTTAGAGTGTGATACCTTCAAACCGAAAGCAACGCTCTTTCCGCAGATTTCACATTTTGCCATTTTGCAGACACCTCCTATATGAAGCCGTTTAGCAAAACGGCATCTCGTTTTTCGTCAACATTTGCAATTATAACACAAGTATTTAATAAAATCAAGTATTTCTTGCAAAATTTATTATCTTTTTATTACTTGTTTCCGTTAAGCATAGCAATTATGTCTTCAAGGTCATCAATTTTCTTATCTGTGATAATGTCATCGCTTATTGTGTCAGCAGTTTCCTTGGGCTCTTCCTTCTTCTTGTCACTGTCAAAGCCTGTTGCAATAACTGTAATCTTCATTTCATCTTCAAGAGACTCATCGAAGGTAGCACCCCAAATAAGAGTTGCATCGGGACTTGCCTCTGCCTTAATCATGTTAGCAGCATAGTCAATCTCGTCAAGTCCGATATCAGGTGATGCGGTAACGTTGAAGATAATACCCTTAGCACCTGCAATTGTTGTTTCAAGAAGAGGACTGGATATAGCCATACGAGCTGCAAGCTCTGCCTTATCCTTACCCTTTCCGTTACCAACGCCCATGTGTGCAAGACCTGCATCTGCCATAACTGTTGTTACGTCTGCGAAGTCAAGGTTTACTATACCGTCAACGTTAATAAGCTCAGAGATACTCTGCACACCGCGACAAAGAACACTATCTGCAATTTCAAATGCATTGAGAAGTGTGATTCTTGTCTCAGAAACCATCTTGAGTCTTTCGTTAGGAATAACGAGGAGTGCATCAACGTACTCAGCAAGTTCCTTGATACCAACCTCTGCCTTGTCCATACGTGACTGACCTTCAAATGCGAAGGGCTTTGTTACTACACCTACTGTAAGTATTCCGCGGCTCTTTGCTGCTTTTGCAACAATAGGAGATGCACCTGTACCTGTACCGCCTCCCATACCTGTGGTTACAAATACCATATCTGCATCTTCAATAGCCTTTGTAATCTCATCAAGGGATTCTTCTGCAGCCTTACGTCCGATATCGGGGTTAGAGCCTGCACCTCGTCCTCTTGTGAGCTTTTCGCCGATTATAATCTTTGTACTGGCATTTGATTTCTTGAGAGTCTGCTGATCAGTATTGATAGCTATGTAATCAATACCTGCAACGCCCTGCTTAATCATTCTGTTTACTGTATTGTTTCCGCCGCCTCCGACGCCAACAACTTTAATTTTTACGAGAGTTTCTTCTACTTCAAAAGGCATTTCCATGTCCTCCTATTTTTTTAGATATCATTCTTAGTTTACATTGTAATATATTTTTTTGACTTTTGCAACACATTTTTGAAAAAAACTTAAATTTTATACAAATTTACTAATTAGCCACATTTCCAGTAAACTTAACAAGTGCCTTAGAGGGGTCGGAAATATCAATTGTTCCCATGGAGTCCTTCCATATCTCATTATCCATCATTTCACTGAGCAATTTCACCTTTGCATTAGCTTTTTCAAATGTACCGAATGTTATTTCAAAACGGTTTTCATAGGTGAGCTTTACGTTGAATTTGTCGGTTGTATCAATATCCGTCATGTGCGATATCATAGAGTGCTCTTCAAGGGCTTTTGTTATTTCGCACAAAATTTCAAGTCTTTCGGGCTTGTCGAATACTATGTTTTCTCCGCAGATACAGCGCTTTACCTCAGCCGTCAGAAGCTTTGTTCTCTTTATTCCGTCATAAAACGGGTCGGTAACAATCTCGAGTACACGTCCTTCAGATGAAAGAATAAAGATGTCCGTCCCAAGTTCTACGTAAAGAGTACCCTTATTTTCCGTTATATTTATTTCGAGAATCGAAGGCAGTTTCTTCTTTATATTTACTTCCTTGATATATGGAAACTCATAAAGAAGTGCCTCCTCTGCCCTCCCCGACTTATAGGTTATAAGATTTGTGTCCTTTGGGATGTTTAAAAACTTCGACACGTCCTCTGCATTGTATGGAACGGCAGCAGAAATTCCATTGACACTTATGGTCTTTATGTTAAAAAGATTTTCAAAAGCCATAATCAAAAAGAACAGCACTGCTATTACGGTAAGAAATATTGCGAAGTATTTACCTGCTTTATTCCTTCTTTCTGCTTTTCTTTTTATTTGTTCCAGCTTGACCTTGTCATTCATTTTTTAGCCTCCAGCGTTCCCTTTACGACTCCGTATATTCTGTCATCGGTATCGGGAATAGCAAGCTTCTTCATACACTCTGACATTTTTTTAAGTCTTTCTTTGTCAAAAATTAGTTTTTCTATTTCTTTTTCAAGTACCTCGGGAGTAAGATTTTTTTCCTCTATTACTACAGCGCCTCCAGCTTCTGCCACAACCATCGCATTTTTGTACTGATGATTATTTGTAACGTTAGGCGACGGAATAAGGATAGCGGGCTTGCCAAGGGTTGCAAGCTCTGCCAGAGTTATTGCACCCGCCCTTGAAATTACAAGGTCGGCTGCCGCCATCTTTGACGACATATCATAAATATACTCCGTAAGCTCGGTATCCTTTTTTTCGTGAAGTGAGAATTTCTTTATCTCTTCTTCTCTCACCTTCCACTCGTATGAGCCTACTCCGTGAGTGTGGTGAAGCCTTCCTTCAAAGGCTCCTTTTTTTATTATTTCAAAAACGTTATTGTTTATCGTTCGAGCCCCCAGACTTCCGCCGTAAGAAAGAAGATATGGCTTCTCCCCTATTCCGAGCTTTCTTCTTTCCTCTTCCTTTGAAGCACGCATCATATCAGGGTTTACAGGATTTCCTACAAGAACAATCTTATTTTTATCCCCTTCAAGCTCTGCTCTTGATTCCTCAAAGCTTATCATAACCTTATCAACTATTTTGGAAAGCATCCTTGTGGTAACTCCAACAACGGCATTCTGCTCATGTATTGCCGTAGGAATTCCCTTAGACGCCGCGGCACGAAGTACGGGCCAGCTTACGTATCCTCCCGTTCCTATTACTATGTCGGGTGCAAAGCTTTTAATGATTTTCGCAGCCACAAGTGGTGAAGTTATCGCACGGTACAAAACTCCTACATTCTGAACCATAGCTTTAACGCTCTTTTTTCTTATAAAGCCCTTTACATCAACGTGGTATATGGGATATCCTGCTCTTGTAACAAGCTTATTCTCCATACCCGTCGGTGTACCAACAAATGCTATTTCCGCATCGGGATGCTCTTTTTTTATTATGGAGGCAATAGCGAGGGCAGGATTTATATGTCCTGCCGTTCCGCCTCCCGAAAGTAATACTCTCATAAAATACTACCCTTTCGAGTGATATGAATATTTTGAAATGTTGAGTACTATGCCCATTTCAGCCATAAGCATCATAAGTGACGTGCCTCCGTAGCTGAAAAACGGAAGCGATATACCTGTACTTGGCAGTGTATTCGTAACTACCGCAAAATTCAGAAGCGCCTGTATCGCAACCTGTGTAACTATTCCTATAACCACAAGAGATGCATAGGTACTGGGAGCGTGCTTTGCGATATATATACCTCTCCATACAAGCGCTACAAAAAGAAGTACTACGAAAGCTGCAAAAATAAAGCCAAGCTCTTCACAGAGAATAGCGAATATGTAGTCGTTCTGTGGCTCGGGAAGGTATAGGTGCTTTTGTGTACTTTGACCAAGACCTACTCCCCAAAGTCCTCCTGAACCTATGGCAAAAAGCGACTGAAGGGGCTGCCAGCCTCCGCTTTGAAGGTGCTCCTCAGGGTGCCACCAAACCTGAAGTCGTGCCACCGCATGTCCTGATAAGAAAATTATCGCAGCAAGTATAATTCCTGATGCAAGTCCCAAAAGAACAAGCTGCTTCATGGGAACGTCTCCGAAGAACATAAGGACTGCTATAAGACAAATAACTATTATAAGACACGAAATGTGCGGCTCAAGAACGAGGGTTACTGCCATATATAAGGCTACGCTCACATAAGGCAATAGCTGTCTTATGGTGGACTTGCCTGCATTCTTTTTGGAGCTTATATGCTCTGAAAAGTAAAGGATTATCGCAAGCTTTGCAAGCTCTGAGGGCTGTAAGCTGAACGCACCTATCTGAAACCAACGTGTAGCTTCGTTTGCCTCAGTACCGAAGAAAAGTACCAACGTCATAAGAAGCATAACCACGTAAAAGAACGGCTTTTGAAAGCGTCTTATTATAAGATAATCCAAAACGTGTGCAAAAAAGAGCATTGCTCCCGTGCCTAGGATTACCCATCTGAGCTGTCTTACAGCAAAAAAGTAACTGTCTTCAAACTTCGACTGTGCATAAGCATAGCTTGCGGTAAATACCATTACCGTACCTATGGCAACAAGGAGTATTACTATTATAAGAAACGGTCTGTCGATACCCGATTTTATTCTGACAACGCTTTTTCTATCGGGTGTAAGAGTATTTTTCCGTGATAACTGTTTCTTTTTGGTAGTGATTTTTGCCAAAAGAAAGACCTCCTGCTTTTATATAAATGAAAAATAGGCTATTATGCACATAACTGCGGTAAAAAGAGAAAATACTCTGACAATTTTATGCTCCGTCCACGAGCACATTTCAAAATGATGATGTATGGGTGTCATCTTGAACACTCTCTTTCCGAATATTTGAAAAGAGAATACCTGTATCATAACCGAAACAGACTCTATCATATACCACATTCCTGCAAAGAATATAAGGAACGGAGAGTTGAATATATAGGCAAAACCAACCACCATACCTCCAAGGAAAAGCGACCCTGTGTCCCCCATGAATATACGCGCGGGATTTATATTATACCAAAGGAATCCTATAAGTCCTCCTATTGCGGCACCTGTTAATGCTATCACGGCAGTATTTGAAAATATAAAGGCAAGAAGTGCAAAAAGCAAACTGATAACAAGAGTAACACTTCCTGCAAGTCCGTCTATTCCGTCGGTGAGGTTTACGCTGTTTACTATAAAAGTAATAAATACTACGCTTATAACGTAATAAAATCCACCTAGCTCTACTGCTTTATCGGTAAAAGGCAGGTCAAGAGTTGTATCAATATATCCCATATATGCCATTGAGGCTATGTAAAGAGCGGCTACAACAAACTGCAAAACAAGCTTTTGAAGTGCCGTAAGTCCTTTATTCTGCTTTTTTACAAACTTGGTATAATCGTCAATGAAGCCTATAACACCAAAAAGAAGCATCATAATAAGTGTAATTATAACGGAAAAATCTCCCGTTTTATACGCCTCAATTCCACCTAGTATTAGGGTCACAAGAGCTATAGCGGTAATAAAGAAAATTCCGCCCATTGTGGGAGTGCCTTCCTTTGACTTATGCCAACGGGGACCGATTTCAAGAATTACCTGTCCCATTTTTATTCTCATAAGAAAAGGAATAAACTTTTTTTCAAGAATAAGTGTTATTATAAGGCTTATTACAAGTGATAGCAAAAAAATTATACCTTGTGTCATTGTTATCTCCGATTATTTTAAATTTAAAGTCCTGTCATGGCAATTATTTCTTCAAGCTTCATTCCGCGACTTCCCTTGAAAAGTACGGTGTCGCCCTTGGAAAGATTTTCTGAAAGCTTCCTTGCAAGTTTCTCTTTCGTGTCAAAATGATAAGAAATAACTCCTGCGGAAGACGCTTTTTTATGTATGTTTTCTGCCGCATCACCGTAAGTGAGAAGTAAATCAAGCTTCCCATCGGCACATTTTTCTCCAATCATGGAATGAGCATCAGGACTTATTTCGCCTAGCTCCAGCATATCCGCAAGTACGGCTATGCGTTTCCCCTCACACTTAAGCTCGGAAAGCATGGAAAGTGCAGCCGTCATTGATTCAATACCTGCATTATAGCAGTCCGCTATCACCGTGACTCCGCTTTTTTCATAAATCTTCTGTCTGAGTCCTACAGATTTATAATTGAGTAGGCCCGACTTTATTCTGTCGAGTGAAATACCCTCAAGGCGTCCTACAGCTACCGCAAAAAGCGAGTCAACAACATTGTGCTTTCCTGTGCAAGGCAAAATCACCTTATCACTTTCGCCAAAGGCATGAAGCGTATATTCTACCTCTGTATCACTCATGGCAATATCCTCTGCCCACACATCAAGTCCTTGTTTTAAACCCACTCTCACTATTCTGCCGTCAAAGGTTATATTATCAAGGAGTGGCTCATCACCGTTTACAATAAGTGTTCCTCCGTGCTTTACACCCTCTGTGATTTCCATTTTTGCGTCCCTTATGTTTTCACGGCTTCCGAGGTTTTCTATGTGAGAATGTCCGATATTGGTGATTATCGCCATATCGGATGGAATAAGGCTTGTAAGGTATGAAAGCTCACCCTTGTGGTTCATACCCATTTCACAAACCAAGGCCTCATGCTCTTTTTCAAGAGACAGGAGTGTCACGGGCACGCCTATATGGTTGTTGAGGTTCCCTTGTGTGCGGTAGGTGTTGTATTTTTCAGAAAGTACAGCTGAGGTCATTTCCTTGGTAGTGGTCTTTCCGACACTTCCCGTAAGAGCTACCCGAATCTTTGGTGAAACCTTTTCTGTTACGTAATATTTCGCAAGCTTGCCCAGTGCTTCAAGTGTATCCTCCACTACAATGAGCGGATAAGAAACCTTTTCAAATCGGTGGGAAATAGAGGCACTGACCTTGCCGTCAAGCTCATGAAGAAAATCCGCACCGTCAAATCTTTCACCTTTGAGTGCTACAAAAAGCGCTTTATCGGTTACTTTTCTGCTATCGGTGGTAACTGTGTTTACTAAAACGTTTTCATCACCGTAAAGCTTGCCTCCTACTGCAAGGGCAATTTCGCCCGCCTTAAGTTCGGTCATTATTACTCCTTATTTTGCCTTAAAATATTCTTTAACTATCTCACGCTCGGAAAAAGGAACTTTTCCGTTTATTCCTATTTCATACTCCTCGTGTCCTTTGCCGAGAAGAAGAACAATGTCTCCCTTTTCTGCAACAAGAAGAGCTCTGTGTATTGCATCTTTTCTGTCGGGCACTACTTCAAAATTACTCTTGCCGCAGGTACCAGCCACAATATCCTTTATAATATCATCTATGCTTTCGGTTCTTGAATTATCTGACGTAATTATAACGTAGTCGGACATTTCTACAGACATTTTACCCATTATAGGACGCTTGGTTTTATCTCTGTCTCCTCCGCATCCGAAAAGGGTAATAATTCGTTTTTCGGCAAAGCCCCTTACTGTCTTAAGTACGTTTTCCATTGCATCGGGTGTATGTGCAAAGTCTATAATAACCGAGAACGGTGCTTCGACTTCAACTCTGTCCACTCTGCCGTCAATACGTGCGGTACTCTGAAGTCCTTTTATAATTGTATCACAGCCTATACCTACTGTCAATGCCGTAGTGCCTGCCGCAAGAGAATTATATACTGTAAAATTTCCTGGGATATTTACCTTTACTCTGAATATAAGCTCCTTTGCAAGAAGCTCGTATTCCACACCGAGAGCACCTTTAAGTCTTACGTTCTTAGCTGTAAAATCACTGCTGTTTCTGTCGATTGAATAAGTTTTTACAGGGCAGGTTGCTCTCGTTATCATTTCAGATGAGGCAGGGTCGTCCTCGTTAACTATTCCCATATCACACATAGAAAAGAGCTTAGCCTTTGCCTTTTTGTAATTGTCAAAATCGTGGTGAAAGTCAAGGTGGTCACGTGTAAGATTAGTGAACACACCTCTTGTGAAATGCATTCCGTAAATCTTGCCAAGCTCCAATGCATGAGAGGACACTTCCATGACAAGTGCTTCCACTCCCTTTTCACGCATCAGGGCAAGAAGCGACCAGAAGTTTTCAGAGTCGGGAGTTGTCAGATGGTTTCCATCTGACTCACTGTTATATTCCTCGTCTCCGATGAGATACTTCATAGTGCCTATGAGTCCTACCTTCATACCTGCTTCTTCAAATATATTTTTAAGCATTACAGAGGTTGAGGTCTTTCCGTTTGTACCTGTTATTCCTACAGATACCTTAAAGGAATCCTGTGGTCTTCCATAGAAATTTGAAAGCATCATAGAAAGGCTTTCTCTCACGTTTTCCACAAGAACGTAAGGTACGTCAGAAACGGGCGGTGTATCGGTAACAACGCATACCGCACCCATATCCATGGCATTCGGTATAAACGCGTTTCCATCAAATCGCGTACCTTTAATGGCTGCAAAAACAAAGCCCTGTTCTATCTTTTTACTGTTCCCTGTTATTCCGCATATTTCAAGTGAAAGGTCTGCCGCGACCTTGACCGATTTTATATCTTTCAAAATGTCTCTCAGTTGCATACATTTCACCTCTTAGTCTGTAATATTAGAGTAGTTTCTGAAGTCTACCTTTACTACCGTACCTCTGTCTACTGTGTCACCTGCTGCTACCGACTGGCTTACCGCTATTGCGGAATCCATGTGGTCAGGGTTTGTTCCTACAACAGTTATGTTAAGTCCTGCATCCACAAGTGTCTTATTTGCTGCGGCAGGCGTCATTCCCACAACGTTCGGAACAAGTGTCTTACCTGAGGTAGTGTCGTCTGTATAAAGCACAATAGTTCCCTCATGAGCAAGTGATTCTCCTGCCTTGGGTACCTGTCTTATAACTGTAAGTCCGCTACCTATAACCTTGTACTTATAGTTATTCTTCAAAATTTTAGCAGATGCATCTGTTACTGTATTTCCAACGTAGCTTTCAACGCTATAAGCTACATTCTCAAGCTCTTCCTCGTCATACTGAGGCTCAACGCCGAGATAAGGAAGAACGTCGGCGAGAACTCTCGATACGACGGGTGCCGCAACAGTACCACCGTAATATGAGCCCACAGGCTCGTCAACGAGTACCATTACCGCAACCTGAGGGTCGTCAGCAGGAGCAAAAGCTACGCATGAGCTTATGTACTTAGTTTCGCCTGTCTGTGAACGTAGTGCCGTCTTAACTGTTGTTCCTGTTTTTGCGGCAACTCTATAGCCTTGTACGTAAGCGTTTCTTGCAGAGCCTCCGCTATTTACGCCACCCTCCATATAGGAGACTATTTCAGCACTTGTTTCCTTTGATATTACCTGTCGCTTCATTGCGTTTTCTTTAGTTGATATAACGTTTCCGTCCTCATCAAGAGTGGCTTTCAGAAGATGTGGTGTACCGAGATATCCTCCGTTAGCAACGGCGGCAACTGCCGCTATATGCTGAATAGGTGTTACAGTAAAGGTTTGTCCGAATGCCGAAACTGCGAGCTCGACTGTATTGAAGCGTTCAAACCACAATCCAAGACGTTCACCGGGTAAATCAATACCTGTTTTATTCATATAGCCAAAGGCTTTGAAATACTTGAAAAAGCGTTCAGTGCCCATTCTGAGTCCCATCGTAACGAATACAGGGTTACAGGAATGCCAGAGTGATTCCTCAAAGGTCTGTACTCCGTGTCCCGACCTTAAGTGACATCCGATAGGCTTGGGATATCCGTCGACTCTTATAGAGCCTGAGCAGTTAAAGGTCTCGTTCGGCTTGACAAGCCCTTCCTCTATAACACTTGCGGCTACTACCATCTTAAAGGTAGAGCCTGGCTCGTAGGTGTCGGTTATCATACGGTTTTCCCAAAGTCCGTAGATAAGCTCGTTATATTTATTGTTTTTTTCTTCCTCTGTACCAACGAAGCTGTCAAGAATACTCTGGGATTTTTCATCAAGGGTATAGGGGTCGTTGCAGTCGAAGTTAGGAAGAATTGCCATGCCAAGAATTTCATAGGTGTCAACATCCATGACAACACCCATTACACCCGATTCCGCCTGTGTGTCGCTATATGCGGTTTCAAGGTTCTTTTCAAGCATTCTCTGTATATTGGCATCGAGTGTAAGCATTACGTTGGTGCCGTCAGTTGCAGGTATGTAGCTTTCATATTTATACGGCATCTGGTCGCCTACGCCGTTCACTGCCTTTATGACCTTGCCGTTTATTCCTGCAAGCATTGTATCGTAGTAAAGCTCTATTCCAGCAAGTCCAGTGTTATCCGTTCCTGTAAATCCAAGAATATGAGATGCAAGCTTTCCGTAAGGGTAGCTTCTCCTTGTATCCTCTTCGAGATAAACACAGCCTGAGTAATGCTTTGCACTTATCATGTCACGCACAAGGTCTGCTGTGTTTTCATCAACCTTTTTCTTTATGGTTTCGTCCTTGCGATTGGTCTTTGCCACCTTTTCCATTATCATGGACTTTTCAACGCCGAGAATTTCTGAAAGCTCATTTGCAATATCCTCGCCGACAGTTATAGAGAGGTCGTCAAAAACAGCTGTGAGTCTCGCCTTTTCCTCTGCCTTTTTATCGTCCTTTGAGTTCATATTTTCAACGTAATCGTCAATATATTCTCTGACCGTCATGTTTGGAATATCTGCAGGAGAAATAAATATTCTTTCAACGGTAACGCTTACCGACAATATATTAAGATTTCTGTCGTAAATAGTTCCTCTCGATGCTTTTATGGTAGATTCGGTTACCGACTGAGCAATCGTTTTATTCTGATATTCGTCATATCTGTATATTGAATAATACGCTATTCTACCAATAAGAACAACAGCAGCTATACATACGAAAATAAGCAAAATATTGCTTTTTTTATTTATTCTGTGGCGTGATGCCTCGAAACGGTACTTCAACTTGTCCTCCTGATGTTTTTGTCAAAAAAGAGTAAAGAGACTTTTCTTCCCTTTACTCTTTTTACATTACTATGTTTTTACTAATTTATATATGATAAAAGATTTGAAATTGATTTTGCAAAACCCGACATTAACGCTCCGGGAGCCACCTCTTCGTTTTGCATATCAATTATCTCAATGTCGTCTTTGCTGTCCGGAGTAATGTATTCCTTGGGAAGCTGGTCGGCACTTACCATGCCGTATTCTTCTCTGGCAATTCTTTCAATCTCTTCAAGGTCATACATGTTATTTTTCTTTATTTCAAGTGCCGTCTCTTCCCTTTTCATATCTACTATAAGATTGTTATAATCGGTAAGCTCGGCGTTAAGGTCATCAATTTCAATATAAAGATGTATGACGTAAAGAAAAATTACGGTAAGAAGCATTATACAAACTATGTAAGGAATTGGAAATGGAGTTTTAGCAACCTCTTTTCTTGTTTCCATCTGTCCTATCGCAACTTTTTTTCTGGTCTTTCGAGGTGCTGTGCTCTTTTTCAAACTTACAGCACTCTTCGCAGGTACAGGTGTTTTCGCAAGTGAATCGTTGAGACGTACTTTATTAGAGGCTGCATAATTTGCAGGCACTCTGTCTTTTCCGCCGTTTATCTCTCTTGGCTTTACCTGTCTTTCATAGCCCTTCTCCTGAAGGAAGTTTTCTGCAAGGTCTTTATGTGCAGTGTCTTTAGTATTATTCTTTTTTTGAGCGATTATATCGCTTGATGTGTAGTACTGAGACATTAACTTTCCCTCTCTATATTTTTTCTGCTCCTCGAAGCTTTGCACTTCTTGAACGGCTGTTTTCTTCAAGCTCGTTCTCACTTGCAGTAATAGGCTTTCTTGTAAGATTTACTATTTCGGGTTTAAATCCGCATACACATACGGGGAAGCTCGGCGGACAGGTGCATCCGTCGGTTTTTGCACGAAAGACTTCCTTGACAGCTCTGTCTTCAAGGGAATGAAAGGTAATAACTGCAAGTCTTCCCTTCTCTGCAAGGCAGTCAATCATTGACTCAACTGCACCCTTAAGCATTCCTATTTCGTCGTTTACTTCTATTCTTAGTGCCTGAAACGTTCTTCGTGCAGGATGCTTATCAATCTGTGATGCACGAGGCATAGCACTCTTTATTATCTCTACCAGTTCAAAGGTAGTTTCTATTTCTTTCTTTTCTCTTGATTTAACTATCTCTCTCGCTATACGAGATGCAAACTTTTCTTCGCCGTACTCCGATATAACTCTTGTAAGCTCGTTCTCGGAATAGGTGTTTACAAGTGTTTTTGCATCAAAGTGCTCAGTTCTTGTCATTCTCATGTCAAGAGGGGCATCGGCATGGTAGGAAAACCCTCTCTCTGCCGTATCAAGCTGATAAGAGGATACTCCAAGGTCTGCAGTTATTCCGTCTACCTTTTCGATACCAAGCTCCGAGAGTATGTATTTTATATTTTTGAAATTATCGTTTACAAAGGTTACTCTGTCCGACCACGCTTCAAGTCTTTTTTTGCCCGCCTCAATGGCATCGGCATCACGGTCTATTGCTATAAGGCGACCTGTGGTAAGTCTTTTAGCAATTTCAGAGGAATGTCCTCCTCCACCCATGGTACAGTCAACGTATATTCCGTCGGGCTTTACCGCAAGCATATCCACCGTTTCACGAAGCATTACCGAATAGTGCCTAAACTCACCCATCAGAAACCGAGCTCCGTTAAGGTTTCGAGCATATCATCGGGCTTCTGGTCTTCCATATATCCGTTATATCTTTCAACGTTCCAAATTTCGGCGTGGTCGTTTACACCGATTATAACAACTTCCTTTTCAATACCTGCGTATTCGCGAAGCTGTTGTGATAAAACAACTCTTCCCTGTGCATCGGTACTTGCCTCAACTGCTGTAGAGAAAACGAAACGTCTTATCCCTCTTGCCTTGGTTTCTGGGAGCACCGAAAGCTTTGCAACGTATGCTTCCCACATTTCCATGGAGTATATTGCAATACAAGGGTCCATGCTCTTTGCAAGAACAAAGGTCTCACCAAGCTGTTCCTTGAGCTTTGCGGGAACAAATACACGGCCTTTAGCGTCTACGTTATAATCAAACTGACCAAGTAACATGATTTGCACCCCTTCCCCTTAAAAATTGTGGAAAACTCTGTGGGTTTTGTGGGAAATTCATCCATCTCTCACCACTTTTCACCACTTCTGCATATATTATAAACTACTTGAGGGGAAATTTCAAGTAGTTTTTAAATATTTTTGTAGAAATATTCAGCTGTTTTTTGTGCATTTTGCGGTATAAGCTTTTTCCAGTCCCCACCGTCTTTTATCAGGGAACGGACAAGTGTTGAGGATATTTCCTCTTTCTCCTCATCGGCAAAGGAGAAAATAGTTTCAACACCCGAGTGCGAAAAGTTAAAACGTGCCATTTCCTTCTCATATTCAAGGTCGCGTGCGTTACGTATTCCCTTGAATAAAACAGAGTCGGGACTTTTTTTGAGATACTCATAGAGCCACCCTTTGTGCTCCTCTGCCCTGACGTTTGGAAACGCTTCTGCCGTAAGCCTTACAAGCTCAAGACGCTGTTCGGGAGTGAGAAGCGTTACCTTGTTGAAATTCTGGCAGACTAGCACTACCACCTCGTCAAAAATAACACTAGCCTTTTTTATAAGAGCCTCATGACCCGTAGTTATAGGGTCAAAGGTACCTGTAATAATTGCTTTCATTGTTTTTTCCCTATCATGTGAACGTAAGTTTTTCCATATTTATACTTCTTCTTTATTTCGATGCCGTATTCTTCCACGCCCTCAAGCTCGATTTCAGAGTCCTCACCCTCGCAAATAATAATTCCATCCTCATGAAGAACGCCGTACTTCATTATCTTCTTTACTACCTCGGGAATAAGCTTCTTACCGTAAGGCGGGTCAACGAATATAAAATGGAAGGTGTCAGAGCTTTTCTTAAGAAAATCGGTAAAATCCATCCTTACTATTCTGCACTGTGAAAAGAGCTTTGATTTCTGTGCATTCTTTTTTACCATATCAACGGATGCCTGTGATTCGTCTACGAACACTGCACTTTCGGCGCCACGGCTGAGGGCTTCAAGACCAAGCTGACCGCTTCCCGCAAAAAGGTCAAGTACCCTTCTTGAGTCAAGGTCGAACTGAATTGCACTGAATATACCCTCCTTTGCCATTTCGGTGGTGGGGCGTACTGCATCCCCTGCTACTGTATCAAGCTTTATTCCTCTTGCTTTTCCTGTAATTATTCTCATTTATTCTCTCCAATTTTTAAGTTTATAGATTATGATGCTTATTCATATCACATCTGCCGAAATAATGGTATCCCTCACATACTTAGTTCACAATATGTCCCTCGTTCATATACTCTTCAATAAGAGGCATAAGCGATACAGCTATAACACTATGCTTCTCATGATCCTAATATATAATTCTCACCTATACCGACGAACACGTTTGTAATATATGAATTTAAAATTAACAGATATATTTATTTTGTAACATAAAACGCAAAAAAAGTCAAGAAAAAGAGTTGTTTTGCAGTATTTTTCTCTTTTCTATTGACAACGATACAAATATTCGTTTATAATGTATTTATTATTTTTCAAGGAGGAATAAACAAATGAAAAATCAGTATATGTTAAGCGTTCTCGAGAACGTAAAGAAGAGAAATGCAAATGAGCCCGAATTCATTCAAACTGTCGAAGAAGTTTTTGAAAGTATCGAGCCCGTTATAGATGCTCGTCCCGATTTTGTTGATGCAGGAATTCTTGAAAGAATAGTTGAACCCGAAAGACAGATTACCTTCAGAGTACCGTGGGTTGATGACAACGGCAAGGTTCAGGTAAACCGTGGCTTCAGAGTTCAGTTCAACTCCGCTATAGGTCCTTACAAGGGCGGTATCAGATTTGCCCCCAACGTATACTCCGGTATTATGAAATTTCTCGGCTTTGAGCAGACCTTTAAGAACAGCCTCACCTCCCTCCCCATGGGTGGTGCAAAGGGCGGTGCAGACTTTGACCCTCAGGGCAAGTCCGATGCAGAGGTTATGCGTTTCTGCCATAGCTTTATGACAGAGCTTTCACGCCACATTGGTGCAGACATTGACGTACCCGCAGGCGATATCGGCGTTGGTGCAAGAGAAATAGGCTATATGTTCGGTCAGTACAAGAGACTCAAAAACGAGTTCACAGGAGTTCTTACAGGAAAGGGACTTTCCTTCGGTGGCTCACTTATCAGGCCCGAGGCAACAGGCTACGGTGCCGTATATTATATGGTAGAAATGCTCAAGCACTTCGGCGATGATATCAACGGCAAAACTGTTGCTATATCAGGCTTCGGAAACGTTGCTTGGGGTACTGCAAAGAAGATTGCAGAGCTTGGAGGTAAGGTTGTTACCATTTCAGGTCCCGACGGATACATATATGACGAAGACGGTGTAATTACCGAAGAAAAGATAAACTTCATGCTTGAAATGCGTGCTTCATGTCGCAACAGAGTAGAGGATTATGCTGACAAGTTCGGTGTTCCCTTCTTCAAGGGCGAAAAGCCTTGGGGAATTAAGGCAGATATTATCATGCCTTGTGCAACACAGAATGAGGTTGGAATGGCAGAAGCAGAAAAGATAGTTGCAAACGGCATTAAGTACTACGTTGAGGTTTCCAATATGCCTACCACAAACGAGGCACTTGCATACCTTAAGGCAAACGGCTTGAAGATTGCTCCTTCCAAGGCTGTTAATGCAGGAGGTGTTGCGACGTCAGGTCTTGAAATGTCTCAGAACTCCATGCGTTACAGCTGGATGGCCGAAGAGGTTGACGAAAAGCTCCACCAGATAATGAAGAATATCTTCGACAGCTCAATTAAAGCGGCAAACGAATACGGCTTCGGCGACGACCTTGTTGCAGGTGCAAACATTGCAGGCTTCCTCAAGGTTGCAGAGGCTATGAAAGCTCAGGGTTGCGTATAATATAAAAAAAGGTGCAGCGATACACCCTTTCTTTGAAGTAAGAAGAGTACCGAAGAGGTAAGAAGCGAGGACAATTTGCTACGGCAAATTCACATTTTAGTTATGGCTTTCCAAAACCTTTCTTCCTTATATTGAAAAAATAGAGCCATAAAAATACTTTTTATAGCTCTTTTATTGCATTTTATATTTTGTTATGGTATAATAGGTCGTTATTTGAGTAATCAGGAGGAGAATATGAAAGAGTTTAAAAGATCAAACAAACTCGCACTTGTACATTCTGATATAAGGGGTCCCGTTTTCCAGGAGGCTCTCCGAATGGAAAAAGCAGGAGACAAGGTACTCAAGCTCAACACAGGTAACCCAGGAAAATTTGGCTTCGGTATGCCCGACAGCGTAAAGGAAGCTCTTGCAAATCATCTTGACGAAGCAGTTCCCTACTGTGACCTTAAGGGTATGCCTGCAGCACGTGCCGCTATCAAGGCTTACCATGAGTCCACAGGAATTGAATACGTTGATGAAAACAATATCTTTGTAGGTAACGGTGTAAGTGAAGTTGTCAGCATGGTTACTACCGCTTTCCTTAACGAAGGTGACGAGATACTCGTTCCCTGCCCCTGCTACTCCATCTGGCCTAACTGTACTTACATAGCAGGGGCCGTGCCCGTTCACTATATGTGTGACGAGCAGTCGAACTGGTATCCCGACATTGAGGATATCAAGAAGAAAATTACACCCAAGACAAGAGCAATTCTTATCATAAACCCCAACAACCCCACAGGTGCTGTTTACCCTAAAGAAATTCTTGAACAGATTGCGGATATTGCAAGAGAACACGACCTTGTTATCTTTGCTGACGAAATCTACGACAGACTTCTTATGGACGGCATCAAGCACACACCTATGGCGAGCGTTGCTCCCGACGTGCTTGTTGTTACCATGAACGGTCTTTCCAAGTCTCACATTGTTTGCGGCTTCCGTTGCGGTTGGATGGTTATTACAGGTCCTACAGAAGAAGCACGTGACTTCATCGAGGGTATTGTAGCTCTTGCTTCTATGAGACTTTGCTCCAACGCTTTGATGCAGCTCGTTATTCCCGCAGCCCTTCAAGACAGAGCAAGTACCGAAGCAATGATGGTACCTGGTGGCAGACTCTACGAGCAGAGAGAGGCGGCTTGCCGTGCTATGGACGAAAGCCCTGAGCTTACCTACGTTAAGAACCACGCAGCGTTCTATATGTTCCCTAAGTTTGATGCAAAGAAGCACAACATTACAGACGACAGAAAGTTTGCATACGACCTTCTCAAAGCAAAGAAAATTCTTATCGTTCCGGGTAGCGGATTTGACTATCCCACTCCCGACCATTTCAGAATAGTTATGCTTCCCAAGCCCGACGACCTCTACCACGCAATGACCGAAATCGGCGACTTCCTCGAAAGCTACAAGCAAAACTGACAAAAAGCAACACGCTCTCAATAGGAGAGCGTGTTTTATTGTTGTTTTATTTGGTTTTTGATTAAGTTTTTAGCTTTTTCCAAAAAAACTGTGGATTATTTTTGATTTTTGTGTTGTTTTGTATTGACTTTTCAAAAGTTTGTGATACAATGTATATAGAAAATAAACTATGTATACATATAGGAGGACTTTCAAATGCTTGTTAATATGAATGAAGTGCTCTATCCTGCAAAAAAGGGTAAGTACGGTATCGGACTTTTTAACGCTGTTAACCTTGAGCTTGCACGCGGTATCATTTCTGCTGCTGAACAGACAGGCTCTCCCGTTATTATGGGTACTGCAGAAGTACTCTTCCCCTACGGACCTCTCGAAGAGGTTTCCTACTACCTCATCCCTATGGCAAAGAAGGCTAAGGTGCCCGTAGTTGTTCACCTTGACCACGGTCTTAAGAAAGAGACTTGTATCAAGGCTCTTGAGCTTGGCTTTACATCTATCATGTACGACTGCTCTACCGACCCTTACGAAGAGAACATCAAGAAGGTTCGTGAAATGGCTGACATTGCACACTCTTACGGTGCTACCATTGAGGGTGAGCTCGGTCACGTAGGCGGAGCAGAGGGTGCAACAGAGGCTTCCATGGAGGACGCTTCTAAGTTCTACACAGACCCCGAACAGGCAAGAGACTTTGTTGAGAGAACAAAGGTTGACGCTCTTGCGATTGCTGTAGGTACTGCACACGGTGCTTACAAGCTCCCCCCCAAGCTTGACTTTGAAAGAATTGAAACTATCGCAAATACAATTGACGTTCCCCTTGTACTTCACGGCGGTTCAGGTCTTACAGACTACGACTTCAAAACCGCTATCGAAAAGGGTATCAGCAAGGTTAACATCTTCACAGATATTAACATTGCTGCAGTTGAAGCTGAATTCCGTGCATTCACAGATATGAATAAGGGTATTATCGACCTTATCCCTGCATCTGTTGAAGCTATCAAGAAGGCAGTTATCAAGAAGCTTGAGCTTTTCGGAAGCTGTGGCACAGCAGTTAGCTACGGTGTTAAGGCTACCGACGAGCTTGTTGCAAGAATTACAAGAGAGGTTCTTGAACAGCTTAAGAACGGCAAGTAAAAAAATTGAGGACGCTTTCAGCGTCCTGTCAGCCTGTCGTAAAAAGTCCATCTCGCTTATGCGAAGATGGACTTTTTTGATATAGAAAGAAAGTAATTCAGAGTATATGAAGTTTCTCGTAGTGGATATTAGATTGGAAAATTCAAAGATGTGCTTCTTTCACACTTCCAATATTGGAAGTGTGATGACTTGAACCAAGTTATTACCGACCTGTCTTTTACTTCAATTACATAAAACCTATTGGGAAGTTAAACCGAAAACCGCCTGTTCAATTCATGATTGAACAGGCAGCTTAATAATTTTTGTGTCTACAAAGTATTGACTACTTCATTAAATGCACATCACTTATTATCTTATTTTCTTGAAATTACCACAGGTTTCGTTTACTGTTTCACAAAATGCAAAAGTATCTCCATATTTGTTAAGTATATTTTTGAAATCTGCTATCTGGTGATTATTGACAACGCAAATAAGAACAGTTTTTTCTTCCTTGCTATGAGAGCCAAGAGCTGTAATCTGTGTTGAGCCGTGTCGTAAATATTTAGTAATGTCTTCTGTTATCTCATTAGGATGTGAAGTGATTACCGTAAATTTAGAGGCGGATTTCGAGCCTCTTATTATATGGCTTCCAACGAAGCTTGACAAGAAACAATAGAGTATGCAAAGGCACACCGGCCTGTAGTCGTAGATGAGCGAGCCTGTGCCATCCGGCTTTGCATAAACGAAGAATGAGGTTATTGCTACCGCAGTATTTATAGTAAAAGTCACCCAGAAAAAATCCATATGGGGGTTTTTCTTGCTTATGTATTTTGAAACTATATCAGTACCGCCCGTAGATGCATTTGACCTAAAGCAAATACCGTAAACGAAGCCACTTATAACACCGCTGAGTATTACGGGGAATACAGTATCGTGACCTCCCGCATCGTACTGAAAAGCGGTAAGCCCCAGCTTTTGAAGATAAAGAAAAAATAAAGAATATACAAGGCAAAAAGTAAGAGAACGTTTGGCAAAAACCTTATCTACAAAAAAATATGCAAGAACACACAAAGGTACGTTTATAATAAGTGACATGTAGCCTATGCTAAAGCCAGTTTTATACTGTATCATTGTAGCAATACCGTTAAGTCCCGCAGGAGCAAAGTCATTTATGACTATAAAAAGCTGGTAGTTGAAGCCAAGAAGCATTGCCACAAGAATTATTCTCATATATGCTAAAGCAGATTGCTTTTTTGTAATTACCATAAAATATCCTTTTTATAAATTTTCCTTTACTGTTATTAGGCAAAAAAAGTATATCACGACGTCTTTGTAAAGTCAATATTAAATCTCTGAAATTTATCATTCCAGAGATTTCAAATTACCTTATTGCCTCCTGTCCTGTTGTGTCATACATCACACGGACGTGCTTTTCACGAATGAGCTTGTAACACATTCCTTCAGTTAATTGCCTCTTTCGTATGCACAAGATTTCTTGCTTTCCTCCAAGCAAGAACAGTTATAGGGACAGCCTATACATTTTTTACCACGTTTTTTTGATTTATAAATATAAACAGCTATCAATATAACCAAAACCACAAGAATTGATATTATTATAAAGTTTTCCATAAAACTTAAGCCACCGTTTTTATTTTTTTGAGAGTAGCTTCTTCCTTGAGCTTTTTGTTCGCTCTTATGCTAAGAAAAGCTATTATCAATGCAAATACTGCTATCGCAACAAATCCGAGAACGGCAGGAATCACTGCAAGGCTCTTGGGTGCAGTTATAAGAGTTCCGACAGTGTATACCAAATAACTCGCAGTAAAGCCTATGCCCAGCTGAAATCCTATTCCGCCCCAAAGCCATTTCGCACTCTTCATTTCGGCATTCATAGCACCGATAGCCGCAAAGCAAGGAGGCGTATAAAGGTTAAACATAAGATATGCAAGTGCCGCAACCTTTGTGATTGCCATAATACCTGCAACCTCTGCACCCGTACCTTCCAGCATAGCCAGTTCGTCCATGTCGATAAGGTTTTCAAGACCGACAAAGCAAACAGCAAGCGTTCCGACAACGTTTTCTTTAGCAATAAATCCCGTAATAGCTGCAGCTGCCATTTGCCATGAAAGTACCCCGATAACTGGAAGAAGAAGATAAGCAAAAGGAGAAGCTATAGATGCAAGAATTGAAGCGTCAGCACTTTCTGCAATCTCAAAGCTCCATGTGAAGCTTTGCATCAACTGTACCGCCATATTGCAAAGGAGGATAATCGTAGCGGCTTTTACGATATAAGCCCAACCTCGACTGCACATAGACTTAAATGCACCCAAAAAAGAAGGAGTCTTGTATGCGGGAAGCTCTATGATAAAGAAGGTTTTTTTTGCACGGTATCCCGTAATAAGATTGATAATGAGTGCACCTATGAAAATAAGTGCAATGCCTGCAAAATACATCAATGCACTAACCCACCAAGCGTTGTCAAAAAATGCACCTGCAAAAAGAGATATGACGGGAATTTTTGCACCGCATGGCATAAAAGGTGCAAGCATCGCGGTTGCTCTTCTTTCGCGTTCATTACGTATCGTACGGCTTGCCATAATACCTGGGACAGCACATCCGACTGTAATTACAAAAGGAATAACAGATTTACCCGAAAGACCTACTCTTTTAAAAATGGGGTCAAGAACAACGGCTGCACGTGACATATATCCGCAATCCTCAAGAAGTGCAATAAGAAAATACATAACCATAACAAGAGGAAGGAAGCCTACTACGGCAACCACGCCCCCAATTACGCCGTCAACAAGAATAGCGGAAATAAGAGGATTTGCATCACCAAATAATTCGCCTACCCAGCTCTGAAAGCCTTCAAGGAGCGGAACAAGTCCGGGGATAAACGTTCCGTTCTCAAATTCGTAGCCGTCGGCAATCCACGCCCCCAGCGTGCTTTGAGAAATATAGAACACCAGAAACATAACGACTGCAAAAATCGGAATGCCAAGCCATTTATTCGTAAGCACTGAGTCTATCTTATCTCCGACATTCTTATCCTTGGTAAGAACCTTACGTATTTCAACCTCTTTTACGATGGCATTAACAAACTCAAAACGCCTACGGTCTGCCTCCTCCGCCTCTGCCCTATTAGTAAGGTCGATATCTTCCTGTACGTATGGCGCGGTTTGCTCTTTACCTGCTTGTGCTACAGCAGATTCAATAAGCACCTTTAAGCCGTCTGCCGAAGTTGAAACGGTTTTTACTATCGGACAGCCAAGCCTTTGTGACAGAGCATCAACGTCGATACTGTTTCCTTTCTTTTTACCGATATCACTCTTGTTGAGAGCAACAACCATAGGTATTCCAAGCTCCAGAAGCTGTGTGGTAAAGAAAAGACTACGGCTCAAATTATCAGCATCTACAATATTTATTATAACGTCGGGGGTTTCGTTTCTGACGTATGAGCTGGTTACGCCTTCCTCGCTTGTAAACGGAGACATCGAGTATGCACCGGGAAGGTCAACGGCAATAATATGTTCACTTCCTGCATACGCCTTTTTTATCGTATTCTCCTTCTTGTCTACCGTAACACCTGCCCAGTTTCCGACCTTTTCATTTCTTCCGGTCAGAGCATTATACATTGTGGTCTTACCAGAGTTTGGATTTCCTGTTAAAGCAATTCTCATCTATATAGCCTCCTGATTATTAACTATATATATTATCGTATTAAGTTACAAAATGCAGTTAGCAATGGCTAACTGATTGGTTGAAAAAAACAAGCCAACGCTCATTTTAGCATAAATTCAAATGATGATGGCTTTTGCGAGCTGAGCATCAATGCTATACCGTGCATCTTTTATAGAAACAGTGCAACCTCCCTTGCGGTGTGCAATCACTGTTATAGGCTCACCCGCATAACAACCGAGAGAAAAAAGAAAAGCATTCAGCTCCTCGTCGTCTGTTTCGATACTTTTAATTATGTATTCAACGCCTTCTTTGGCTTCGCTTAAATTCATATCCCGTCTCCGTCAAATAGTGTACAATCGCTAGTTAGCATCGGCTAACTGTCTTCCTACTTGGTATATTACACCAAGTTAGCTCATTTGTCAAGAGATTTTTCAAAAATACTTTTTCCTATGAAAAAGGTTGGCAGATTTGAACATCTGCCAACCTTTTACAAGTTATTTTAATTTAATCTTCTGTGTTTTCGGGCTGATTTTTAGACTTTCTCAAAAGAGCACCAACTACCATTATAACTGCGAAAAGAATGAGGTAGAAAAGAACAGGGAACGAGAAGGTTCCGTTTGCCTTTGCTGTGAGGAAGGGTGTTACACCGTGTGCATATACTGCCGCGAACACCATGAAGACACACGCTATAATTGATGCTATAGGAAGAATGAAGCGCTTGAACACTCCAAGATCCTTTTCTTTAATCATCCACGCAATGAAGATGGGGATATACATACCGTAAATAGTAACGATAGGAAGTTCGGAGGAGTCAAAGTTGAAAAGCCCGAACCAACCGCTTGTAAGGTTTGCACCGTAGAAGTAAATAAGCCAGCATGCACAGATGAAAAGACCCCAGATAGAGGAGTTTGTCGTCATATTAGTAGCCTTGTCTACCTGACCGAACATTTCGGGACGGGGACCTTCTTTACGTGCCGCAATAGCGTACATACCACGGGTTGCACCTACCATAAGACCGTTAAGTGTACCAAGACATGAAATAACAATACAAACGTTAAGTAAAGTTCCGCCTACTTTTCCGAAGATATTGGAGAAGGCAGTAGTTGCACCCTCGTTCATAAGAACCGCATTGGTAGCACCGCCTGCAACACCTATGTAGTAGAGAACATAAATTGCAACAACGATAAGTGAGCCTATAATAAGTGCAAGAGGAAGATTCTTCTTGGGATTTTCGAGCTCTGCGTTAATAGAGGTTGCAACTATCCATCCCTCGTATGCGAATACTGTTGCGATAATTGCTGCAAAGAGCGCACCGCTTGTACCGCCTGCAATGTCCTTTATAACAACTTCGGTGAAGTTGGTTGTAAGAGTACCGCTGGTAAGACCTACAATTGTTCCGACGATTGCCATAAGAAGAAGTGGTATGAGCTTGATTACAGTAGCACTTACCTGGAATTTACCCGCAATCTTAGGTGAAAGAGCGTTAATAGTGTATGATGTAATAAGGAAAAATCCTGAAAGTGCAAGAACCTCTGCACTGGCAAGATGCCATCCGACAAGAACACCGAAGTATCTTGCAGATACCCATGCAAGAACCGAGGTCATGCCGGGGTAGTAAATGTTTACCATGAACCATGCAAGATAGTAAGCATAGCCTTTTCCGCAGGTTGCTTCTGCATAGTCAACTACACCGCTTACCTTCTCGTACTTGGTTGCCATTGTTGCAAACTGGAGTGAGCAAATAATCATGAGGAAGCCTGTGATAACCCAAGCGGCAATACCAAGAGGCATGTTTCCGCCTGTTGCGTTCAGAACGTTTTGTGCCTTAAAGAAGACACCTGAGCCGATTACGGTACCAACTACCATACAAATAGCGGTAATAAGACCGTATTTTCTTGTTAATTTTTCCATTGATTTTCTCCTAATAAATTTTTAGGGATTTGCTAATTTTAATTATAACACTTGAAAGAAAAAATGTAAAGTTTTTTTAAAATATAAAATAATATTTTTTGAAAATGATAAAAATGTTAAGAAATTTTGCACATATTGACGAAATCAGCATTACTCTAATGCTCGTACAGGCGGAATCAAGATTTTTATAGAAAAGTTCAAGCCAACAACCTGTTTCGTTGGCTTCTTTGAGTGCAATTTGAAGTTTTGATATAAAGTCTGCTTTACCGTGAGCATATTGCGCTTTGCGGATGTTTGCGCCGATAGAGGTGCCGCTTCTGCCGATTTGGTTAGATATTATGGATTCTCGTTTTTCTTTAAGTGATTTTACAAGATTTATGATTTGAACTGCAAAATCTAACGACATATCTCGTAATTTGCTTTCGGACATTTATATCACTCCTTATATTTTATTATACTACAGTTTTTAGTGAAGTGCAAGGCTTTGCCTTACATGAAGTTATGGCTTACGCCATAATGAAGTTTTGTGTTACGCACAAAGTGAAGTTAAGTGTGCCACCCACGCCCGCAGGCACTTCACTTGCCAAAGGCATACTTCACGCACCGAAGGTGTGCTTATCGTGCCGCAAGGCACACTTAGTTGAAAAAAGACCTTGTCTTTTGACAAGGTCTTTTTTCTGGTGGGAGCGGGTGGATTCGGACCACCGAAGTCACTGACAACAGATTTACAGTCTGCCCCCTTTGGCCACTCGGGAACGCTCCCATGTTATGGAGCTGGTGAAGGGAATCGAACCCCCAACCTGCTGATTACAAATCAGCTGCTCTACCGTTGAGCCACACCAGCAATTTTCACGCTGTCAATCGACAACGCTAGAATTATATCATAACGCATTGTATTTGTCAACACTTTTTTGAAAAAAGTTTTTTATTCACAAAAAGAATTTTCTCTCCACACTTTCCCTTGCCACAGGGCACATAGCAAAGAACAAAACTGTGACTCCGACTATCACCAAAGCCGACATAGGTATGAGCGACCACCATATAAATTTAATACCGAAGGTAATGCTCAAAAACAGCTCCATCAGTGGCATAAAGCCTCCTAAGGTGATAATTGCACCACCAAATATATAAAGTCTGCCACGCTTTATGAAAGTCGTTAATGCTATAACCGCTGTGGTTAAAATTCCTATTATTCCAACTACGGGAAAAGCAAAGCTTAAAAACCATTTTCCGCCTGTAAACAGATTTATAAAGAGAAGATAACCTCCCACCGTCAAAAATGATACGGGCACAAAAATCAAGGAGCATGGCTTTTTAAACCAAAACGGCAGAACAAAGCATATATATGCTGTAAGGATAGCACCTATAACGTATGCAGACCAGGTAACAGAGCCTGATATTTCAATATCACAAAGAAAAGCAATTATGAGAGCTATAAGGAATGAAGCGCTTACTATTACCTTAAGTCCTATATGGCTTACACTGTTTTTAGGGTATGTTTTATTCGGATACAAATCTATCGCTTCTGACATAATCAAATCGGGATGATAGAGTACTGTACCGCAAAGAGGACAAGCCTTTTCGGTGTCGGACAGCTTGACACCGCAATTTATACAATACATAAAATTCACCTTTCTTTCAAGTTACTTTCCACCTCATCATGAATTTCCTGTCTTTGCAAAACGCGGTGGAAGCTCATTTCAAGCTCGGGTTCTCTTATATTCCTTATGAAGTTAACGTTTACTGTATCGCCGAAGGTAATTACACCGCAGTTATGAGGGGCGGTTGCCTGTACTCCTAAAATAAAATCAAAACGCTCAACGTAAGGCATCATTTCATCGGGCAGGTCAACCTTTCCAAGGTTCGACATGGTAATACAGGATTTCTTCTCCCCTACTGTGTCAAACACCGCTTTCATCACGGCATTTTTAACAAAAAGAGGCATTATTCTCACAAAAGGATTTTTTTCGCTGTTTACGTTAGAGGCAATTTTGGAGCTCATTTGCTTTGCCGTCACGTCAAGACCCACTCTGTGAGTAATGGCAGAGCAAATTTCCTCGAAAGTATACTCTCCAAGTCTTGGGTCTATTTCGGGAGTTGTGTAGTATGCGAAATTACGCATTGTAGTACTTCCGAAAAGCCGTCTTAAATTTACGGGCACAAGCACCTTTATGGGCTTTCGGCGTGAGAGAGTCGCTACTTTCTCCTTTTGCAGTTCAAGCAGTGCCTCCATAAGGCACGCAGTAAGATATGTATTTACACTGACACCGTAGCTCTTAGCTTTTTCCTTCACCTCGGAAAGCGGAAGCTTGAAACAAACAAGGTTCAAAAATCCGCCGTGCTCAGGTGTTCCCCAAAGATGCCATGCGTTGCTTTCTCTTCGACTGGCGTTGACTTTACCTGCATATTTTAGAAAGCTGTCCTCAAGCTCTTCGTCACTTGGTTCTTCAAGTCTTGGGAGCACTCCCTGTTCCGCGGTAACAGAAACTCCGTATTTTTGTGAAATATATTCGGCTGTAAGGGTTTTCAGGAAGATAAGGGCTCCTGTCCCGTCTGTCAGCGAGTGGAACACCTCAAAGGCTATTCTTTTGTCGTATGCTATTACTCTAAAGGCACAGGTGGATATTTCCTTTGAAGTCATTCTTGACAAGGGGTAGCTGTTCTCATGAAGTATTTCGGGAGCGGAGCAAATCTCTTCAAGGTAGTACCAAAAAGCACCTTTTTTTAGTTTTGCTGAAATAGAGGGAAATCTGCGGACAGTTACGTCAAGTGCAGATTTCAATATATCCCTGTCCACCTTCTCCTTCAAGGTGACGGAAACTCTGAAAACGTTACTCCAGTTCTGTCTTCTTGCGGCAGGATAAATCTTTGCAGCGTTATCAAGCTTCATCCATCGAAGCTTGTTTTCACGTGACATTACTCTGTTGAGAAAAGCATTTAAGTAGTTGAAATCACCTCTGTCCTCCTTAAGTGCATACAAAAGATACACGTGCCAACGCTCGGGTTTTATTATAAGCTGGGAATCGCATCCGAAGCGTTGAAGTAAGAGGTGCATATCCTCGGCATCGCTTTTCATTATTTCATCACCGCCCACGAAAATCAATGAGGGCGGAAATCCAGTCATATCGGAAAAGATAGGTGAAACGAGAGGATTTTTTAAATCATTAGAATAACATGAGGCATAAAATTTGAGAGACTTGTCCGACATAGTGGGATCAACGTGTCGGTTTTCATTATAAGACGCACCTGATGAGGTCAAATCTGTCCAAGGGGAGATGGCAATTACTCCCGAAGGAAGTTCCTTTTTCTCCTCCCTCAGCTTCAAAAGCAATGAATAGCAAAGACCTCCGCCCGAGCTTTCACCTGCAAGAACGATTTTATCGGGAGTATATCCCTTTGTTAAAAGATATAAATACGCCTCAAATGCATCATCGAGAGCTGCAGGGAAAGGATTTTCAGGTGCAAGTCTGTAGGCTGGTGTAAAAACTACAGTACCGCTTTCCACAGCTAAAACGCTTCCAAAGCCTTTTGCGTATTCCAAATCTCCTGCACAAAAGCCACCACCGTGAAGATAGAGTATTACTCCGCTTCTTCTCTCGTCACGAGGAATAATCCATGCGGAATTAAAGTTTTCAAACGAGTGCTCTTTGATTATAACACTGCTACCCGAGGAAACGGACATAAGCTCACCTATTCTGTTCTGACCACGGCGAAGAGTATCAAGTGACACCCCTGCAAGAACTGGCTTCATAATCTGAAGCTGTTTTTTTAGTGTTTTTGCTGAAATCGCCATACTCCGTCTCCTTTCGTTTTTATGTATTGTAGAATTCGTGCACAATTTAGATGCAAGCGTTATTTAATACTGTCTATCACTTTTAAATAGTTGCCTATATCTTTTGTTTCATGCCACTCTGAACAGCACTCACCTGCTTCAAGATACCACTCTGGAATTTCATCAATAAATCTAATATGATTAAATGCTTTGAACGTAAAGTGATTACCGTTTTCATCCTCATAGTCTTTTCCTTTTGGCATATCCGGACTAATAACTGCACATAATATTTCTTTTTCATATCCACTTAATTTAAACGAGTCACTCCATATTATGCGATAAAACAGTTCACCTTCTACATCTATTACTTTATCACTTCTTAATTTTCAAGCTTCATAAGCTTTTGTAACTTCTGACATTTTCATCACCTCAAACAGGTTCGTCAATTTTTCTTTGCTGTAGTTATAGAAGCAATAAGCAGTTTTCTAATTTTACTGCATTTGTCAAACATATCCGCGTACTCATCTTCAGCTATCATTTTAGTATCTTTAAAAAGTCCTAACCAGTAATCACTTTCATAACATTCTTTCAAGGCTATCTGAAACTTATTTATAAAATCTGCTTTACTCGCTGCATAATTTGCTTCGTGGATATTAGCTCCAATGCTTGTGCCACTTCTCAAAAGTTGATTTAACAGCACATTTCCTTTTCTGTTTTCCTTTATCTCTGTACACAGATTAACAATATCAACTGCAAATTGTTTTGATAAATCTACAAGTTTATTTTCTTTCATATCATTACTCCATTTAATGAATTGACAACTCCGTTGTCATGAATTGGTGTCTCGCCATGAATTGTTGTAAGCAACATGAATTGAATTGCCTTTAAAATGCACGAAGTGCAATTCATGAGCCACAAGGCTCAATTCATGAAATCGCAGATTTCAATTCACGCCGTCAGGCAATTCATTGATTTCAAGCTTCGCTTGAAATCATTGTAGCACATTTAATCAAAATTTGCAACTAAAAGAAAAACCGCCCAAAGGCGGTTTCCTCTATTTCTTAAGTTCATCAACGGTGAGAGTAGTTCCTTTATCATTTTCAATAAAGTCGAGAAGCTCATCGGCATCATCGAAAACAGAATAAAGAGTATTCACTGCCTCGTTTATAAACTTCTTGCCGATTGAGTGTTCCATCATTTCAAGAAGCTCGACATAATAGTTATTATAGTTAAAAACGGCAATAGGCTTTTTTAGCTGTTCTAGCTGTTTTAAGGTGAGAATTTCAAAAAATTCTTCAAAGGTACCTATACCGCCCGGTGTCATAATAAAGGCATCTGACAAATCCTCCATGTTTTGCTTTCTTTCACGCATGGTCTCGGTATATATTACCTCATCGCAATGGTCTGCCACAATTTCAACATTCTTATCAAGAAAGAAGGTTGGAATTACGCCTATAACCTTTCCTCCACCATCAGACACGCCCTTTGCAACAGCACCCATGAGTCCTGTGCCTCCTGCACCGAATACAAGGTCGTGACCTCTTTCTGCTATCTTAAAGCCCAGTTCTTCGGTAGCTGTGATGAAGCTTTTGTCTATTTTACTACTTGCACCGCCATATACACATATTTTCATATTTGTTCCCTCCGTTATAACTATATTATGTCAAAAAGCTACGTTTGTTAACAGTTAAAGTCGTATTTGAATAAGTATTTCTATTTATTTATTTTATCACATTACTCTTTTTTAGTCAACAAAATTTCTTCTGTCAATTTACTTTTTCTATTACAATAAAAAAATCACTCTTTCGAGTGATTTTTTATCTTTATTTCTTTGCAGCTTTTTTTACTAAATTACAAAGTGCTATAAGACCGATAACGTTGGGAAGTACCATGAGGTAGTTGAAGAAGTCGGTAAGCTCCCATACAAGGTCGTTCTTAAGAGTTGTTCCAAGGAAGATAAATACAATTGCTACGATTGAGTAAATAACTGTTGCAGCCTTTGAGTTCTTGAAGAGGTACTGAACGTTTATCTTACCAAAGAAGTTCCAGCTAAGAATTGTGGAATAAGCAAAGAAGAGAAGACAAATTGCAACAAATACACTGCCTATAGCATCGGGCACGACTGTACCGTAAGCCATCTGCATAGCGTTTGTCTTCATGATACCCTGTTCAGCAATAGCCGCAGCATAATCAGAGCTTGCAAGAAGTCCGCCCTCTCCAACGTAAAGTGTGGAGATAACAACGAGTGCGGTCATTGTAAGAACTATGAAGGTGTCGATGAATACACCGATCATAGCAACAACGCCCTGGTCGTGAGGCTTCTCAACGTTTGCCTGCGCGTGAGCATGAGGTGTTGAACCCATACCTGCTTCGTTAGAGAAAAGACCTCTCTTTGCACCCTGACTGATTGCAGTCTTAAGAGCGTAGCCTATACCACCACCGATAAGAGCATCGGGAGTGAATGCATACTTAAAGATTGCACCGATGGTTGCTGGGAGATACTGAATACGGCAAGCAAGAATAACGATACCGCCCACAAGGAAAAGACCTGCCATGAAAGGAACCATCTTTTCTGTGACGGATGCAATTCTCTGTATACCGCCTATAAAGATGATAGCTGAAACTACCGCAAGAATAACACCTATAATCCAGCCCCATGCAGTATAATCAACCTTTGCGGCAGAGCAAATTGCCTCTGCAATTGAGTTGGACTGTACCATTGAACCCATAAAGCCGAGAGCAAGGATAGCGGCAATAGAGAAGAACACTGCAAGGAATTTACCAAATCCGCCTGTAAATGCTTTCTTTATGTAGTAAACGGGACCGCCGTGTACTTCACCGTTTTCATCAACTGCTCTTGTTTCCTGTGCAAGTACTGCCTCGGCATAGATTGTTGCCATACCAAGGAAAGCTATAACCCACATCCAGAAGATTGCACCGGGACCACCGATTAGGATTGCACCTGACGCACCAACGATGTTACCTGTTCCTACCTGTGCGGCAATTGCAGTAGCGAGTGCCTGGAAGGAGCTGAGTCCTCCCGCCTGCTTTCCGCCCGAAAGCTTGAAGTTGCCAAATACCTTTTTCATTCCTTCGCCAAAGCAGCGAAGCTGAACGAAGCGTGTTTTAATCGAAAACAGAAGACCTGTACCTACGAGAAGGATTATAAGGATATAATCCGACAGGTAGGCGTTTGCTGCTGCTACGATTTCAAGAATTTTGTCTTGCATGATAAGACCTCCTAAAAATAAAAAAAGTTACTGTAAAAGTAACTCCGGAAAAAATACACAATACACACCATTTGTGGCTTGTGTTAACTCTATCCTTTTGCCTGAGAGATTCGGCTTACAGCCTTGCACCTTCGGCACTCAAATGAATGAGATTCTCCAGAGTTCCCTGATTTTACGGTTCTTTCGTTCCGCAAAACTTCAGCGGGTATTTAATTTACTCATGCATTATAACATACCTTTTTACAAAAAGCAATAGTTTTTTAGAAAAATAGCAAAAGAGCTCAAAAAATGAGCTCTTTTGTATAAATATTTAGTCAACATTAAGTACAGTACCCATAAATAGCGGTGCATTTGATTCGTTTTCTATAATCATAAACACGAAGGGACGGTTTGCAATAACCTTTTTTGTGTCGATTATTTCCATCGCAGATTCGCACTTGACGTTCACCACGGTCACTGCTGCAGCTTTTGTTCCCTTTTCAGCTACCTCTATAAAGGTCTTATGAATGACGTCGGACACATAGAGATTACCAAGGCTTGACGTGCCGATTTCTGACAGGTCAGAGACACTTGAATCAAAAGCATCGGTGAGAAGAAGCTCCTGTAATACTTCCTTGAGAGACTTGTCATACTCAAAGGTGAATTTTGGCATTACTGTATCAACGCTTGTGGTCTCGGCATTTTCCAAAAGTGCTTGTATCTTATCCCCCGTAAGAGAGGATACGTACGAGTCGATATCATCTTCTTTTGGAAGGAGCAAGACGAAGCTGTATTCGTCACCAATATAAGGCTTTACAAAGCCTGTGCTGTTTTCGTCCTCAAGATATTTGTTTTCGGTGGATACAAGACCCGTGGTCTGAACACTTTCACCGTCTTTGTTTATAAATCTGAAGTATTCGTTGGTATCGGTATATTTGCTTTTCCAATCCGCTTCAAAGGACAAAGCGTTTATGAGATACATTACAGTCATGGGGTCGATTTCGTTTATTACCTCTTTTATCATTCCATCTGTTTCGTCCTTGACCCATTTATTTATATCTCTCACCGTTGACTTATTAAAGGGCGATAAAAAAACGTCTGCATCGAAGTAATCGTCGCAAAAATCAAGAAATGATTTTTTAACGGTTATCATATCCTTGTTATCTCTTATCCAAACGGAATTTGCAACGTTGATGTCGTTCTTTTCGCTTTCGTCAAATCTTTCAGAGATAGCTTTATAAAAGTTATTCATCTCCAACATGGGCACTCCCCTGCCGAGAAGTGCTTCAAACTGACCAAGGGTATTTCCTCCGCTTCCGCCTGCGGTCATGGCAAGGGCAATAGATACGCTTATGGGAGAAATGAGTGTATTCTTATCTGTTTCATAGGTGTTTTTAAAAAGCTCTGCTCCAAATTCTAAGAGTGCTTCCTCGGGAGTTTCTGCCGTTCCCGTGGCAGGCTCACTCTTTACAGGCTTGGGTTCATTTTCTTTTACGTCTTCTATAACGCCCGATAGGTTTTTACCGTTTCTCAATTCATCAGTAAGGTTTGTTGAGACGGGTGAACATGCTGCAAATATGAGTACAAGGGAAAGAATCAATATGCAAGAAATTATTCTTTTCATAGCTTACCTCCTTATCATTTGTTTTTTAGACAGTAAGTTAAGAAAAAAGTTCCAAAAAAATGCACCTCTTCTACAGAGGTGCATAATTTTTTATTTACCAGATTTGATAGCTCGATTCGTTATCTTCGGGGAGAATGGGTGCAGCGTTAATAAGCTTGAAGTAATCTCTTGATTCAACGTAATAATTATACAAAGCTTTTACTAAAAGAGCAAGAGGTCTTTCAAAAGAAAGATTGTCTTCAATTACCTTCTTCACGTAGCTAAGAGGTCCGTATACAAACTTTGCTGACTGAACGCCATCAGAAACAGTAACAACTCTCATTTCGCCAAGCTTATGGGCAAGGATGTTCTCTACGTCAACATAGTAGTAGGAGCCCTTCTGTACGGGTGTAAGAGGTGTGGTTCCGTCTACGGTGAAGGTGTAATCCTCAATTGAAGCTCCCTCTTCAAGCTTGAAGTAATGTCTGAGCGTTGTGTTACTTTCAAGAAGAAGGCTGGAGCTGTAGATACTGATACCACTCACAGAACCTACCTTTACTGGAGAGTATCCTGAAGAGATGCTGATTTCTGCATCTGAAAGGTCAGGGGCAGGAGTTATATCAGCTCCTGTGAAGTAAGCTCTTGAATATTCACCATAATTGTACATTGCATTGATAAGGTTTATTGAATCTGCAAAAAGAGCACTGTTATTGTTTATATAGTCAACATAGGTCTTAACACTTACAGTTTCAGTTTCTGTTGTGTCTGACAATTCAATGGTAAAGGTTATGCTCTCATGCATTTCCTTTGCGGAAACGTAGAACTTTGCATAATAAAGAGATCTGTCGGCTTTATCTCCTGCATTCACAAGAGTAATGGGATAATTTTTTCCCTTATAGGTTACCGTTGATACGATATCGTCAAAGTTTAGTATAGCAAAGGGTGTAAGCTTTACGTATGCCTTGATACCAATGCTTCCCTCAAGAATTAGGCTATATTTTGTTATGAAAAGGTTATCGACTATATTTGCCTTGAAGTATGATTTTAGAGAGCCGAGATATACGGAAACGTTGGCATTGTCACCTGATACATTAGGAGGATTAGAGCCGAGTCTTATAAGAGGCATTACGTCAAGCGCTCCGCTTACTGCGGTAAAGCCTGTAAGGTCAATCATGTCTCCCGTCTGATATTCATTATCGGTAGGAGTAACTGTAAATGTATTATTAAGGAAGGTTACCGTGGTGAAACAGTCATTTCCTTCAACCTCTGACCACTCGGAAGACGTTCCTATATAATAAACATTATTTACTGTATCAAATGAGTTTGCAGCAATGCTTTTTACTGTTTTGTCAAGAATAAGAGTATCAATTTCAACTCCGCTAAACGCATTTGCCAAAACATTTTCTCCTACAAGGATAGTACGAAGTGTTTCGGGAACGGCTGTTTGATTGTCGAAAGCAGAAGTTGCACCAAAAACATATCCTACGAAAGGATAGCTTCCGTCAGCTTTTTCTCCTGCAAAGGGAAGTACTATGTTTTCAAGGTTGTTACATCCGCCAAATGCACCAAATCCTATAGATACTACTGTGTGAGGAATTGCTATATTCTGAAGTTCTGTACATCCACGGAAAGCGTAGTCACCAATGGTGCAAATAGAATCAGGAATAAATATTTCCTTGAGATTTGCACACCCATCAAAGGTTTTATATCCAATAGCCTTTATTCCTGTGCTTATACCAACGGTTTTAAGTGAAGTACATCCGCGGAAGGCGTTGTATCCAAGACTCTTAAGTGTAAAAGGAAGAACAATGTGCTGAAGTGAAGTAGCTCCTCTGAATGCACCATTACCGATATATTCAACTGAGTTACCCATATTAACAATTGAAAGTCCTTTGCAGTTTTTAAAGGCAAGAGATCCGATGTATTCTGTACTGAAAGGAATGTCTACACTATAAAGTGCGGAGCATCCGTTAAAAGCACTGTCTCCGATAACCTTAAGTCCTTCAGGTAAAACTACCGTAGCAAGAACTTTGCAGTTAGCAAAAGCAAGAGGTGCTATAATCTGTGTGTTGGGGTTAAGAGTACATGAAGTAATTTCGGTATTACTTGCAGATACTAGAATCATGTGAGGATTTGTGTCTGAACCTATATATTTTGCTTTGTCATATTCTATAGTATTGAGAGGACAGCCTGCGAAAGCAAGAACACCCACTTTCTCCGGAGTAGAATTGAATTCAACGTCAGTAAGAGACTCACAATCAGCAAAAGCAGAGTTTCCAATGTACTTTACATGAAGTCCGAATTCAACACTTTCAATAGAATCGCAGTTTCTGAAAGCACCATCTCCAATAGAAATTACAGAATCGGGAATAGTTACGTTTATTATACCTGTACAACCTTCAAACACGTTTTCACCGATTACAACGGTAGTTGATGGAATAGTAAATGAAGTAGCGTTTTTATCTTCAATTGACTTGAGCATATATCTGTTATTACCCGAAACAGAAATATACTCATTACTGTTTTCATCCGCTACTACAAGTCCGTCGCATCCTCTGAAAGCAGTAGCGTCAACAATAGCATCGCCGTTGCCAAGTGTAAGGGCTGTAAGAGAACTACATCCTTCAAAAGCCGCATATCCTATAGTCTCAACATTTTCTGAAACCGTGATAGTTTTAGCTTTATTGTGATCATAAAATACGTAATCGCCAAGAGACTCTATTTCGTTACCTACAACGATGGTCTCAATATTGTTACGATACTGATACCAAGGAGGAAGAATTTCAAGAGTGTAGTTATCAGTCATACCCTTCCCGCTGAGAGTAAGCGTAGCTGTTGCATTATCAAAATTCCAGCTTATATCGCCTGCAACACCTGACGTGTCGTTTGCATTAACGGTAACGTTACCTGTATAAACAAGTGCACCGTATCTTACAGTATAGCTATCTGTTCCAATAGCAGTTAAAGCAGGAGGCGTTATTACAACGTCATCTGTAACGTCATCACTTCCAAACGTTGCAGTTATACCTGTTGAAGAAAACTTCTCACCAAGCTTATACACCGTTTTAGAAGGGGCTGTAACTGTAAATGTAGCATCCTTAAGTGCAATGGGTGAAATCTTATTACTTGAATGAACACTTACGTTTTTCCACTGTGCTGATGTGCCGTTATAGAAAAGCTTTTCAAGTGCTGCACATTTATAGAAAGCATTTGAGCTTATGGTAGAAATACCACTGCCAAGCACTACTCTCTCAAGTGAGGAACAGTTTTTAAATGTATATTCCCCCATAGAGGTTATGGAATCACCAAGAATTATTTCTTCAAGGTTATAGCAATTGTTAAAAGCATAGGGGCGTATCAATGATTCTGTTACGGTAATAGTCTTAAGGGTTTCAGGAAGAAAAGTGTTGTTGGTATAATAATTCTGTGCACCGAAAACATATCCCACGAAGCCGTTAGAGCCACCGTCGCCTACAAAAGGTACTGTAAGACTCTCTACATATTCCATTCCGTAAAAAGCACCGTATGAAATAGACGTGATGCCTGATTTTACTACAATGCTTTTCACAGATGCACTGTATTTATACCAGGGTGCAGAACCAAATTCATAAACTGCCATCGGTCCACTTCCGCTTATTGTAAGCATGCCGTCCGACGTATCAATTTTCCACTCAATGTCTGATTCAATGCCAAAATAATCCGCAAATACACAAACGTTCATGAGCATAACTAGCGTTATGAAAAGCAACGTACTCAAGAACAAATGCTTCATTTTTTTCATAAATTTCTTCCCTCTTAAGCAAAAATTATTATAACTATATAATATTACTCATTATATATAATCAAACACAGTTATTATAAGACTTTTTTTAAAAAAAGTCAACCGCTTTGAAAATATATATATATACTCACAAAACACACTGCGATTTTTTGTTATTTTACACTAAAAGGAACAGGCGATTTTGTCGTCTGTTCCTTTAGTATGGCTTTACTATCTCAGCTCTGAATTCGTTAAGGTGTACTTTATATTTATGTCTTTATCGAATACCACAAGGTCAGCATCAAGTCCCTTCTTTATACTGCCTTTTTTGTGGTCGATGCCGAGTAGCCTTGCAGGATTTCTGGTAAGCATTCCCACTGCTTCCCAAAGAGGAATACCAGTAGCATTGAGCTCTGTTCTGAGGAGTCTATTGCCCGATGCAACACTTCCAGCAAACGCCTTCATATCCATTCTGTTTGCAACAGAATTCTTTATGAGTACATCCTGTCCGTTTACAAGACTTCCTAGCTTTGTTACGGTGTTTTCAGGAAGTCCCGCACCTCTCATTGCATCTGACGTAAGAATTATTCTGTCTCTTCCCTTACACTTATAAATAAGCTGTAAAATCGGAGCAGGAAGATGCACTCCGTCACAAATGGTCTCAACGTTCAGAGAGTCGATGCAAAGACCTGATTCTATAGCGCCTGCATGGCGTTTACAATCTGCGATATGTACACCCGACATTGCCGAATAAAGATGTGTCATCAAGGTATAACCGTTCTCTGCGGCAACCTTCATAACGTCATAATCAGCATCGGTATGACCTGCGGATGCGATTATACCAAGCTTTGAAAGACGGGCTCCAAGCTCAATTGCACCCTTAAGCTCAGGAGCGATACTCCAACGCTTGATACAGCCGTAGGAGAGGAACAAATCAACCTCTTTTTCATCGGGGTCCTTAATAAACTTGGGGTCCTGTGCTCCCTTTTGAGCCATTGAAAAATATGGACCTTCAAGGTGTACGCCAAGCATGTTACAAGCCTTTATTTTGCCCGAAACCTCACAGTAGGTACGAAGAACCTTCTCGGTTTCATCAGTGCTTCCTGCAAGGGTGGTAGCAACAAGTGACGTTACGCCGTTAGAACGGTGATGCTCTGCAACCGCCTGAAAGGCTTCCTCGGTAGCGTCCATAAAGTCAGCACCTCCGCCGCCGTGGACGTGTGTGTCGATAAAGCCGGGGGCAAGAAAGTCGCCATTTACGTCTATTATCTGTGCGTCCTCTGTTTTGGGAGGTACGCCCTCACCAAAATCGGCGATTTTTGAATTTTCACATACAAGCCAAGCGTTTTCAAGAACAGAGTCGGTCAAAACGATTGTGGCATTTATGAAAACTATCTTTGACATATTAACACCTTACTTTATAACGTCGTATTTGGAGATATCAATCATTGAAGCTGAATCCTTGTCTATGCAAAGGGATACGTCGTCATGCATTTTAAATGCGGTGGCAGGTACTTTATTGGTTATTTCGTTTGTAAGAGTGTCGTGGATTGCCTGTGCTTTTACGGCATAGGGTACTGCCGAAACAATGTGACGGCACTTAAGTATCTGCTTTACTGTCATAGAAATAGCCTGCTTCGGAACGTCGTCGATTGTGGGGAACCAACCCTCGCCAAGCTGCTGATTGCGGCACTTTTCGTCAAGGTTAACAACTTTATATGCTTCCTCTGTATCAAAATCAGCAGGTGGGTCATTGAAAGCGATGTGTCCGTTTTCACCGATTCCGATAAGTCCTACGTCAACTGCTTCTTCGTTAAGCTCAGCAGTAAGCTTTGCAATTATGCTATCTGCACCGTTTGTAAGGTCAACAAAATGTGCTGCCTTAAGATTTACCTTTGATACAAAACGCTCCTTAAGATATTTAACGAAGCTTGCAGGATGTGACTCATCAATTCCAATGTATTCGTCAAGATGGAACATTTCTACCTTTGACCAATCAACGTCAAGAGTCACAAGATTTGAAAGAGTTGTGAACTGAGACGCACCAGTTGAAAGAATGAGTCTTGCTTTTCCCTTTTCTTTGATTGCTGCATTAAGATGTGCGGCGGTAAGTTCAGCCGCCTTTTTTCCAAGCTGTTCGGCATTTTCGCTGTAATAGATTTTCATATTTTTTCTCCTTTATGTAAGTTTTGTAAGCGTTTTCAATGTTACTGTAAATATTATACTCCCAAAGATTTATATTGTCAATAGTTTCTTAATTTCAATCTTAAAATCACACTATTGAATATCATTAACGCAATTTTCCACTTGAAATATGCCATAAATTGTGCTATGCTTATATGCAACAGTACACTAGCTGACAATATGTATATCACCCACGCATGTTTGTGCTTCTATTAACTCTATACCATTTTGTTCGCACATTTTCCTTAATATTTCACTTATATATCTTTTTATCTGTCCGTATATTTCTTGCCTTCAATGCTTAAGAGCAAATACTATATGATATTGACACCTGTATTTTAAATGTGCACTGCTTTTTTTCGTTTCTTTTTATAAAGTATTTTTCTTTCCCCTGGTCAAAATGGATTTATTTCAGCGTTTAAAGACACCAAACAGAAAATGTTTGAAGGATTTTTATATGCTCTGTAAAAAAGCTTTTATCATATCAAAATATTGGTCGTCCTTGAATTCGGAGTTTTTAATAAGAGAAAGCATTTCTTCTTTAGTAATAAATTTTGCATCCATTACTTCTTCTTTTTGAAGCTTCAAATCTGACAGCTCAACCTTACCGCGAAAAAGATAGACGTGGTTTACACAATCGTAGCAGTGTGAGATACCGATAAAGGTTCGGTCAAAGGTGGAAACGTCGATTCCCAGCTCCTCTTTTGTTTCACGGATAGCGGCATCAATGGAGTCCTCTCCGCTGAGTGCTGCACCGCAGGTTATATCCCATATACCGGGGAAATATTCCTTTGTCATGGCTCTTCGCTGAATGAGGAACTTTCCGTCAGGGGTCATAATATAAGCATGGACACAGAGATACCACCAGCCTTCGTGGTGGTGTTTGCCTCTTTCAACAACGATACCCTTTTTGTTTCCGTCATAGTCCCTTACGTCAAGATATTCAGGCATAGATTTTTCCTTTCATAAAGTAGTAAAACAGCCGTTGCATCTGCAACGGCTGTTTTCAAAATGTTAGCAACGACCAATCTTCCCGGGCAGCTTCCCGCCAAGTATTGTAGGCATAGATGAGCTTAACTACCGTGTTCGGAATGGGAACGGGTGTACCCTCATCAACAAAGTCACTAACTAAAGTTTCAGTAATACACTGA
>JAZOLO010000009.1:0-69402 GCA_045653035.1 Eubacteriales bacterium
TCTACTTCTTCCCTGAAGGTTCCATCTTATACCTTTACCCTGTTACCAACGCTTACCTTATCGGTTGCGATATTGGTTTCATCGATAACCTTTACGTTCTTAAGCATAGCTTCAATTTCAGCAATTCTTGCTTCTACAAGACCCTGCTCATTCTTTGCTTCATCGTATTCGCTGTTTTCGGAAAGGTCGCCGAATGCCCTTGCTTTCTTAAGGTCATTACCAACCTTTACACGGGTGACGGTCTTTAACTCGTTAAGCTCCTGTTGGAGTTTCTCAAGACCTTCTTTTGTTACAATAGTCTTTTTCATAATATATATCTCCTGTTATGCTTTAATTTTCTTCTATAAGATAGGTAATTGCCGCTGAAAGCTGAGGGTCTTCGCTTTCATTAAGCAGGTAAAAGTTTTCAAGTTCTTCTTCTGTAAGAGTAATATCATACCCTTCGGTGGGGTAAAGACCTATTCCGTCAAAGCTGACACCCGACGGGGGAAGATAGTTACTTGTTGAAAATTTCACCGCACTCTTGTCCGAAAGCTCGTACGTGGTTTGAACCGTACCCTTACCAAAGGTCTTGTTTCCGATAAATATTGCCTTCCCGTAGTCGACGAGTGCCGCTGTGAAGAGCTCTGCCGCACTGGCGGTAGACTCGTTTGCAAGAACTACCATCGGCATGTCAATCTCGTTTGCATCGGAGCTTGAAACGTATTTTTCTCCCGACTTGTCGGTCATTGTAATTATTGGTCCTTCGGGAAGTAAATAATCAAGAATACTTGTAATTGTTGTAAGCTCACCGCCGGGGTTGTTTCTAACGTCAAAAATGAGCTTTGTCGCACCTTGGCTTTTCAGCGATTCAACAGCATTTTTAAACTGTGATACTGCCGACGTGCCAAACTGATAGATTCTGATGTATCCGATATTCATATTGGTGTCGGTTATTTTGGAGGTAACAAGCTGTGACTCAAAAAGCTCACGGGTTATCTTGAATTCCTCAACTCTCTTGTTGCGAAGCACCTCAAAGGTAACAGTAGTACCTGCTTCGCCAGTAATTCTGTTTACAGTTTCCTCATAGCCAAGCTCACTGTAAAGTACTCCTTCAACCGAATAAATAATGTCACCGGCTTTGACTCCTGCCTTTTCAGCAGGTGAGTTTTTCATTACTTCAAAAATATATACCTGGTCAGTGCCTTCGTCATCGAGCTTTTGTAAAAATACTCTGATACCGATACCCGAAAGATTGCCTTGTATATCGGCAAGCTTTTCTGTGTATTGCTCCGCAGTATAATAATCTGCATGAGGGTCTTTAAGACCGAATATGTATCCGTAAACCTGTGAAGACGTCAGATAGTCCTTGTCTATTTCGTTAACGTAATACTCATCAACAAGCTCACGTATTTCTTGTATTTTAGGGTCTTCAGTAGGTTTTACGTTAAATTCGCTTATTATTTTATTGTACTTTGCTTCATCTGCAACTGTTACAATTTGATAGGTGAGAAGTGCGGCTATCAACACAAGAACAAGTGTTGCAGAAAAGGAGATTTTTCTGTTCATGAATGCCTCCGCTTATGGCTCGGATATGTACTTCATAGGGTCAACGTGTACACCGTCTTCAAGAATTGAGAAATGAAGATGGTTACCTGTGGAGTCACCTGTACTTCCGACCTCGGCTATTTTGTCACCCTTTTTAACCACGTCACCCGTGCTTACAAGAAGCTTTGAGCAATGGGCATAAAGGGAAGTTATTCCTCCGCCATGGTCGATAATAAGATAAAGACCGTAGCTTGGTGAATTTCTGTGAAGAATTACAGTACCGCTGTTTGACGCATATATAGGTGTACCTCTTGCCGCCGCAAAGTCAACGCCCTTGTGATAGTCGGTCTGTCTGCCATTTGACCATACACGCCAACCGAATCCTCCCGAGTTCCTGTAAGTTGCATCGTAAGCAAGGGGGAATCTGAAGCCGTCACTTGTATAGTCAGTTCTTTCCTGAAGCTCAATCTGTCTTAAAATCTCTTTGATTTCATTTTCAATGGACTCCATTTCAGAAGCTTTTGCATTATATTGAGCCCGATATACTGCCTCGTCCTTTTTAAGCTCGTTTATGTAAGAAAGAGCATTGTCAATCTTGCCCTGAAGTTCACCCTTTGTAGTTTCAAGCTCGACTATACTGACAGAGCATTTATCGCGTGTGCTTTCAAGCTCGGATTTCAGAAGTTCAAGCTCAACTCTTTCACTCTTGAGACTTTCGATAAGGTTCTTGTCGTATTCAAAAAGAGTGTTTGCAATCTCAATTCTTGTAAGGAGCTCCGCAAAATCCCCCGAACCGAGAACGTAGGAAATAACGTGGCTGTTTCCGGTTTCGTGCTGAAGAATAAGCCTTTCACGAATTATGGCAAGGGTGTCGTCAATATCTTTGTTTTTTTCTTTGATTTGCGTTTCACGCTCACCAATTTGTGTGTTGTATTCCTCTATGAGCTTTTCAAGAGTTTCTACCTTCGATTCAGTAAGCATTATCTCCTGGTCGAGCTGACTCTTGATATAAAGCTGGTTATCACGCTCATTTTTTGCTTTATTTATATTTTTCTGTATGGACGAAAGTGAGCTTTGTATGCTTTTTAGATCACTTTCAAGGGTTTTTACTGCATTTTTGTTTTCTTGAATTGTTGCCGCATCGGTCTTTATATTATACTCGTCTGATGAGAAGAAAACTGTCGTAAAAGAGATAACGGCTACAAAGAAGATAAGAGAAAAATGTTTTAATTTCATTGCACGACCTCTTTATGCATTTTCCTGATTGTACTTCTTGAGCGAAATAAGACTTCCTATAAAGCCTGTTACAACGCCTATTACTATAAAGCCTATAATAAGAATATTCTTTACGTCTGTAAATGGGAGAATAGAGAATATCTCATACTGTCCCACAAGACCAAGCATCATGTACTTGTAAATGAGATACTGGAGCCCGTAAGCAAGACCGCCCGAAACACCGCCGATTACAAGTCCTTCGATGAGGAAGGGGATAGAGATAAAGAGATTTGTAGCACCGATGTAACGCATAAGTGCTATTTCGTCACGTCTCGCAAAGACAGAGAGCTTTACTGTGTTTATTATAACGAAAAGAGAAACTGCAAAAAGTAGAATCAAAAGCCACGAGAAGATAATAGCTACCGCATTTTTAATGCTCTGAATTTGTTCTACAACGTCCATGTTGACGTTGAGCTTTGCTGTTTTATCAATTTCTCTTTCAATATTCATTTTTATGGTGTTAACGTCAGCGTCGGTGGAGTATGTAATGATATAAGAATCCTTTAAGGGGTTATCGTCCTTATACATTTCAAAGAGGAATGCCGATTGATCGTATTGAGACACCTGCTTTTCAAGTGCTACTTCTTTGGTTTCAAGGACCGCACTTTCAATTCCCTTGATTGTCATGAGCTTTTCACCGATTTCAGCAACCTCGTGTTCGGATGCATCACGATCGATAAAGAGAACTATTTTGTTGTATCCGTCAATCTTGTTTACGTTGTAATTTACGTTTTTTATAACGAGGTAAAATGAACCCATAATAACAAGACAGGAAAGTAAAACAAATATAGAGGAAATGGTCATGACAGGATTTTTGATAATACCGTTAAAAGCAAGTTTTAAGTAGTATCCGATCTTAGGAGCCTTAATTTTCATTGTTGCCACCTCCTGACTTGTCGTCTGCAATTACACCGTCAGTAATAGTGACAACTCTCTTGTGGTAGTACTGAACAAGCTTCATGTCGTGAGTTATAACGATAACGGTTTTTCCAAGCTCGTTAATTTTTTTAAGAAGCTCCATCATTTCGTATGCCATAAGAGGGTCACTGTTTGAGGTGGGCTCGTCTGCAATAACAATCTGAGGGTTATTCACAAGAGCACGTGCAAGGGCTATGCGTCTCTGCTCACCGCCGGATAGCTGATTTGGATAGTCGTGAGCCTGATTTTCAAGATTAACAAGCTTTAAAAACTTGTAAACTCTCTTTCCTATAACACTTCTGGGTTCTCCGATTACGTGCATAGCGAAGGCTACGTTTTCAAAAACGGTCATGTGAGGGAAGAGTCTGTGGTCTTGAAAAACAAATCCCATTGTACGTCGAAGATAGGGCACCTTCCTGCTTTTCATTTTGGTCAGTTCATAACCGTTTACTTCTATTTTTCCAGAGGTAGGAGTTTCCTCTCTGAGAAGAAGCTTTGTAAGTGTCGTTTTTCCCGCACCGTTAGGTCCGACGATGAATACGAATTCACCGTCTTCAATGGTAAGGTCAACGTTCTTTAAGGCTTGTGTGCCATTATCATAAGTCTTTGTAACGTTTGAAAGTTTTATCATTTTTATAATCCTTATTGTTCGGTGGTGGTTTTGTCTCTTTTATTAAACGCAAACATACTCATTGCAAAAAAGCAATGAGTGATGTTTTTTAAAACTTGCCTGGTTTTGAGGAAAGGTATTTCTTTACCATCAAAGCAACCTTGAAGGTTATGGCGTGCTCGAATTCCCTCAAATCAAGACCTGTAAGCTTTTTGATTTTTTCAAGTCTGTAAACGAGAGTATTTCTGTGTACAAAGAGCTTTCTTGACGTTTCGGATACGTTAAGATTATTTTCAAAGAAAGCCTGTATAGTAATAAGTGTTTCGCGATCAAGCACCTCGAAAGCCCCCTTCTTGAAGACTTCACCGAGGAACATTTCGCAAAGGGTTGTGGGAAGCTGATAGATAAGACGCCCAATACCGAGGTTATCATAACTGATAACGTTCTTTTCGGTATCAAATACCTTGCCAACCTCAATGGATATCTGTGCTTCCTTATATGAGCGTGCAAGCTCCTTTATTGACTCAACGACTGTTCCTATACCAACGAATGTTTTGGCATAAAATTCTGTGTTTACAGTATCTACAATATTCTTTGCAGTCTTGATAATTTCTTTCATATCAGTAGGCTGCTTAATTTCTCTTACAAGTACAACCTCGTTTTCACCAACACCTATAACGTAGTCCTTGTTCTTGTCTGGGTAGAGGTTCTGAATAACGTCAAGAGGTACACAGTCGCTCTTGCCGATAAACTTTATAAGATAAACAATTCTTGGAACGTCGTTGTTTATGTGAAGCTCCTTTGACTTTATGTAAATATCACTGGGGAGTATGTTGTCGAGAATGACGTTTTTAACAAAGCTTGCCTTATCATACTTCTCATCGTAAAGTGCCTTAATATTTGTGAGTGATATACAAAGAAGAGTCGCAAGATTGTCAGCAACACCATCAGTGCCTTCAACAAATACAACGTATTCGATTTTTCCGTGATTATTTATGGGATGATGAGTATAGCCGTTTGCTCTGAAGGAATCGTTTGTAAAGGTGAGCTCTTCTTTTACTCCTTCAAGAGTCTCGCCGATACGTACAAGCTCACTGCACGCGATGATAGAGCCGTTTTTATCAACAACACCGATTGTTCTGTCGATGGCGTCCTTCATCTGATGAACTATACTTTGGAAAAGTCTGTTTGACATCTTTTTTTCCTCCGTTACTTCAGCATTTTGATTGCATAAAATAATGCAAAAACAATAGTTTCAAGACCGATGATAAAATCAAATAGAACGTAAGAACCGATGGAGAACATTCCGAGTAATACGAAGATTACAAAAAGAATAAGTGCTACAAGCAAAGGAATGATACTTGCACCGGGGGAAATAATTCTAATACCGCAGAAGGTGCCGTCCTTCTTACTTGACAAAACAAATATATAGAAGAACAGAACCGCAAAAGCAATTACAAGTATTCTTGTTACAATATCCTGTACTCTGTGGTCGATAGGAGAAATAAGGTTAAGCACATAAATTGCGAAAGCACCAAGTGCATTGAAAAGAGTCATTACAAAATAAGAGCCGGGAAATGATATCGCAATAAAATAAAGCACCGATACGAGAACAACGAAAATAATCGAAGGAACGTATCCCTTGTAAATAAAGCTCGAAATGAGAGTTGATATTACAAGAAGAGTTGCTGCTACAGAAAGAATAAATGACGATGAAAATACCTTTAAGGAGTCATCAACGCCCTCTCGTCTTTTCTTTATAAAAAAGAACAGAGAAACAGCAAAAAGTACAAGTGGAAGAACAAAGAAATAAGGTGCAATCTTCATGTATGTTTCAAGATAATCAAGGAATGAACTAGAAAGAAGCTTGTCCTTCATTGTAAGCAGGGCAAAAACTGCCAGCGACATAAGAACGAATACCGCTACCATTCTGTTTATGAGAGTATCGTTTCTCCTTGCTTTGTAAGAATAATTGTTTTTCGCCATTTCTGTGTCTCCTCTTTATTTATAGTCTTGTTTCATAGAGTATCATTGCGAGTACTGCCATTCCTGCAGTTTCGGTACGAAGGATGAGCTTCCCAAGAGAAACCGCGGGTATCCCTGCACCTTCAAAAATTTCCGCTTCAAATGGAGCAATACCTCCTTCAGGACCTATATAAAAGCCAATGCTTGAAAATTCTTTTTCTCTCATAAGGTCTTTGACCGTCTTTTCTTCTGCTGTTTCATAGCAGTAGAAGGACAGGTCAAGATTTGAAAGAATATCACAACAGTCCTTTATCGAAACAGGGGGGTGTACCTTTGGTATAATCCCCCTTCCGCATTGTTTGGCGGCTTCATGGGCAATTTTGTTCCATCTTTCAAGCTTTTTCATTTCGCTGTTCGTATCAAGCTTTACAATAGACCTCTCTGCTGTAACGGGATATACGTGATTTACTCCAAGCTCAACAGCCTTTTGAATAACTGTGTCCATCTTGTCGTTTTTGACAAGTGCCTGAAACAAATATATCTCTTTGTCCGATTCCTTGTCGCATTTTGAAGTTTGAAGAATTTTCAAAATAACGCTTGTTGAGCTTACCGACTCAATTACGCAGTAATAATCAAAACCTGCTGAATCGGTAACAGTCAACGCCTCTCCAACCCTCATACGAAGGGTTTTAGATATATGCAAAGCGTCGGAACCTGTGATTTCAATAGTATCGTCAACCTTAAGGCTTTGGCAATTTGCCTCAAAAGTCAGGAAAAATTTTGGCATAATAGTAACCTTTCAGCAAAGTGGGTAAAGGTTTTTACTTTTAATTTGTATATATTCAACAACATTATACTATATAATAGTCGATTTGTCAAAGAATTTTTGCGTATTTTGGTGATTTTTTAGACTTTTGTTGCTATTTTGCCCTAAATACAGGTAATTACTTTGTAAAAACTATTGCACTCCAGTTGTCAAGAGTGTAGGTTTTGACGGTTTTGAAGCCTGCTTTTTCAACGGCAACACGAACCTCGTCCTCTCTTTCACTGATTATACCTGATGAAATGAGATATCCGCCCACTTTAAGCTTTTCATAGAACATATCTGCCATCATAATTATAATTCCTGCTACAATATTTGCACATATAACGTCGTAGTCTTTGCCTATTTTATCGTATAGCTCTTTACTACCAAGCACGTCACCGTCGAATACCTGTACTCTGTTCTCACCGAAGCTGTTTTGCTCCATGTTTTCTTTTGCAATTCTTGCTGCAACTTCGTCTATATCTACCGCAACAGCATATTTGGCACCAAGCTTTAATGCAGCTATAGTGAGAATACCGCTTCCGCAGCCCATGTCAAGCACGTGCTCACCGCCGTGAATTATATCCTCAAGCTGTTCCATACAAAGCTTTGTTGTAGCATGTGAGCCTGTTCCGAAAGAGGAGGATGGGTCGATTTCGATAACCTCGCGTGCATTTTTCATATCATGAGGTAGTTCTTCCCACGTGGGCTTTACAACAAGCTTATTGCCCACAGGAAATGGCTTGAAATACTGACGCCAGTTATTTTCCCAGTCCTCATCCTTAACCTCGTCTCTTTCAAGGATGAGTGTTTTATAGCCATCGTTTTCATTTTTTAGCGTTTTAAGAGAGGAAAGCACGTTTGCGTATAAAGCTTCGCCTTCCTCGTCGGTGGAAAAGTACGCATATATTACAGGGGATTTTTCCTCATCTGAAAGAAGCTCATCGTCTATGTAGTCATAAAATATTTCACCTCCTGCAAGTGTCTCCTTTAAATCAGAAAGATCCTCAACAGTAAAGGTATCAACCCCGGATATAATGAGAAGGTTTGAGATTTCCTCAACAAAAAAGGGAGAAGGAAGCGTATTGTCGGATGTTGTGATTTTAAGTCTAGTCCAGATCATGATATCTCCTTGATACAAATTAACAGGAATGCTGAAAAAGCATTCCTGTTAAAGTTATGTTTTAAATAGTAAATTAAAGAATGTACTTATTAAGCTCCTGAGGGAAATCACTGATATCAATAGAAGCGGTAGTGACGAGATTTATTTCTCTTTGTGTTGCTACCTTATCAAGGGCGTTTATAAGCTTCACAAACTGCTCTTTGTTATTACCGCAAATCTTGAGCGAAGAGTCAATAAATATGTCCTTTATATCGTAGTTAGCGGAAATAATACCGCAAACCATTCCGTAAAGCTCATCAGCATTTGAGATGCCGAAAGCGTCTGTATCTACAAGTCGTACCTGGTGGCGTACGTCAAATATGAGCTTGTTGCCTTTCTCAATGCAAACTACGTTACCGGGAGAGGTTTCAACAGCCTTATTTGCCAGTTCAATAAGATGTTTTGTTTTGCCACTGCCTTTGAGACCGATGATGATTCTAACCATAAAAAATCCTTCCTTTCGTGGATGAAATTGAAGATCCTATCTTCTGTAATTATTGTATAACAAAAGTCTTGAAAAATCAATAGCTTTTTAACAATTTAACAAAAAATATAGCTAAAAATGATAATAAATATTTATTTTTCCCGATGATATAACTATTCTTTCCACGACACTTCTTACAATAGCTCTTTTTTCACGCATTCCAAGAGTGTCCCACAAGTCGGAAACGCCTGTTATTTTCTCTTTATAATCCTCTCGTCTAGAGTTCTTTTTTTCTTTTTCAAGTAATATTTTCTCCTCATCTTTTGCCTTTTCAAGCTTTTTCTTTGTATCTTCTATTACCTTTATCAAAGCATCGTCTCCTTCAGACCATAGGTCGTAAAGCTTTACGAGCTTTTTTTCAAGGCGGTCAGCTTTAGAAGTTCTGTCTTTTTGAATTTCCTTTTTGCTTGTTTCTCCTTCCAGCGACATCGAAAAAATATCGCGAAGAACAGCGTCCTCTACCTCGTCAGCCCAAATTTTTTCAGCCTTGCACAATGGGTCGTGAACAAGATAAGGCTTTGATGTTTGCTGAGAATAGCAAACAAGCTTATACCCCTTATTGCCCCATTTCTGATATCTCATTCTTGCACCGCATTCACCGCAGTATATAAGCCCTGCAAGAAGGTGAGGGGAGGAGTCGGATATCCCCCTCTTTCTTTTTTCAAATTCCACCATAGCACGCTCAAAGGTTTCTCTTGAAACAATGGGCTCATGCCCTCCCTCATATTCCTCTCCCTTGTATTGTATAACTCCGATATTCGTTTTTCTTTTGAGTATCTGTACTACAAGCTTTTCATATTTAAGACCCAACTCAAGGGCAATAGAGTTTGGAGAGTAGCCCGAAAGAAACATATCGTATATACGCCTTACTGTATCAGCGTCCTCGTTTGGTACAAGTATTCCCTTTACAGGGTCGTAGTCGTAACCAAAGGGAATTTTACCGCCACCCATCCATAGACCGCCCTTTACTCTTTCTCTCATACCCATTCGGGTCCTTATCTTTATGTTTTCACGTTCAAGCTGTGCAAAAGCGGAGATAATACCAAGCATAGCCCGTCCGATTGGCGTTGACGTATCCATGTTTTCCGTAAGCGATACAAAATCCACACTGTTCTTATTGAGTACGTCCTCAATAAGATACAGAGTATCCTTTTGACTTCTTGACAGTCTGTCAAGCTTATACACCGCAACGTGAGAGATTTTCCCGTCTTCAATATCTCTTATCAAAGCAGTGAGTGCGGGACGGTCAATATTGCTTCCGCTGTAACCGGGGTCAACGTAAAATTCAAAGGATGAAAATCCCTTTGATATACACCAGCCCTCAAGCATCTTTTTTTGAGCTTCAATAGAGTAGCCTTCCTCTGCCTGCCCCTCGGTGGACACCCTCACGTAAAGAGCCACCTTTTTATTCATAGAAATCACCTCGGTTTAACTTTACCTCATTCTACTTATCAAAAAATGTATAAAACGGTAGTAAAAGGCAAAAAATTACGTGAGGTGAAAATAATGAAGATAGAAAGATATATAAACGGTCAAAAAGCCACTAAAGAAGAGGTTTCAAAAAAGAAGATAAAGATAAAAAATTACGTTCAGCTTGTTAAAAACTTCAAATAATTTGTACGCTTAGCTTCTCTGAAATCCTCATACGGATCGAAATATTCACTTTTCTTTACAGGCACGTCCCCCGGCATAAAGCCTAGTGACATTACTCCGTATCTTAATGCGTCTGGAGCGTGAGTCAGCTCATGAGGCTCGCCCGATACGTCCTCGGGAACTCTTTCATCAAATGTGAGCCTCGGAAGCGTTCTGATAATGTTAAGACAATTTTCAAATATAACGAGCTTAGGTATTCCTTCTTCATCGCATCTTAAAAGCTCTCTTATCATTCTCCAGCCTGCAATTCGTGAATTGTTTGCCGCAAGAACTCCTGAAAGTCCGTTTGACGAAAGAATATCAAAACCTGTTTTACCGCTGTCCTGCCGTCTGCCTCCAAGGTCGGGACTGGCAACTGTCCAGCGTATTTTTTCTTTGCCTGTCATAGAAGAAATTTCACGTGCCGCATCACTCAGTATTAAATTGGAGCGGTAAAGCTCGCGGTATACGTATATTCTTTTTCTGTCGGGAGGATATGCAAACCATAATGAGGCTGTCATATCAAGACCGTAGTCAAAAGCGATAAACCTATTCCAATCCTCTGGAATTTCAAAAGGACGGCACACGTTCTTTTCTCTTGAGAATTCGGGGAAATACTGTCCCTCAAAGACATCCCAGTCACCGTATAGCATAGCCTTTCGTCTGATGGGGGGCAATGCCTCAAGAGTCCTTACGTATTCGGGGTTCTTTGATATTATGTAATCGTTGTCGTATACGGTAGACGGTACAAAGGTATAATCCTCGGCCCTTTCTCCGCTTATGTACTTTTTGTCTATAAAAAGCCTTTTTACCCATTCGTGTCCTACGCCCCCTGGGTTACAGGTAAAATACATTCTGGGGGTAAAATTCTGAACGTTTCCCGAAAGTCTGTTCGACTCGGTGAGTGCAACGTACTGCATGTAGGTAAACTGTGTTGCCTCCTCCATTCCTATTACTTCATACGCCTGTCCCTGATACTGAAGAATATCCGACTCACTCTGACAGTAACCAAGCTTTATTCTGCTTGAATTTTTGAATATAAATTCTTTTGTTGACTCTTTGTAGGTCGCAATTTTATTGAGGGCCTTTTGTAGGGGGATTATATGGTTTTCGCGAAGCTCGGGAAAGGTCCGCCTTAAAAGAAGAATTTGTATACCTCTGTGAGACAGTGCAAGCAGAATAAACTTTGTTCTCATAGCCCAGCTTTTTCCTCCGCCTCTCGCACCGCCGTAGGCTATACGTGTAGTATTTGCGCGGAAAAATTCCTCTTGTTTGGGGTAGGGCTTAATACCTGCTAAATAGCGCTCAACCCTCGTCATGCTACACCGTCCATTTCTCAAAAGCCTCTGGCAGAGTATAGTCCCCGTCGTCTGCTTCTGCACCTGCAGCATCATTCCATCTGTCGAAATTCACTGCAAGAAATAGCTTAACGCCCGAAAAAGCCTCTTTTGAAAAGAGCCTTTCCTCTGCATACTCTTCGATTCTCATAACAGACATTTTAAGGAATCTATTTATTTCTGGGTCTTCAAACTTGAAAAGCTCCTCACGGCTTTCCACACCCACCGCAAGGGCAAGTCCAGTCACTGTGTAGGGCAGTAAAACCTTTTTAATAATTTCTCCTTTTTCATCAGTCAATAGATTTCCGTTTTTGTCCTGAACAGGTGCAAGACGTGAGCGGAAATACTCCTCTACACGCTTTTTTACTTCATTAAAATTTTTTGGTGCTTTTTTATAATTCATTTCACCACTCCTTTCAATACCATTATATACTGACATGGACTGCCATACAATGACATATATATGACAACTTTTAGTGTTTGTCTTTGGCAAACGTGATATTTGTACTAACATACAAGTGATATTGCTTCGCAGTGATATTTTCACTTTGTGCAAGTGATATTTTCAAACTTCGTTTGAAAGTTTCGGAAAATTTTACTAGAGCAAAGTTAAATTTAATTGTAAAAATCCCCTTGAAGCAAAGTGCTTCAAGGGGATTTTTGGTTCAAATATTTTATTCAGACTTGCCGAGAAGCTTGAACATGTTCTTCTTGTAAACCTCAACGCCGGGCTGGTCGAAGGGATTAACACCGCCGATATAACCTGAAAGAGCACATGCAAGCTCGAAGAAGTAAACCATGTATCCAAAGTTTTCCTCATCCATCTTGTCCAATTCAAGCACAACGTTGGGAACACCGCCCGAAACGTGAGCATCAAGTGTGCCGAGAAGTGCCTGCTTGTTAATGTAGTGGAAGTCTCGGTCTGCAAGGAAATTGAGGTTATCAATGTTTGATGCATCGAAAGGCACCTTAACCTCATGATTTGAATTAAGCACGTCAATAACAGTTTCAAAGATAATTCTTCTGCCGTCCTGAAGATACTGCCCCATACTGTGGAGGTCTGTAGAATAAATTACAGCGGCAGGGAAGAGACCCTTCTTATCCTTGCCCTCGCTTTCGCCGAAGAGCTGCTTGAGCCATTCGTTCATATACATCAAAGAAGGCTTGTAGGAAACGAACATTTCTATCTCGAAGCCCTTTCTAACAAGAAGATTACGGATAGCAGCATATTTGTAGCAATCGTTCTTTTCGATATCTGTTGGTGCGAAATCACGCATAGCCTTTTCAGCACCCGACATCATTGCCTTGATATCACAGCCTGCAACTGCAATGGGAAGAAGACCAACAGCAGAAAGCACACTGTATCTTCCGCCGATATCGTCTGGTACAACAAATGTCTCGTATCCCTTTTCAATAGCAAAATGCTTAAGCTTGCCAGGTACGTCCTTTTTATCTGTTGTAACGAATATTCTTTCTCTTGCACCTTCCTCACCGTACTTCTTTTCAAGAAGCTCACGGAAAATTCTGAAAGCTGCCGCAGGTTCGGTAGTTGAGCCCGACTTTGATATAACGTTTATGGAAATATCCTTACCTTCACAGATTTCAAGAAGCTCGTGAAGAGCATCGGGGTCAATAGTATTACCTGCAAAATATACGTCGGGAGTATCCTTCTTCTTAGCGTTGTAATAAGAACCCTTAATGAATTCTATCGCTGCCCTTGCTCCGAGATATGAACCACCGATACCTATAGAGATGAAAATTTGACTATTCTTTTTGATTTTTTCGGATACCTTTAAGATTTTGTGAAATTCTTCCTTGTCAAAATCTACAGGGAGTGTCATCCAACCGATAGGCTTTTCTAAAGGAGAACCTTTCTTTATAAGCTCCTCGTGAGCAGCAAGAACATTTCCCTGAATAAGGTGGTATTCATGTTGGTTTATGAAACCTTTAAGAAAATTTGTGTTGAGTTTTATAGCCATAACTTAACCTCTTCTGAATAAAATATTATTTCAATTTTGTTATAATATCAACCTTAAACTCTGTACATTAAGTCAGTGTAGTCGGGGAAGGGCCAAGCATCTTTCGGAAGAAGGTTTTCAAGAGTGTCACAGTAAAGGCGAAGCTGTTCCATAGCGGGTATTACGTCATCCTTGTAAGATCTTGCTTTCTTTACAAAGTCTGTAGCCCCACTCGCTGTGCTGTGTGCTTTTTTTAAAGACTCAAGTGCCTCGAATGCATTTTTTAAGTTTTCGCAGATAAGAGAGAGTTTTTTCTTGGAATGTTCCATAAATCCGCCTGCTGTGTTTGCATGTGTGATGTCACGTCCAAGACTTCCGCAGTAGGACTCAACAGATGGCAGTATTGACTTTTCAGCCATAGTTTCCATGGTAAGTGCTTCTATATTCACGACCTTTGAATACATATCAAGGTTAATTTCATATCTTGAAAGTATTTCCGATTCGGTGAGAATATCGTGCTTTGAAAGAAGCTTTATATTTTTGTCGAGTCTTAGTGCTTCAATAGCATCGACAGTAGTTGGAAGATTGAGAAGACCTCGTTTTTTCGCTTCAGTTCGCCACTCCTCCGAATAGTTGTTGCCATTATAAAGTATACGCTTATGTTCTTTTATTATCCCACGTATTATTTTATTTATTTTTTCTTTTTTGTCACTACTTGTTTTATCAAGTTTATCAGCAATAATAGACAGCTCCTCTGCCATTATGGTATTGATAATAAAAGAGGGACGGGAAATGGAAGATGAGGAACCACACATTCTAAACTCAAACTTATTACCCGTAAAGGCACAGGGAGAGGTTCTGTTTCTGTCGGTGGTGTCCTTTTTAAAGGAAGGAACTGAAGATACGCCCATCTTCATTTCGGATAAGTTTTTTTTCTCTACTTCGTGAGAAAGCTCTATTGCCTCATATATGTCACAAAGCTCATCACCGAGGAAAATTGATATAACAGTAGGAGGTGCTTCGTCACCGCCGAGTCTTACGTCGTTTGACGCACCGGAGCAAGAAAAACGGAGAAGATCCTGATATTTGTCAATACCTGAAATCATAGCTGCCATAAAAAGAAGGAATGTCTGGTTTTCAGCAGGGTTTTTACCTGGTGAGAGTATATTCACGCCTGTGTCGGTGGAGAGGGACCAGTTTACGTGCTTACCCGAACCGCTGACTCCTTTGAAGGGCTTTTCATGAAGAAGACACGCAAGGCCTTTACGCTTTGCAACCGTACGCATAGACTCCATTGTTATCTGGTTCTGGTCACAGGCTATGTTTGAAGTATTGTAGATACATGCAAGCTCGTGCTGTGCAGGAGCTACCTCATTGTGCTTGGTTTTTGCAGAAACACCAAGCGACCAAAGCTCTCGGTCAAGCTCATGCATATAGTCGGATATTTTGAGACGAAGTCTTCCGTAGTAATGGTCGTCCATCTCCTGACCTTTTGGCGGAGGAGAGCCGAAAAGGGTGCGTCCACAAAGAAGCAGGTCTAGTCTCTTTTCATAAAGCTCACGGTCAATAAGGAAATACTCCTGTTCAGGCCCCACCGTTGTGGTTACTTTTGTGGAGGTATTATCTCCAAGATGTCTGAGCACTCTAAGAGCCTGTTTGTTAAGAGCCTCCATAGAGCGAAGAAGGGGAGTTTTCTTGTCAAGCGCCTCACCTGTATAAGAACAGAATACTGTGGGTATGTAAAGAGTCTTATCCTTTACAAAAGCAGGGGAGGTGCAGTCCCACGCAGTATATCCTCTTGCCTCAAAGGTAGCACGAAGTCCGCCTGACGGAAATGATGATGCATCTGACTCACCCTTTATAAGCTCTTTTCCCGAAAATTCCATAATAGCATGACCTTCTTTGTCAAAGGACAAAAAAGCATCGTGCTTTTCGGCAGTCATTTCGTTAAGGGGCTGAAACCAATGGCTGAAATGTGTTGCTCCCTTTGAGGTAGCCCAGGTTTTCATTGCATCGGCTACTTCATTAGCGGTTTTAATATCGAGAGGGTTCCCGTTATCAATAGTTTTTTTTAGATTATCATAGCACTCTTTTGAAACGTATTTTCTTATCATCTCGTTGTTAAAACAAGATTCTGCATAAATATCGGTGATATACATATTTTCTCCGCATTATAAATAAATTTATGTATTATTTTACACTTTTTTTAACATTTTGTCAACATGAAAATAACGACAAGCAGCAGCTTGGCCGTATTAAAATATTTACGGAGCTCTTAACTTAACTTTTTCGTTGTTCTCGGGCATATAAACATTAGGAGCAATCCATGAGTCGGGGTTTTCAATTACGTTGTCGTAATCAGTTAGGCCTATCATAACCTTTGCTCTGAGAGGTGCACCAGTTGTACTTATTCCTCCGTAGGTGAAGGTGTAATCACCTGTAGGTACTGTCACAGAGCCTGTGAAATTAGTTATTTCTTCTGTGTATTTCTGTTTAGTAACTTTAGTACCATCGTCACCGGTATAATCCTTATAATAATTTATATATGCCTTATTTTCGTCAGGATAATACTCAATATACTCACCTGATTTAAGAGTTACGTTGAATGTTATTGTATTAGAGCCTATTGTCACAGATGGATTCTGTGCAGGGGTGTCAATTGCTGAACAAACTCTGATATCGTCCATTGTTACACCGCTGACATCACCGGTTGTAGAGATAGTAACGTACTTTGAAGTTTCAAGCTTAAACTCATTACGGAAGGTAGCATAGTCGGTAGAGTTATCTGACTTAATGTTTGAGAATGAATACCCGTCAAAATCAGCGTTATCGCTATCCATAAGGATGATATCACGCTCACCCGTAAAGTTAAGAGGAATAAAGTAATCTATTCTGTTATTCTGATTTACTTTTCCGCCAGAGGTAAGGGTGATAAGAATAGCACCTGTTTCAGAACCGTTACCCTTTACATTTACCTTAAGTACTGGCTTTGATAAAAGCTTAGTTCCTGTTGTAATCTCAAAGTTTTTTTGATTGTTTTCAAGCGTCGAAAGAACAAGCTTTTCACTAAAGTCAAGTAGTATCTCTTCATTATTACCGTCAGTAGAATATCTCTGCTCTATTCTGATGAAAGGCTTCTGTGCTCTAAATTGGTTATTACCATTTCCTGTAGCAAATGTGCCGTCTGCCATATCTCTTATAATATTAGCATCGTAATACATTTCGCGGAACGCCCAAGAACCATCGGCCTGCTTAAATATCTTGTATTCCTTGCCTGCTTCAATTCCAACTTTAAGCGCTTCCTTTACGTCTTCTGAAAAGTAGCCCCCCTCACGTAGTCTTGAATAGGTATTGAAGTAAGTGTAGTTGTCAATGAGTTCAAAGAAATGTTTGAAGTTTGAAAGGGAGAAGGGCTGAAGAACAGTTGACATATCGTATGCAACTCCCATTACACCGAGTAGGTCAATATCGTCGCGGAAAAGGGTCTTGTTGTAGGTGTTAATGTATGTATTACCGCTGCCGGGAGCAAAGTTGAACCATCCGGAGGTAGCTGTAAGATAATCTTTGAAATGGTTCTTGTTTGAATTCAAATGTCCACGATTATACTTCTTGTATTGACGGTTGGCATGGTCAACCGCACCTGCCTTACCTCTTGCAGACCAGAAGGATACAGGGAATCTCGAACCTTCCATCATGGGAATCTTGGAATAATTGCCGTACATCTCATAGCTTGCCTCATATGCTGCTTCGAGCACTGCACGGATAAATTCGGCATAGTAATAGTCTCTGAGGTCTGGGTCACCGAAAAATTCAATGGACTCGAAGCCGTCGAGGTAAATCATGTCGAATCCGCCTTCAACGCAAGCACGACCTGTAAGATATGCAACGTAATAGTAAAGCTCAGAGCCAACAATTGGCTGAAGACCGCCGTAGTAGGAGAGGAGCTGTCTGATTTTGCTGTTTTTGTCATGTGCTGTTGCTGTTGTTCCGCACTGTGCACGGCTAACGGTAAGTGTGCCGTTTGTTGCACTGTAGGATGTAACTAACATGATTTCTTCGTCTACGAGAATATAACCGGAGTAGACATCATTAGCAGATGTACCAGCAGTTGCACCGCTTTTGTAGAACGTTCTTCCTTCAAGACTTTCGTTAACGTACAATAGTGAAGTTGTAGAAGTTATGTTGTTAGTAAGAGTTAGTACGTCTTCAGGATAATATTCAATCTGCTGCTGCCACTTGGGCACAGATAGAATTGTTGAAGCCGCAGGAAAAATAAGTGAAGAATAGGTGTGCATACTGAGAAGAACACCCTCTGCGTTAAGTTTGTCTGCTATTCTTTCTTTGAAGGTAGATGCAGGAATAAAGTCTGTTTCACCTGAGAGTCTCGCTGAAACAAAGTTGAAGTCACCTTGAATAAAAGAGTTGCTACCCCGATGGAAGTCGATGATTTCAATGGAGTTTGCCTTTGCAACCTGACCTGTTTCGGTAGCGTTAGAAGGGGAGAGACCGCTACTCTGAATTACATAGTCATAGAATAGGGCATCGTTTTCAGCATCATAGGCGAAAGGAGCCCCCTTTGTTGATGTGATACCTTCCCTGATGTCGATTGCAAGAACAATTTCCTTGAGGTATTCTCTGTGTTCACCTGTTTTAAGTCCGCCATACTGGGAAAAGGTAATGCCGATTTTAGCACCTATAACGTCACCCATCTTAGAAAGAACTCGTCCGATGGTTTTCTTGTAGCTTCCGCCCGGACGGTTGATGGGGTCAGTTGAGGTAGTCATAGGTACTGCTGAAATCCTATAAGTGTTATAGTCTGTTTCTGAGAACTCACAGTTAACAGAAATCTGTGCATAATCAAGGTATGCTACGTTGTGAGGAATCTCGGAGTCAAGTTTTACTGTGAAATAGTTTGGGAAGGCTTCAACAAGGAAGTAAGCCTCGGTATCGTTGGAGAATACTATGTGAAGTCTTCCGTCAACAACGTCAGCATAAATGGGCTCGAAATAAGCACCCGAGCTGTTTGTAACGCTAGCAAACCAAGGATTCAGTGTTGTTGACAAAACGTTTTCGGTGTTATCTTTATTTATAACTTCGTAAAGACGTCCCTTGTTCTTTGAAATAGTAACCTTAACGTGGTCTGTTTCAATGTAGATGAACTCGTCATCTTCTGTTAGACCAGAAGTGTTGTCAATATGTGCAAGAGTTTTAACGTTGTCGTTTGATGCAATAAGCACTTGATACTCAGCCCAGTGTCCTTCAATGTCAGGGAACACATTGTCAAGAGTTTCTTTAACTACCGTGTGTTCATTTGCAGTAAGGTTTATAAGACGGTTTATCATGGTAACAGCTTCCGCTCTTGAAACCTTTGCATCGGGACGGAATGTGCCGTCTGGGTATCCGTTGATAGTACCTAGCTCTGCAAGATAAGAGATAGCAGGATAATACTTGTAAGTATCCTTAAGGTCGATGAAATTGCTCTTGGATGATTTCTTAACAAATTTTGCCGCACCGTAGATAAGCTGTGCAAGCTCACCTCTGGTTATATCATCATCGGGATAAAGCTTTCCGCCGTCAAGATAATCGAAAGCCTTGTTATACTCAAGGAAAGCTACGGCATCGTGATACCACGCATCAACCGTAACATCAGGAATTTTTGAATAGTAGCCACTGGGTAAGGTAAAGCCGTCAAGGGCGAGTCTTGAAAGAAGAGCTGCAGCTTCAGCCTTTGTAATATTTTCGTCGGGACGGAATGTGCCGTCAGCATATCCCTCAATATATGCTGTGTTAGCACCGTTATACTGAAGTGCAATAACCATAGCATCATTATTCCAAACAGTGTTATAAGCGGCGGATATGAAGTTTACGGTAAAGCAGGTATTAGTTTTACCTGTTCCCTTAAACTGAACGTCTTCTGGAAGGTCACCATAAGGGTAAATTTCAAATCCTACTACCCAACCTGTAGCATTAGGGAAAGCTGACTTTATGGTAGCTGTATGTCTTGTTCTGTTAGCTTCATTAGTATATGTTGCCATATCTGTCCAGGCATGTGCCGTAACGTTGCCGGTTTCATTCATGGTATAAAGAACAAGCTTTGTTTTAAGAGGAGCACCCGAAGGGGAGTATGGAATCAAAGATCCCTGTCTTACGCTTACGTCAAATGTTATGTTCTGAAGTTCTTCAATGGGAAGAATTTCATGTGACTCGTATGCATAACGGTAAAAAATGCTCTCTACTTCTTCTTCTGCCTGTAATCTGTACTGATTGTTAAGAGGACCGTTTACTGTATCGCCTTTAAGCACGGCGTCATCAAGAATACTTTTAGAAAGTGAACCCGATATATGAGAGTCCGTTGACATGTAGAGAGGGGTTCCGTTTGGATTAACGTGGAAGGTGTATGGATGGGTCCACGTACCTGCAATCCAAGAAGAGGTATACTCTTCTTGAGTATAAACGGCATTTTTACCATGTCCCTTGTAACCTACATCGGAGCGCTCAAGACCGTCTTCGCCCATCACGTAGAAGAATTTTTTTTCATTATTGAGCTGTTTAAGTCTCACACATATAATGCCGTTTTGTGTAAAAACAGTATTAGAAGTAATTGTAGTGAAGGTGTTATTATCAAGATTTATTTTGTTTACGGTAAGACCGGCATTATAGTTTTCAAGTGTCACGTAGGTATATTCAGATGCGGTAGATAGATTAAGACCTACAAGCTTACCGTTTTCCAAGGTAATGTCGTCAAAAAAACCTGCTGACATTACGGGCAGTGAAAGCAAAACGGCTATAATTATGGTAAGAAAGAATATGCCAAGCTTTGTTTTGATTTTCTCCATGTTTTCCTCCTGTATGTTATAGATATGTAATTACGTACTTTTTAGAGTTAATTTATATGCTTCTCAATGTACTCGCTCATTTTTTTGATAGTTCTGAGTTCTGTAACCTCGTCGTCGGGAATAACTATACCGTATTTATCCTCAATAGTCATAAGAAGTTCAACAACGTCAAGTGAATCAGCACCGAGGTCGTCTAAAATGTCAGTTTCTGGAGTAATCTTTGAAGGTTCAATTTTAAGCTGCTTTGAAATTGCTTCGATAATCTGTTCTATCATGTCTTTGTACCTTTCTTATACAAAATAATTATTCATTATATTTTACACTTTTTTTAAGCGTTTGTCAACGATTAAATAGAACAAATCTACCTTACTTTTTGAGTGATTTTCACTAAATTTATAAATATACAAAAATGATTGACGCTTTGCTTAATTTGATAATTGTTGAAGTATTTTGTAGTGATGTAGCTTTTAATAAAATTTGAAAGAATGCAAAAAAAGAACGCTTTTTATAAGCGTTCTTTTTAGTTGGGGTATTATGTTTTATTTTATGATAACATCGAGTGATGCACCGCCCATGTCAACTTCAGGTGCTACCCAATCAGCAGGGTTAGCAATTACGGCGCCTGAGAAGCCAAGCTTAACCTGTGCACGAAGTGTTGTACCAGTTATAGATTCAGCATTATAAGTGTAGGAGAAGGTACCTGCAGGAGCAGTTACGCTGCCTGTGTAGGTTATTTCCTTGGTATGTGCTACTGAGCCTGTCCACTTGCCAGTTTTTTCGTCGTAGATGTTGTCATAGTAGTTGAGGTAAGCCTTGCCTGTTTCGGGATAGAACTCGATGAATTCACCTGAGTGAATCTCGGTGTTGAAGGTAATAGTGTTTCCGCCAATTGTAACACTGGGGTTCTTAGCAGGAGCATCAACTGCTGTGTAAGCCTTGATATCGTCTATCTTAACACCTGTAGTATCACCTGCAACACCTATCTGTACCTCGTTTATACTCGAACGAGTGGGGTTAGCACGGTAGGTTTCGTAGATGTTGTATGCGTAGTTAAGGTTGCTGAATTTTGGGCCGGGGTGATCTGCGTTGTCAGCGTCGATGAGTATGAACTCTCTCCATCCTGTATGTGAGGTAGGAATGTAGTAGTCGGTACGTCCCTTTTCAGTTGATGTAGGTGAGGTAATGGAAATCATTACACCGCCGGTAGAGCTTCCGTTACCGAAAACGTTAACCTTGAATGCATAGTGCTTGGAAAGGTCAACAGGGGTTGAAAGAGACTTCTTACCTGTGAGAGTTGAAACTTCCTTTGTTTCATCTATATCAAGTAAGAGAACTTCGTTTTCAGAGTTTGTAGAGTATCTTTGCTCTATTCTGATGAAAGGTGTCTGTGCTGCAAAGGGGTTAGTGCCTTCGCCTGTTACAAAGAGCCTATCTGTCATATCAAATATCCTGTTGTAGATATATGACATTTCACGAAATGCATAAGTACCGTCAGCCTGCTTAAATACCTTGTATTCATATTTGCCGTCGCGTATCTGTGCCTTAACGTCTTCAGCAAAGTAACCCGCCTTACGAAGTCTTGAGTAAACACTGTAGTACATGAAGTTATCAGAGTGTCTTGTCGAGGATTCGTTTAAAAGCTCTGCAAAGTTGTTGTCAACGTTAGAGAAGTCGTTAGCGATAGCTATTGAACCCATGTGGTCAAGGTCATCGTGGAACATTGTCTTGTAGATAGTGTTCTTATACTCTTGGTTGCCATCTGGATCAAAGTTGAACCAACCGAGAATCGCTGTATAGAAAAGCTCGTTCTTTCTGGTTATATTTGCACTGTAGTGACCTATTGTATGAGCCTTGATAGCCTTTGTAGCAGAGTCGGTAGCACCTACTCGTCCTCTTGCGGGCCAATTAGTTCTGACGCCTGCGGAGTCTTCCATGATAGGAGTCTTTATACACTGAGAAAGAACTCTGCGATAGAATTCAGAATAGTAGTAATACTGGTGTTCAGCGGGAACAAATTTTATGAATGACTCGAGACCGTCAAGGTAGATGCAGTCGAAGTCACCTTCGTTGTAAGCCTTTGCTGTAAGGTCAGCTATGTGCCAAAAGAGATCGGAGCCTGCTTTGGGCTGGAATCCACCGTAGTAGCCCTGAAGCTGACGAATAACTGCACCGTCCGAGTGACGTGCGGGTGTTGTACCGAACATACCTCTCTTACAGTTGAGTAAGCCAGAGGAAGAACCATACTGAACATAAATGATTTCCTCGTCTATAAGAATGTAGCTTGAATCGCGTGTACCGCTGTACGGGATACCGTTACCACTGAATGCTGAAGCATCCTCGTATGTCTTTACATTTGTACGTGTCTTTGTAAGGTCACCGCGAAGAGTGTAGGTTGTTTCATTAAACTCGAAATCCTGCTGCCACTTGGGGTCTGACAAAATCGAAGTAGCCTCGCTTTTTACGAGAGAAGAATAGGTGTGAAGACCTATCTGAAGACCTGCGGCATGTGCAAGGTCAGAAATTCTTTCTTTGAATACAGAGCCGGGGATGAAGGTTCCCTCTTGTTTTTCAGACTCTGTTCTTGCAGAAATAAAGTTGAAGTCACCCTGTACGAAGATACTACCCTGATGTAAGTCTAACTGGTCAACTGAATACTTCTTTGCTGTATCTATAATGTTATTGATGTTTGACAAATCAAAGTTGTTAGTGATGATTGCGTAGTCCTTGAAGAGGTCCTTGTTTTCTTCATCGTATGTGAAGGGGCCTCCACGTGTGGACATTATACCCTTTGAAGGATCTACTGCAAGAACTAGCTCCTTCATGATTTCCATATGCTCTTCCAAAAGAGTGAAAGCGATACCAACCTTAACACCCATAGTGTCAAAGCCGATAGTTGTGAGTGTATAAGCACCTACGAGAGAGGTATAGCCTCCGGGTACGGCGAGCTGATTTGCTCTTGTATCCATAAGGAGGTTTGATGCTCTAAATGTGCCAGGCTCTTCGGATGCGGTATAGTCGAAGTCGATTCTACCGAATGTGAGCTTGGAGAGAGCCTTTGAAATGTTGGAGTCAAGTTCTACTGTGAAGTAGTTGTCTTTAACGTCAACAATAAAGTAAGCCTCGTATCCGCCCTTAAAGGTGAACTTAAGTCTTCCGTCAACAAGCTCAAGCTTTGTAGGCTCGAAAAGAGCGCCTGATGCAGTATTAGCAAAAGCAAACCAAGGCTGAGAGTTTGTTGCAAGAACGTTCTTACCTGTGGGAAGGTAAATAACGGAATCTACCTTACCGGTCTTCTTGTTAAGTGCAACTTTTATGTGCTTGTTTTGGAATGTAATGGCAGTTGATGTTTCAGTAAATACGTTGGGGTCAATATTGTAGAAGGAAACACTGTGAACGTTATTATTTGAAGCCATGAGTATCTGATACTCTGCCCAGTGACCTTCAATATCGCTGAATATGTTAGTAAGGTGCTCCTTGCTTACAGTATCCTTTGTTGCAAGAAGCGAGAGCATTCTGTTGATAACTGTAACAACCTCAGCTCTTGTGATTGTGGCATCGGGCTTAAATGTACCGTCAGCATAACCGTTTACAAGACCTGCAGCTGCACCTGCAACAATTGCGTCATAGTATTTATGAGTTTCTGGAACGTCGGTGAACTTAATGGTTTCGGTTGCAACAAGGTTGGAAGCAAAGTATGCAAGTTCAACGAATTCAGCTCTTGTTATGGGCTGGTCTGGGAAGTACTTGTCAGAATCATTTGTAAAGTAGAAACCGTTAGCGTCAAGGTATGCGATGGCATCGTACGCCCAGTGACCTTCAACGTCGGTAAACTTTGTGGTGTTACCTGTGGGAATATCCTGAGTACCTGCAAGAAGCCTTGCGAAAATAGTGGATGCTTCGGCCTTTGTCATATTGTTGTTGGGCAAGAAAAGATTGCCTGCATAACCGTTGATATAAGCCTTATTTGCACCATTAGCCTGTGCGGGTGCCTTGGGAAGAAGAGTTACTGGGTCGGGATCGGGAAGGTCTGAAAGATTGAGTTTTACAACAACCTTAGATTCTTCTATGTATGCACCAATCTTATTTTCATAGGGGACAGCATATCTGAGGTCAAGAGCACTCTCAGCTTCGGAAAACTTTGCAAGAACAGGAAATGCACCTGAAATGCTGTATCCGTTAACAAGGTTAGCAAGCACGGAAGCTGTTTCGTAGCCTCTGGCGTTTTTAAACTTGGTTACAACAATGTCTTTACCGGGCTCAGCATTAGCTGACATTATCATAACGATATTGTCAAACTGAGAAATTGCATAGTTCCATATCTGCTCGCCGTCGAAAGGCTTACCTTTCAATGCCATATTAGTGGTCAAGGTGGAGTTACCCTTTACAGGAGCGTTGGTGTATGTGTAAACTGTAGGGTCGAACTGTGTAAACATAGCACCGTTCTTGTCAACGAATGATGTCGTAAATACAAACGCTCTCTTGTCGGTGTGTGTAGCGTTAGTGGTCTTGAACCAGTCGAGTACTGCAATCTGAGGATATGCTTCGAGGTTATAAACCACGTACTTTGTATTACCTTGCTTTACAATAACAGCGAAGTTGTTGTTATCATAGCTGTCGATAACAATATCAGGGGAGCCACCGGTGTAATCCTCTGTTCCAAAATGATTTGCAACGAAATTGTTACGAACAAGACCCTGTCCGTAGTAGTCGCTCAGATGAAGAGATATACCGTAAGGAACGTTCACTTCTGTGAGAAGGGAAGCAAAATTCTTAAGAGTGGTATACTCTTTGATCATTTCCTTGTCGGCATCGTTTTTTGCAATAACGTTGTCAACATTTTTACCGGAATTGCTGTAAAGGTGTTTTGAGCCGGAAGAAATATTTCCGATAAATCCTACGTACTTAATGTTGTACTTGTTTGCATAGTCAACGAGCCAGTAGCAAGCATCCTCAAGGGGATCGGTATTAACCAAATCACCTAAGAAGGGCTTTATGCCGTTGAAACTTGCAAGTACAATTTCATCATCAGCTACGTAGTCATCTTCAAAGGGGACGTATCCTGCAACAGATACAGCCGAAAGAAGAATTGTAATAGCGAGGATAGATAAAATGGTTGCGAGTAATTTTTTCATCTGCTGTTTCTCCTTAAAAATAATTTATTATTATCCAACAATATTTTACCTTAAATACTTGTGAATGTCAATAACGTTGGTAATGTTAGGAGAAACAGATTTTTTTAAAAAAATATGTGCAAAATAAACAAACATAGTTTGTGTTGAGACTAGGTGTTTAATTTTTTAAAACAAATTTGATTGAAAGCGAAAAAACTATTGACTTTTTAAATTTTCTTTGATATAATCTACCAGTACATTGAGGTGTACGGAAAGGTGGCTGAGCTGGTCTAAGGCGCACGACTGGAAATCGTGTGTCGGCTAATACCCGACCGAGGGTTCGAATCCCTCCCTTTCCGCCAGAAAAAACCGTCGACATTTGTCGGCGGTTTTTTCAATGAAATAAATCCCTTTCAGGATTTGTAAAATATGCCTATCGGCATATGCAAAAGCTTCGCTATGAAATACGCCTTGCGGCGTGTGGGTTTATTTCATTTCACAGAAAGCGTAAGCTTTCTATTTTACAATTTTCAAAGTAAATTATTTCACATCAACGAAGTTGATATTTCACTCTGAACTTTTCTTTTGAAAAGCTCCACCTCTCTACTTTGACAAGAGTCATGCTTTTTTTATTTTTACAAAAAGTGTCACCCATCATTGACAATTACACAGTTTTTTATTTCTTAACCTTGACTCGATTATTATTTTATGCTACAATATATTACAAATAACTGAAAGAGAGGATACTGATTTGAAAAATACAATAACAGCGGTAAGTTTAGCACTCATTCTTGCGTTTTGTATGATAAGTGTTACCGCTTTTGACGATATGCCAAATGACTGGTCGACTGTGGCTTTGCAAAGTGCCGTAGATAACGGACTTTTAAAGGGAACAGATAACAAGCTTCTGCCTAAAGACAAGCTTACTCGTGCACAGATGGCTACCATTCTTGTAAGAGCCCTTGGTGCTACGGAAACTACCGACATATCACAGTTTACCGATGTTCCGAAAAATGCATGGTATTACAGTGCTATGGCAACCGCTTATAAAATGGGGATTTTTAAAGGCGATGGTGCAGGTAAAATGAGTCCCGATGCCTTTATAACAAGACAGGAAGCCTTTGTAGTGTTGGCACGTGCATTCAATCTTAAAGCTTCCACAACGTCTGCCATTGAAAAATTTAACGATTTTGATAAGGTTGCCACATGGGCAAGACCAGAAATTGAAGCGCTTGTAGTTAACGGATACGTCGGAGGAAGCGGCGGTATGCTCAATCCGCTTTCCAATATAACAAGAGCTGAATTTTCACAGGTAATGTATAACCTTAATAAGGCTTACGTTGATAGCCTTTTGGATCTTAATTCTCTTGGAAACGTTAAGGGTAACGTTATTATCCGAGGAAGTGAAATAACCAATATACAGAATGTGACAATAAACGGTGACCTTATTATTGGTGACGGCATGTCGCGGAATATGACCTTCAAAAACGTTAAGGTCAACGGCAGACTCGTTATAAGAACTACAGGTAACGTTTCCTTCGACGGCAGTGCACAAGAGCTTGTAATTGCCTTTGATAATACAACGGTTACAAAGTCAAGCACTTCTGTTATAAACAAAAGTACAATAAATGGCAATAACTCCTTTCTAAAAACCGAATCCGATTTGGGAACAGGCACGGATACGGGTACAGGTACAGTAACTCCTCCTGAAAAAGAAGAAGATATTTGGACTGACTTCCATTAAAAAACAAGTCTTGCACCGCAGTGCAAGACTTATTTTTTATTTCTTTATTTTATTTCTTAAACTTAAAAGCCTACGACCTGCAGGAAGGTCCAGAAGTTCATCGTCATTGAATGTTTTTGATGCAAGAATAAGCACACCGTATACGATAACAGCCACAGGGAGAGAAACTACCATTGAGAAAAGCAAGTTGTTGGTTATTGTATTCGTAACGTAATAAACGGAATAGGTTACGACTCCCATGAAAGCCGATATAAAAACAGGCAGCAAAAAAACGTTTTTTATTTTCGGGGAATAAGATGTTTCTGATTTCAGCGTAGCGTAGTTAAGAAAAGCTGTGACAAGAGGGAATGTAACGTCGGCTATAAGCCTTGCGTATATTCCAAGCGATGTGAACTTCAAAAGAAAGTAAATCAAAGCAGTATGAAATGTAAAGGAAATAAATGCATTAACTACAGGAGCTCTCATTTTCCCATTACCCTGTAAAACGGATGTAGTAATAATTGATAATGAATAAAATACACAACCTACAGATCCGTATTTAAGCAGAGCAATTGCTACCTCGCGGTAGGTTACAAGACTTGGAAAAAGCACCGTCATTATTGGTCTTGCAAGAACTGCGAGTCCTACGGCAGAGGGTATCGATACAGCCATCGTAAGCTTAATTACACCATCAATCTTTTGATTTTTTTCTTCATGCCGTCCTTCGGTAAAAAGTCTTACAACTGCAGGAAGAGTAGAGGCTGCAAGTGCTGTTGAAATAGCAATGGGCAGATTTACAAGTCCTGAATACTGTGTATTGAACACTCCTTGTAAAGAGGAAATAGCCTTGTCCGTAAGACCATTCGCTTCCATAACATTTCCGAAAATCAAATCGTCAACAGTAAAGCTTATCTGAAATACTGTCTGACTAAGTATTATGGGAATCATTGTAAGAACTATTTCTCGATATGTGTCACGTTTCCTTTCGGTCTCGTAAGTATCACTGTTTATTTCGATTCTTATCGCACTCAGTCTTGATATGAAGAAAAGAGAGAGCATTATGAGAGCACCGAAAGCACCAGCTAGAGTACCCATTGTAGCTCCTGCCGCACCGATTGCAGATGAGCCGTAATTTTTTATAAAGAGCCAAGTGGCAAAAATACTGACTATTGCATTTATTATTTGTTCAATAATTTGTGAGAGAGCCGTGGGAAGCATATTTGAATGTCCCTGAAAATATCCTCTGAATACTCCCAAAAGAGCTACGATAAAGGTGGTTGGTGCGAGTACTCGTAAGGGGTACATAAGCCCCGATCTTCCATAAAGTGCTTCAAGAAATTCCGCACCGAAGAAAAGAACACAAAAGGCAGATGTACCTGCAATAAGAGCAAATACCAAAGCTCTTTTGAAAAGAATATAAGCATTTTTTTTGCTCTTTACTGCAAGTCTTTCCGACACAAGCTTTGAAAGAGCAAGGGGAAGCGAATAAGAGGAGAGTGTAAGTGCTACGTTATAAATACCAAAGGCCACAGAGTAAATTCCGTTTCCTTCCTCGCCAAGCATATTCGCCATGGGAATTCTATAAATAAAGCCAATTATTTTAGTTATTATTCCTGCAAGGGCAAGAATTACACCCTGAACAATAAGAGAGTTATTTTTCTTTTTCATAAAGCACCTCATTGATTTATAATAACACTTTTTGCCTTTACTGTCAATAACTGCGTTTTCAACAATCGACGTTCATGCCAATGATAATCGGTGAAATAAGAAGATACCTTCGAGACAACAACATGATAAGGGTAAGCCGTTCTGTAAGAGATATAGCATATAAAGCACTATCAGCAAAGGAAAAGCTCAATTCAATACTATCAAGAGAACCAACCCTTGAAGAACTGACAAACGAGGTTAACAGACGTGCCGTTCTTGAGGCAGAGGAAAAAAAACGTGTTGAGGGGATTGATATACCACCTGTAGTTTATACTGAAAAGATGATATCCAATGCTCTTGATGCTGTGGTAGCACCCGTATCACTTTTTGAACCTGTGTACTCCGACAACGGTGATTCGATTTTTATAATGGACCAGCTATGCGACAATAAAAACAACGATGGCGTGTGGACTGAGAGTATCGCAATATCCGAGGCTATGAAAAAGCTTTCTGAGAGGAAAAGTAAAATAATAAATATGCGTTTCTTTATGGAGAATACTCAGATGGAGGTAGCGGAAGAAGTAGGCATAAGTCAGGCACAGGTATCCCGTCTTGAAAAGGGAGCGCTTGAGCAAATAAAGAAAAATATATAAAAATAAGATGAACGTCATTTGACGTTCATCTTAAAATTATTCTTTTATTTCGGGTGCTTCTTTATTTGCTTTGGTCTCTTCCTTGGTAGTGTTGTCACGGGGCATAGGGTTAACGATCTCTCTTACTGCCCAGCGGTAAATTTTCATCTTGGTTCTGTCCTTGTTGATCTCAAGAGTAAGGATATCTTCTTTTATCGTGCAAACTCTGCCAATAATACCGCCGTTAGTACAGATCTCATCGCCTACTATTATGCTGTTACGCATATTTGCAATTTCTTTTTCCTGCTTCTTCTGAGGTCTTATCATGAAGAAATACATCACCACAAAAAGAACTACCATCATAACAATCATTGACATTCCTCCGCCTGCACCTGCAGTGGTGGCTGTCGATGCTTCAAAAATACCTAACATTTTTATTTCCTCCAAATAATAATCATCGTCTTATTATACAGTAATAAAGGTAAAAAAGTCAATAGATAAATTGTAAATCAGAAAAGTTGTGCTACAAGGATTCCTGCAAATACAAGTCCTGAACCTATAATTTCAGGAGTTGACATTGCCTGATGAAGAATAACCCAGCCTGCAAGTGCCGCAAAAACCGATTCAAGACTCATAATAAGAGTTGCAAGAGAGGGAAATGTGTATTTCTGACCTATAATCTGGAAGGTGTAAGCAACACCAGACGACATTATACCTGTATAAAGAATGGGTATAGCCGCAAGCTTAATGTTTGCAATTGTAGGCTCTTCAAAAAGGAACATACAAACAAGACAGATTGTACCGCAAACAAAAAACTGTATACAGGAAAGCTTTACACAGTCAACGAGAGGGGAGAATTTGTCCACAACAAGAATGTGAAAGGTAAAAGCAATAGAGCATAGGAAAAGATATATGTCTGCTTTTTCAAGATAAAAGCCATCTTTTACACAGAGGAGATACATTCCTATAATTGCAAGAAGTACCGCAATCCATATAGTAGCTCTTGGCTTTTTCTTTGTGAAAATTCCTGCAATAGGTACGAAAATTATGTAAAGAGCAGTAATAAAGCCAGCCTTTCCAGGCTGTGCACCGGCTTCAAGTCCCATTTGCTGAAGAGACGAGGCAATAGCAAGCACGATGCCACAAGAGATGCCTCCGATAATAAGGGCTTTATCCTTGTGCTTTGCAGAGGACTGGTCTGCTTTCTTAAATTTATTTATTATTAGTATTGCAGGTAGCAGGGTAATAGCACCCACGTAATTTCTTACAGTATTAAATGTAAAAGAGCCAACGTTATTGAGCCCCAGTGACTGTGCAACAAAGGCAGTACCCCAAATAAGCGCGGCAACAAGAAGGAAAATACTTCCCTTAATGTTTTTCATAAGACCCCCCTTTGAAAATATTGACTTTCCAATTTTATCACAAAAGCTTTTCAAAAGCAATATAAAAATTTATGAAAATATTTTTAATAAAAATCCATTGACTTTTATTAAAAATCGTAATATAATTTTACCGCAATTACAGTTAAAAACAATAAGGAGAGAGACAATGAAAAGAATAGTTACTTTCGGCGAAATAATGCTTCGCCTCGCACCCGAAGGTTATATGAGATTTCTTCAGGCAGATACCTTTGGTGCTACCTTTGGAGGAGGAGAGGCAAACGTTGCCGTTTCACTTTCTAATTACGGAATGAACGCCGCATTTGTTACAAAGCTTCCTTCTCACGAAATAGGACAGGCGGCAGTAAATTCTCTCAGACGCTTCGGAGTTGATACCTCAAAGATAACAAGAGGCGGTGACAGAGTAGGTATTTACTTTCTTGAAAAGGGAGCGAGCCAGCGCCCCTCAAAGGTTATTTACGACAGAGCGTATTCTTCTATAATGACAGCAAAGCCAGAGGATTTCGATTGGCAGGATATTTTTGAAGGAGCAGATTGGTTCCACTTCACAGGAATTACTCCCGCACTTGGCGATAATGTTGCCGACACCTGTCTTGAAGCACTCAAGGAAGCAAAGAAACGCGGTATTACCGTTTCATGCGACCTCAATTACCGTAAAAAGCTTTGGACAAGAGAAAAAGCAGGAGAGGTTATGGCAAAGCTTATGCCTTTCGTTGACGTTTGTATTGCTAACGAGGAGGATGCAGGTGACGTATTCGGAATCCACGCAGCAAATACAAATATCACAGGTGGTAAGATAAGCGAAGAGGGTTACAAGGACGTTGCAAAACAACTTGCTGACCGTTTCGGCTTTAAAAAGGTTGCAATTACCCTCCGTTCTTCTATTAGTGCCAATGATAACGACTGGGCAGCTATGCTTTATGAAAATGGCGAGTACTTCTTCTCCAAGTCTTACAGAATGCACATAGTTGACAGAGTAGGCGGTGGCGACAGCTTCGGTGCAGGTCTCATTTACGCAACCCTTTCCGAAATGACAAGTCAGGAAATAATAGAATTCGCAGTAGCCGCAAGCTGTCTTAAGCACAGTATAGAGGGAGACTTCAACATGGTGAGCGTTGCAGAAGTAATGCAACTTGCCGGAGGAGACGGCTCGGGACGAGTTGTAAGGTAGGAGGATAATATGGACGTTATATCAAAGCTTCAGGAGTTTAAGGTAATTCCCGTTGTTACAATAAAGGATATCACAAAGGCAGTGCCTCTTGCTAAAGCACTTATAGATGGAGGGCTTCCCACTGCGGAGGTTACTTTCAGAACAGCAGGTGCGGCAGACGCTATAAGAGCAATAACAAAGGAATTTCCCGACATGTTTGTCGGTGCAGGAACGGTTCTTACCGTTGAGCAAGCGGACGAGGCGATTGACGCAGGTGCTAAATTCCTCGTTGCCCCTGGCTTCAACAAAGAGGTAGTTCTTCATTCACTTTCAAGAGGTGTTCCTATGGTGCCCGGTGTGTGCACTCCTACGGAAATAGAAGCAGCCCTCAGCATCGGTCTTAAGTGTGTTAAGTTTTTCCCTGCTGAAGCAGCAGGCGGAGTTAAGATGATAAAGGCAATATCCGCTCCTTACGGCATGATAAAGATTATGCCCACAGGCGGAATATCACCTGAAAATATAGGTACGTATCTCGCTTGTAAGTCTGTTATATGCTGTGGCGGAAGCTGGCTCACACCTTCTGACCTTATTGAAAAAGGCGACTTTGAGGGTATCACAAAAATAGTTAAAGAAGCAGTAGAGCTTGTTCGCGAAATGTAATAAAAAATCCGACTCTGATGAGTCGGATTTTTTTATAATGTGTCAATTTTGCTTTGAGGTAATATTCGTCAGCACTATTGAAAAGATAACGAGAGCAATGCCGAAATACTGTAAAATCGAAAGATTATCACTAAAGAAAACACCGCCAATAGCAGTTGCTACAACAGGCTCAATCGCGGCGATTACCGCTGCCTTTCCCCCCTCAAGTCTCTCAAGTCCTTTAGTGTAAAAGACGTAAGGTAAAACTGCCGTAATAAGACCTGACAGTGCCATTAGAAAGCCTAAAGTGGGTGTTTTTGATACAGTATCCAAAAGCATTCCAAAATCTGTAAAAAACGAAAGCCCAATTGCCGCAAAAATAAAGGTATATGCGGTAATACTCATTGAAGAATAGCCCCTTTGAAGTGCAAAGCGGGAAAAAATACTGTAAAGGGCATAAGATACACCCGATGCAATTCCGAGTAGTAAAGCGACAAATGAGACTTTTGTATCGCTACCGATAATTCCTGTAACAAACGTACAGCCAACAACGCAGACGATGCAGGAAAGCACCTTTGAAAGAGTTATCCTTTCTTTGAAAATGAAGAAAGAAAAAATGATTACGAAAACAGGGGAGGTGTATAACAGCACCGCCGCCACAGACATAGAGCTTCTTACTATCGTTTCAAAATAACAAACTGTGAATATCATAAGACTGACAAGCCCACTGCCAAGAAAGCACCAAAGGTCACGTAGCTTTATTTTGAAAAGACGTGTGTCCTTTATGAGTATGTATACTGTCATGATAAGGGACGCGAAAATCAGTCTTATTCCTGCAATGTCAACGGATTTAAGCCCTGTAGAGCTAAAAAAGTTGACAAACACTCCCATCGTACCCCAAAGAGCACCTGCAATAAGAACAAATATAACTCCTAAATTTTTGCTTTTCATAATTACCCCATAAAACGTAGATAAAATATCAACATCTTTATTTTTGTTAGACGAAGTATAAGATTTTATATCGGAAGTATACCGCGTTTTGTCTTATTAGTCAAGATGCTTTGTATCTTTTCCGCTCTTTTGTGAATAATATAAAATGCACGTATAAAGTGCAAACAACATACGAAAGGACGGATTTAATGAATCCATTTGAACAAAAATCAAAGCCTGTTGACGAAGCCTTTACATCGTGGAAATGCATTTATCCTTGTTCCTATAAGAAGGAGTTTGCAGACCCTTATACCAAAACCCGTATTATTCTCATGAACGGTACGGAGTTTGAGGCAAACTGGTTTTCTCATCAGTTTTCACGCCACACCGACAACATGGATTTAAGACGCGAGATTGCAGTTACAAGAAGAGTTGAAAAGCAGCAGCAGATGAAGATTTCGTGTCTCAAGCCTATTGACGAATCACCCCTTGAGCACACTATCGGTTATGAACAGCTAGCCGTTGACCTTACGGCTATCCTTGCAAAGCGTGAGCCAGACCCGCACGTTAAAGCAGCCCTCGACTTTGCACTGCTTGAGGATTTCGACCATCTTTACAGATATGCCGACCTTCTTGAAATGGACAGCGGTATAAGAGCAGAAGAGCTTGTTGGCGGATACACCGAAATAATGCCTGGCAGACCTACCATTACCGAGCACAGATATCCTTATGACAACGTTAAGCCTGCAACAGATTTCAGAACGGCAGACCCTATAACAAAGCTGAATGTTAATATCATAACAGCCGCAGAACAGCAGACCATGAACTACTATATGAATATCGCCCCATTCTATTGCAACGATATCGGCAGACGCCTTTATCAGGAAATAGGACTTATAGAAGAACAGCACGTAAGTCAATACGGAAGCCTTATTGACCCCAACGGCACGTGGCTTGAAATGGCACTGATGCATGAATACAACGAATGTTACCTCTACTATTCATGCTACTGCGACGAAAAGGACCTCCGGATTAAACAGATGTGGGAAGAATTTTTTGAAGAGGAGCTTTCACATCTTCATAAAGCCGCAGAGCTTCTCGAAAAATATGAGGGCAGATGTTGGGAAGAGGTTATACCCTGCGGAGAATTTCCCGAGCTTCTTTCCTTTGGTCCCAATATCGAATACGTCAGAGACGTACTTGAAAAAACAGTCAGAAACACCTCTTATTTTGACGACTATCCTCACATCAATGATATCCCCGACGACGCAAAATTCTTTTTCTTCCAGAATAAACTCAACTGTGACGTGCCGTCAGTACCTTCCCATGAAGTCATCGACAAATATATCTCATGCAAGGGAATGGACTACCGCTACGAAACAAAACCCCATCCCATACCTGAACTTCAGAACAGAACCTGTGACAATACCACCCTTGGTAGAATTAAGGGTGAATAAAAAAATACCGATTGGAATTATCCAATCGGTATTTTTTAACTTCTTGTAATATGTACAACACACTCACAATGCTTTGTTCCGGGGAAAAGATTTACGGGATAAACTGCACTTGACGTATAACCCTTATGGAAAAGATATCCCATATCCCTTGCAAGAGTGGCAGGGTCACAGGAAATGTAAAGTATGTCAGAGACACCCTTATCTGAAAGGAAGTCCAGAAGCTCTGTTGTAGTACCCTTTCTCGGCGGGTCAAGAATTACAAGAGAGGGAGGGTATTTATCAAACCAGTCGGATTTCGTTATATCAAGTGAATCTGCCGCCATAAAGCGTGCGTTTGAAATACCGTTTCGGGATGCGTTGAGAGTCGCACATTCCGCCGCCTTTTCAACTATTTCTATACCGAAAAGTCTGTCAGCGGTAGCCTTGATTTGCCCTTTATTCATCATAGAAAACAGGGTAATTCCGATAGTACCCACACCGCAGTAAAGGTCGTATACGTTTTCAAAGTGTTTGGCGTCAAGAAGTGAAAAGGCTTTCTTATAAACCTCCTCCGCACCCACTCTGTTTACCTGAAAAAAGGAGTCGGGGGATAGCTTGAAGCGACAATCGAGAAGCTCGTCCTCAAAGTAGTCCTCACCGTAAATTATACGAAAATCGTCGGATAAAACGACGTTTGTGTCCTTATTGTTATAGTTTATATATACGTTTACAATTTCGGGAAAACAGCCTGTAATATACTCGGCAAAGCTCTTTTCAAAATCCCTCGAAACAAGCTGTTTTGTATTTGTTACAACTGTCACCGAGACCTTGTTTTCTTTATTTACCCTATAATATAAATGCCTTACAATACCGCTTTTTGTTTCTTCGTTGTAGCCTTCAACGTTATGTAACGTAAGGTATGACATAATACTCTTTGTGAAATGTGAAAATGCTTCGTGGTTTATAACACAGTCGGTGCTTTCTTCGATAATTCTGTGAGAGTGAGGAGCATAAAAACCGCAACGCACAGCATCTTTTTCCTGTGATACGGGGATTTGCGTTTTGTTACGGTAGTGCTTTGTCACAGGGGTTAAAACGTTTTCAACGGTAACGTCTATTTTTCCTATCCTTTGCATAACCGCTTCTATGTTTTCTTTTTTTATTCTTTCTTCCTCGGAAAGTGTTACGTGTCTGAAAACACAGCCTCCGCATTTTGGGAAAACCTTACAGTCAGGTGCGACTCTTACAGGAGAAGGGGAGATAATACGGAGAAGCTTCCCGACTGAGTAGTTTCTATTCTCTTTTATAATAACAATTTCGGCTTCGTCACCAACAGAAGCAGCAGGAATGAAAATGACTTCGCCGTCTACTCTTGCAATTCCCGCCCCGTCAGCCGACATAGCTTCTATTTTAACACTCAAAACAGTATTCTTTTTCATAAAATGCACCTCCCATAAATTATACAGTAAAATATTACATTTTGCAAGAATAAAAGAGAAATATCTGAAAATACTAAAAGTGTAAATTTTATGAAAGGCGGTAAAACCTATGGCAAACCTTACAACAAAAGAACTTGACCTTATAAAAGCTCAGCTTGGAGAGGAGCAAAACCTTATTGCAAAGTACAAGATGTACTCAGCAACTACCTGTGACCCCGTTCTTAAGGAACAGCTCAGCACAATAGCATCAAAGCATCAGGCACACTTTGACAGACTTGTAACTTTACTTGCATAATTTAAGTAAGACAAGGACAACAAATTAAATAACACAAAGTATCTGCCGAGAGGCTGTCGTGGTTCGACTCTCATCGGCTTATAAGGAGGAATATTATGACAAATTGTCCCGAAATCAACAATTTCACCGATAAGAATATTATGACAGACGCACTTGCAACCCAGAAGGCTGTCACCGCGTGCTACAACTACTCAGCAAACGAAGCTGCAAATCCGAGTGTCAAGAATACAATGATGGACCTTCTCAACGAGGAGCATACACTTCAGCATCAGGTATTTGACGAAATGTCAAAGAGAGGCTGGTATCCCACAGAAGCGGCAAGTGACACCAAGATAAACGAAGTAAAATCCACCTATACAGGAGCAAACGCCCAGTAAAATAATGCGGTTATCAAATTTTTTGATAACCGCATTTCCTACATATTGAAAAAAGCTATTGTTTATGTTATAATCCTCTGTGAAAAGCAAAAGAGTGCGAGATTAAAAATCACCTTTGAGGAAGTAAAAATGTACGAAAAGTTCTTGGATTATAAAGTAAAGCACCTACCCAGTATTGAAACAAAGCGACTTTTTTTGAGAAAAATGACAGTAAAGGACAGTTCTGATATGTTTCTTTACGCTTCTAATTCAGATGTTACAAAGTTTCTAACGTGGTCTCCCCACGAAAGCCTTGAATATACCAAGAAGTATCTCAGGTTTCTCGTTAAAAAATACAAAACAGGCGAATTCCTCGACTGGGGAATAATACTGAAAAGCGAAAATAAGCTTATAGGAACGTGCGGATTTACTTGTATAGATTTAGCTAACTGTAAGGGGGAAATAGGCTACGTTTTAAGTCCTCAGTATCAAAAGAACGGATATGCCGAAGAGTGCGTAAAAGAGGTTATCCGTTACGCTTTCTCCAGCCTTGAGCTTAACAGAATAGAAGCACGTGTCATGGAGGGGAATTTTTCTTCACAAAGGCTTCTTGAAAAATGCGGATTTGCCTTTGAGGGCAAATCATCAGAGGAAATATACGTAAAAAAAGAATTCAAAAACATTCTTCATTATGCGATACTGAAATCAAACTGTAAATTTTTATGAAGCGTCCTCTTTGTTTTTGTGTAGGAGTATATGCTCTTTTTGCTTTTTTTACTCTTAATTTTTCTCAAACTTTTTTAATCACAACGTCACTTTTAATTACTATTTCTGCAATAGTTTTTCTTTTGAGTTATTTTCTTACTAAAAAGAGGGCTTTTGCACTTATTTTTCTTTTGCTTCTTTTTGCACTTACCGCTGTTTGTAAAACATACTTTCTTGATTTGAAAAAGCTTGATAACGCAAGAGATTTTGACGGTGAATACATAGCCTGTGAAGGTAGGGTAGAAAGCTTTTCAAAATCAGCGGATTTTACGGTGCTTACCGTCCTTTGCAGCACGGTCAACAGAGAAGCATCAGATATAAGTGTTTCTCTTATAATTCGCGGAGCACCCGAGCTTGACGTGGGAAGCACAATAAAGTTTGGAGGAGAAGCAGAGTTCAGCGAAGACAGCTACAATAAAGGAGATGCGAGCTTCCTCACTGTGTTCGCAACTTTCTTTGAAGTGGAAGAGCCTAAGGGCTTTTTTGATTATTGCATTTTCAAAACAAGAGGGACAATACGAAGTACTGTTACAGATGCACAAAGCTCCGCACTTCTTAAGGCTCTTATTATTGCAGATAAAACCGAGCTTTCGCCCGAAACAAAAGCGGATTTTCAAAAGCTTGGTATTTCCCATATACTTGCTATATCGGGTTTACATTTGTCTATTCTTGTTATGTCAGTATATCTCATCCTGCAAAAATATAATGCCGGAAAATATCTTTCGGTTGCCGTGTCCGTAGCTTTAACCCTGTTTTATATGTCACTTACAGGATTTTCATATTCAATTATGAGAGCAGGTGGCATGTTGATACTGTATTTTATCTCGCGTCTTATAAGACGGCAGTCTGACAGTATAACTTCCTTGTTCCTAGCGGGATTTATAATAATTTTAGGAGACTCATGGTCTATATATAGTCTCTCGCTTCAGCTCTCGTTCCTTTCTACTTTAGGTATTCTTATATTTCTTCCTCCTGTAACCCGTGCTTACGACAGGTATTTTCATAACACTCTCGTAAAGCCCACAAAACTAAAGTTTATGAAGAAGAAATTCTTTGAATACCTCTTGGTATCGCTTTTTTCCACCCTTAGTGCAACTCTCGTCACACTTCCAGTAATTCTCCTTAATTTCAATGAAGTGTCTCTAATATCGCCAATATCGAATCTATTTATTGTTTTTATTGCAAAGTATTTTCTTATATTCGGGTGCGTTGGAACTACCCTGTCACTCTTTCATATCCCCTCTGCTTTGGCGTTTTTTATTCCCGATGTGATAGCGAAATTTATGCTGTGGTGCGTTAGTCTACTCGTTAAAATTTCACCTCCTCTTGTAGGTATGGATATGGGCTTTGTTAAAATAGGCAGTGCCGTCATTGTTGTAATGGTTTTACTATCGTTTCCATTTTGCCGAAAGGTGTTAACGCTACCCGTAACAGTTTTATCTGTGGCGGTTTTCTTTGCTGCTTTTAACATTTTGGTTTCTCACTTTACTTTTGACCATTTACGTGCCAGTACCGTTTGGAAAACAGGGTGTAACACAGTTCTCGTTTCATCAAAAGGTCAGGTGTGCCTTACTGATATCACATTAACGGATTCGGGACGAGTATCTGATATACTTACTCTTTTATCAAAGAGAAAGCTTACAAAGGTAGATGAGGCGGTGTTTGTTATAAGAGACAAAGTCCCCGAAAAACGTATAAGTCTTATTTTGAGCCTTGCCGATATTGAAAATGTAACGCTTATGTTACCGTCGGGCTTTGAAGATGATTTTATTTCCGTATACTCAATCTGCAAAGAAAGAGGAATAGGATTTACTCCAATTTTTGCATCCCTATACTCACCCTTTGATACGGTAGAAATATTAAACTTTGAGGATTCATCTCTTTTGAAGCTTGAAAAGAACTCTGATTGTATGACGTTTGTAAGAGTGTATAACGAGGACTCTTACGTTCCGTATTTTGAAAAATGCAGCGTTATGTTTTCAGATACGGAATACGTCCCCTTTACCGGTGAGGAGCTGTACGTTAAAAGCTCACTTCCCGTATCTTTCTGGCGAATGACAGATGATAGAATTATAAGGGAATAAATAAAAAACACCCCTTCGGACAAACTAGTAAAAAAACTGTTTGTACGGAGGGATTTTTTTGCAAAAATACGTGTCGCCCGACCTTGAAGTAAACAAGTCAACTATAAGACTCCTTTTTCCCGAGGCTCTTGCTTCGGATATAAAAACCGATACTCTTAAAATAGGGGACAGGAATGCTCTTTTTTGCTTTGTCAATGGTTCGACTGACACCGAGTCGGTTGTAAGAATAGAAAAAAGCTTACTTGATGCAGGCAAGGGGATAAAAGAATGTTCTGATATGAAAGACTTTATGGAGAAATTTATTCCCTATAACGACAAAAAAGAAGAAAGGGATATTCAAAAACTAACAAACGCACTCCTTTCACTCATGTCACTTCTCTTTATTGACGGCTTTGACAGTGCAGTTATTCTTGACACCAAGAAATATCCATCACGAGGTATTTCCGAGCCGGAAAAAAATAAAACTCTAAGAGGTCCACGTGATGGATTTTCAGAAAGCGTATATACTAACACTTCTCTTATACGAAGAAGAATAAAATCTCAAGATCTTGTATTTGAAGAATTTGATATAGGCAAAGTAACAAAGACACGCGTCATTATGTCTTATATGAGAGGGAAGGCAAACGACGAGCTTGTTTTGAGATTAAGGGAAACTCTTTCAAACATGGACGTTACGTCCCTCACTCTTTCACAGCAAACCATAGCAGACCATCTTTTCCATGGCTCACTTTTAAAAAGGCTCAACCCTTTTCCCAAGGTTAGGTATGTTGAGCGCCCCGATACCGCCTCATCAATGCTTGTTGAGGGAAAAATTGCGATTCTTTGCGATACAACTCCAAGTGTAATATTCTTACCCGTGACGCTGTACGATATGATGGAGGAAACCGATGACTACTACTTTCCTCCCGTTACTGCGTCATACCTTCGACTCCTTCGTGTTCTTATGCTTTTTATGTCGGTATTTATTTCGCCTCTTTGGCTTCTAGCACTCACTTATTCGCACCTTCTTCCTCCGTCTCTTGAATTTCTGCTAATTGACTCCGAATGCTTTATACCCGTATGGCTTCAGCTTTTAACCGTTGAAATAATGATAGATGCCTTGAAGATAGCATCTCTTAACACGCCCGATAACATTTCAAATTCTCTCAGCGTTGTAAGCGGACTACTTCTCAGTGACTTTGCAGTATCGGCAGGACTTCTTGTTCCGCAGACTATCCTTTATTCTGCAATAGCTTCTATCGCAAACTTTATCCCTACAAATTATGAGCTTGGCTATACCTTTAAGTTCTGGCGTATGACTCTTATAACTCTTATTGCACTTTTCGGATTTTTCGGATTTGCGGTGGGAGTTGTTATATTTCTCGCAATACTTCTGACAAATAAAACTGCAGACAACAAAAACTATCTTTATCCCTTTTCTCCAAATAGCAAAAAGGGTATATTGAAAATTTTTTTCAGAATGAGCAAGGGAGATGAAGAATAACTCTTTACAAATGCGAAAGTATGTGTTATAATCAAAGTGTACCAAATGATACACATTGGAGGAAGCATGAAAAATAAAGAAATTTGCGGGTTTCTTGACAAAATACCTCTTTTCACGGGATTATTTCAAGAAGAGCTTTTTGGTGAAGCCAAAGAGATTTTTCTGAAAGCAGGGGAGCAGTATGAGATAAAAAATTCGATGGCGGTGCTTTTTCGCGGAAAGGTTGAAATATACAAGAAAAAAGCCTTTTTAAAGAAAGCGGAAGCACCAAGCGTTTTAGGACTTGCAACGCTTTTCGATGAAAGTCACTCGTATATTTCAACGGTAATTCCAAAGTCAGATACAACGCTACTCATTTTTAACAACAAAGCAGTTGAAAAAATGATACTCGAAAGTCACGAGTTTTCCCACAGACTTATAGTTTTATTCAGCGAAAAAATAAGATACCTCAACCGCCGTATTGATTTTTATACGTCGCAAGGGGCGGAGGGAAAGCTCCATGAGTTTCTTGTTGCCATGGCAAAAGGCGAGGAAGATAAATTCGTAGAAATTCCTATGTCTAAGCTTTCGGAAATTCTTGATATAGGTCGTGCATCTCTTTACCGTGCTATTGCTTCCCTTGAAGAAAAAGGTTGCATAAAAAAACAAGGCAAAAAAATAATTTTAATAAAGTGAGGACATTATTATGAAAAAAATCACAACGCTTTTACTTTCGCTTCTTCTTTTGACGGCTTTATTTGCAGGATGTGCAAATGACGAAATTACCCCCCCTGAAAATGACGTTCCCGTCGAAGAAGTACAGGATAATCCCAAGACCGCAGAAGTTACCAGAGTAGTTGCTTTAAAAGGCCCGACAGGTATGGGAATGGCAAAGCTTATAAGCGATTCAGACCCTAAATATTCCTTTGAACTCACCTCTATGCCTGAGGACGTAACATCGTCGATTATTTCAAAAAACGTTGATATTGCGGCAGTTCCTACAAATCTTGCATCAGTCCTTTACAATAAAACAAACGGCGGTGTCAAGGTAATAGCACTCAACACTCTTGGTGTTCTCCACATTGTAAATTCAGACGGTACAATAGAAAATCTTGCTGACCTTAAGGGTAAGACAATCGGTGCAACAGGACAGGCATCAACTCCCGAATATATTCTTCGCTATCTTTTGGAGGCAAACGGAATTGACCCCGATACCGACGTTACGATAAACTTCTATACCGACCACGCAGAGCTTGCAACCCACATGATAAGCGGAAACGTAACGATAGGTATGCTTCCCGAGCCACAGGTAAGCACAGTCCTTATGAAGAATGCAGATTGCAAGGCAGTAATTGACCTTACTGACGAATGGAACAAGGTGTCAGACGGCTCGGCACTCGTACAGGGGTGCATTGTAGTAAGAAGCGAGTTTTTAGAAGCTTATCCCGATTCTGTTAAGAATTTTCTTCAGGAATATAAAGAATCTGTGGTATTTGCAAACACCTCCGACAACGCTCCTGCAACGATCGCAGAGCTTGGAATTGTCGGAAGTGCACAGATTGCCGAAAAAGCAATCCCAGGTGCAAATATTTGCTACGTTGACTCAAACGACAGCATGAAGGAAAAGCTTTCGGGCTTCCTTGCAGTGCTATTTGAAGCTAATCCTAAGTCGGTTGGCGGAGCACTTCCTCTCGACGATTTCTATTTTGAAAACAAATGAAAATAAGCTTAAAAAAAACTGTTTTCGCGAGCTTAGCAGTACTTTTCTGGATAGCAGTATGGCATTTTTCCGCCATTCGGGTGGGGAAATCTATATTGCTTCCCAGTCCTGCAGAAACGGTTGAGGTGTTCTTTTCCCTTACCGCCACTGGCGAATTTTGGCTCACTGCCTTAACTTCACTTAAAAGCGTTTTTACGGGAGCGCTTGCAGGTGTTGTGTTGGGACTTATTGTAGCACTTCTTTCATACATAAGCCCTATTTTGAAATACCTTTTTGCTCCTCTTTTTTCTCTTGTTAAAGCGACACCTGTGGCATCCTTTATTATTCTTGCCCTTGTTTGGCTTGGTAAAGATATAATCCCATTTGTAATAGCGTTAATGATGGTTGCCCCTATTGTTTCTGCAAACCTCTACGAAGGACTTGTCAGCGTTGACACTCAGCTTTATGAGGTGACAAAGCTTTATAAATTCAGCTTCAGAAAAAAATGGAAAATGCTATTTCGACCATCACTTCTTCCATATTTTCTTTCAGCGGTAAAAAGCGGAATAGCCCTTTCGTGGAAGGCTGGTATTGCCGCCGAGGTGCTTTGCACACCCGAAAACTCTATTGGCAAGTACCTCCATGAATCAAGACTTTATCTTGAATTTGAGGCACTTTTCGCATGGACTTTAACCGTTATTATTCTTAGCTTCTTCCTTGAAAAGTTTGTTGTCCTTGCTATTGAAAAGCTTCTCGGAAGGGGGGACAGAAAAGCATGATAGAAATAAAAGGTCTCGAAAAACACTTCAGCGACAAAAAGGTCATTGAAAACTTTTCTCTATTTATCGCACCCACAATGCGCATAGCCCTTATTTCATCATCGGGAAGCGGAAAGACTACACTACTTCGTATTATTTCAGGTCTTGACAGAAGATATAAAGGTACAGTCATGACAAAGGGAAAAGTATCTTATATGTTCCAAGAGGACAGACTTTTTTCCGAAAGCACTGTTTTAGAAAACGTCAGTGCTGTTTGCGACTCGAACGAAATAGCGGAAAAGCTCCTTTCGGCAGTTGAGCTTTCTGAATGTCGTGATATTTTTCCAAGGGAGCTTTCGGGAGGAATGAAAAGGCGGGTTGCTCTTGCAAGAAGCCTTGCCTATCCTTTTGATATACTTCTCCTTGACGAGCCTTTTACAGGGCTTGATGAGGAAACGAAAGAAAGAGTTGCTAAAAACATTTTGCCCTATCTTGAAGCAAAAACAGTTGTACTCGTTACCCATTCACCCGATGAAGCTGAGCTTTTAGGCTGTGACGTTTTACGTCTTGATAACGGATTTATAAAATAAAGTGCAGTTCCTATGAACTGCACTTTTTCTTTACAGTATGATGCAAATGAGACCGTTTGATCCTTCGTTTATTATTCTCTGAAGTGTTTCACCGATTTTCTTTCTTGTATCCTCGGGCATGTGTTCAAGCTTAGAATTAAGCCCTTCGTTTACAAGGCAGTGAAGAGATTTACCAAACATATTGGATTCCCAAAGCTTTAAGGGGTTTTCCTCAAACTCATTGAGAAGGTATTTCACCATTTCCTCCGATTGCTTTTCACTGCCAACTATTGGATTTATTTCGGTTTTTATTTTTGCTTTTATCATGTGTATGGTGTCGGCAGATGCCTTGAGCTTTACGCCGTAGCCTCCCGATTGCTTTATGATTTCGGGCTCCTCAAGTGACAGCTCCTCAACCCCTGGTACAACTATTCCGTATCCGTTATCCTCGGCAGATTTCAGTGCGTCTGCAATTTTGTCGTAAGTCTTTTTTGCGCTTGATAGCGTACTTAACAAAGATAAAAGCTCCTTTTGTGAATTTATTTCTTCACCGCTTAAATCGCTTGCAACGCTGTAAAACAGTGTATCGCCTATATCCACACGTATTGTGCTTTTACCTGTGCCGAGGTCAGTTTTGACAACAGTTGCTTTATCTATAATGTCGTTTTTGGACATTGCCTCACAGGCTCCGTGAACAGATGCAACGTTTGTTATCATTTCGGCGGTTTCACGCATTGCGGAGCTTAAAGTTTTTTTGATTTCACTGCTTACGTCAAGAACAGAGAGCCAGGACGGAATATCTATTTCAAGCTCTGTTACGGGGAACTCGAAAAGGCAAAGCTCCAGTATATGCTCTATATCCTTGCGGTCAAGCTCGGTACAGTTTATGAGAGCAACGGGCACAGAGTGCTTTTTTTCAAGCTCAAGAGCTACTTCTATGCTTGTATCGGAGTCAGGATATTTTGAATTTACTACTATTACAAAGGGCTTACCGGATTTTTTAAGGTCGGAAATAACTCTTTTTTCGCTTTCCTCAAAATCCTTTCTCGAAAGCTCGCCAAAGCTTCCGTCTGAGGTAATGAGAACACCTATTGTGGAATGCTCGTCAATAACCTTTTTAGTGCCTGTTTCAGCAGCAACCTCAAAAGGAAGAGGGGAGGAGGACCAAGGAGTCATCACCATTCTGTCCTCGCCGTTTTCACGAAGTCCCTCTGCCCCGTCAACGATGTATCCCACACAGTCAATCATCTTGACGTTAAGACATGCACCCGTATCGAGAGTTATGCCCACTGCCTTTTCGGGAACAAATTTCGGCTCGGTAGTCATAACAGTCTTGCCCGTTGCACTTTGAGGCATTTCGTCTGTAGCCCTTGCTCTCTCACTGTCACTTTCAATATTTGGCAGAACAAGCTCTTCCATGAACTTTTTTATGAAGGTTGATTTGCCTGTTCTTACAGGTCCTACAACGCCTATGTAAACGTCGCCGTTTGTTCTGGCTCTTATGTCCTCATATATTCTGGTATTCATCATATACCCTTCCTCCGTATTCTTTTTTTGTAAAGATTATGCAAAAGTGTGGGGGAATATTCTGAAAACATGAAAATTAACAAAAAAATAAAGGCGAAATTTAAAAAATAATCTTTTCAAATCGACATTTATGTGATATACTGTCTGTGTGTTAAATAAAATATTCTAAACTTACATAAAAAGGTGAACAGATATGAAATGTCCCGCATGCGGATTTGCAGAAAGTAAAGTACTTGATTCCCGTCCCACAGAAGAGGGGGGCGCCATAAGAAGACGAAGAGAATGTCTCTCCTGTCAGAAGAGATTTACCACCTACGAAAGACTTGAGGTAATGCCCATCATCGTAGTAAAGAAGGATAAATCAAGAGAGGCGTTTGACCGCACCAAGCTTGTCAACGGCATGATACGTGCTTGCGAAAAGCGTCCTGTAACCATGTCCGAGATAGAGCGTGCAGTTTCAGACATTGAGGCAAGCCTTAACAACTCACTTCAGACAGAGGTGAGCAGTACCGTAATAGGTGAGCTTGTTATGGAAGAGCTTAAAAAGATTGACGAAGTGGCATACGTGCGATTTGCTTCGGTATACAGACAGTTCAAGGATATCAACACGTTTATGGACGAGCTTAAACTTCTCCTGAAAAATCAGGACTGACCGAAAGGAAAGATAAATGAAATCTCCATCACAAGTTAAAGTTTCAACTATCAGCTTTATAGTAGCTTTGGTTTTATCCATTGCAGTCTTTGGCTGTATTGCCTTTTTTGCAATATCAGGCTTTCTTGAAGCAGAGCCCGTCGAAGAGAATGGCGATGATATTACCCAGGAATTAGAGAAGAAAGACCCCGAATCTGGTGAAGTTATCTCTCCCGACGTGATAGAGAAAATAGAAGGTGACAGCTTCTCTGTGCTTGTTGCGGGCTACGGTCTCGGCGAGGATTCTTTTGATGCTATGGTAGTTTTAGATGTAAATAAGGAAGAACAGAAGGTTACGATTTACCCCATAAATGTTGACACAAAGGTGTATGTAGGTCATGCAGACGGAATGGGAAACCTCAATATCAGACTGGGCGACCTTATAAAGTACGAGAATATGCAGTATACCGTTGATAAGATAAAGGCAACTACAGGCCTTAAGGTGTCAAATTATCTCACCTTTACTGCAGAAGGATTTATCGAAGCATTTGATAAGTTTAACGCAAACGGCGATTATACATACGTTGTTTCTAAGGACATGGAGCATTTTTATGCCGATGTTCCCCAAGCGACTGTCGAGGAAGAAGAAGCTGTAGAGGATTTATCCAAATACAACATTTCTTTCAAGAAGGGCGATAAGCTTACGTCAGGTCTTGACGTTTACAACATGCTGAGATATAAAGGAGATTCCTCCTCTGACCGTATTACAAGACAGGCAGGTTTTGTACGCGACGTTCTTCAAAAGATTATTCCTGCACACTTCAAGGAAGGAAGCCTCTCAAAAATTGTAGTTGATGCACAGGCACTTCTAAAACTTACACACTCGATTTCTACTAACATTTCGGCAGGTACGTTTATCACCGAAACCTTTGACCTTATATCCAAGATACCCGAATTTTCATTTGCCACTTCATCAAAGTTCACTAACGGTATCACTAATTTCAAATAAAAACAAAAAAGTTAAAAGGGGAAGAATATGAAAAAAATAACAGTTATTTTGTTATCCGTTTTGCTAGCCGTTTCGGTTATTACCGCACTTTTTTCTGTAAGTGCCGAATATTCCGATTCCGACCCCCTTGTTACCCTTAGCTACATAAATGAAACGGTAATACCCAAGATTACAGAAGAAGTCAAAAATGCAGTTCTTGCAATCGTTGACGAAAAGTATGCACCAAAAGCAGAAGACCCCGAAATACCTGAAGAGCCCGAAGTTCCCGAAGAACCTGAAGAACCTGCTACCTCTGCAAAGGACCTTGACAGCTTGAAATATACAGTTGTATTTCTTGCAAAAGGACAGAAGCTCATGGCAACTGGTGCTGAAACCTCCTCTCTTGAAGTTATTCTCAGAGCAGGAACCGTCGTTGCGGTTTCTCCATTCAACGACCAAGGAATAGCCGACCTTACCTCCTCCAAGGAGCTTTATAATAATGACCCCCTTGTAAAAAACAACTATTGCATCATTCCGAGAGGAAGTGACGGTAGGGGCATATTTGCTGAAAATGGCGATGCCTATATTCTGGTGAGAGGAGAGTACGAAATTGTTCAATAACAACAAAGCCAAGAAGATGGTTCGTGTAATAGCCCTTATTCTTGCAGTACTTATGGTACTTGGTATAGCGGTTATTGCTTTGGAAGCATTGGCAGAAGACGAAATTTCAACAACCGAAACTGTTGAACAGACCGTTAGCGGAGATGAAATCTCCGCTGACGAGTCCAAGGTTCCGTCAACAACAGACGAAACACAGCCCGATGAAGAAGTGACAGACAAGACAGTTATTCCTGAACTTCCGTCGGGTTATTCTTATCTTACGGATCCCTCTCTTACCCCTAGAAACTTAAACGGTCTTGTACCTCACCTTGATACAGTTACTCACTCTGTAAGAGTCGGAGTATTCTATATCTACGGCTCCAATAACTGCCTTGCCTTCAGTCACAACATATCATCGGATAAAGGTCTTGTTTTTTATACCACAATGAATGACGAGTACCTTTTCTATAAAACGAGCGAAAAAGGCGTTACGGTGATGCGCGACTTTTCTGCCGCAAAAAATTCTGCCGACAAATATTACCACACAACAAGCGGAAATACACACATAATATATCATTGTATAACCAAGGAAAGCGTTGACCTTGATAAGGTAGATGAAACTATTGAAGCCTTCAGTTCAAAGCTTCCCGAAAATACTGCAATATTTCCCCTCTACGTTGACGGTAAAGCGTATATAGGAGTTGGCACTTATAAGGACAAGGCGACATCAGAAGCTGATTGCCCTAATATGCAGAGCCTTCTCGGTGTTGAATTTGTACCTCGCACCCCCAATAATTCCTCAATCAGTGTAGTTGAAACTATAAGCGGGAAAATACTTTTCAAGATTGATACAACAAGCCACCCTCTTTACGTTCGTCCCATGCAGGACGGCGAAAAAGAGAGATATATCAAGAGTGCTGTAGGAAATATTTTTGACGGCACCTTTGAATATAAGACCACCATTGACGGCATGTATCTTGTAAATATACTTGATATAGAGGACTATATAAAGAGCGTTTTGCCCTATGAAATTTCAGCATCATGGCCCGAGGAAACACTCAAAGCCTTTTCTATAGTAGTGCGTTCATATACCCTTGCCATGCAGTATAAAAACCACCGCAATCAGGACTTCGATATGTGTGACGAAACTCACTGTCAGGCATACCGAGGCAGACTCCGTTCAATAGATAAAACGGATTTTGCAGTTGAAGCTACGAATAATATAGTACTGGCATATAATTCCAAAATATGTGAAACATTTTATCATGCAATATCGGGTGGCGTTACAGAATCCGCCGAGCTTGTATGGGGAGGCAAAGGCTATGACTATCTTGTTTCACAAAATATACCCGATGAAAAATATGAGAACTATACTAACGGTGTATGGAAATTCGAGGTATCTGAAAAAGAACTTTTCAACTATCTGCAGACAAACTCCACAGTATCAAAGTACGTTAAGCACCCCATAACGTCGGTACGTATATCGAAATATACCGACGCAGGCTATGCTTACGAGCTTGAAATTATTGATGAAAGTGGAACTGTATCCACCTTTACTAAATGTGATAATGTCAGAACTATTCTTTCAAAGTACTGCAAATCCGCAAGACTTACTATCGGTAAATCCACAGGAGTCAAAGTGAATGACGGTGAGAGCGTTGTGCTCGACCCATATAACATAATAGCAACAGATAAAGACGGAAATGCCGTTCGCTTTACTGCCTCCGTGGGAGATAATGTAAATTGTAAGACGGTTATCAGTGGAAAAGGCGAAATAACCGAGCTTAAATCCGACAGCAATAACTACGTTATATCGGGAACGGGTTGGGGACACGGTGTAGGACTCAGCCAGTACGGTGCAAGAGATATGGCAAATAACGGTTATAAATGGCAGGAAATAGCCCTATATTTCTTCCCGAAATCCTATCTCGCACACCTCTCGGATCTCTCAACTCCCATAGACGGAACAGATATTCCCGTTATACCAGAGCCCGAACCGGAGCCAGAACCCGAACACCCCGAAGAGGACGAAGAAGACGAAAAACCTGTTATCCCCGAAAAAGAACCTTTCAAGCCTATTAAAATCGTATAAAGCTAAAAGAGAGACTTAAGAAGTCTCTCTTTTATGTTGTATAGACTATTTACTTTGTGTCTTGTACCATATCTTCATTACAAGGCTTTGAGTCTTTCCGTCTGTAATTTCACCTGACATAACCATTTCCACCGCTTTTTCAAGTGGGATTTTAACAACGTCAAGAAATTCATCCTCGTCGGGATTTGCCACTCCCGCATTAAGTCCCGTTGCAAGATAAAGCCTTATATTCTCGTCGGAAAATCCTGCTGTAGAAATGAAGTCACCCATATACTCTACATTATCAGCTGTGTACCCGGTTTCCTCTTTAAGCTCTCTTACAGCACAAAGATAAGGGTCCTCGTCTTTAGTGTCAAGCTTTCCCGCAGGAAGCTCCAAAAGCTCACACCCGAGAGCATAGCGGTACTGCCTAACCATTATAAGCTCGTTTTCATCCGTTAATGGTGCAACACATGCAGCCCCCTTGTGCCTTACAACGTCTCTTGTTGAGATAGTGCCGTTTTCAAGCTCAACAGTATCAAGATATACCTTTACAACATATCCATCGTATTTAAGCACGCTTTTTATTTGCTTTTCCGTATGCATTTTACACCTCAGAAGCTTATTATTTCATTGTACGTTTCAATGGCAAAATTATCCGTCATACCAGAAATATAAGTTATTATTGCTTTTTTGTAGTCATATTCGTTTTCAATATTGAAAATCACTTTGTTTTGGTACGTATCACTCTTAAGAGCAGTGTATCTCAAAAGCCACGACTTAAAGCCTTCACCCGTTTTAGGATAAACTCTTTCGAGTGTTTCAAGCTCCTTTATGGTGTCCTTTCCCTTGAAGCATTCGGAGAGCACTTCGTATATTTGTGAAATGATTAGCTCGAAATACTTGTCAGAATATTCAACGCGACGGCATCTGTAGATGTTTTTAAGATTGAATCGGTTAACTACGTCCATCGCCTTCTTTATTTCGGGAGAAAAGGCAATTCCACGCTCAGGGGATGAGTTTTCACAAACGTCTGAAATAAACCTGTTTATGAGAATGGTGTTGTTTATTTTTTCACCAAGTATCTCTTTAAGCTCCGCCTGAAGCTCGTCAAGCTTTTCGGGAAGAAGAATACCAAGCCCCATGGCATCGTTAATATCTCGTCCGATATACGAAATTTTATCCGAGATTTTAACAACGCAACCCTCGTATGTAAAGGGCTGATACTGGGCAGGGAAGGTGTAAAATTTTTCAAGGTCGAGAAACTCATCTCTCGGTATAATGCCGTCGTCGCTTACCTCTCCGCAGTGGGAAATAATGCCGTCACGGACTCCATAGGTTAAATTGAGATTTCTCTTGCACTTTTCATAATCTTCAAGAAGCTCTGTTGAGTCAACAGTCCAAAGCCCGTTTCTCTCGTGCCAGAATTTTTCACCTATTTCTTTTTCTGAAATCTTTGATAAGAATTTTTCACCCTTATGCCCGAAAGGAGCGTGACCGATGTCGTGTGCTACAGATATCGCACGTGTAAGCTCGGTATTGAGACCGAGAAACTTTGCAATGGTATAGCTTATTGACTCAACGTGATTTACGTGCTCTATACGAGTGCATATATGGTCGCTTTGAGGGGAGAAGAAAACCTGAGTTTTAGTTTTCAGCCTTCTGTAAGCGGAGGAATGTATAATTCTTGTGTAGTCCCTTAAAAAGTCACTTCTTATATCTCCGTCTTGATGATAAAGAGGTGTCTCACGGGTAATTATTTCTTTCCATTTAGGGTTTTTCATACCTGCCGCATAGGGCTTTAATATATCCTTCATATTTACACTCCCTTCTGCAAAAATTATAGCAGATATTTCCTGATATTACAACAGTTTTTTTGGCTTTACCGTACAGGTACAGGCGGATTTTATAAGAATTGTGTCGCTACCTATCCGTACAATGTCGTCGTAACAGAATTTTTTTATTTCACGTGTCTTTGCGAAAGGTGATTTACAAGGTACAGGTACACAAAGAAATCTTATAATACCTCTCTCCGCATCTATTTCTCCGTCTGTGACAAAGCCCAGCCTTTCACCCGTTGCCGTATTTATTACTTCTTTTGAAAAAAGCTCACTTATTGTGAGGCATCTTGTTGTAATTTCGCCCATAAAAGCCTCCATATTTTAGAAAATACCGCTCTGTTTAATTATATCGCGTTTGAGCTCTTTTATGATTCTTTTTTCAAGTCTCGATATATAAGACTGTGAGATTCCCATTGTATCTGCAAGCTCCTTTTGAGTAAGCTCACGCCTGCCGTAAAGTCCGAAGCGTTTAATAATTATCTCTCGGTCTCTGTCATTCAGCCTTTCTATGGCGCGGTGTATTATTATCCTTTCTTCCTCAGCCTCCAGTCCCTTTTGTACCTCGTCTGAATCCGACCCCAGAATATCTCCCAAAAGTAGCTCGTTTCCGTCGGAATCGGTATTGAGAGGCTCGTCAATTGACACCTCCATTTTAAGAGGAGTTGTCTTTCTTATGAACATCAGTATTTCGTTTTCAATGCATTTTGAGGCGTAGGTTGCGATTTTTATATTCTTTGTGGGATTGAAGGTGTTGATAGCCTTTACAAGCCCTATAGTACCTATCGATACAAGGTCGTCAGTACCTATACCCGTTGACTCAAACTTTTTTGATATGTATACTACAAGCCGAAGATTATGTGCAATTAGTGTATCACGACAGCTTTGCACTCTCTTTTCATCGTGACTTATAAGCCCTTCCATAATCTTTTTTTCTTCTTCTGCTGATAAGGGAGGAGGAAGTGTCCCTACAGAGCCCACGTAGTAGCTTTCGCTTTTAAAAAAAGATAATAAAAAAGCTTTAATTTTTTTGAAGATTTTTATCATATTACTCCCACTATACCGTCATATCCGCCAAACTCGCATCCTGTTGCATCTGGTACGACGATAAACTCCCTTTTATTGTATTTTTTTATATTAAAATCAAGCCCGTCTGGAATAAACCCGTATTTTACACCGCTTCCCGAAGCAGTCTTAATAGGTATAGCAAATATCTTTTCACGCTTTAAAAAATCACTTGTATCACCCGTTATATCCCTGATAGACTTTTGCTTTATGAATATTATTCTCCGTCCTGTCACGCTTTCTCTTGCAAGATTTCCGCTGTCTATCATAAGACATACCTTTTTCTTTTTATTATTATGTTTTACCGTAGCGGTAACAGAGGTAGTGAGAAGCTTCTTTCTGACAAGTGCCTCGTATATTTTCTCTGCCCCTAAAATCATGAACACACTTAAAAGAATTACTGCGCCAAACCTTATTCCGCTTTCTGGGAAAAATGTAAAGAGGGAAGAAACAGAGGTTACAAGTCCACCCATCAGTGCTTCTGTCAGAATAAAAATAATTGTACCTACAAGAAGCTTTTTCCTGCCTGTCACAGCAAAAACCATAAAACTTGCTACAGGAATATTAAGAAAATACAAGGATGGAAATAAGATAAACAAAATAGCCCACACTCCGCCAAGAGTTGCACCAATGAGTAGCTTTAACACCGACAGGGGAATAGACAGAACTTTTTTTGTAGCATAAAGACATATAAAATCTACCCCAAAGTTCAAAAAGAAAAATACGTCAACGTATATTTTCATCACCCCTAAAAAAGTATAATTTATAACAAGGGGAGTATTTTGTCATTTTGTGAAATAAAAATCTGCTGTAAATTTTACAGCAGATAATTTTCATTATTAAGTTTTGCCTGAACAAGTGTGTCACCCTCATATACCAGCTTCATTGAGAAAAACGGCACATCCTTTACCATAAGGTCAAGAAAAAGCTTGTCACCCTCCCATAAAGGCAGTGAAGTTATTTTATCCTTTTCCACCCATTCAAGAACACCCTCGTCACATTCTTTTATTTCACCCTCAAATTCTTTTCCAAGAAAAAGGTGCATATATTCGGTTTCCCATATATCCGATACAAACGTGACAATTCCTTTGTATTCAAATGAGGTAAGAGTCAGCCCCGTTTCCTCAAAGGTCTCTCTTATTACACATTCCTCGGGAGTTTCCTTATCCTCAAATTTTCCACCTACTCCGACCCATTTATCACGGTTTAAGTCATTTTCTTTTTTCGTCCTGTGAAGCATTAAATATCTTCCGTCTTTTTCTATATAGCAAAGAGTGGTATTTCTCATCCATTTCACCTCTACACTATTTTAACATATTTACCGTATTTTTCAATAGTTAAATGTTACGAAATATAGTAAAAACATATTGACAATTTACGAAATAGCGTTATAATTATATAGAAAGCAGGTGTAAAATGAGTATTTTTTACGATATTGAGGAATATGAGGAATATTACATGTCAAGAGATAAAAAGGGAGGAAGGGTGATACTTCACTCGGATTTGAATAATTTTTTTGCATCTGTCGAAACCCTTTTCTCAAAAGAACTGAAAAACGTCCCCCTTGCGATTTGCGGAGATAAAGAGGCAAGACATGGCATAGTACTTGCCAAAAACGAGCTTGCAAAAAAGTATGGTGTGAAAACGGGGGATACAATATCTCTTGCTTTAAAAAAATGCCCTTTTCTCGTTACCCGTCCCTGTAGATACGAGGAATACGTAAAAGAGTCCAAAAGGGTGCGAGAAATATATCTGTCCTTTGCCACCCGTGTAGAATCCTTTGGAATAGACGAAGCGTGGATTGACGTAACAGACCTTGCCGAGAGGGAGAAAGGGACGGATATTTTCACTTCGGGCAAAAAAATCGCCGAAAGGATAAGAGAGAGAGTAAAAGCCGAAACGGGTCTTACAGTATCCGTCGGAGTAAGCTTTAACAAAACCTTTTCAAAGCTTGCCTCTGATATGAAAAAGCCTGATGCCGTAACGGTGATTTCATTTGAGAATTATAAGGAAAAGGTATGGAATTTGCCTGTTGAAAATTTGCTTTTCGTAGGCAGACGCACCAAGGAGGAGCTTCGGAAATTCAAGATAGAAACAGTGGGCGACCTTGCCCGTCAAAAAAGGATACTCCTCAAAAACGAGCTTGGTAAAAGCGGTGAGCTTTTATGGGACAGAGCAAACGGATTTGACCTGTCACCCGTTGAATATTATCACAAGAGCACCCCTACAAAATCCGTGTCCGTCAGTACCACCATGCCCTATGACGCTACGAACTTTGAGGAGTCGAGTTCAGTAATATCCACTATATCTGACGGTATATCCGAGGAGCTGAGACGAAGAAACACCAAGGGGGGGACAGTAAAGCTTTTTGTGAAGTACTCCGACCTTTCTTCCTTTGTAAGACAACAAAAGCTTCCCGAGAGAACGTATTCCTCTCTTGATATTTACCTTACTGCAGTAGCCCTTTTCAAAGACAGTGTCGATTTTTCAAAGCCAGTTCGGGCAATAGGTGTTGGCGTTGACGATTTTTTGGAGATGAGCGATGAGCAAATGAGTATATTCTCCAATGCTTATGAAACCGCACTTGATAGAGTACTTGATAAAACAAGAGAAAAATACGGAGACAGAGTAATACAAAGAGCAAGTGTTATGAAAAACTCACGGCTTTCGGAGTTTGACAAAAAGCACGTTTGCTTTAATTCTGGAATATAAAAGGAGACGTAAAACGTCTCCTTTTTGTCATAATCGGCAGACCTCCACATAGCATTATAAAAAAGGAGAGTCCAATGGAGAGAATATACCACTATCTTCCAGAAAAAGTCTCATCAGCACTAAGATCTCTTTCGCCTGAGCTGAAAAAAGAAATTACCGAAATAAGACTGAGGAAAAACGCCCACGCATCACTTTCTACCTATTCAAAAAATCTTTTCTTAAATGTTGACGGAAAGGTAACGAATAAGATAAAAGAGAGCCTTACTTGTGACGCAAAGGATATTGCTCTTATAGTAAATCGCTTTTGCCAAGGGTCTGTGTACAGATACATGTCCACAATAAATACGGGCTTTATCGTAACGGATGACGGAGTAAGAGTTGGAGTATGCGGAGAGGGAATATATGACGGTGGAAAGATAAACTCGGTATCCTCTTTTTCTTCGGTGAATATAAGACTCTCACGTGAAATAGACAGTGCAGGGGATGCTATATCAAAATATCTTGCAGCCCACAAAAACGCATCAGTCCTCATAGTATCACCTCCGGGCTACGGAAAAACCACAGTCATAAGGTCGGTGGCAAAAGCTATAAGCGGGGGTAAGTTTTCTTCTCCTTTAAGAGTAAGCGTAATAGACGAAAGAGGAGAGATACTCCTCGGGGAGTGTGACGGACTCATTGACCGCTTTCTCGGGTATTCCAAGCCCGACGGAATAGAAATTGCAGTAAGACTCTTTTCGCCCGAATACGTAATATGCGACGAAATAGGACTTTCTGACGACACAAAGGCACTCCTTTCCGTTCAAAACAGCGGAGTGCCCTTTATCGCTACAACTCACGGAAGAACACTTGTCGATGCTTTGAAACGTCCTAATATAAAAGAGCTTGTAGAGCATGGAATATTCGACACCTTTGTGAGAATAGAGAAAAGCGAAAAAGAGTCGGTTTGTGTATTTGAGGAGATTGAGAGATGAAAACCATAGGGCTCATGATTTTGTTCTTTGTACCTACCGCTACAGGCTTTATAAAATCTCAAAGCTATATCGAATCGCGAAATATTTTGCGTGGCTTTATTTCTCTTGTAAACTTTATTAAGCGAGAAATAACGTCTTATCTTACCCCTCAACAGGAAATATATAAAAAGTTTTACGATAAAAGCCTTGAAAAAAGCACCTTCCTTTCGGCACTTCGTAAATCGGATGGCGACAATCCCTTTGCTCTGGCACTGGGCGAAAGCAAAAACAAGCTACTTTTAAGCGAGGATACTTTTGAACTACTTTACGAATTTGGAATTTCCTTTGGAACACTTTCGGAGAAAGAAGAAGTGACAAGATGCGAAAAGCTGATACTCGAGCTTGAAGAAATATACAAAGCACAAAAAGAAGAAACAATCGAAAAAACAAGACTTTGCAGAACAGTTGGATGCATGACGGGAATAGCACTTGTTTTGCTTATGTGGTAAAGGAGAAGAAAATTGGACGTAACTCTTATTTTGAAAATAGCAGGGATTGGAACTCTCGTATCCGTTGTTCATCAAATACTCAGCCGTTACGGAAGAGAAGAGCAGGCGACAATGGTTGCTGTAGCAGGTGTGGTATTGGTGCTCTTTATATTGGTGGAGGAAATGAGTGACCTCTTTCGCACAGTACGGGACCTTTTCGGAATATGACACTTGACGTGGTGGCACTTTGCTCTATGGTGGTAGGAGCACTTTTCGTGCTTATCCCCATGAAAGAGCTGAAAAAGGAATATTTCATTTTTGCTACGGCTGGACTTTCCGTTGTTATTTTTGTTTTTGCCTTGAAGGGTGCAAAACCGCTTTTTCAGTACGTTGAAACTCTTGCCCAAAATGAAGCTTCACTCTATTTAAAAATACTCTTAAAGGTTCTCGGTATAAGCGTTATAACGAGTCTTACCTCTGAATTTGCAAAGGATATGGGGTCAGAGTCTGTGTCGGGAAAGGTAGAGTTTGCAGGCAAGGTAGCAATTCTTCTTTGTGCTATTCCCATATATGATAATCTTTTTCTTTTGGTGGAAAGTGTTTTATGAAAAAGATTTTGCTTGTAGCGTTGCTACTCTTTGTCCTGTCACCATATACCCTCGGCGAGACTCTTGACGAAAGCATAAGAGCGGAGCTTGAAATAGAAAAGGCAGCAGAAAATATTCCCGAAACGCTTAAAAACAGTGAGCATAATACCATTTCTTTTAGCCCATCGGGGACACCTGCCGAAAACGGACTTACTCCCCAAAGTATCGTAAAATATATTATAAACCTTGCTTTTTCCTCACTCGGTGAAGAAATATATTTTGTTATTACATTTATCGCTTTTATCATAATTTCATCTATGATACACGAAATTGTAGACGGAATAGGTAAAGGATATATAGCATCCTCTGTGCATTTTGCAGTGTCGGCGGTAATATCCTCACTTCTTATCTCTCATGTAAACAATGCCCTTATTTCAGCCGAAACCTACATACAAGAGCTTTCTGTATTTATAACGGGACTCCTACCGTTTTTGGGCTCGGTTGCGCTTGTTGGCGGAGAAATAACAAGTGCGGCAGTAAATGAAGCTCTAATACTGACAGCCGTTTCATTTCTTCAGTTTATTCTTGAAGAAATTGCCATTCCGCTTATTCGTATAGTACTCTCTTTTTCTATCGTGGGCTATGTTTCACGCCTTCCAATCGGGGCACTCTCCGAGCTTATAACAAGCTTTGCCACAAAGCTTGTAACCATATCCTTCGGTGTTCTTTGTGCTATAATATATTTTCAGAATACCGTGACAACAGTAACAGATTCTTTAGCCCTTCGTTCTTTAAAACTTGCGGCAGGAAATTTTATTCCCCTTGTCGGAGGCTTTGTTTCGGAAGCGTCGGGCACCTTGATTTCGGGTGTACGTCTTGTAAAATCCACTCTTGGAGTTTTTGCAATATGCGTTATTTTCTATACAACAGCATTACCCCTCGTAAATTTCGGTATAAAAAAGCTATCTCTCAAATTTATAAACGTAATTTCAAAATTTATCAGTGCAGATAAAGAATCGAAGGTAATAGGCGAGATTGTGGGTGTATATAATATTTTGTCCGCTACGATGATAGCTTCCTCTTGCTTTTTTATTTTTGCAATATCGGTATTTATAAAAAGTGAGGTGGGATAAATGGCAGAGTATCTTACCCTTATTATAACAGTCTCTCTTTTTTGTGGAATAATAAATATTTTTTTTGACGAAAAAGGAATAGGGAAGACGTCACGTACAGTTGTGAATCTCGTAATGCTTTCCTGCATTGTAATTCCCGTAATGAAAACCTTGGTATTTTTTCAGGATAACGTTGCAATTCCCGTCATAAACGAAAATAATGCACATATAAATGAGATAGACGAAAGCGATACTGTGGCATACAGAAAATGGCTTGCAAAAATTACCGCAGATGAGGTAGAGGATGAAATAGAAAGCTCTGTAAAAAAATACACAGGCTTTGAAGTGCGTGCTGAATGTCCTTGGCACATGGAGGGCGAAGACGTTGTATTTGACACGATAAAAATATATACGAACAGTGACGAACGCTATCATGAAAAAATAAAAAACTCAGTCAAGCTTCACTATCACCTTGATGCAGAGTGTATATCGGTATCAAAATGAAGAAATTAAACGAACTTTTTACAAGCAAGAATACTACAATAATTTTCATACTTATATTCCTCTTAGGACTTCTTCTGGTGCTTCTTCCTTCAAATGAAAAAGAGAAAAATACGACTATTGAGAACACCTTGCGCTTTGATGAAGAAGAATACGAAAAAAATCTTGAAAAAAGGCTTAGGGAAATTGTAGAGGAAATAGACGGCGTAGGTGATGTGAGAGTCATGATAACGCTAGAGGGGTCGGCTACCTATTCTTACGCTACCGACGTAACTCATGATGTAAGCGAAAAGGGAAATAGCAAGAAGGAAAGCACCGTTGTACTCTCGACAGGCACGTCAAGTACAAAAGAAGCTGTAATAAGCGGATATACTCTGCCTAAGGTAAAGGGTGCGGCAGTAGTATGCTCAAAGGAGCTTTCTGCTACCCTTAAGGGCAAGGTGTTAGAGGTTGTGTCTGCAGCCCTTGGAATTTCAAGTGCAAAAATCAGCGTTACAAATTAGAATTAAATATAATCGGAGGTATCCCATGAACAAACTTGAAAAAATGAAAAGTGAAAGAGTAAACGAAGTGGAAAAGGTAGAATCCCTTGACACCGAGGGGACGGAAGAGGTAAAGGAAGAAAAGAAATTTTTCTCACTCTTTACCTTCTGGAAAAAGCTCAAAAAAGCAGAAAATGAAGAGGACGGAATAGTAGAGATTGTAGAAAAAGAAGAAAAGCGAGGCTTCTTAAAATATTTCAATGCTCGCACAGCAGTTCTTTGTGCATCACTCCTCATTATTGCCGTAGCAGGATATCTTAACGTGCATTTTGCCACACTTCCAACAGACCTTGAGAAAATCGATGAAAATGGCATTTCTATGGATGCACTCAGCCCTGAAAACACAGGGGAAGTAAACGCCCTTACCGAAACAGAGGATTATTTCGCACTTTCTGTAATAAACCGCGAAAGAGTGAGAGACGAGGCCTTTGAAATGCTTCAGGACCTCACCACTTCAGATGCGGTAGATGCAGTTGCAAAGGCAGATGCATACAGTGAAATGACAAGAATGGCAAATGAGATTACAAGCGAAGCAAATATTGAAAGCCTTGTTAAGGCAAAGGGCTTCAATAACTGCGTTGCCGTTGTAAGCGGTGAGGACGTAAACGTTGTGGTTGAAAGCAGTGGTCTAACTATAAATCAGGTAGCACAAATCAAAGAGATAGTATATCTTGAATGCGGAGTCCACCCCGACAATATCAAAATAATTGAAAAAGCAGGCGTTTAAGCCTTGACAAAATATTAAAAAACAGTTAAAATATTAAGCGTTAATAACGCTTGCCTGTATAGTTAAATGGATATAACAAGCCCCTCCTAAGGGCTAGTTGTGGGTTCGATTCCCGCTGCGGGTACCAACCAAAAGCACAGATGCAAAGCATCTGTGCTTTTGGTTGTATAAGATTGATAGAACGGGAATCGAACCTGAGAGGGAGACTGTTATTAAGAAAACAGTCAGAAAGAGAGGTGGCTTATCACCTCTCTTTCATTTTTTCATCACCTATTGTAGTTTTTTCTCCGTGTCCCGGATAAACAGTAAGGCATTCGTTTAAGAAAAATAGTCTTTCAAGAGACAGGAAAAGGTCGCTCATATTACCTCCGTAAAGGTCGCATCTTCCGTATCCTCCACGGAAAAGAGTATCACCGCTGAACAATGCATTTTCGCCAACAAGAACACAGGAGCCTTTAGTGTGTCCCGGAGTGTGCATTACGCGAAGCTTTTCTTTGCCGAATTCTATTATACTTCCGTCTTTTAAAAGAATGTCGGCAGAGGTAATTATAACATCATCGAAAGTCAGATATTTTGATGCGTTTTTTTCAGGAGACACGAGAAGCTCTGCATCTGCCTCATGGATACATAACGGAACGTTATAAAGCTTACGAAGAAGGTCTGCCGCACCGATATGATCAAAGTGTCCGTGAGTCAAAACAACCGAAACGGGGGAAAGCTTCCTTTCGGAAATTATATTTGTTATTCTTGACGGTGAAGAAGCAGGGTCAACAATTATGCATTTTTTACCGTCTTTTTCAGATACTATATAACAGTTAGTGTCGAATGGTGGAAGTACCAGAGTTATTACGCTTAACATATTTTCACCTCAAAAAAATTATAACATATTGTGATTTTTTTGTCAAACAGTTAAAATATAACTCTTCAATATTGACATATTTTGAAAAAAGGTGTACCATAATAAAAATAGTTTTAGTGTTATTTGGAGGAGTCATGGCAGAAAAAGTTTTTAAACGTATAGGTATTCTTACATCGGGTGGTGATGCTCCTGGTATGAATCCATGCTACAGAGCGATAACAAGAGCAATTCTGGCAAACGGTACCGAGGCTATGGGTATCAGACGCGGTTATAAGGGACTTATAGATAACGATATGAAGCTCTTAAACGATAGAGATGTATCGAATATTATAAATATCGGAGGCACGGCTCTGTATTCTGACCGTTGTCTTGAGTTCAAGACAGAAGAGGGTATGCAAAGGGCTGTGAAGACTTGTATTGATAACAAGATTGACGGTATCGTTGTTATCGGAGGCGATGGAACGTTTAGAGGTGCACGTGACCTTACAGCAAGAGGAATTCCTTGTATAGGCGTTCCGGGCACTATAGATAACGACATTGCAAGTACAGATTATACTATTGGTTTTGACACTGCTCTAAATACTGTAGTACAGATGGTAGACAGACTCAGAGACACCTGCGAGTCTCATGCACGTTGCGACGTTGTTGAGGTAATGGGCAACGGCTCGGGATATCTTGCACTTTATGCAGGTATTGCAGTTGGTGCTACTGCAGTAATTACGAAGGAAATAGCCTTCGACGAAGATGCTCTTGTAAATAAGATGCTCGAGTCAAAGCTTAACCAAAAACGTAACTTTATTATTGTTGTTTCTGAAAACATGGGCAAGAATTTCTCTGAAAGTCTTGCGGAAATCATACAACAAAGAACGGGAATTGAGACTAAGCACGCAAGACTTTCTCACGTACAGAGAGGTGGATCTCCTACACACAAAGACCGTATGATTGCAGCACTTATGGCATTCAAGGCGGTAGAGCTTATTTACGAAGGAAAATCAAACCTTGTTATTTGTGAACGTGACGGTCAAATTGATTCACTTGACATCAACTTCGCTCTTGATTTTGATAAGTTCTATAAAGGTAAGTTCACCGAAGAGGAAATAGCAAAGCTTGACCCGAAAGACAGAATTAAGATGGAAGAAATGGCAAAGAGGAAGAGAGAGCATTTCCTCGAAGTATACCATATAAATGATATAATATCCAACTAAAATAAAAGGGGCTGAAAAGCCCCTTTTATTTTAAGAATTTTAACTTTTTTCTATAGATATGAACGTATAACCATATAAGCTTTGTTATAAGAACATCATAGAGAAAGAATGTGAAATTTGAAATAATAACAAGAATAATGACGGTAAACGTAGAAATTTTTTCTATCATAAAAAGCTTTAACGTAAGAAGTACAATAATAGAGAGAACAGCGTTGAAAACCAAAAACTTAAAAATCGTTCCAAATGGCTCTTTTATTTTTTCTATGTGAGGCTTAATAAATGAGTACCAGCCACAGAAAGCAATGTATAGCACAGCTGCAATTTTTGACGGTATCATAATAAGGCAAAGTACAGTAGAGGAAGTGTATACCGCAACTGCAAAAGAAGTGCCGAATTCAACAAGAATAAAAGTTACGATAAGTCCGCAAATTGCAGATGCCGTGTAATCAAACACGTCGATAATTCCCGCTATAAAAAGCAGTATAACTATAAGTGCAATTGCTATACCCGAAAAGGCCGTGGCAGTTGTTTTTCTTTTTCTCATATTAACAACACCTTATAAGGTCGCCGCCCATACATTCACAGCAGCAATCCGCACAGATAAGTCCTGTACACATATCACAGGATGAGCATTCTCCGCCTGTACGTGTGGTGTTGAATCCGCCATATACGTTCTGTGCATTTTGAAGCTGACTGAAAACTGTTTGATATTCTGTGTTTGATGGATCCATCATACAAGCTCGCTGAAGATAGGAATAAGCTTGAGTATAGTACTGCCTTTTCATGGCTATACATCCCTTAAGATAGTTCCATTCAGCGTTTCGAGAAGCTTGAGGAGCTGTGTTCAGAATATTGTCTGCCTCGAAATATTTGCCGTTCATAATGTACTGACGCACCTGTGAAAAGCTTGTAGATGAAGTGTTTGACGAAGAGTACCTGCCACTGTATCCGCTTTTTCTGTCGTTTACTATTTTGTCGTATGCTTCGTTAACCTCCTTCATTTTTTCGTCTGCAAGGTCTTTGAGCGGATTGTTTACGTAATTATCGGGATGGTATTTTTTTGCAAGCTCTCTATACGCTTTCTTTATTTCATCGTCGCTGGCTTTTGGGTCGACTCCAAGCACCTTGTATGGATCAGTCATTTTTATCTCCGTTCTTTGTCATTATTTTGTAGCTTTCTTTTGAAAGCCCCATAGTAAGTATGTTTTCAATTATTGCGGAATATGGCGACTTATTGATAAGATTAAAGGTGGTAACCAAATTTTTTGTATGCATTGCAAGAGATGCATCAATAGCATTTATATTTTCTTTTACTTCTTTTGAACTGCCAAAATGCTGTATCAGGGGATTAAAAGTACCACCCTTTTCGTCTCTTTCAAGGTCGTCAATGGCATCTATAGTATAAATATATGTTCCCAGTGCTTTTCCTATAGCTTCTCCTATCAAAGCCTTATTGCCCTTTAGCCCAAATGAAAGTATATCTGACATAACGCTTCCAAAAATTTGTGAAAGGTAATCAATATCACCGCAGTTATCTTTTTCCGCTTGTGATAATTCATCAAGGCGTTTTTTTATTTTTTTTAATAATTCAGTGTACTCAGGAGATTTCTTTTCAAGCTTTTTAATTTTAGCGTTGAAGTATAAATACAGAGGAAAAAGCACTGCTTTTTTAAAAAGGTGAGTATCACTGTCCGAAAGGTCGTCTTTAATGTTGAGTGTTGTCAGTATAAGAGCCGAATTTGCCGTAAATAAAGCACTTTCTTTGGGGATACTGTAAGCTACCTTTTTGAAAGGATTATAGTTACATCTTCCCTTTATCATGACCTGCTTTTCTTCTGTAATTGCTTCTCTCATCATTGTGAGAAAAACGAAATCGTAGCTGAGCTTCAAGGGAAGAATAATGGAAACATTTTTTCTTATTGTAGTACATAGTCCGCAATACACGGCTTTGTATAAAGTGAGGTCTTTTACAAGTAAATTGTCACGGTCAGGCTTAATGTATCCAAACATAGTATTATCCTAAAAGAGCATAGAATTTATCTATTTCATTTCTGTTTGAGAAGTCTCTCGAGGAAAGCTCCTTAACGTAATCTTCTCTAAGCTTTTTGTTTGAAATGAGTTCTTTTAGTCCGCCGTATATTCCGTCAACAGAAATATCGCAAACAGTACCAAGCTTACCGCCTTCAAGCTGTTCTTCGGCAGAAAGATAACATGATGCAAGAATGGGTTTTTTCATTATTTTTGCTTCCTCAACTGCAATGGGCTTTCCTTCGTAGCGAGAGGGCTGAGCATAAATATCACACTCGGCAAGATAGGTGTAAGGATTTGGTGTTGTACCAAGGAAAACAAACCTGTTTTCCAATGAGTTTTCTTTTACAAGTCCCTTGATATAGTCGGCATAATCATCGTCAGCACCGCCCACAACGTACCATTTTACGTTGAATCCTTCATCAATAAGCTTTTTAAGTGCAGGAATTGCAAGATCATATCCCTTCTGGTCTGCGATTCTTCCAACTGTTAGAATTCTTGTGCCATCGAAATTATCCTCAAAGCCCTTGCCCTCACGTGACATTTTTTCAATAAGCACGGGATTGTTTATATTTTCAATTACCGCACATTTGTCAGAAAGGGAGGGGAGCTCTCTTTTGAGTGCTTCGTCCACGACAGTAGATACGTTTACTATCTTGTCGCACTTTTCAAAATAGGGCAGATAGATATCATTATCACGCTTGGGGAACGAATAGTCAAAGTGAAGCCATGTTATTTTCTTTTTAGCCTTTACCTTATCAACCATATAGAACATGGTGCGGTCGCCCCAATAAGCTACTGCAATATCGTATTCCTTTTCTACTATAGGCATTTTATTCATGAGGTGAAGCCACATTTTGGTTGCAATTCTCACTCTCTTTTTCTTGAACAAAATAAGTCCCGTAAAATAGGGGAGAATGTCAAAGGCATAAAGAGGATTTTTCTTTATGTAGGTGTTGAAAATCAGACTGAAGGCGTTTTTGGAACTGAGCTTGAACACTTCACCAAAATGCCCCATATCCATAACGTTTATCCCGTTAGGGAGAGATGACATGAAAAGTCCTTCTTTTTTTGCAAGGAGAAGGTCTACCTCGAATTTATCAAGGTCAAGGGTGTTTATGAAGGAGAGAAAGGATTTTTCACTTCCCGCACAGTTCATCGTGATACCTATAAACAGAATTTTCTTTTTCATTTTAACTCCTCTTTTGTATACGGCTTCCTTTTGATAAAATATCCGCCTTCTTCGGGGTGTGACATACATCTTGCGTAAATACTGTCAGCAAACATTTCTTTTTCTATAGAAGAAAAAGAATATTTTTTATAATCCCCACCTCTCGACATAATAACAGGACCGTCATTGTGTCTTGTACGTGATACTATTTTACGTCCACTGTGATTCATAGCAAGAAGTGTCATATATTCAGGTACTTTGTGCATAAAGACGTCATATTCAATATCGAAAAGAACGTTTGTAAGCGTTCTTTCAATTTTTGTTTCAGGGTGCTTTCTTCTTGAAAGAGATGCACGGAATTCTCCGTATTCAGTATATTTTTCAGCACTCTTTTTTATAATACTTGCAAGCTCGAAATTTCCTGTGTATTTTGTTAAATTCTCAGGGGTTTTTGAAATAATAACCGAATATAAAAAATTCTCGTATTTTTTATAATCAAAAGAATTTGATTTTTGAAGCACATTTTTTGCCTCCTCGGGAATATGTGAAAGAAAGTCTCCACCGCCTTTGAATATTTTTCTTATTGACGTGGCAGAGAGAAACTCTCCATTTTCTGACTCATCGTGGTAGCAGTTACCGACACGCTTTATTGGCAGCGGATTTATTTCAGGGGCATATTTCTTTATAGCCTTAAGGTATTCTACCGCGAGAATATTGTTTGGTGTTTTTATAAAGCTTGCGGCTTTTTCTCCGAGAAGTGTAAAGACGGCTTTTTCACGAAGTGTGGCATACGAGAGGGAAGGGCACTTTTCGGTTTCCTTTTTCATTATGCTTTCAAAGTTTTCACTGATAAGAGCTTCGGCAATCTCTTTTAAAAGCAGAATATCATCATCCTCTACACCGAAGGCAAGGGCTTTAGCACCAAGTCTTTTTGCAAGGTGTATACCGCATTCTGCAAATCCTTCGGCAGAAAGCAGGGCGTGAACGAGAGGCATTGATACTGCAAGGTCAGCACCTTCTGCTACTGCACATTGTCCTCTTGTATACTTATCGAAAAGGGCAGGCTCACCGCGTTGAACGAAATTCGGGCTCATAATGCACACAATATTTGCGTTATTGCAAAGGTGTTTTATTGCGTCAAGCTGATATTTGTGCCCCTTGTGAAAAGGATTGTATTCCGAAATTACCGCAACTGTATTCATTGGCACTGTCCTTTCTTTTTCTCAAATAATATTATACCAATCTTTTCTATTAAAATCAAGTAAAGTTTTCTGCTTTTATAAAAAGAGGTGCTCTTCGGCACCTCATTCCTTGTTCTTTTCTATTAAATTTCTCTTTATCTTCTTTGTTGTCGTTTTTTCAAACTCTTTTTCTCTTATTACTATTTTGCGTATTTGCTTATAAGTTGGAAGGGAAGCAAGTTTTTCTCTTACCCTTTCGCTGATATATTTAATTTTTTCATCATTCGAGTTAATTCCTGCATCTTTTGTCTTTTCAGGATTAAGATAGACCTCAGCACAAAGGGCTGTTTCGTCACCTTTTGAGTTTTCAAGTGAATATACTACAACCTCCTCTATGAGTGGAATTGTCGCAATATAGTTTTCTATTTCCTCGGGATAAACGTTTTTACCGTTTGAAAGAACAATGATATTTTTCTTTCTGCCCGTAATGGAAATTTGTCCCTTTTCGTTTATTCTTCCGTAGTCTCCCGTCTTAAACCATTCTCCGTCGAAAGCATCCTTCGTTGCTTCTTCGTTTTTGTAATAGCCTTTCATAACGATAGAACCCTTTACCATGATTTCACCGATTCCTTCTTCACTGGGAGAGTCGATTTTAACCTCAACGCCGGGGAGAGGAAGCCCTACAGTTCTCACGTCATAGAATTCATTTCTGTTGGCGGATACAAGCGGAGAACATTCTGTAATTCCGTATCCTATAACAACAGGAAGACCCACCGCCTCAAAAAAGTCTCCAAGGTCGGGACGAAGTAAAGCACCGCCCGATAAAAGGGTTTTTATATTTCCGCCAAACGCTGCGTGAACCGATTTATAAAGTTTTTTTCTCACGTCGATACCTGCTTTGAGCAAAGCGTTTGTTACAGGTATCATTTTACAAAGAAGCTTGTCCTTGCCTGTCTTTTCTGCTTCTTTCATTATTCTGTCATAGAATATTTCAAGATATCTTGGCACAAGGAACATATAGTCTGGTTTGTATTCTTTAAGATTAAGAGGTACAGCTCTGATACTTTCGTTTATACAGATTGTCACGTGGGACTTAAGACCTCCCAAAATATCACAAACAGATGCATAGGTGTGATGATAGGGAAGTACGGAAAGACAAGTACCCTCAAGGAGGGCAAGACTAAGCCCACCGTAAATCATTGACGTAATGCTTTCTATCGTCAGCATTACACCCTTTGCAACGCCTGTAGTGCCCGATGTGTATACAAGAAGCTTTACATCGTCGCCCTTAAAGGTTATATCTCTGTACGCTTTTTTGTCACATCTTTTTCCATACTCATATAAATCGAAAAAGTCGATAAAAAGCCCCTCTTCAATAGCTTTTCCTTCCATGATGGGAGTCCATGACTCGAAGAAAATAAACTTTTTCACCTTTGAGAGCTTTTCTTTGTTCTTTTCTATAAATCCCTCAAAATCCTTTGAATAAAATATAACTTCACTATCAGATGAGTCAAGCACGTTAAGCATTTCATTTTCTGGAAGCTCACGGTCAACGGGAACAACAGTAGCTCTTGTTACAAGTAGCGACAAATATATGTTTATCCATCTGTAGGAGTTTTCTCCAAGTATTGCAACGTGCCCATTATCAAGACCCAGACTTGCCAAAGCATTTCCAAGAGTTTCAACCTCTTTGTTGAATTCACGGTAGGATATTTCGTGTATCATACCCTTATATCTGTATTTAAAAGCAGTTTTATCGGGAAGTGAAACAGTATATTCCAAGAGATGTCTGAAATCATGAAACTTGATATTTTCATAGAGTGCATAATTTCTTTTTTTATTCATATGGTTTAGTAAATCCTCTCATCTTGTTTTCAAAACCATTATATTATAAAATAGAACGTTTGTCAATAATTAGAGATAAATTTTTAATTTTTGTATAGAAAAGTCGCCTTCGGCAACTGATTGTAAAGTTCGCCTATGATCACGAATTTTATAGGTAGACTTTGTTTTTT
>JAZOLO010000010.1:0-46068 GCA_045653035.1 Eubacteriales bacterium
AACCTGATATATTTTGCAATTCAAAATTTATTCTGATTTATTATTAAAAGAAGGCTCGCTTGAGCCTTCTTTTATCATATTCTCTATAAATATTCCATACCCTTCGGACTGGTTACGCATAAGGACGTGAGTTACAGCCCCAACTAGCTTTCCGTTCTGGACGATAGGTGAACCGCTCATTCCCTGAACGATACCACCTGACTTTTCAAGTGCCTTTTTGTCGGTGAGTCTGACAATAAAGTTTTTAGTGCCGGAATTTTTGTCTATTATTTTTACAATTTCCGCATCCAGTGGTGTGGCACTTGTGCCCTCAAGGGTAGTGTATACTGTGCAGCTTCCTGTGACGACCTCGTTTTTCGGCGCGGTCTTGATTTTATCGAGTGCTTCCCACTCTTTATCAAATTTCCCAAAAACGCCTTTGTCGGTATTCTTCAAAAGCTTCCCTGACGGTTTTTCGTCAATAATTCCACGAAGCTCACCGGGAGTGTCCTCGGTGCCTCGTGCAACGTCAATGATTTTTGCAAGGTGTACAGTTCCGCTTTTTAGCGGGAGTACTTCAGCGGTGTTTTTTTCACATATACCGTGACCGAGACCGCCGAAGGAACACTTGTCGCTATCAACAAATGTAACCGTTCCGATTCCTGCGGTATCGTCTTTTATCACAAGACCGCTCTTGTATCCTTGCTTATCTTTTGTCATTACTGGAATAAGATTTTTTGTGAGCTTGACTGAGTTTCTTTTTATTTCGAGGGTGAGTCTTTTGCCGTTTGAACCTGAGATAATGTCGGATATTTCCCCTACAGTATCAACCCTTTTGCCGTTAACCGAAAGAATGGTATCGCCGGCTCTGATATCGGCATCCTTTGCCGGACTGACACGCCCGAGGGTACTGTCAAAGTCCGATACCTCTGCAACGATAACTCCTTCGGTATCTATTTTAAGCCCGAAAGGAAATCCTCCGAGATATACCTCCTTGCCCAAAAAGCCGTCGGCACTGACAGACAGTGCAAAAACGGAAATAAGGACAAAAATAAGAGAAAACAGTCGCGTCAAGCTCGGCTTTTGCTTTGGTGTTAACATTTTAATTCTCCCCGAATCGACTTCTCTCTTTGGACACTTTTTTGAAGTGCCCAAATATAATTTGTTCCCATTGAGCAATATATATGCGGTGCATTTTTTACCTATACAAGCTTTTGTGAATTTACCTTGATATAAAGTATAAATTTATGGTAAATTTTGTAATATAAAAAAATTATACTGAATTTCTATTCTGCATTCTCCGCTTTAAATTCAAAAAATCTATAGTTTTTTGTCAAAACCCGTTGACAAAAACTCTCAAATACAATACAATATAATGTAATAAAAAATTTTTAGAGGTTGTACTATAATGGAACTTAAAGTAGTTAAATTCGGCGGTTCTTCACTTGCAGACGCAAGTCAATTTAAAAAAGTCAAGGATATTATCTTTGCAGACAATGCAAGACAGTTTGTCGTACCCTCAGCACCCGGTAAAAGGTTCAAGGATGACACCAAGGTTACCGACATGCTCTATCAGTGCTATGAAAAGGCAAGCCGAGGAGAGGAATTTGACACTCTCTTTGAAAATATCCGTGAAAGATACAATACTATTATCTCCGACCTTGGCGTTGATATTTCTCTTGAGGAGGATTTCTCTGCTATAAAATACGCTTTCAGCCATAAGTCAGGCAGAGACTACGCCGCAAGCAGAGGAGAGTACCTCAACGGTAAGATTCTTGCAAAATATATAGGATACGATTTCATTGATGCCGCAAACGTAATTTACTTTAACGCAGACGGCACCTTTGACCCAGACCTTACAAACGATATCCTTTCCACAGTTCTAAAAAGCCATCCACGTGCCGTTATCCCGGGCTTCTACGGTTCAATGCCCAACGATACTATAAAGACCTTCTCAAGAGGTGGCTCTGATATCACAGGCTCTATTGTTGCAAGAGCTGCAAATGCAACGCTCTACGAAAACTGGACCGACGTTTCGGGCTTCCTTATGGCTGACCCCAGAATTATAAAGGACCCCAAGACAATCGAGTACATAACCTATCGTGAGCTTCGTGAGCTTTCATACATGGGTGCAACCGTTCTTCACGAGGATGCAGTATTCCCCGTAAGAGTTGCAGGTATTCCCATCAATATCAAGAACACCAACGCTCCCGAGGACAAGGGTACAATGATTGTATCAGAAGCTCCCGAAAACGCAACTCCCACAAGAATTACAGGTATTGCAGGTAAGAAGAACTTCTCTGTTGTAAGAATAGAGAAGGATATGATGAATCAGGAGCTTGGCTTCGGAAGAAGAGTGCTTGAAGCGTTTGAAAAGAACGGAATTTCCTTTGAGCATCTTCCTTCCGGAATTGACACCATGAGCGTTGTAGTTGCAGACGCGGCACTTGTAGGAAAGCGTGACCAGCTTGTTCTTGATATCGCAAAGAGCGTAAACCCCGACCATATCGCTATCGAGGAAGGCTATGCCCTCATCGCTGTAGTCGGAAGAGGTATGATAAGAAGCAAGGGTACAGCTTCTCGTATCTTCTCAGCTCTTTATAAGAGCGGTATAAACGTAAGAATGATTGACCAGGGCTCAAGTGAGCTTAACATCATTATCGGTGTAGATAATGAGGCATTTGAGGATGCAATGAACGCTATCTACAACGCATTCCTTGACTAAATCACATATATAAGGCTTTAACAGATTGTTTGTTTTATACAAACAATCTGTTTTTGATTTTAACACTTTCAACAAATTTAGCGATTTAGCACTTTAACTTGCTAAAGTGCTATTGCATTGAAGTAAAAGCTGTGCTATACTTGTCACGACAAATAAAAGAAAGATGAGGAAAAAACAAAATGAAAAAGATTTTAGCTCTTATACTTGTTGCCCTTATGGCAGTATTCACACTCGTTGCTTGTAAAGAAGAAGCACCCGACGAAGTAGTTGACGAAAACGGCGAGGTTGTAGAAACTCTCACTTGTGGTGTTACGATTTTTGAAAACATGAACGAACAGAACGAGGACGGAACGTGGACAGGCTTTGAAACCGAGTTTGCTGAAGCAGTAGCTGAACTCATCGGTATGAAGGCAGAATTTCAGATTATTGATTGGCAGCAGAAGTACAACGAACTAAATTCAGGTGCTATTGACTGTATCTGGAATGGCTATACAGCTAACTCCTCCGATAAGATAAACGGAATTGACGTTAAGAGAAGCGACCTTGTTGATTTCTCATACGGTTACATGCTCAACCAGCAGTGTATCGTAGTTAAGGCAGAGAGACTTGCAGAAATCACCTCCGAAGCAGACCTTGCAGGTAAGACTGCTTGTGTTGAAGGCGGAAGTGCAGGTGCGGCTTATGCTGAAACAGTTACAGACGCAGACAAGATTTTCTCAACAACAGCACAGATAAATGCATTCACAGAGGTTAAGTCAGGAGCAAGTGACTTCGCAGTAGTTGACATCATTCTTGCACAGAACATCTGTGGACAGGGTGACTACGCTGACCTTGCAATTGTAGAAGCTATCGAGCTTGACTCTGAAATTTATGCCATAGGCTTCAAGAAGGGAAGCGACCTTACCGCAAAGGTAAACACCGCTATCAAGACTCTTGAAGAGAACGGCACACTTCTCGCACTCGCTCAGAAGTACGGCTTTGAAAACGTACTCAAGGTTACTGAAACCATCGAATAAGAAATCAAGTTAAAGGAATAAATAATGGATTTTTGGAGAGTTACTTTAAGTCTTATTGACGGACTTGAGCTCACCTGCCTGATATTTGCGCTAACACTCGTGTTAGCGCTTCCTTTAGGTTTGGTGATAGCCTTCGGCTCAATGTCAAAGTTTAAGCCGCTGGCGTATTTTGTAAAGACGTTTGTCTGGATAATAAGAGGCGTTCCCCTTATGCTTCAGGTAATAATATTCTTCTACGTACCCGGCTTTATTTTAGGACAGCCCCTTCTTTCAAGATTTTCTTCGGTAATTGCGGCATTCGTTATAAACTACGCCTGCTACTTTTCCGAGATATACCGTGGCGGAATTGAGAGTATATCCCGCGGTCAGTACGAGGCGGGACAGGTGCTTGGCATGACAAAGACCCAGATTTTCTTCAAGGTCATTCTCATGCAGGTTGTAAAGCGTATTCTTCCCCCTATGTCAAACGAGGTAATTACCCTTGTTAAGGATACCGCCCTTGCACGAGTTATCATGATAGTAGAGCTTATACAGGCGGCACAGAACTTTGCGGCATACGGTCTTATGTGGCCTCTTTTCTATACCGCAGTGTTCTATCTTGCCTTTGTAGGTATTCTTACACTCCTCTTCGGCTTTTTTGAAAGAAAGCTGAACTACTACAGGGTTTAGGAGGGTAATCATGGCATTTTTAACAGTAAAAAACATAACTAAAAAATTCGGCAAAACAAGCGTATTGAAGGGTGTTGACTTTTCTCTTGAAAAGGGACAGGTACTCTCTATTATAGGCTCATCGGGAAGCGGAAAGACAACTCTTCTCCGTTGCCTTAATTTCCTTGAAACTGCCGACGGCGGTGAAATCGCACTTGACGGAGAGAGCCTTTTCAACAAGACTCTTGACAAGGTGAGCGATGCCGAGATAAGACTCAGACGTCTTCACTTCGGACTTGTTTTTCAGTCCTTTAATCTCTTTCCACAGTATACCGCACTGAAAAACGTAACACTTGCCTCCGAGCTTAAAGTACCGAGAAATCTTGGCAAAACGGCAAGACGTGAGGAGCTGCGAAAGATTGAGGAAAGAGGTCGTGAGCTTCTTTGTACCGTAGGACTTGCCGACAAGATGGAGCAGTACCCTTGTCAGCTCTCGGGCGGTCAGTGTCAGCGTGTAGCAATAGCACGTGCCCTTGCTCTTGAACCTGATATTCTTTGCTTTGACGAGCCCACCTCCGCCCTTGACCCCGAGCTTACGGGGGAGGTGCTCCGCGTTATAAAGGAGCTTAAAAACTCCGACAGAACGATGATAATCGTTACTCACGAAATGGAGTTTGCAAAGAAGGTTTCCGATAAGGTTATCTTCATGTCAAACGGCATTGTTGAGGAGGAGGGCACTCCCGAGGAGATTTTTGACAATCCTCAAAGTGCAAGGCTTCGTGAATTCCTCGCAAAGCCAAGCTTTTAAGGCTAGATATTTTGGTTAAAAGCGGAAACTTTGTAAATTAGAAATGTTAAATGAGAAATGAGAAATTGTGGATAATTTCCCGTAGGGAAATTTACAATTTGTTTGTAATTTTGCTTTCAGCAAAATTTACCTAAATTTCTAATTTCTAACTTCTAATTTCTAATTCCTCAAAATCTCGTCGCTTTTATGCCTAGATATTTTGGTTAAAAGCGAAAATGAAATAGTTTTATAATCCCAAGCAAAACACAGTCTTTAATATAGGCTGTGTTTTTTCTTTATCTTTTTCAGGGGATAAATTTTTCAGTAAAGTAAAGTCCGGTCCTGTTATACACGCGCGTATATCTGACTCACTTACTATGACTCTTTTAGTATTACTATTAGTATTATTAGGCTTAAAAAATTTAATAACTAAAAAAAGTTTTTTAATAAGGGTAATAAAAAATTTAAGTAGCGGGTTAAAATATTTAAATTTGATTTTAAAATAATTTAAGCGGTTGTGGAAAACTTTCCTAGTCGATATATACGAGAACGTATATTCTGTCGGGGCCGCCTTTTTTGCCTTTCTTCTTTTCGATAAGACCTATCTCCTCAAGCTCACGGAATAGCTTTACTGCCGTTGGAATAGAACAGCACAAAAATTCACAGGCTTCGCTTAAGGTGTATTTTATGAATACTCTGTTGTTCTTATCTCTCCATCCGTTTCTTGCAGAAAGTGCCGACCTGTCGAGGAGGGCTGAATAAAGCATTTTAGCTTTAAACGACATCTCTGCAAACTCATCATGCTCGAATAGAAATTTCGGCACCTTCAAAAATTCATACTCCCATAAATTGCTGTAATAAAGTTTAAGTGTTTCCATTGTAAATTCTCCTTGTTTTTTATTTTCTGATACCATTATATACTGACATGGACTGCCATACAATGACATGTATATGACAACTTTTATTTCTTCGTCTTTTTAGAAGCTAGATATTTTGGTTAAAACCGAAAATGAAAATTTTCAGTTTTAATACAAATCGAGATTTAACAATATAGTGCCAACAAAACAAAATCCAGTTACAATCCTTTTAATGTAGAAAGTCGAAAACGACTTTCTTCCTTTTTATCCAAATTTCATTTTGTTCGTCCCTTCCTTGCACTGCTGTACAGAGTACAGCTACGGCTTCGGAATGAACGATTTTTCCTCAAAATCTCTGTGCTTTGATAATATTTTGTTTTTTTGAGAGAGAACTTTTATAATTAAAATCATATTATAGTTTTCGTGGGGGTATAAGGGGGAGTGCTTTAATAAAAAGCATTCCCCCTTGAAATATTATCGATATTGTTGTATAATTCTTTAGAGACAAAAAGGGGGGATAAGCGTGCTGAAAATTCCGAATATAAGAATGACACTCGATTTTTCTGTTGACGACCTTAAAAGGAAAGCGGCAGAATTTTTGAGAATTGACGAAAACAGAATAGAAAAGCTTATCCTCGACAGGCGTGAAACCGTGAAAGTGGAGGGAGAGGTTTATTTTAAGATGACCGTCCTTGTATCCCTTGACGCTGACCTTGAAAAAAAGCTTCTTGTGATATTTCGAAAAAAAGGTGTCACCGAGGAGAATGCCACGCCCTTTACAGTCGTGAAAAAACAGATGAATAGCCGCCCCGTTGTTGTGGGCTTCGGCCCCGCGGGAATATTCGCAGCCCTTGTTCTTTCTATGGCAGGTCTTTCTCCCATCGTTCTTGAAAGAGGAGAGACTACCGAGGATAGAATAAAAACTGTAGAGCATTTCAAAAAGACGGGCGTGCTTAACCCCGAGAGCAATATACAGTTTGGAGAGGGAGGGGCTGGTGCTTTCTCCGACGGTAAGCTGAAGGTAGGCTTCAAGGACAGAATAAAGAGAATGATACTTTCAGAGCTTGTCATGGCAGGGGCTGACGAGTCCATACTCTACCTTGAAAAGCCACACGTTGGAAGTGACGTTTTACACCGCGTTATGGTGAATTTAAGATACAAAATTGAAAATCTCGGCGGTGAAATTATCTTTGGTGCAAGGTTTGAAAGACTTGTAACAAAGGATAAAAGTGTCGTTGGTATAACCTACACCAAAAATGGTGAGGAGTATACGATTTCAGCAGATAACGTAATTCTTGCCACAGGTCACAGTGCAAGAGATACCCTTGAAACTCTCTACCGCCAAGGGGTTAAAATGGAGCAAAAGGGTTTTGGTATCGGGGTGAGAATTGAGCATCCCCAAGAGCTTATAAATACTCTTGAATACGGTAGCTTCAAGGACTCTAAAGTGCTTTCATCAGCAGACTATAAGCTGGTGACACACCTTAAAAATTCGCGTTCGCTTTATACCTTTTGTATGTGTCCGGGCGGTTACGTTGTACCTGCAACCTCCGAGACAGGGGGTATATGCACCAACGGAATGAGTGAATTTGCCCGTGACGGAAAAAATGCCAATACCGCACTCCTTGTCAGCGTATTTCCGTCAGACTTCCCCTCAAGCCATCCACTTGCGGGGATTAAACTTCAAAGGAGCATAGAAAGACGTGCCTTTGAGCTTTCAGGCGGCGACTATAAAGCCCCTGTAATAAGACTTGAGGACTTTATGAAGGGGGATGAGTCACACTCTTTCGGAGACGTTTTACCCACCTATTCAAGAGGTACTGTTTTCATGTCTCCCGACGCATTTTTTCCGAAGTTCATTTCCGAAACACTCCGTATGGGTATTCTTGATATGGGAGAATATAAAAAAGGGTGGCTTTATCCCGATGCCCTTATTACCGCTCCCGAAACGCGTTCGACTTCTCCTGTAAGGATTATTCGTGAAGACCTTGAAGCAAAGGGCATATCAGGACTCTTTCCTGCAGGCGAGGGGGCAGGATATAGCGGTGGAATTATATCATCTGCCGTTGACGGGGTTGTTTGTGCCGAGAAAATTCTTGACAAAATGTGACAAATCATTTATAATAACGGATAGCTTTGTAAAAATAAGAGGTTAAAATGAGTTCAGAAAGACTTAAAAAGAATGCCGAAAGGATAGTCCTCGGCATTAAAATTGCAAATATACTTACGATTATTTCGGTTATTCTGCAAAGTATTACACTACTGTGGCTTACTATTATGCCAAACAAATTCATTCATTTTTTTGAAAAGGTGAGGCTTTACGAGTTTTACGTTAGCGATATCGACAACACGGAGCTTTCACTTTTTGAGCTTTCCTCGGGAATTGTGTCTTTCCTTTTCCTTTTTGCAATCCTTGGTAAAGCAAAAGAGCTTTTCTCGGGTCTTGCAAAAGGGGACGGTGTTCTATCCTTTTCCGAGATACTCAAAAAGCTTTCCCTTTATTTCCTTGCAGAGTCGGTTTTTGTGCCCGTAATGAGAATTATCTCTTTTTCGGTATTCATAAAGGATATGCCCTCTACCGCCGCCTTTGATATATCTTCTTTCGTTATAGCACTTACCCTTTGGTTTTTATCAAAGGTTATGGAAACCGAATCAGTAGAGAAATAATAAAAAGGTTATAGCAAAAATGCTATAACCTTTTTTTGTTGAATATTCACTAAATCTTATACGTCGTAAATTCCGAGAATGAATATACCGATAAAGGCTGCGGCGATTGCAAGGTAGTGCTTGAGGGAGAGCTTTTCCTTGAGGAAAATTCTCGACCAAAGTACAGAAACCGCACAGTAGGAAGAAATGATAACAAATCCTACGGGGTTACCTGAAACAACAACGAACATATAGAATACCTGTCCGAGAGTCTCCGAGAGACCGCCGAGAAGCTTTGTTCCGTCGGACTTCACTTCAATTTTCTCACGCTTGATTACGAAGATGTAGATAGCGAAGATGATTGCCATGAAGAACCAAGTGAACTCGTACGCTGTATTGAGAATATCACTGCACGTAAGGTCAACCGCATCCTCGGTCATGTCGGGATGAGCAAGTGCGAAGTTTTCAAGATACTTGTCAGCGATGAGAGTATCAACGAACGTACCTACCGCGTCAAGGACACAGTAAAGAATAGGGAAAAGAATTGCGATAACGCTCTTGGTGTATCTCTTGCCAGACGCCGACTGACGCATGGCACGTGCTTCCTCGTTTTCGCTGTAGTCAACGATACCAAGCGTTAGGACACCGCAAACGATGAAGATGACACCTATAATAATGGGAACGTTAAGGAAAACCTCGTCTCCGTCGGTTTCGGTAAAGGTAACGCCGAAATAAAGGATACTCAGCAGTAGTGCGAAAGCACCCGAGGTATTACAAATGGGTGACGAAATGGAAAGCTCTATGTATCTGAGTGCTATATAGCCCAGCATCATTGAAAGGATATAGAAAAACGATGCGGGAAGATAGGTGATTATATCAGAAAAGGCGAATGGTACGCCACCGATAGTGATTGAATAAATTGCGTGAATACCCATAATGAGACCGACGGCTATACCCACCTTGTAGTGCGAGTACTTGTCGCTTTGCTTTGAACCTGCTTTACTGAAGAAGTCTGAGCCACTCCAGAAGAGCATTGCGATGATTGAAAAAATTAGCCACATCTGTTTTTCCTCCTATGTTTTTTGTTTATCTTTTTTAATTTATATTTCAGCGAGATTTCTCTCGACGAGTTTTTGAAGTGTCATGAGAATACCGAGCTTTGCATGGGCAAAGGTGAGACCGCCCTGAAAATAAACTGCATAAGGGGGACGCATGGGACCGTCGGCAGAAAGCTCGATAGATGAGCCCTGCACAAAGGTGCCTGCCGCCATAATAACGTCACTGTCGTAGCCAGGCATGGGTGCGGGTACGGGTACGGCAAAGCTGTCAACGGGTGCCGCCGCCTGTATACCCTCACAGAATGCTATCATTCTTTCGGGCGTGCCGAACTCTACTGCCTGAATTATATCGTGACGGCTTTCTGTGGAGTTTGGTACTACCTTGAAGCCAAGCTTTTCGTAAACGTTTGCCGCAAATATTGCACCTTTAAGGGCTGATGCCACAACTGTGGGGGAGAGGAAAAGTCCCTCGTAAAGACTTGTTATGATGCCGAAGTTGACACCCACCTCCTGACCGAGCCCTGGGGCTGAAAGTCTGTATGCCGCACGTTCAACGCACTCTGTTTTACCGCAAATATATCCTCCTGTGGGGGCAAGTCCGCCTCCGGGATTTTTTATAAGAGAGCCTACCGTCATGTCAGCACCAACGTCGGAGGGCTCAAGCTTTTCAACAAATTCACCATAGCAGTTGTCTACCATGCAAATAACGTCGGGCTTGATGCTCTTAACGAAGGCGATAAGCTCACCTATTTCAGACACAGAAAATGTGGGGCGTGTCTTATAGCCTTTGGAACGCTGAATGGTTACGAGCTTTGTTTTTTCATTTATAGCTTTTTTTATACCCTCATAATCAAATTTACCGCCCTCAAGAAGCTCAACCTCACGGTAGCTGACTCCGTATTCCTTAAGTGAGCCCTTGGACTCTCTGACACCTATTACCTCCTCAAGAGTATCGTAGGGGCGGCCGACAGGTGAGAGAAGCTCGTCACCCGGGAAGAGGTTAGAGGCAAGAGCAAGAGCGAGAGCGTGAGTTCCGCAGGTAATCTGGGGACGTACAAGCGCTGCTTCTGTATGGAAAATGTCGGCATAAACACGCTCTAAAGTGTCACGTCCAACGTCGTCGTAGCCGTAGCCTGTTGTTCCTGCAAAGCAGGTTGCCGAAACGCGGTTTTTCTGCATGGCGGATATTACTTTTGCCTGATTGAACTCTGTGGTTCTGTCTATTTCTTCAAATCTTTCCTTTAAGCTCTCAAGTATCTTTTCCCCATAAGAAAAAACCTTATCCGAGATACCAAGTTCTATGAATATATTATTCATCTTTTACTCCTTACCTTATAAAAAACAAGAGAATTATACAATTTTTTGGGTAATTTGTCAATATTTTTATTACAGTATCAAAAGCCTTTGGTAAGTCTTTTTGAAATCGGTGGCATCCCCCTCGGTTACAAGATAGTCAACGTCGGAAAGAGTGCATTGCCTGTAAGCGGAATGAGTATTGAACTTCGAGGAGTCACACATAAAAACCTTTTTGTCGGTAGAGGAAAACATTGCGTTTCTCACGAAGACCTCCTCTTGTGAAAAGTCGGATATTACTCCGTCACCCGAAAGAGCCTTTGCCGAGAAGAAGGCAATGTCAGCGTATATCTCCTGAAAGCTCCGACAGGCATTCTGCCCAAAAAGGCAGTTGGTATTTGCACGGCTGACAGTACCTCCCGTTGATATTACCGTCATGTCTCCGCTTGAAAGAAGATTTAGTATTTCTCTATTATTTGTGACTACCGTGACCGATTTTGATTTAAGTATCTCACGTGCGAGAAAATAGGAGGTGGAGGTCTGGTCGAGGAAAACGATATTTCCGTTGTGGATAAGGTCTACCGCTTTTTTTGCAATAGCTTCCTTTGCCTCAGCGTTTCGGTAAGTCCTCATGCCGAAGGGCATAACCGTCTCTGCCGAGTTCACAATATGTGCCCCTCCGTAGCTACGCTTTATAAAGCCACGCTTTTCAAGAAGTGCAAGATCACGCCTTACGCTCGACTCACTTATAAAAAGCCTCGTCGCAAGCTCCTTGACACTTACCGACCCCTTTTCCCCAAGTATGGAATATATTTCGTTCTGTCTGTCAGTTTTAAGCACTTTCTTTCTCCTTTTTGCTCAATTGCGCAACTTTCTTTGCACATTCTTCGATTTTTGACGAATTTTCATAAAACTATTGAACATTTCTGCTCAATTCATTATAATATAATCATTAAAATATGTAAAGAGAAACTTTACTTAAATGGAGGAAATTATGGCAAAAACTAACGTCGTAGATTGGAAAACTATAACGGATTTCGTAATCGACGCATTTGTAGGCTATGGAATCCCAAGAGCTGACGCTGAAATATGTGCTGACGTTCTTCTTGAATCTGACAAGAGAGGAATCGAGTCGCACGGCGTTAACCGCTTCAAGCCCGTATATCTTGATAGAATAAGGGACGGAATTCAGAATCCCGTTACAAACTTTGAGATTATCAAGGAAACTCCCACCACCGCAGTTGTTGACGGTCACGACGGTATGGGTCAGGTAATCGGTCATAAGGCTATGTCAATGGCGATAGCAAAGGCTAAGGAATACGGTATGGGTATGGTAGCTGTACGTAACTCCTGCCACTACGGTATCGCAGGCTACTATACTTCTATGGCTGCAAAAGCAGGCTGTATCGGTATGACAGGTACAAATGCACGTCCCACAGTTGCCCCCACCTTTGGTGTTGAGGGTATGTTTGGTACTAACCCATTGACACTCGGTGTTCCTACAGACGAGCCCTTTGACTTCAACTTCGATGCCGCAAGCTCTACATATCAGAATGGTAAGCTTGAATACTATGCACGTATCGGCAAGGATGCTCCCAAGGGTGCGCTTGTAACTCCCGATGGTACAGCTTACGAGGGTACGTCAGCAGAGGCTCTCAAGGCTATGGCAAGAGGTGAAGCTGCACTTTGTACACTCGGTGGTCTCGGTGAAGAGGGTTGCGGTTATAAGGGGTACGGCTTTGCTATGTTCGTTGAGCTTCTTTCTGCTGTTCTTCAGGACGGTAGCTACGGCAAGGCTCTTACAGGTAAGGGTGAAAACGGCGAGAAGGTTCCTTACCGCCTCGGTCACTTCTTTATTGCTATAGATACCGACCACTTCCTCGGTGAGGACATATGCCGTAAGAAGGCAGGCGACATTCTCCGTGAAGTAAGAAGTGCAAAGAAGGCTCCCGATGCAGAGCGTATTTATACAGCAGGTGAGAAGGAATACGAAATCCGCCTTGCAAGAAAAGACGGTGTGCCCATCAACGAATCGGTACAGAAGGAAATAATTGAAATACGAGATACTCTCGGTCTTACACAGTATAAATTTCCTTGGGAGGACTAAAGAATGGATATCAGACAGGAATCACTTAAAAAGCATTACGAATGGAAGGGAAAGATCGAGGTTATTTCCCGTGCTCCCATAAACGACAGACAGGACCTTTCTCTTGCATATACACCAGGTGTTGCAGAGCCTTGTCTTGTTATAAAGGATGACGTTTCAAAGTCCTATGACCTCACTCGCCGTTCAAACCTCGTTGCAGTAATAACAGACGGTACAGCCGTTCTCGGTCTTGGTGATATCGGACCAGAGGCAGGTATGCCCGTTATGGAGGGTAAGTGTGCACTCTTTAAGGCTTTTGCAGATGTTGACGCTTTTCCTCTTTGTATCAAGTCCAAGGATGTTGACGAGATTGTAAGGACAATATACCTTCTATCAGGCTCCTTCGGAGGTATCAACCTTGAGGATATTTCAGCACCCCGTTGCTTTGAGATTGAAAGAAGACTTAAGGAAATATGCGATATTCCCGTATTCCACGACGACCAGCACGGTACAGCCATCGTTGTTGCTGCGGCGCTCATTAATGCACTTAAACTTGTTAAGAAAGAAATCGGCAAGGTTCGTGTGGTTATCAACGGTGCAGGATCTGCAGGTATCGCTATCGGTAAGCATCTTCTCAATATGGGTGTTAAAAACCTTACCTTTGTTGACCGTCACGGTATTATCTGTGAGGGAGACGAAAAGAACAACTCCGCACAGGAGGAGATCGCAAAGATTACAAACCTCGAACACAAGACAGGAACTCTTGCTGATGCAATGAAGGGTGCCGACGTATTTATCGGCGTATCCGCACCCGGTATCGTTTCAGAGGAGATGCTAAAGTCAATGGCAGAGGACTCTATTATGTTCCCCATGGCAAACCCCACTCCCGAAATCATGCCCGACCTTGCAAAGAAGGCAGGAGCAAGAGTTGTTGGAACGGGTCGTTCCGACTTCCCCAACCAGATAAACAACGTTCTTGCATTCCCCGGCATCTTCCGCGGTGCTCTTGATTGCCGTGCTACTTGTATCAACGAGGAAATGAAGGTAGCTACCTCCTACGCTCTCGCATCGCTTATTCCTGATGACGAAATAACAGAGGAGAATATCATTGCTCCCGCACTTGACAAGAGAGTTGCCGAGGTAGTAGCAAAGGCAGTTGTTGAAACAGCCCGCAAGACAGGCGTTGCAAGAATATGAAAAGATTTGAAAAAATAAAGCTTTTCCTTTTCGATATGGACGGTACACTCTATCTTGGAAACAGACTTTATGATTTCACCATAGAGCTTCTTGAAACTATTAGAAGTATTGGTGGAAAGTATATGTTCATGACAAATAACTCCTCAAAGAGTGTGAAGGACTATATAAAGAAGCTTGATGGTCTTGGTATCAAGGCAGAGTACGGTGACTTTATCACCTCATCTCAGGCTACCGCCTTTTATCTGAAAAAAGAGCATAAGACCTCACGTCTTTACGTGTGCGGAACGAAGTCTCTCAAAGAAGAGCTTATCAAGGAAGGCTTTAACCTCACCGAAAATGTGGAGGAAACAGACTGCATTGTTATGGGATTTGATACCGAGCTGACAATCAAGAAGCTTCACGACGTATCCTTCCTTCTTTGTACACGCCCCGATATTCCTTATATTGCAACAAATCCAGACTACGTATGTCCTACCGAGTTTGGAAGTGTACCCGATTGCGGAAGCGTTGCGGATATGCTCTACAACGTATCAAAGAGACGTCCTCTCTTTATCGGCAAGCCAGAGCCTCTCATGCCAGAACTTGCGATGGAGATGACAGGCTTTACAAAAGAGGAGACCGCCGTTATCGGTGACAGAATTTACACAGACGTAAAAAGCGGACTGAGGGCAGGCGTTCTCTCAACACTTGTACTCAGCGGAGAAACCACAAGAGAAATTCTTGATGCATCTGTTGACAAGCCCGACGTAGTGCTTGAAAGCGCAGGACAAATAATTCCCATAATAAAAAAGAGCCGTTAGACTCTTTTTTGTTGCATTTGTCATAGTTTGATGTTATAATGAATTAACCGAAAAAATTTAGCTAAATCAGGTCAGCTCAAAATTTGAGAGGGAATTATTATGTATAAATATCTATTGTGGGATATAGACGGAACGGTATTGGACTTTCTTGCATCCGAGGCTCATGCAATACGAGCTTTGTTTGAAAAATATAACTTAGGCGAGTGCAGTAAGGAAAAAACAAATGTTTGCTAAACTCAAGATAAGGGATATTCTCCCAAAAGACAACAAGGCACTTGCTGAGCTTATAAGGCACAGCCTTAAAAGCCACGGGCTTGATATACCTGGTACTGTCTACTTTGACGAGGGACTTGAAAGGCTTTCCGACTTTTATCTAGGCAGTAAGACGAGAGGGTATTTTGTACTTGTAGACGAGAGTGACAAGGTTGTTGGCGGTATAGGCTTTGCGGAGTTTCCTACCTTCTCGGGCTGTGCCGAGCTTCAGAAGCTTTATCTTGCAGATGAAGTCAAGGGCAGAGGCTACGGATATAAGCTTATACGCTACGTTGAGGAAAAGATGATGGAAAGAGGCTTTAGTGCCTCCTATCTTGAAACTCATGAAAACCTGAAGGTTGCCCTTCACACCTACGAAAAAAGCGGTTATACACTCATCGAGCGTCCGAAGGACGTAATGCACGGTGCCATGACTCACTTCTATTATAAAAGACTTGGATAGAAGAAAAAGTAAAAATTAAGATTTTATCCTTTGGTGAAATCCTCTTTGACGTGAATATCCGTGCCCCTTTCAGTGCTTTTCCATTGCAAAAGAAGTACAGGTCGTGTCTACCGTGGGGGCGGTCGGCAGCTTCTCGGCGGCATTTTTCCATAAATATAAAAGAGGCGAATCTCTAAAAAGTTCCCTAAATTTCGCAAGTAAAATTGCGGCAAAGGTTGTTTCTATGCGGGAATCAGTACCCGATAAATTATAAAGAGGTGATATTATGTTTGAAAGAAAGAGCTTTGAGAACATCTGGGAGGGACGTATTGAGCCCTTCAAAATTATAGGAAATGTGTATTTTGTGGGTATTTTTCAGGCATCAACACATTTGATTGACACTGGAGAAGGACTCATTCTTATCGACCCGGGCTACCGCGACGGACTTTATATGGTTATTGACAATATCCACAGACTCGGTTTTAAACCAGAGGATATAAAGTATATCGTCAACACACATTGGCACAGCGACCACACTGAAGCGGTGAAGCCTCTTGTGGGAATTTCGGGAGCAAAGACACTTATCGGTGAAAAGGATTTAGAAAGGGCAAGACGATATTTCGAGCCCGATATTCTTCTTTCCGACGGAGATACACTCACTCTTGGTAATACCACACTTCGATTTATGCACACCCCAGGTCACACAGAGGGTACTGTTTCATTTTTCTTCGATACAGAGGAAAATGGCAAAGCTTATCGTGTTGGTATGTTCGGCGGTGCAGGGGCTAACACCTTGAAGAAGGGCTGCTTTGACTACGAGGGCTGTAGGGATGACTATCGTCAATCGGTTGAAAAGCTCAAAAACGAGAGAGTGGACGTATTCATCGGTAACCACGTATGGAACAATGATACCGAAAAAAAGGGCATAATACTGAAAGAAACGGGAAATAATACCTTTATTGACAGCACTCTTTGGGGAAGATTTCTTGATTTTTGTATTACCCGACTTGATGAAGTTATAGAAAAGGAAAAGGAGATGTAAAACACATCTCCTTATATTTTTTAAAAGGGGAACATACCGCCTGATTCATGAATGAATTTACCGCTTCGGTAGTGATTTTTTATTGCTGTATGAAGGGAGTTTGTTTCCTCAAGGGTGTCAATATCAATCTCGTCAAGAGATTTTACAAGCTTGTTGTAAACAAAGAGGAATACGTCAAGACCCTCACTCTTATATGGGAATTTAATGTACTTGTTCTGGAAGGAAATAATGTTCGAGGTGGGCTTCAGCATACTTTTGAGCTCTGTTGCAAGAAGCCACGAAATACACATAAATCCGCCTATTTTAATATCGGGGTAGAGCTTTGAAAAGAACTCACGTCCCATGTTGTAGGAGTTTTCAACGTAATCACGGTCGAAGGGCTCGTTCTTTGGAATATGTACGCTTATGATGTTATCTCCGGGACGGAAGAAAACAGACCACTCTTTTTTGTCAAGGCAGGTGGTCTCGGGCTTTACAGTACCGCTTTCCTCGTTTACTATATAGCCCTCGTAAAAGCTGTCCGTTTCCTTGAAGGTGGTAACAAAGGAGCCGTCCTCATCTTTAGCTCCTGCCGAGCCAAGTATGAAGCCGCTCTTGTGAAGAGCTACTCCTTCCTTCATCATAACTATAACGTTGCCCTTGTCGTTCTTGAGACCTATAGCATCAATATTACAGTTGCGTCTGAGTTCAAAGCTAAAGCGTCCGATTTTGAAAATGCTTCCCGTTGAGAAGGTAGTGCACCAAAGGAAATAAAAATAGAGGAAGGAAAAACGTCCTGTCTTTTCTATACTTGCATCTATATTGCCGTCGATACCTGTCATTGTAACTTCCACAATATCCTTGTCACACCCCACCGCAAGTAAATGCTCATAGGTCTCACGGATACGGGCAAGCATGGGGAAGAATGCAAAAATATCGTAAGGGAGAGTGTCAGCACCCTCGGGTGCCTCGGGAAACTTAAGGTCGCCGAAGACCTCCTCATGAAATCTGTGGTCGGAAAGCATGAGATAAAGAGTTTTTGCATAAAGCACAAGGTCGGGATTTGCCACCACCTTGGGAAGGGCCTCGCAAAGAGCCTTTGTGTGCTTTTTTAAAATAGGAGTATTCTTCTCTGTATCGAGTATAAATTTTTCGGTAAGCCATTTGGGAATATCTGTGGTGTCCTTTATTTTTTCGTAACACTCATCGAGCCACGCATTTTCATACTGTAAATTCAGCCTTTCAAGAAGCTTGTTCATATATTTATCCTCTCTTATTAAATTTATGCCAATAGTTTGGCTCAAATACTGTCTAAACAGGGTAGACTACTGGGAATGCAATGCCGTAGCCATCGTTACCGGATATGAAGCCGTCCAAATTGTTGTCAGTTTAACCGTTTCATAAATAACGTCTGCAACACCCTCAACGTCAGTCATTATCGCAATTTCCCAAAAATCACCTCTTTCTTAATTAGAATACCACAAAAGTTTGGGATTTGCAACTGAAAACATTAAAAAGAGCATAGTTTTTTTATTGATTATTTGAAAAGAGTGTGCTAAAATTAAAACACAACAGTAAGGAATAACAAGGACACGGAAGTGTACGGATTTTTAAGGAAAAACAATGAAGCTCTTCATAAAAGATAAAGCATTTTATAAAACGGTGTGTGCTATCGCCATACCTATAGCCCTACAAGGACTTATCACCTCGGGTGTAAACATGATGGATACTATTATGATAGGAAAGGTGGGCGAAACCGAGCTTTCTGCTGTTTCTCTTGCCAATCAGTTTATATCCATATTCCATATTTTCTGTATGGGAATTGGCATGGGGGCATCTGTACTCATTGCACGTTACTACGGAATGAAGGACAGAAAGGGACTAAAAGGTACAGTTTCTGTAATGCTTCGTCTTTGCCTTCTCATGTCAGCACTCTTTTCAGTGCTAACCGCTGTATGCCCTGAGCTTATCATGAGGGTTTATACCAAGGAATTACCCATAATAGTACTCGGACGAGATTACCTTGTGTGGTCGGTGGCATCCTACGTGCTTCTCGGTCTTTCTCTTACCTCAACTATCGTGCTTCGCAACGTAGGACAGGTGAAGATACCCCTCTATACCTCTATCGGCGCATTCTTTATAAACGTGGGTGCAAACTATCTATTCATTTTCGTATGCGACATGAGTGTTGCAGGTGCGGCACTCGGTACACTTGTTGCAAGAATTTTTGAATTTTGCGTAATATGCGGTTACCTTTTTCTGAAGGACCGTGAAATAGAATTCAGATTAAAGGATATTCTCACCCCCGTGGGTGAGCTTTGGCACGAATATATAAGAGTGAGTATTCCTGTGCTTATCAGTGACGGCATACTTGCTCTTGGTAACAGCTCGGTAGCAATGGTTATAGGAAGACTGGGCGAGAGCTTCGTTGCGGCAAATGCCGTAACTACCGTTACCCAACAGCTAAGCTCGGTAATGATACAGGGCTTCTCACAGGCAGGAGCAATAGTCACAGGCTACACTCTCGGTGAGGGTGACGTAGAAAAAACAAAGCGTCAGGGCTGGGCTTTTCTCGGACTCGGTATTATCTTCGGTGCGATTTCTGCTGGAATTATAATGCTTGTCAGCTCGCCTATGATAAATATGTACGACCTGTCAAAGGAGACGAAGGAGCTTGCCCACTCCCTCATGGAGTCAATCAGCATAATCGTTCTCTTTCAGGCAACCAACAGTATAATGACCAAAGGTGTACTAAGGGGTGGCGGAGACACAAAGGTGCTTATGACTGCCGACAATATATTTTTGTGGGTAGCATCTGTTCCTCTTGGAATACTTGCAGGCTTCGTTTTTCATCTTTCTGCCTTCTGGATATATTTCTTTCTTAAAATAGACCAGGTGCTCAAAGCCTTCTGGTGTGTTATAAGACTTAGAAGCGGAAAATGGATAAAGAAAATAAAATCAACTAAAGAGCTTGAAAATCGGTAGGTTAAATGAAGAAATATAACAAGGCATACCTTGAAATCACCAACATGTGCAATAAGAACTGCTCCTTCTGCCACGGCACAAAGAGAGAGAAAGCCGTTATGTCGGAGGAGAATTTTGAGAGAGCTTTGACGTGCCTTTCTGGGGTTGTGGACTATATCTATTTCCACCTTCTGGGAGAGCCTCTCTGCCACCCGAAATTTCGGGAGTTTTTAAAAAAAGCCATCGAGTCAGGCTTCAAGGTGTCCCTTACTACCAACGGAACATTACTGAAAAAACATCTCGTTACTCTTCTCTCAACCCCACCGTATAAAATATCCGTATCCCTCCACAGCTTTGAAAAAGGAGAGGGACAAAGGGAGTATCTGGAAGATGTTATTGAAGTAGCTAAGGCACTTTCAAAAAAAGGTGTGCTTATATCCTTGCGACTATGGAACAAGGGAGCTTTTGACAACAGCTTTACCGAAAAAGTTCTCAAAGAGCATTTCCCTATATGGCAGGAGGGCAGAGGTGAAGCCTATACCCTCGGTGAGAAAATTTATCTCGAATATGATACACCCTTTAAATGGCCTGATATGAAACATGAAGAGCACGGAAAACAGGTTTTCTGCTACGGACTCCGTGACCAGTTCGGGATTCTCGTTGACGGAAGTGTTGTACCCTGCTGTCTTGATGCTGAGGGAGATATAACACTTGGAAATATTTTTAAAGAGCCCCTTGAAAAGATACTTACAAGCGGGAGAGCGGTAGCTATAAAAGAAGGCTTTGACAACCGAAATACCATCGAAGCTCTTTGTAAAAAATGCACCTTCAGACTAAAATAAAAACAGAATATAAAATTATTCGCCCTTTTTTCGACAGAAAAAGGGCGTTTTTTTATTCTATTTGCAAAAAAACATGCACTTCGTATGTTAAAATAGACGAAATTTGCTTCTAACTGGAAACAGATGGAAAAAACTCTTGATTTAATTGGAATTATATGGTAAAATCATGACACAACAATTCAGAAAAAGACAGGAGAAAAACCAAATGAATAACATCAAAAGATACAAGGTCTACATTGTAGACTCAAACAGCGATTACAGATACGTATGCTCCGACAATTTGCGACGACACGGAATAGACGTAGTAGGTGACAGTGCAGATGGAGTGGAGGCACTTTCGGAAATATCACGCTTCCGTCCCGATGTGATACTTGTGGATCTGTGGCTGTCTGGACTTGATACGCACTGCCTTATAAGCGAGGCAAATAAGCTTGACCCCGACTATCACCCCGAGTTTATACTTGTTACGGGTATAAACAACCGTAGGCTCATTGAGGAGACCATAAATGCAGGTGCAGCTACTTGTGTGCTGAAGCCCTTTGAGTATTCAAGCCTTGTTTTCAAGATAGGACAGGTTATGGACAAGCGTGACCGTAAGATTTTTTACAGAAACGATGATGATTCTGATTTTGAGCTTGAAGCACAAGTAACACAGATAATTCATCAGGTGGGTATACCTGCCCATATAAAGGGATACCAGTATCTCAGGGCGGCAATTATTATGGTGGTGAATAATAACCGAATTATCAATGAGGTGACTAAAACTCTTTATCCTACAGTTGCCGCACGCTTTTCAACTACCTCATCACGTGTTGAACGTGCAATACGCCATGCAATTGAGGTAGCGTGGGATAGGGGAGACGTGGATATGCTTAACTCATATTTCGGCTATACTGTTCAGAATTCCAAGGGTAAGCCCACAAACTCCGAGTTTATTGCAATGATAGCAGACAACCTCCGCCTTAAAATGAAAAGCACGATATAAAAAACCGAGAGATAAAGTAATGATGGTAGACACTAAAAAAGCGTCTACCATTATTTTCTGTGTTAAAAAGAAACCGCCTGTTCAATTCATTCTTGAACAGGTAGGTTAATATTTCTTTTTGTCTACAAGGTATTGATTACTTCAGAGCAGTAATCACCTCAAATTTGTCAATAATAAATTCCTGTTCTTCTCTATTATGAAAAGTATGGGGGGACAGCCCTTTCGGTTGATAAAGGATTGCATTATGACAGTGTACTTCATCTGGTCAAGGTGTGAGAGATATTCGATAAGTGCATCTTTTTCCTCAAAACCCGTGTCACCGCCGTAGTAGGAGCATACGGTAACAAATCCGTCCTCCTCAATAATATCAAGTGCTGCTTCTAGAGCCTTTATTGTAGTGTCGGGGTGAGAGAAAATCTTGTGGTCGGAGCCTGGGAGAAAGCCAAGATTGAAGATTATGGCACGAGCCGATTTTACATAGCTCTTCACGTTATGGTGGCTGTCGTGGATTAGAGCTACGTTTTTTATGCCGTTTTCCCGAATCAGTCTCTCTGTCCAGTCAAGAGCCTCTTTCTGAATGTCAAAGGCGAAAACCTTTCCCTCGTCACCCACCAGCTTTGCAAGAAGGAGAGTATCTCTGCCTTTTCCCGCGGTGGCATCAATTACAGTATCTCCTGCTTTTACATTTTCCTTTATATATTCATGTGATAGCTTCAATGCGTTTTTGTCAAAATACGTCATATCCTTAACCTCTTTCTTATCTATAATTGTATCATTTAATCTCTGTTTGTCAACACAAGATGTAAATGTTAATTTTTTTCGTATAAGTGATTTTCTCTTGACTCAAGGGGTTATTTTTTTGTAAAATATAAATGTAAGTGTCTGTAATTTTACGTTCTGCTTCTAAACTTACAAAAAGCCTTCGTCGGCTTACGCCAGAGTAAGCTATTCTTGGCATATTTGTGTACTTGCCGAACAAAAAATTCCATCGCCCCCTTAAAGATAATCCAAGGAGAAATCAATGAAAAAAGCCATTGCATTTATTTTAGCTATTGCTCTCGCTTGTTCAAATACCGCCTTTGCATCAAGCGTTATATTTTCAATATCACATAAAATATCACAAGGACTGACCTTTGAAGAAAGCACCTGTGTCACCGATGACGGCAAAGACAATCACACCTATACGTTTAAGTACGTACCGGGGCAGAGCACCTTTCCTGTGGTGGCATGGGGAGAAAGTCAGAAGTCGAGGAAAACACTCACAAAAATCGCATCCCTCTATGGTGAAAATGCGGTAGCAGGTGTAAACGCCGACTTCTTTAGCTTCCAGACAGGAATACCCCTTGGCTGTGTTGTAAGCGAGGGGAGGTTTTTATCCTCCGCCGTGAACAACAATGCTCTTGCGGTTTTTGAGGATGGCTCTCTTTATATCGGCACTCCCGACATAAAATCAACTATTGTGATTGACGGCGAAGAATTTAGCTTTTATTATAATAAATATCCTACGGTTTATTCACTCTACATAATGGACAGCACCTACTACCCGTCAACGGCATCCGATTTTTCCTGCCTCGAAATAGTGCTGAAGCCTACAGATACAAACCTTAGTGTAGGCTCTACTGTAAAATGCACTGTCATGAACGTTCGTCCCAACACCTACAATAGCGAAATAGGGAAAGACAGATTTGTATTGACAGTCCCCGAAAGCCATGCCGCATATCCGCTTCTTTCAAAGCTTCACGTGGGTGAATCACTTGAAATAAACGTGACAGGCTCCGAAATATGGGAAAATGCAGAATACGTTATCGGCGGAGGTGGCATTATAGCCCGTGACGGTGTCTTTGTGCCCGAAGCCGCACAAGAATACAGCGACAAGGTAAGAAATGCCAGAACAGCAGTGGGAATATGCCCCGACGGCACGGGAATATTCTTTGCCGTCAACGGAAAAAAAGAAAACTTCAGCTCGGGCATGACGCTTGAAGAGCTTGCCAACACCATGATTGATATGGGGTGTGAAACGGTACTTAATCTTGACGGAGGAGGCTCTACAACGGTGGGGGTAAAGTATTCCCGCGACGGACAGCTTGAGGTAGTCAATTATCCTACCGATGGATATCCAAGAGGCGTTTCCAATGCAATTCTGTTCCTTAATACAGGCGTGTCCGACGGCAAAGCAGTAAGTGCCTCTCTTTTCCCTAATCTTCACTTTGTTTTACCTAATTCATCGGTGGAAATTCAAGAAACCTTCTTTGATGCTTCAATGACTCCTGTTCATGAAATAACTCCCGCCAACACAGAGTATTTTTCGGAAAGCGTTGGCGTATCATTCGATAACGGAAGGCTTGTTATTGGTGATACGGACGAGCCGGAAATAAAAATATCGGCAGAGTACACGCTTGACGAAGAAACGGTACTCACTGCCGAAAAAAGCTTTTTTATTCCATCGAACCTTGACAACCTTTCGCTGAACGTGGTAAATCCTGTCCTTGAGGCTTTCGGTAAAACGTCACTTTCCACCTTTGCTGAGTATTACGGCTTTGAGGTCGCAAGCGATATCGGTGCTTTTAATTGGAGCTTTGAGGAGAATAATGCGGAGGAGCTTTCTGAGGGTGAGCTTGCAAGATGCGATATTGCAAGACTTCTTTCCGACGGAACAGTTGAGATACTTACGGATGAAATATTTACATCAGCCACACTTGTTGCGGAATATCAAGGGGTAACGGCAAGCATCAATATTTTTGTGGGATACCGTGACCTTATACTTGACGACTTTGAAAGCCTTGAAAAAGGCGAGGAGGATATTCCTGCAAACGACACCGCCTTTCCTGTTGAAGGGGGATATAAAAGCGATACGGCGATTTTCCTTAAAAACGGCACCGCAATGTACGAAACGCCTTTGAAGCTCGACCTTTATCCAAAAAAAGTAACTGTGATGTATAAGGGTAAATATTCATCTCCCTCGGCGCTTCTTATAATCGGACCTGACGGTGAAAAGGTTGCAGTACCATATAGCGTTAAAACGGACTATTCCGAGATTACAGGGTGGAGTGAGCTTGAAGCAGTGCTTCCTTTGGATATGAACGGCACAGTGTATATAGCCTCTCCCTTTGCGTCTCCCTTTGAGCATGAGGCGGTAGTTGATAACCTTACAGCTTCCTATGGATTTACAGAGCCCGTTTTCGACGATACACAGGATAGCTGGGCGAAGGATTATATAATGAGCGTCTACGATATGGGGCTCATATCGGGATACACCGAAGACGATAAGACGCTTTTCGGGCCTAACCGCAATATAACGAGAGCGGAATTTGCAAAGCTTATAGCTCTCTTTAATAAATACACCCCGTCAGAAGAAGGAACCGTAAGCTACTTCAACGATGCAGGTGACATTCCGCTGTGGGCTGCTCCATACGTAACGGCAGTAGCCGAGAACAACGTGATGAACGGCAGGGCAGAGGGCGACGGAACACTCACCTTTGCACCCAGTGCTCCCATTACAAGAACAGAGGCAATGCTTGTAATCTCCAGACTTATAGAAAACGAGGGAGATGCCGAGCTTAACTTCAACGACTCATCTTCTGTTCCCGAGTGGGCTGAGGAGGGAGTAAAAAAAGTGGTGTCAAGCGGTATAATAACAGGCTACGACGACAACACCTTAAGACCCGATAACAACATTACAAGGGCAGAGGCGGCAGTGGTTTTCTCAAGACTTTTTAATTATATATACCATAGCACAGGTATCCCAGAGACCGAAGAAAACAGCAATTTTCAAAGCCAAAATACAAGTACTTAGAATTTTAATGAAAAAAATTGCGTATAATTAGGTTGACAAATCTGTTTTATTGCTATAAAATGGTAGTGTAGACTATAGGGAGTAGTCAGCGCCGCACGGCGCGTCAAGTCAACATCGACACGGCGAGAAATCGCTTGGCTTGAATTAAAAGACGAGACTATATGTAAGTTGGAGCTTACGTATACCCTCGTCTTTTGTGCTATAGTAAAAAATTACTGAAAGGGAGAATTGTATGAAACACTATCTTGAAGAAAAAGATGCGGTGCTCACTTCACTCTCATCTTCGGAAAGTACAGGACTTTCACAAAATGAGGCGGCATCTCGTCTTGAAGGAAACGGCAAGAATAAGCTTATAGAGGGTAAAAAGAAGACTCTTATACAGAGGCTTATTGCCCAGATTGCAGACCCCATGGTGCTTGTACTTATCGGTGCTGCATTCGTATCTCTTATAACGGCACTCATTGAGGGAGAACCTCCAACAGATGTTTTTATTATCCTCTCCGTTGTGGTACTTAACACCGTTCTCGGAGTCGTTCAGGAGAGCAAGGCTGAAAAGGCAATTGATGCACTCAAAGAAATGGCGGCGGCAACCTCCAAGGTTATACGCGACGGAAAGCATACGGTAGTAAAGAGCGAAGACCTTGTGGTTGGCGATATTGTAATTCTGGAAGCGGGCGACGCAGTTCCTGCTGACGGTAGAATACTTGAATCCGCAAGCCTTAAAATTGAGGAGGCGGCACTGACAGGCGAGTCGGTTCCCTCGGACAAATTTGACTACGCTCTCACTCCCTCAGAAAACGGAGATGTTTCTCTTGGAGACCGAAAGAACATGTGCTACATGGGAAGCGTCGTTGTTTACGGCAGAGGTTTGATGGTTGTTACCGCAACAGGCATGGACACCGAAATGGGCAAGATAGCAACTGCCATAACAGAGGCAGAGGAGGGTGAAACACCTCTCCAGAAGCGTCTTTCACAGCTTAGTGCACTTCTTACAAAGCTCGTTCTTGGTATATGTGTATTTATGTTTGCCTTTACCCTTATAAGAAACGGAAGATTTGACCTTCATACCACTCTTGACACCTTCATGCTTGCAGTAAGCCTTGCGGTTGCCGCAATTCCTGAAGGACTTGCAGCGGTTGTAACTATCGTCCTTTCAATGGGCGTTACCAAGATGTCTAAGCAGAAGGCTATTATCCGACGTCTTACCGCGGTAGAAACCCTCGGATGTACTCAGATTATCTGCTCGGATAAAACAGGTACTCTTACGCAGAACAAAATGACGGTAGTAGATTTCTCAGGTGATAATGAAAAATTCCTTGCAACGGGAATGTCTCTTTGCTCGGACGCCGAGCCCGACGAGAGTGGCGAGGCAGTAGGTGAGCCCACAGAATGTGCCCTTGTAAACTACGCTACAAAGCTTGGACTGAATAAACACGAGCTAATTGAAAAATCTCCGCGTATCGGGGAAGTACCATTTGACTCGGGACGTAAAATGATGTCCACTATTCACAGCGTAGACGGCAAGATTATCCAGTATACCAAGGGTGCTCCTGATGAGCTCCTTGCAAGATGTACCCATATTTTATCAGGCGGAAAGGAAGTTCCGCTCACCAACGAAATCCGTTCTGCCGTTCTCGAAAAGAACACCGATTTTGCGTCTCAGGCACTTAGAGTTCTTGCCTGTGCATATAAGATTCATGATTCAGCCCCTGAGACTTACACCTCTGAGGCTCTTGAGAATAACTTAGTGTTCATGGGACTCGTTGGCATGATTGACCCTGTAAGACCCGAGGTTACAGATGCAGTTCGTGAGTGTGCGAAGGCAGGTATCCGCCCCATTATGATAACGGGTGACCACAAGGACACCGCAGTTGCTATTGCAAAAACTCTCGGCATTATAACAGATGCCTCCGAGGCAATTACAGGTGCAGAGATTGACAAGTACTCAGATGAAGAATTTGAAGAAATAGTCACAAAATTCTCGGTTTATGCACGTGTTCAGCCCGAACATAAGGTTCGCATTGTAAACGCATGGCGTAAGCTTGGATGCGTTACTGCCATGACAGGTGACGGAGTAAATGACGCTCCCTCGATTAAGAATGCCGATATAGGTATCGGTATGGGTATAACGGGTACCGACGTTACAAAGAACGTTGCCGACATGATTCTAGCCGACGATAACTTTGCAACTATTGTCAGTGCTGTTGCAGAGGGCAGAAGAATATTTGATAATATCTGTAAATGTATTGAGTTCCTTCTTTCCTCAAATCTCAGTGAGGTTATAAGCATCTTTGTGGCAACCCTTTGCGGATTTACCATTTTGAAGCCCGCACATATTCTCTTTATAAATCTTGTAACCGACTCACTTCCTGCTCTTGCTCTCGGTGCAGAAAAGGCAGAGCCCGACATCATGACGAGAAAACCGAGAAAGAGCAATGAGGGTATTTTTGCAAACGGTCTTGGAGTGAACGTAGCCTATGAGGGAGTAATGGTATCTGCAATAACTCTTGCGGCATATTTTATAGGTCACTTTATCGAATCGGGCAAATGGGAAATAACCCAAAGTGCTGATGGAATGACCATGGCATTCCTTGCAATGTCAATGGCTGAAATATTCCATTCGTTCAATATGCGTTCCCACGGCTCAATATTTAAGCTCAAAACTCACAACATGCTTCTTTTAGGAACGATGCTTCTTTCCTTGGCATTGACCTCGGTGCTTATTTTTGTACCCGCCCTCAGAGAAGTTTTCGACTTCGAGCCTATAAGCTTTGTAGAATATTCAGTAGCACTTCTCCTCGCCATTTCAACAATACCCATTGTTGAATGTGTAAAGCTTGTTTGTAGAAAAAAATAAAGACAGAAAAACAGTTTGCATTTTAGCAAACTGTTTTCTTGTTGCACTTTTTATTTTATTGTGATATAATGTAAAAAAATGAAAAATTTTAAATGTAAGGAAACGTTTATATGTACAAAAAAATAGAACAACTGAAAACAGTGGCAAAGCTGAATAATCAAGGCAAAGAAAAAATGTTGAAGACCAACCTTGCAGATTTTGAAGAATGGAATCCGAAAGTCAGACTTTTTTCTTTGGTGCAGGTAAAACCAGGGGAAGAAGTGGAATATCACATGCACGTCGGAGAGAGTGAAACGTTTTTCATCCTTTCAGGAAAGGGTATCTACAATGATAACGGAAACGAGGTGGAGATAGCTGCGGGAATGGTAACCTTAACTCCGTCGGGTCAAGGTCACTCCATTAAAAATACAGGTGATGAAATGCTTTCCTTCATCGCTCTTATCGTAGTTGAATAGTGGGGCTAAATTGTATATAAATGCAATTCCAAATTAACTAACTTGGAAACTTGCGTTATAGCTTTTTTAATTTCGTTGGTTTGTTAACCTTTTTAGTATATTACAGTATGATGATAAAATCAAAGGAGAAGTAAAAATGATTCCTGCAATCGCACTTTTTGTTATAACCTACATACTCATACTCGCTTTTGGAAAATACAGAACGTATATAGCTCTTCTTTCGGGTGCAGTTTTTGTTTTAACAGGTATGCTCCCGATTAAAAATCTTTTTTCGTCAATTGATTTTAATGTTTTACTTATGATTATTGGAACAATGGGACTTGTTTCTTTATTTACCGAGAGCAAAATGCCCGCCATGCTTGCCGATATGGTTATGGAAAGAGTTCCAGACGTTAAGTGGGCGGCTGTTTCACTTGCTTTATTTGCAGGTATAATATCTGCCTTTGTCGACAATGTTGCGACGGTGCTTATGGTTGCCCCCATCGCTCTTGCAATATGTAAAAAGCTTAATACTAATCCTGTGCCGTTTGTAATTGCAATTGCTGTTTCGTCTAATCTTCAAGGTGCTGCAACTCTAGTTGGTGACACAACGGCAATTATGCTTGGTTCAGCACTCGATATGAGCTTTCTTGACTTTTTCTGGTATAAGGGCAGGCCAAGTATATTCTTCGCTGTAGAGCTTGGGGCTGTTCTCTCCGCACTAATACTTCTTTTCATATTCAGAAAAGAAAACAGCCCGATTTCAAAAAGAGAAGAACGTACAAAAGTGACTGATTTTGTTCCTACAATACTTCTTATAATGGTTCTTGTACTTCTTATTGCAGCGTCATTTATCCCGAATAAACCTGATATAACAAACGGTGTAATATGCTGCACGTTGTTTTTAATCGGTCTATTGTATGCTACAGTCAAGAATAAAACTCTTTCGGCTGTAATAGCTCCTTTGAAGGAAATAGATTTTCAGACAATAGGAATCCTTGTGGGAATATTCCTGATGATAGGCGGCATATCATCAATGGGGGTTATTGATGCACTTGCAAAACTTCTTGCAAAGACTGGCGGCGGAAATGTATTTGTGATGTATACTGTGATTGTTGTTGCATCTGTAATTATTTCTGCATTTATTGATAATATACCGTATGTTGCAACTATGATTCCTGTCATTGCAGGAATTGCGACTGCACTTAATATTGACGCTACACCTCTTTATTTCGGACTTCTTTCGGGTGCAACCTTGGGCGGTAACTGTTCGCCTGTGGGAGCCTCTGCAAACATTACCGGAATTGGTATTCTGAAAAAATCAGGATATACAGTGAAGAACAGTGATTTCTTTAAGATAGGAATCCCGTTTACGTTGGCGGCAGTAGTGCCCTCATATATTTATATTTGGTTAATGTACGGTTTTAATTAAGAATTTTATAAATATTTTTTTGAAAAAGTATTGGACATTAAAGTTTTTTAATTCTCAGACATATAATTAATCAAATAAGTCATATCATTTGAAAGGAGAAGATAATTATGGTATTAGGAAATGTAATGGTAGGTCAATCCGGAGGACCGACAGCTGTTATCAATTCTAGTCTTGCCGGTGTGTATAAAACGGCAATTGATTGTGGTTGTAAAAAGGTTTACGGAATGGTCAATGGAATCGAAGGATTGTCACAAAACAAATATATAGATATGTCGGACTGTATTAAAAGCAATCTTGAAATTGAACTTCTGAAACGAACACCAGCATCTTTTTTAGGTACATGTCGTTATAGGTTGCCAAATGTGAATGTCGAAAGCGAGGTTTACGAAAAAATATTTATCATTCTAAAAAAATTAGATATTAAATATTTTTTCTATATTGGTGGAAACGATTCGATGGACACTATAATGAAGCTTTCCGACTATGCGAAAATTGTAGGCTCGGACATACGTTTTATAGGTATTCCAAAAACTATTGACAACGATTTGGCTGTGACCGACCATACACCGGGTTACGGTTCGGCATCTAAATACATTGCAACTGCAATAAAAGAAATAATATGTGATGCTAATACATACATTACAGACTCAATTACTATTATTGAAATTATGGGTCGAAATGCTGGATGGCTTACCGCTGCATCTTCGTTGTCAAAGTGTGAGGATTGTATGGGACCGGATCTCATCTATCTTCCGGAGAGATTTTTTGATTACAATGAATTTTTAAAAAAGGTGCTGGAAATAAAAAAAGAGAAAAAAGTTGTAACAATAGCAGTTTCCGAAGGTATAAAAACAAGTGACGGTAGGTATGTTTGCGAAAAGAACAGAAACAATAATGTTACAGATTCGTTTGGTCATAAATTACTTGGCGGAACTGCTATGTATCTTTCTGATTTTTTTATTGAGAATACAGGGATTAAAACAAGAGGAATTGTTTTTTCAACTCTTCAGCGTTGTGCCTCTCACATGGTTTCGCGCTGTGATATAGACGAGGCATATATGGCAGGTGCAGATGCAGTGAAGGCAGCTTTGGATGGTCAAAATGGGAAGATGATTGTTTTTCAAAGGATATCCAATAGCCCATATTTAATATCAACCGGGCTATGTGATATTGATATAATAGCAAATAAAGAAAAGTGCGTACCGGATAATTTAATTAGCAGTGATGGGGTTGGGGTTACAAAGGAGTTTGAAGAGTACGCTAGACCGCTTATAATAGGTGAGCTTTATCCTTTTATAGTTGATGGGTTACCCAGACATCTTCATCTGGGGGATAAGAGTATAAATACCAGCATAAATCCTACCGGTATGTAAATAACACAGCGGTATTTCCTATAATATACATAAAAGAGAAGCTTTACAGTTTTGCATTTGAACTTTCTGATGATGAGCTTTATGATTTTTATATCATAAGAAGGGCTTTATGAGAGCTGTGAAAATAAACTGAAAAAGCAAAGATATTTTTTAGAATAATAAATTGAACAGGATGCAACCTTGATTTCAGGTTGCTTCTTGTTTATTTAAATTTATATAATACTTGTAAAGAAAAATATGCAATATTATGTATATTCTTTTATTTTTTTGTGCTAATATTTAAGTAAAAACAAAAAAACGCAACCTAGAGTTGCAAATAAATTCAAAGAAAAGTTGGTGGATAATATATATCGCTTTTGATAATATGATAATATAAAGGAGCGTTGATATAAATGAAAATAGGGGAAAAGATAGCCAGTCTTCGTGTTATGGCAGGTATGTCTCAAGAACATCTCGCAGAAAGCTTGGAGGTGTCTAGGCAGTCTGTTTCAAAATGGGAAATGGATCAGGCATTACCGCAAATAGATAAGGTTTTACAGCTGTGTAAGCTTTTTAGAATTTCTACAGATCAGCTTCTGTGCGATAAAACGCCTCTTCCAAATATTGAAACAAAAGGAAATAAATATTTTGGTACGGACGGTTTCAGAGGAGAAGCAAATGTAAGTTTAACGTCTATGCAGGCATACAAAGTGGGAAGATTTTTGGGATGGTATTATTCAAATGAAATTTCAGGAAGCAAAACAAACCACCGCCCGAAAATCGTAATTGGTAAAGACACTAGACGTTCAAGCTATATGCTTGAGTATTCAATAGTTGCAGGCATAACTACATCAGGGGCTGATGCTTATATGCTCCACGTAACAACAACACCCAGTGTTTCTTATGTTACAAGGCAGGAAGAGTTTGATTGCGGTATTATGATAACAGCATCACACAACCCTTTTTATGACAACGGAATCAAGGTAATAAACAAATACGGCGAAAAGCTTGATGATAAAACAACGGCACTTATAGAAGCTTATATAGATGGAAACTTAAGTGCATTGGGCGTTTCAGGGGAAGATTTGCCACTTGCGACAAAAGAGAGAATAGGTTGTATAATAGACTATTCGTCAGGAAGAAACAGATACTTAGGATATCTTATATCTTTGGCATCGAATTCATATAAAAATTTAAAAGTTGGACTTGATTGTGCAAACGGTGCTTCATGGATGATTGCAAAATCGGTATTTGTAGCATTAGGTGCACAAACAACTGTTATAGGTGCAGAGCCCGATGGACTTAATGTTAATGAAAATTGCGGTTCAACTCATCCTGAAAAGCTGTGTAAAATTGTAAAGGAAAAACATCTTGATGTAGGTTTTGCTTTTGACGGCGATGCAGACAGATGTATAGCAGTAGACGGTAACGGTGAAGTTGTTGACGGCGATAAAATGCTGTATGTTTTGGGTAAAAGACTAAAGTCAAGAGGCATGCTTAACGAAGATACAGTTGTAGCAACTATTATGTCAAACAGCGGTTTTGTAGAAAGTCTTGCAGGTATTGGTATCAAATGCGAGCAGACGAATGTTGGCGATAGATTTGTATATGAACGTATGCAGGAAAAGGGCTATGACTTAGGAGGAGAACAGTCCGGACACATTATAATTAAAAAATATGCCACAACAGGAGATGGTATTTTAACAGCAATTATGATGGCAGAAGAAATATGCGATTCAAAACTTCCGCTTGCTGAACTCGTATCTGCCGTAAAACTATATCCGCAGTATACTAAGAACATAAGAGTAAAGGACAAGGCGGCAGTATTCAAAGATAAGGCGGTTATGGAAAGACTTGAGGAGGTTGAAAAGCTGATTGATGGCAAGGGAAGAGCGCTTCTTCGACAGAGCGGAACAGAACCGGTTATAAGGATCATGATTGAAAGCGAGACAAAAGAAAAATGTGCTGATTATGCACAGATGATAGCAGATAGCATATTAAGGGGAGGTCACTGTATTGAATAAACAGGTGAAAACAAAAGAATTGTTTTTATGCACGACACCTTACCTTGAAAAATTGTTCGACCAGCATGAGTATCCGTGGGAAATTCTTCCCAACATAAAAACATACATACAGAATTTGATAAACGATGGACTTTCTGGCTTTGTGGAAATTTCAGAGGGCGTGTTTGTGGGCAAAAACGTAAAAATTTATCCTACTGCAACAATTGAAGGTCCTGCAATCATAGGCGAAGGTACCGAAATCAGACCTGGTGCATTTATACGTGGCTCAGTAATAACAGGAGCGAATTGTGTGATAGGAAATTCGTCAGAGCTTAAAAACTCCGTATTGTTAGAAAAGGTTCAGGTGCCTCATTATAATTATGTAGGCGATTCTATACTTGGTAACTTTGCTCATATGGGGGCAGGTTCAATTTGCTCAAACCTTAAAGCAGACGGAAAACCAGTTGTAATCCACGGTTTGAAAGAGTATGAAACAAGTCTTCGTAAACTCGGAGGAATTTTAGCAGACGGAGCAGATATAGGTTGCGGCTGCGTATTAAACCCCGGTACCATAATAGGTAAAAATACCTCGGTGTATCCTCTTAATGCTTTGCGAGGAGTTTTTCCTGCAGAATGTATAGTTAAATCCCAGAATAATGTAGTAAAAAGAACAACATAAAAAACCTTAAAAATAAGCAGAAAGATTTTTGAAAACAGTAATGTATATGTAGGTGTACTGATTAACAAAAAACTACTTTTATGCTATAATACGTGGAAATTACATCTTAGAGGTTACTATGGCGGAAATACTTGAAATTATTATGATAGTGAGCTTCGGCGCATCATGGCCCTTTAATGTTGTAAAGTCATATAAGGCAAGAAGTACAAAGGGAAAGAGCCTTGCTTTTCTTCTTATCGTTATTTTCGGTTACATAGCAGGTATTGCATCAAAATTTATAAATCCTCTTTATATGGAGCAGTTTGCTGAAAAATGGTACGTGCTTTTTTTCTACGTGCTTAACCTTATTATGGTTGCGGCAGACCTTGTGATGTACGTAAGAAACAGAAGAATTGAAAAAACGAACGTTAACTAAAAAAACACCTTGCTTGTCAGCAAAGGTGTTTTTTTAGTATATCAATAGCTTCAAGATATCCGTCAAAGCCATGCCCCTTAACTGTAGCTATTGTGGCAAGTCGGATGAAAGATATTTTTCTGAATTCCTCTCTTGTGTCGGGGTCGGAAATGTGTACCTCGACAGCGGGAATCCCTACAGCCTTCAAGGCATCGAGAATTGCAACGCTTGTGTGAGTGTATGCGGCGGGATTTATGACAATTCCGTCATACACACCGTAAGCCTTTTGAATGGCATCAACAATTTCACCCTCATAATTTGACTGAAAGAAGTCTGTGTCGATACCCTCGGTGTCGGCCTTTTCTTTTATTAAAGCTATCAGGTCTTGATACGTTCTCTTTCCGTAAATATCAGGCTCTCTTATACCGAGCATATTGATATTAGGACCGTTAATTATAAGAATTTTCACAAAAATCACTCCATATCTTTCGGGCAGTTTCTTCTGCTTTATTTTCTGCTTGTACTACCTCATCACGAAAACGCTCATACATGGGAAGCCTTTCGAGATACATCTTTTCAAGGTCAGCACCCTTTGAAAGAGGTCTTCCCTCCCTTGAAAGTGCGGCTACGTCTCTTTCGAGATGGTATATTCTGGAGGTTCGCTTTAAGGGGAGGTAGTTTACATCTGTCTTTACAGCACCGCCACCTGTTACGATTATTCTGCCAAAGCCCTCCGTTGCCTTTCTTACTTCTTCGCTTTCAAGCTCTCTGAAAAGCACTTCTCCGCCTTTTTCAAATATTTCGGGAATAGAAAGCCCTGTTGTTTTTACTATTTCCTCGTCTGTATCTACAAGCACTTTACCTGACATCTCGGCAAGTACCTTGCCTACAGTACTTTTGCCGACACCGGGCATTCCCACAAGCACCAGATTTCTTCTGCTACTAGCTACGATTTTCATTATGCGAATTATTTCCTTTTCGTCAAGCTTTTCACCTTTGAAAAACTCCTCGGCAAAAAGCGCTTGAGAAACAAGCATTGAAAGTCCGTTAGATGAGGGAATTCCAAGCGTCTCTGCCTGAAGGAGCAGATTTGTACGGAAAGGATTGTAAATGAGGTCAAGTACACCTCGGCACTTTTTGAAAGGGGAGAGGTCGATGGGACTTGCATCTGCATTTGGGTACATTCCCACGGGAGTAGTGTTTACTATAACCTCCGCATCGAAGTGTCGATGCAGATTTTCGTAGTTGTTTTCGCCTGTTCTCGATACAGTTACAACCTCTTTAGCCGCTGCCTTTTTAAGTGCGTAACCGACTGCAAGAGAAGCACCTCCCGAGCCGAGGATAATGACCTTCTTTCTCGAAAGCTCAACTCCCGCATTCCTTGCCATAAAGAGAAATCCGTCAACGTCGGTGTTGTGCCCTACAAGACGGCCGTCTTTATCGGTGATAACCGTGTTTACGCACCCGACTTCTTCAGCCTCGGGGGTGAGTATGTCACAGTACTTCATCACGTCTTTTTTATAAGGGATAGTGACGTTCAGTCCGCCGAATTTATTGCTCTTTATAAAAGTCTCAAGCTCTTCTGGAGGGGTTTCTTTCAGGCAGTAATTGTCACACCCCATTTCGCGGTGAATTATTTGTGAAAAGCTGTGAGACAGATGCTCCCCGATAAGACCGAAAAAAAGATTTTTCATACTACGGGATAGTTACCGAGGAAGGTGAAGCTGCTGCATTCACGCTCCAGCTCCTCAAGCATCGGCAGGACACCGCTATCATGCACTGATGCATCAAGCTCAATGTAGAATATAAATTCAAAGTTTCTTCCCGTAACAGGACAGCTTTCAAGCTTTAACATATTGACTCCGTGAGATGCGAACATCTGGAGAATATCACCGAGAGCACCCGGCTTGTTGGGGCAGTCGAGAATTATACTTATGCGGTTTGCACCTGCATAAATGGATAAGTCCTTTGCTATAAGAATGAACTTGGTATAGTTGTTGTCGCTGTCCTGTATATCGGCACAAAGGCAGTCAAGTCCGTAAAGCTCCAAACAGTCGTGAGATGCGATAGCCGCAATACTTCCGTCAGACTCTGATGCCACTTTCGCCGCCATTGCAGTGTTTGCACAAGGTGTAATCTTGATACCTGCGGGAAGTTCAGAGATAAACCTCGAGCACTGACCCAGTGCTTGTTCGTGAGAAAGAACCTCTTTTATATCCGAAAGCTTTGTATCTGGCTTCGCCAGTAGTTCATGACGTATATTGAGAGAAGTGGAACGAACGATGTAGAAGCTTTTCTTCTGTAAAAGCTCATAAACCTTTCTCACGGAGCCGTGAGTGTTATTCTCGATGGGCAGAACACCAAAGTCGCAAAGTCCCGATTCTACCGCATCGAATACAGCCTCAAAGGTCTTGACGTAGATTATGTTGCCTCTCGGCAAAAGCTTGTCGGCGGCTATCTGTGAGTTAGCCCCCTCAACACCCTGACATGCAACGTTTCCCGTTTTGGGAAATACCTTGTCGGCAGAAAGAAGTGCTTTTTCAATATTTTCCTTTATCTTGGTGTTTCCGCTCATTATCTCACGCTGTGAAGCCTTTGAAAGCTCTATGAGCTTTGAGAACAGCTGATACGCATATTCCTCGTATTCTCCCGCTTTCTTTTGAACGTCCTTTAGTATCGCTCTTTCTCTTTCTTTATTGAGTATTGGGAGACCGTTTTCCATTTTGTATTTTACAACGTCCTTTGAAATCTCCATTCTTTCAATAAAGAGTGAGAGTATTTCATCGTCGATTTTGTCAATTTTATCTCGTATCTCTTTAATATCCATATTATTCACCATCGTTTATCATATCAAGTATTACAAGTGCAACTACAGCCTCAACTACAGGCACGGCTCTCGGCACGATACATGGGTCGTGCCGACCCTTTATAATGAGCGTTGTGTTCTCCATTTTAGAAAGGCTAACTGTTTTCTGCTCCTTTGAAATGGATGGAGTGGGCTTAAAAGCCACTCTCACTCTTAAGGGCTCGCCGTTTGTTATACCGCCGAGAATACCTCCCGCATTGTTTGAAAGGGTTCTGACTTTTCCGTCTCTTATTTCGTAGGGGTCGTTGTTTTCAGAGCCCTTCATTCGTGCTGCTTCAAATCCGCAACCGAATTCCACACCCTTCACCGCAGGTATACCGAATAAAGCGGATGCGACTCTGTTTTCTACACCATCGAACATAGGAGAACCAAGCCCTGACGGCAGTCCTGTGGCAATACATTCAACGATACCGCCAACAGAGTCTCCCTCGCCTGATGCAAGAGCAATATCCTCTTTCATTGCCTCGCCCTTTTTGTTATCTATTACGGGCAACTCTTTTTTAGCAATCTCTTCAAATAATTCCTTTGCGGGATATTCGGGGAGGGGCGTGTCCTTGATTCCGTGTATCTCACTTACGTGAGCGCCAACGTATATACCTCGCCTTTCGAGTATCTGTTTAGCAATTCCTCCCGCCACACACAAGGGAGCGGTAAGTCTTCCCGAAAAATGGCCTCCGCCTCGCATATCAGCCTTTCCGCCCCATTTTAAAAATGCGGTGTAGTCGGCGTGTCCTGGACGTGGCTTGTCGACAATTTCACTGTAATCGCCCGAGCGTTTGTCGCCGTTTTCTATTATAGCAGTCAGAGGCATACCGCAGGTCTCGCCGTCTATAATGCCTGATAAAAACTTCGGCACGTCGGCTTCTGAACGTTTGGTGGAAAAGCCATTCTTTCCGCCACGGCGTCTTTCCATAAATTCCTGAAGCTTTTCAAAATCAATTTTCTCACCTACGGGGAGTCCGTTTACAACGACTCCTATCGCTTCTCCGTGAGACTGACCAAATACAGATACCTTTATATTCTTTCCAAATTCAGATGACACAGTATTTGCCTCCAATCTTTTCAAAATCCTTAAAGAATGACGGATACGATTTGTTTACCGCCTCAGCCCCTTTGATTATAACGTCTTTTTTACAAAGACTTCCCGCAACAGCCGCCGCCATTACTATTCTGTGGTCGTTAAAGCCTTCAACCTCACCGCCACAAAGCCCCACTCCGTCTACCTCAATGCCGTAGTCAAGCTCTCTTGCAACACCGCCGAGGGAATTTATAAGACACGCTACAGAGTGAAGTCTGTCGCTTTCTTTTATTCTCAGCCTTTTTCCGCCCGTAAACCGAGTCGTACCCTTTGAAAAGGATGCAAGCACCGAGAGGGCAGGGAGCATATCGGGGATTTCGCTTACGTCAACGGTTCCCCCTACAAGCTCCGACTCCTTGACGCTTATTCCGCTGTCAAGGCTCACGTCTCCTCCGAAATTCTTTATGATACCCGTGATTTCTTTATCTCCCTGTGGAGAATTCACGTCAAGTCCCGTAACGGTAACGTTGTTTTTTATAGCTCCTGCAACGAGGAAGAATGCGGAATTTGACCAGTCGCCGTCAACAGTAAGCTTTTCGGGAGACAGGTAGCTTTGATTTCCTTTTATAAAATATCCCTTATTTGTTTTATCTATTTTAATTCCAAATTTTTTCAGAGCATTAAGCGTTATATCAACGTATGCCGAGGACTCAAGAGGCGTTGTGAGTATTATTTCACTATCTCCCTCTAGGAGAGGAAGCGCAAACATGAGCCCCGTTATATATTGAGAGCTTACGTTACCGGGTAGGGTAAACCTACCGCTATTCAGCTTTCCCGTTTTTGTAAAGGGAAGCGTTTTTCTTGAAAATACCACTCCGTTTTCCTGAAGTGTATCGGTCAGCTCCTTTATCGGTCTTGAAGGAAGCCTTCCTTTTCCAAGGAAAGTCACCTTGTCGCAAACAGCAGATGCCACAGGTACAAGAAAGCGAAGGGTAGAACCGCTTTCGTTTGCATCAAGTACACATTCTTTTTTGAAAGGAGAGGGAATAACACTCACCATATCTCCGTCTCTCTCAATTTTCACGCCCATCTTTTCAAGACAGTCGAGCGTAGTATCTATATCCACCGAGCTTGATTTAAGATTTATAACAGTTTTTTCTTTTGCAAGGGCTGCACAAATAAAAAGCCTGTGTGCATCCGACTTTGACGGAATTGAAGAAACCGTCCCCGAAAGAGGGGAGGGGGTGATTCTCACGTTCATCTTGACGTACTTCCTTTTTCAAAAAAATCCTGAACTTTATCTAAAGCTACCTCGTCTATGAAGCAGTCACCGATGCTTCGTATCTTTATAAAGCTGATGATATTACCGCTTCTTTTTTTATCAAAGGTGCTTTCTCTTGCCAAATCCGACGGTGAAAACTCACTGTAAAGGGGGAGTGAGTACTTTTTAAGAAGTGACAAAATTCTGTTAGCAATTCTCACTTCAAGAAGACCCTCTTTTGCACACGCTCTTGCAATTATCGCAAGTCCTGAACCTACGGCGTGTCCGTGAGGCGTTTTATAGTGGGAGAGCTTTTCAATAGCATGGGCAGGGGTGTGTCCCAGATTAAGAAGCTTTCTTACCCCTGTTTCGTATTCGTCCTCGCAAACGATTTTACCCTTGTAGCGAACGCACCTTGAAATAATATATTCATCATCGGCATCACCATTTTCAAGGCGTAAGAAAAGCTCACTGTCACCCAGCACCGCAGTCTTTATAACCTCCGCCATGCCGTCGGCATATACTTCTTTTTTAAGGGTTTTAAGGGTGTCGGTATCGGCAATAACCATCTTCGGCTGTATAAAGACACCTGCAAGGTTTTTTCCTGCCTTAAGGTCAACGGCAGTTTTTCCTCCGACCGAGGAGTCTACACACGCCAAAAGTGTCGTCGGTATCTGAACGTAAGAAATACCTCTCATATATACTCCTGCGGCAAAGCCTGTCATGTCTCCCACAACTCCACCGCCAAGGGCTATAGCTGTATCCTTTCTCGTCATAGCGTTTTCTGCAAAAAATTCAAGAATGGAGGAAAGCGTTTCAAGGCTTTTCGATTCTTCACCGGCAGGGAAGACGTAGGATATTACCTCGTACCCACAATCTGCAAGAGAGCTTTTGAGAGTATCAAGATAAATTGGTGCAACGTTTGAGTCGGTGACTATTGCAAGCTTTCCGTTTATTCCTGTCTCTTTCAGTATTTCACCTGCTTTTTTCAGAAGCCCACCGCCTATTATAACGTCATAGCCTTTTTTGGTATTTATTTTTACCTTTTGCATCAGTTTCCACCTGCCTGTATTTTACACTCACGCCCTTCCTTCAAAAGGCGGTTCAAGGTAACGCTATCACCCTTTTCAAGAGCGTTTTTGTATTCCTTTAAGTTAGATATAAGAATATCTAATTCTTTTGTAAGATAATCTCTGTCACACATAAATAATTCTGTCCACATATTTTCGTCAAGGTAAGCAACTCTTGTCATATCCCTGAAGGAGCCTGCCGAAAAGCCTCTCTGACGCTGTGCCTCGGGGGATTTAATATATGCGCTTGAAACGATGTGTGCAAGCTGAGAGGTGTAAGCGATTATTCTGTCATGCTCATCGGCATTTGAGTACACAACTCTTGCGAAGCCCACGTCGTAAAATAGCTTCGACAGCATTTCGAGAGTTTCGGGGATAGTTTCACTGTCGGGAGTTAGTATCATGGAAGCACCGCTGAAAAGGTCAGGTGAGGAATTTTTGAAACCGCCCCTTTCCTTACCTGCCATAGGGTGTCCGCCTATATACATGAATCCGTGTTCATCGGCAATTTTTCTCATGTCGGCTGAGACGCTTCTCTTTACACCGCAGAAATCCACTACCACTGAATTTGGGCTGATACTCCTTGCATGACTCTCAAGCCACTCTGTTGCAACCCTTGGAGTCAGTGCCAAAAATACTATATCGCAGTCAGAGAGACTTGCATCTGAAAGCTCCTCGTCGATAGCACCCGAAAGCTTTGCCATTAGAAGTGTTTCGGAGTTTATATCACAGCCAAATACTGTATGACCTGTTTTTGCTTTTACGCTTTTTGCCATTGACCCGCCTATAAGACCGAGTCCTGCTATTCCTATATTCATGTCAGTCCTCCATAGTCTTAAGGAAGGAGTGAAGTGCGAAAAGCTTTTTGCTTGTCTTTTCAAAAGCTTCGAGTCCCAGCGACTGAGGTCCGTCGCAGAGAGCATGCTCAGGGTCGTTGTGCACTTCAAGCATAATGCCGTCAGCACCGCCTGCCACTCCTGCCATTGCAAGAGGAGGCACAAGAGATGCTTTTCCCGTTGCATGGCTGGGGTCGATAATTACAGGGAAGTGTGAGAGCTTTTTCAAGACGGGAACGGCACTGATATCGAGTGTGTTTCTCGTACAGCTTTCAAAGGTTCTGATTCCTCTTTCACAAAGAATGACCTTTTCGTTTCCCGATGCCATAACGTATTCGGCGCTCATGAGCCATTCCTCGTATGTGGCGGACATACCTCTCTTTATCATCACAGGCTTGTCCTGACGCCCGAGCTCACGGAGAAGATTGAAGTTCTGCATATTTCTTGTTCCGACCTGTATGATATCAACGTCCTCAAATAAGGGAAGCTGAGATATCTCCATGATTTCTGTAACAATAGGAAGACCTGCCTCTTTACCTGCTGTTTTAAGAAGCTCTAGCCCCTCCTTGCCAAGTCCTTGGAAGGCGTAGGGTGAGGTTCTGGGCTTGAAAGCACCGCCACGGAGAATTGTTGCTCCCGAGGCTTTAACGCTCTTGGCAATGGTCACCATCTGTTCTTCACTTTCAACCGAACAGGGACCTGCCATTACAGTAAGCGAGCCTCCGCCTATCTGCGTGTCCTTAACTTTTATTACAGTATCTTCCTCGTGAAATTTTCTGTTGGCATTTTTGTAAGGCTCCTGAACTCTTTTTACTGTTTCTACAATATCTATTGCAGAAATAAGGTCAATGTCAATCTTTGACGTATCGCCAACAAGACCGAGAATTATATGGGAGTCTCCGACACTTTCATGAATGGTTAAATTTTTCTTTTCAAGCCACTCCTTAAGATGAGTAAGCTGTTGAGGGTTAGGGTTCTTTTTAAGTACAACTATCATAATACTATCCTTTCAAAAAAAAACAACCCGAAGCCGTAAGGCTTCGGGTGAAATTAACGAGACTTAAAATTTTCGTTAAAGAGCACGACCAAAAAGCCTTACCTTGTATTCAAGGTAAAGTAAAAATAAAATCGATATTCAACTGCTCTTAAATTATTTTTCATAACATTTTACTCCAAAAATCTTTAAGGTCATTCTAGCACAACGAAAATTAAAAATCAATAGTTTTTTGAAAAAAGTTCATTGATTTTTGTTTTTTTTATGATATAATAATTTTACAAAACAAGGAATTGAACGGGAGAGAACATGGCAAGACGAACGGTAATTACAGAAAAGAACGAAATAAAGCTTTACCTTCTCTATCTTTTCCGCCTTTTTGAAAAGCTGGCGCAAGAAGTGGATTCCGACACTCTCAGCGAGGTGGTTATGTGGGAGGGGGCTGTTAATCACTTTGATTTTGCAGAATGCTTCGCCGAGCTTATTGATACAGGCTCCGTTTCCCCTTACGAAAACGAAAAAGGCTCAGAATGCTATATAATAAGCGAAAAGGGTACTATTATAATAGATAACATGGCAGACGTTCTCCTCGCAGACGTAAGAGAGAATACCATGAGAGCGCTCATGCGTTATATTTCTTACAAGAAGGACGGCTCCGTTTATACTAATGAAATCGTTGATGAGGGAAGCGGATGGCGTATAAAGTGTGCTCTTCACTCCGGTAAAAAGGATATAATATCCTTTACCATCTATTCCGATAACAGACAGTATCTTGAAAAGATAAGCATCAACTTTACCGAACGTGCCGAAAAGATAATAAACAGTATTGTAGGAATTGCAACGGGTGACGTCAACTTCCTTGTTTAATAACAAGAGCAAAGCAACGGGCGGCAAGTCTTGCCGCTTTTTCGGCTTCGTCAAATGTATTGGCACAAGTACCTACTTCAAGAAGCAGACTTCCCTTTGTTATATCAAGATTGTATTTTGCATCCCTTAAGTATATGGGGCGTGATAGCGATGGATAGTTTTCGTCCATCGCTTTTTTATATTTTAACGCAAGGGCTAGATTGTTTTCCCAGCCCTCGAAGCTTACCCCGTTAACCAGCATAACCTGTGCCGAGCCCTCTATTTCACTTGCCAGAGTTTTCGTCTTGTTTTTGTTTGTGCCCTCAAGAGAATCTCTGTGTATATCTATTATGTATTTAATGGAAGGATATTTTGCAATATACTCTTTTATCCTTTCTCTTGAATTTGAATAAGCATTGTTATAGTCGTCCTTGTCATTAAGAGTTCTGCACTGTATTACACCTATTCCTTCTTCTGCTAGGACTTCGCAAAACGCTTCACCAATGGCTATCATATTCTTTGACTTCTCCTCTGACCTTGTGGCACTCGATTCATTGTAATATCCGTAGCGTCCGTTTTCATCGGCAGTGGGAAAAGATTCGGTGACGTCTGCATAACACTCGGTTGCGTGGGTGTGGATTACCAGCACTAAGGGTACGTCACTTTTATAAGCGTAGGGGAGAGGATTTGATAGAAGCTTTTCTTCATTAACGGTTTTGTTTGTGGAGTTTAGAATGTTGTAGTCCTTCGACAGGTCTCTTGCAACTATTGCAAACCCTTTTTCCTCCGATAGCTCAAGTTCTATTTTGTCGGTAGTGCTGTTGCTTGTTTCTTTTTGGGAGACGTGATTTATGGTATTTATATCTTGCGGTGTACTTGCTTCGTTTCCAAGAACCCCAACTCCCGATACAAGCACCATGAGAACAAAAAGGGGCAGTGACAGATAAAAGCATATAAACCCCTTTGCCTTTTCAATCTGCTCTTTCATTTTTCCTCCTAATTCGCTATTGATATCATTTCCTCGTAAGAAAGCTTTTCGTGAAAGGTCATGTTGATTGAGTATCCTATAACCTTCGACATATAAGAAATGATTTTATCGGTATCCTTAGGCGTTACGAAAAAGTCGGACTCCTCCATATTATCTGAAAGCATATCCGTTGAACCATAATACTTTTCAAGAATGTTTGCCGTAAGGGTAAGTGCATCTACAACGGTAGGTATTCCTATTGATATAACAGGCACTCCGAGAGTCTTTTTATTGAGTGCAGACCTTCTGTTGCCGATACCAGAGCCAGGAGCGATTCCCGTGTCGGTAAGCTGTATCGCAGTACCCAGTCTTGAAATATCTCTTGCAGCAAGAGAGTCCACCGCAATAACGAGAGAGGGAGATATTTTCTTTGCCACACTTTTTACTATTTCACTTGTTTCAATTCCCGTTTGACTGAGCACACCGGGGGAGAGAGCAGCGGTGTCGCCAAAGCCAAGGCTTTCAAAAATATCTGGCGAACTGTCCTTAAGGTGTCTTGTTACGATTATGTGAGACACACATTTCGGACCTATGGCGTCTGCTGTTATGGTTATGTTTCCAAGTCCCACAACAAGCACAGGACCGCCCGTAAGGTCGTTCCCTGCGAGCTCACGAAGTAGCTTTGATACGGCGTTTGATGCAAAGTATATATTTTCAACACCGCCTTCCCAAAGCTTCCCTGTGTGCAGAGTAAGATACTTACCCACGGGTTTGCCGGTTTCCTTTTCTCCTTTTTCATTAAGTATCTCGATGCGTGTCATTTTGTAGCTCTCTGTTATTTCTTCGCGGAAAATAACACCGTCAACGGGAGAATTCTTGTTTTTTGAAGCAAGCTCGTGTGCCTCCATGGCAAGGTCTGTTCTTGTCTGATACATATTTTTCTACCTACTTTATTTATAATTATATCTTGTAAACATGCAGAAAACCGTCGAAAAAATTATTTTTCAAAAAAAATTAAAAAAATCGAAAATAGTACTTGCATTATTTGGAGTTTCGTGATATTATTAGTACTTGAATAGGACAGTATGCAATCGGGACAAAACCCATTGCCAAATTAAGGAGGTGTATTCGATGCCGAATATCAAGTCAGCGAAGAAGCGTGTTCTCGTTACTGAAAAGAAAACTCTTCAGAACCAGATGTACGTTTCTGCAATGAAGACAGCTATCAAGAAGTACGAAAAGGCTCTTGAGGCAGGAGATAAGGAAGCTGCAATCGCACTTTACAAGGATGCAGTTAAGATGATTGACGTTGCAGTAGCAAAGGGACACATGCACAAGAACACTGCTGCGAGAAGAAAGAGTCTCTTCACCAGAAAGCTCAATTCATTCAACGCGTAAGTCTTATTTACACAATTCCGCCGTGTTTACACGGCGGTTTTTGTTTTCCTAGTTTATTCTGTCAATGATAGTTAAAATATATGTATTTTTAACAAGAAAAATAATTTAAAAAAATTTTGATTTTTTTGAAAAAAAGTGTTGACAAAGGGAAATGTTTGTGCTATACTATCGAAGCTGTCGCGAGAGCGGGAGCGAAAATGGACATTGAAAATTAAACAACGAGACATGTACGAAGTAAGGTAAAACAAGCTAAGTGAAAGGTCTCGGAAA